>NZ_BOMS01000134.1 GCF_016862315.1 Actinoplanes palleronii | reverse complement strand
AGTTCAGTGTGCCCAGCCCCGAGGCACAGGTGGACTGCAGGGACCGCTCCACGCTGGCGCTTCGGATGCTTCGCTTCGACTACAGGTCAGATTCTTCAAGAACGCCTCCATGGTTTCGAGGGGGCGGCCCCCGATCCGGTGAATCGAGGAGCCAGCCACTTCTGGAAGGCCGCCCGCATACTCTTCTACCGCAGATCGCGCACTACGAGATAAGGCAGTTTGCGGTGCCCTAACCGCTGCTGAGCGGAGAGACGCTGTGGATCGGGTGATGGAAGCACTGATCGCGAGTATCGCCGCCCTCGAGACCGTCCTCCACCAGCACCAGGATGATCGATCGGCCGGTAGCGCCGTTGAGGAGATCGGGTACCACCTCGGCGAGATGGAGCCGGATGAGCGCTACGAGTTCGACGCCGCCATCGAACGCGTCGCTGTCAAGCTTGACGAAGCGTCCACCTCGCCTTGCCCCGCGCCCTGCCGGCCGGGACGCCGAGCCGCCAGGCCCGCTCGGGACCGAGGCCGCCCGACGTCCCGGCACCACGGTCAGTGGCAACGCATCCAGGAAAAGTGGTAGATCGTCTCGATGCTGCCGTCGGTGGAGTCCATCGTCAGGTAGCTGACGTCGGTCGAGGTGCCCTTGGTGACCCGCAGCTCGGTGTTGATGTTGAGGTTGCGCTGCTCGCCACAGGGGCGGAAGACCTGCGACGCGATCGGGATCTCGTCCGTGGCGATCCAGTTGTCGTCCAGGGGCGCGGCGATCGGGTGGTTGGCATAGCTGCCCATCGACATGCCCTGGAAGTAGTAGTTCGCCCGCTGCTGGGCGGTCGCGCCGCGCTGCAGGAATCCGTATCCCCGGTAGTCCACCTTGGCGATCGCGAAGGTGTACCCGGACGGCGCGTTGACCAGCACGTTGAGCTGGCAGTTCTTGCGGTTTTCGGTGACCGGGACGCTGGGGCCGGCCTGCGCCAGGTAGGCACTGTAGATCGCGGTGAACGCGGAGTGGTCCGGCGAGATCGCGACGTCGGCGGTCCCCGGCGCGCAGCCCGAGCCCGCCATGGCGACCAGCTGGATGGAGATCTCGTCGGTGGGCGGCGGGTCGGTGAGAATGAGCCCCGCGGACGCCGGCGATGCCATGAGCAGCGAAGACGTGAGGACCGCGAGCGCAAGGCCGGCACGAGTTAACAAATCTTTCATTCTTTATCCCTTCGAGTTCGAGGCTGGCCGGAGTCAAGCTATTGATTGGCTTCAATGTAAGTCAATAGTCGACGCCCGGGTCGGCGAGGTTCTTGATGCCCATCGAGAAAGAGGTCGACGAGGCATGAACCCGTCCATAAGCCGCTTACACGCTGACATCTTGCCGGATATATACGCTTTTGGCAGGGATCTCGGCCCGCCGTCGGCCACCCGCCCCGCACGCTGCACAGTTCGATATAGATCAATGTAAAATTGATGCTTGTGTATGACTGATCAGCGCTACTACGGTTGTCGCGGATGTGACGGCAGCCGTTCTGGAATGACTCAAGAGTCAATGCGGTCGTCCCTGATAAACCCATGCCCGGAAGGATTTTTATGAAAAACAGCAACCGCGTCTTGACGGCCGCGCTGGCCACGGCCCTCGCGCTCCCGCTCGGCACCCCCGCACACGCCGCCACCGGAGCCGCCGCGGCCAGGATCACCGTCGAGGTGATCGCCGCCAGCGGATCGGGCTGCGCCCCGGGCACCGCCTCGGTCTACAGCAACGGCGACGACACCGGGTTCCGGGTCAGATATAACGACTTCGTCGCCGCGGCGGGCGGGGACGCCGACATCGTCGACCGTCGCAAGAACTGCCAGCTCGGCGTCCTGGTGACCGTCCCGGACGGCTGGACCATCGCCATCGCCTCGGCCAACTACCGTGGCCGGGCGAACCTGAAGTCCGGAGCGAGCGCCCTGCAGCGCACCAGCTACTACTGGCAGGGGTCCTCGGCGACCGAGCGCAAGGACGTGACGTTCAGCGGGCCCTGGTCCGGCCTCTGGACGACCTGGGACGTGGCCCCCGTGCTGACCTACTCCGGGTGCGGCACACAGAGCGTCCTCAACGTCAATACGGAGTTGCGGGTCAACGCCGGCTCCTCCACCGGCACCAGCACGATGTCGATGAACACCACCGAGGGCGATGTCGACACCCTCTTCAACTTCAGCCTGTCCTCCTGCTGACCTCGATGAGCGGGCCTTCCCGGAGACGGAGGGCCCGCTGAGTCGACCGCACCTCACCGGTCCGCCCCCGGCGGACGAAGCAGCAGGCGACCAGCCGTGCCGCTGTCAGCGGCCGGCGGCGGGCCCATCACCGGCAGTTCGCCCTACGCGGCCAGCCCGGCGCCCCCGGCCGCGCAGGGTGACGGCGTCGAGAACCGCCGCGCTGGTCTCCACCGGCATGCGGTGACGAAAACCAAGATTTTGTACGACATAGCTGTTCGTAAATGAGTCGCCTGTCGGGGCGGGTCTGCGGATGATGCTTCGGTGACCGATTCTGACTCGCCTCAGCTGCTGCGGCCCCGGGCGCTGCGGCCCGGGGATCTCGTGGTGATCGCCTCGCTGTCCGGGCCGCTGCCGGCGATGTACGAGCCGCACGTCGAGCAGACCGTGGCCGTACTCAAAAGGTGGGGTTTTCGGGTTCGGCGGGCGCCGCTGCTCGACGTCGGGCGGCAGCGGTGGTGGAGTGCGGCCACGCCGGCCGAGATCGCCGCGGAGCTCAACGGCCTGCTCCGTGACCCTGAGGTTCGGGCGATCATCGCGGCGGACGGCGGTATGACCGCGTTCGGCTACCTCGACCTGGTCGACCTCGACGCGGTCCGGGCCGACCCGAAGCCCATCCTCGGCTACAGCGACATCTCCCTGCTGCACCTGGCGCTCTACGCCCGCACCGGCCTGGTCGGGTTCCACGCCGACATGGCCGTGCCCGGCTTCGGCGGGCACTGGCAGACCGCGCCGCCGGAACGCCGGGCGGAGCTCGAGGCGCTGTACCAGAAGCTGCTGACCGGCACCGAGGCGATCGGTGCGCTGCCCGCGAGCCCGTCGTGGGAGTGCTGGCGCGCCGGGCAGGCCGAGGGCCGGCTGATCGGCGGGGTGGTCAACCGTCTCGCGCTGGTGCAGGCGACCCGGTTCGCGGTGCCGCTGGAGTGGTTCGACGGCGCGGTGCTGTTCTGGGAGGAGATGGGCGGCCACACCTCGCACGTGTGGACGTATCTGCAGGTCCTGCGGCACGCCGGCATCCTCGACCGGATCTCCGGCATGGTGGTGGGCGTGCCGCGCGAGATCGCCGGACTGGAGTCGCCAGGCGCGTCACCGTCGCTGGCCGAGATCGTCCTCGACGTGCTCGGTGACCGGGACATCCCGGTGCTGGGCAACGTCGAGTTCGGCCACGCCGGCCCGAACCTGCCGATGCCGGTCGGCCTGCGGGCCGGCCTCGACGCGGGCCGGCGAACGCTGGCACTGCTCGAACCGGCGACCCGATGACAAAACCCGCGGCTACCGGCGCTGCCGGACGATCTCTTCGGCCAGAACCTCCTCCAGGTTCTCGTACCAGCTGCCGTCATAGTTGCCGCTCGCCATGTAGATCGTGCCGGTCGGGGACGCCACGAACTGCCGAGATGTCCCGGAACCGGAGGGGGACGAGAAACGCGTGTCGCCAGTGAGGTACGGCGGGAGCTCCGTCGGGTTGGCGTACATGTTGGCGCGCAGATCCACTTTGTCGAAGTATCTTCCGATGCCGGTGCCGGGGATGATGACCTGGTCACCGGGGCTGTTTGCTGTCGGCCTTGTCCGTACGCGCCGCGGCCCTGCGGATGGCGTCGTCCAGCGGAATGGCGTTCCTTCGTGACAGTCGTCCGGTGTCGTCGGCTGCCGTCGGCTCGGAACACCGACCCTGCCCGAGTACGCCCGGGACCACCATCGGCGGATGGGACGGATCAGGGACGGTTGCCTGGTCGCGCGGCCCGGCCACGCCTAATCTCACCGATACGACAGGCATGTACGGCGAGGGAGGAGACCGGTGACTTACACGTTGCTGCAGGGAAAGTTCGTCATCCGGTATTCCGACCTGCCCCGGCAGGGCCCGGAGCCGGACGGCGACACCGTCAAGTTCCTTCCGGACACCCCGGCACTGGTCCAGACGCTGCCGCGCCGCTCGGGCGCGCCACCGGACATCAACCGCCGGGGCATCTCGGTGCGGCTGGAGGCGGTCGACGCCCTGGAGACGCACTTCGGCGGGACACATCAGGAGTTCGCCGGGGCGAACGCGGCCCGGGACCGCTTGCTGGACCGGCTCGGCTTCACCAGCGTCAGATTCTTCCCCGACCTGCCGAACAAGATCGAATCAGCCGACCAGGACACCGTACGCGGGCACGTGCTGTCCAACGGCATCGACGCCAACGGTCGAATGATCGCGTTCGTGCACGCCGGCGAGCACAGCGACCCGGACGGATCCAGGATCTTCGTCGACGAGGCGGGGGTCGACCGCTCGGTCAACGCCGAGTTGCTCGGCATCGGTCTCGCCTACCCGGCCTTCTACACCACCTTGCCGGCCACGCTGCGCACCCACCTCGCCCAGCAGTCGATCACGGCCCGCGCCAAGGAGTCGGGGCTCTGGCCGCGAGCCACCGCCGACCGCGACGGGGCGGCCACCGTCACCGGCCTGGACACCCTGCAACAGCTGGTCATCTGGCCCAAGCTCTTCCGCCGGATCGTGCCCTACCTCGCCGCCGGCCACACCGGCTTCGACGACTTCGACGCGTGGCTGCGCGACGACCCGGTCAACCGCGATGACCGGGTGTTCCGGCTGGACACACTCGAGGCCGCCCGCCTCCACGACATCATCGAGGGCCACGGCGACACCGTCCGGATGACCGTGTGGCCCGAGGACTTCGTCATCGACCCCGACCCCGCGCCGGCCCCCGGCGTGCGCTGAGACGCCCAGCCGGTCGTCGCTGACCGGCTGGGCGCCCGCCTCACTTACCGGACTTGTACTTGTCGTACGCCTGCTGGTTGAGCTCCAGGTACCGCTTCATCCCGACCCCGTCCAGGCCGCCGACCCAGGTGTCCCATTCGGTGTCGATGTTCTTCGTGCCGGTGATGAAGCCCAGCTCGCCCTGGCTGACGTAGCTGTCCAGGTTCGTCTTCAGGGTGCTCAGCTCCGAGACCGTGCTCGGGTCGGCCCAGACCTGCGCCTCCGGGTAGACCTTGGCCTTGTCCACGTGCGGCTCGTAGATCTTCGACGCCTCGAACAGGCGCCGCTCGAGGCCGGTCTCGTCGTAGATGTCCTTCGGTACGGCCTGCGCGTTCCGCAGCGCGAGCGTCATGTTGTACTGCCCCAGCGAGTCCCAGGTGACGTTCTTCGGCACGTCCGCCGACGGCAGCGACTTCCAGGTCGGCTTCACACCCTCGTCGAGCGCGATGTCGGTGGCGCTGGGCTTGACCCAGCCGACACCCTCCGGCCCGGCGTTGACGACCAGCTGGCCCTCGTCGGTGTAGATGTAGTCGAGCATCTTGATCGCCGCGATCCGGGCCTCTTTGCTGGACTTGTTGGTCAGCATGAAGGTGTAGCCGGTCGAGGTCGGGTTGTTGTACGCGGTGTAGCTCTTGCCGGCCGGCCCGGTCAGCGGCGGCGCGGCGTCGTACTGCTTGTCGCGCCCGTCCTTGGAGCCGAGCTGGACGAAGATGCCGGGGTAGAGCACCGGCGAGGAGCCGACCCGGACCGCGGCCGGGTTGTTGCCGGTGGCCTGCAGCGCCTCGGCGTTCTGGGTGAAGGAGGCCTGGTCGATCAGGCCCTCCTTGTAGAGCGAGTTGATGTACTTGAGGCCCTCGCGCCACTCCGCCTTGTCGACCGGTGTCTCCACGGTGTCGCCGTTGAGCTGCAGCAGCGACGGGATGCCGTTGCTGGCCCCGAACGGCGCGTAGGCGAACGCACCCATCAGGTACCCGATCAACGTGCTGTCCTGCGTGTCGGTGGTCAGCGGGATCTCGTCGGCCTTGCCGTTGCCGTTCGGGTCCTTGGTCTTGAAGGCCTGCAGGACGGTCCGCAGCTCCTCGGTGGTCTTCGGCATCTCCAGGTTGAGCTTCTTCAACCAGGAGGAGTTGATCCAGAGCTTGTTCCAGTAGGTGCAGTGGTAGCAGTCGGACCACTGCGGCAGGGCGTAGATGTGCCCGTCCGGCGCCGTCGACATTCCTTTGAGTACGGGGTTGGCGTCCAGCGCCTTCTGCAGGTTCGGCGCGTTCTCCTTGATCAGATCTTCCAACGGTACGGCGACACCCTGCTGGCCGAGCTTCTGCACCTCGGTCTTGGTGAACGCGTCGACGTACGGGATCAGCAGGAACATGTCCGGATAGTCGCCGCTGGAGATGGCGATCTGGCGCTTCTCCTTGGCCGGCCCGCCGTCCATCGTGGTGGTGTCGAACTGGAACTTGATCTTGAACTTGTCGCTGAGCATCGTGGTGATCGCGTTGGTGTCGAGCTTCTTGTCCGGGTCGGCCGGGGCCAGCGCCGTGATGACGACCTTGTCGCCGTCCATCTTCGCCGCGGGGGCGCTGTCCTTGTCGGCCGAGCTGCAACCGGCCGCGACCAGGGTCGTGGCGACGGTCATGGCGGTGACTGCTCGTCTCAGGGAACGGGTTGCCATATCTGCTCCAATCGTGAAAATGCGATTAGCCCTTGACCGCGCCGACCATCACGCCCTTGGTGAAATGGCGCGCCACGAAGGGGTAAATGATCAGTACCGGCAGGCTCGAGATGACGATGAGCGCGTACCGCAGCACGTTTGCCAGCTGCTGCTGGCGCATCGACTCCGCGAGGTCGATGGCGCCGGTACGAGGAGTGTTGAGAATGAGGATGTTGCGCAGCACGATCTGCAGCGGGAAAAGATCGGGGTCCTTGAGATACACCAGCGCGTCGAAATAGGTGTTCCACTGGTAGATCGTGTACATCAGCGCGAGCACGGCCAGCAGCGGTTTCGACAGCGGCAGCACCACCGAGCGCAGCACCCGCAGGTCGCTCGCCCCGTCCAGCGCGGCCGCCTCGTAGAGCTCGTCCGGGATCGAGTTGGCGAAGAACGTGCGGGCGATGATGACCTGCCAGACCCCGATCGCACCGGGGATCAGCAGCGCCCAGCGGGTGTTCAGCATGCCGAGGTCGTGGACCACCATGTAGGTCGGGATCAGGCCGCCGGAGAACAGCATGGTGAAGATGAGCAGCGTCATCACCACGTTGCGCCCGTAGAACGTGGTGCGCGACAGCGGATAGGCGATGGCCACGGTCAGCGTCACGCTGATCGCCGTGCCGGCCACCGCGTAGATCAGCGAGTTGTAGTACCCGCTCAGGACCTCGGAGTTGCTCAGCGCCGAGCGGTACGCCTCGAGCGAGAACTCGACCGGCCAGAAGCTCACCCGGCCGGCGTTGACCGCGGCCGGGCTGCTGAACGAGCTGGCCACGATGTAGACCAGTGGCAGCAGGACCAGGCCCAGCACCACGGCGAGCATGACCTTGATGACGATCAGGGAGAAACGGTCGCGGAACGGCTCGCGGATCTTCGTCGTGCTCATCGCCACAATCCGTTCCCGGTGACCCGTTTGGCGACGAAGTTGACCGCCAGCAACAGGCAGAGATTGACCACTGAGTTGAACAGCCCCACCGCGGTGGCCATGCTGAAGTCCGCGTTGATCAGGCCGGTCTTGTAGACGTACGTCGGGATGATTTCCGATTGGGCGAGGTTGAGATTGTTCTGCAGCAGATAGGCCTTCTCGAACCCGATCGCCATCATGTTCCCGACGCCGAGGATCAACATGATCACCGCGGTCGGCATGATGCCGGGCAGGTCGACGTTCCAGATCCGCTGCAGCCGGCCGGCCCCGTCGATCTTGGCGGCCTCGTGCAGCGCGGGATCGATGCCGGCCAGCGCGGCCAGGTAGATGACGGCCGAGTAGCCGGCCGTCTGCCAGACGTCGGTCCAGACGTAGATGTGGCGGAAGAAGTCCGGCTCGGCGAGCAGGTTCATCGGCTCGACGCCGACCAGCCCGAGTCCCTTGCTGACCAGGCCGACCTGCGGGGACAGCACCAGGATGGTCATCGAGACGACCACCACGGTGGAGATGAAGTACGGCGCGTAGGTGACCATCTGCACGGTGCGCTTGAACCACCCGGTGCGGATCTCGTTGAGCGCGAGCGCCAGCAGGATCGGGATCGGGAAACTCGCCAGCACCAGGTAGAAGGCCAGGATGAAGGTGTTCTTCAGCAGGGAGCCGAAGACCGGGTTGGTGAACAGCAGCTCGAAGTTGCGCAGGCCCACCCACTCGCTGCCCCACGGGCCGAGGACCGGGCTGTATTCCTTGAACGCGATGACGTTGAAGGCCATCGGGATGTACTTGAAGATGACGAAGTAGGCCATCGGCACGCTGACCAGCAGGTACAGCTGCCAGTGCGTCCGCCAGGCCTGCTGCGCCTGGGACCAGCGACTGCGCCGCGGCGCCGCTGACGGTGACGGCGCCGCCGACCGGCCGCCGATCTCGGGAAACATGGCCGAAACCTAGGCTCAATAATTTCCTTCGTCAAGTATTGATTTTCGCCGAAGCGCTGTCCTACCGTTCGGCCATGTTCGCCGAGCCCGAAACCACCGCACCGGCGATGACCGCCGTGCTGGCGGCCGTGCTGACCGGAGGTCCACTGAGCCGGGTCGCGCTGGCCCGCCGGCTCGGGCTGTCGCAAGCCGCCATCACCCGGGCGGCCCAACCCCTGATCAAGCGGGGCTACCTGCGGGAACTGGCCGCCACCGAACGCTCCGGGCCCGGCGCCGGGCGACCGGCCAGCCCGCTGGCCATCCGGCCGGACCGGGAGTTCTTCCTCGGCGTGAAGATCACGGCCGACGAGCTGATCGGCGTGGTCTGCGATCTCGGCGCGCGGGTCCGGGCCGCCGCCCGCCGGCCGCTGACCGGCACGGACGTCGAGCACGTCCTCACCGAGCTGGGCGCGCTCGTCGACGAGTTGCTCGACGGCCCCGGCAACCTGCGCGCCCGGACCCGCCGGCTCGGCCTGGCCGTCTCCGGCGACGTGCACCGCCCCACCGGCCTGGTCCGCTACTCACCGTTCCTGCGCTGGCACGACGTCGCGCTGCAACAGCGCGCCGAGCAGCTCACCGGACTGGCCGTCACGGTCGAGAACGACGTGAAAGCCCTGACCATCGCCGAGCACTGGTTCGGCGATGGCGCCGGGGCGGAGTCGTTCGCCCTGGTCACCGTCGGCACCGGGATCGGGTGCGGGCTGGTCGTGGACGGCAAGCTGGTCTCCGGCGCGCACGGGGTGGCCGGCGAGATCGGGCATCTCGGCGTCGACGTCAACGGGCCGCCGTGCCACTGCGGCGGGCGCGGCTGTGTCGAGGCGATCGCCGGCACCGACGCGATCGTCGGGCGCGCCCGGGAGCGTTCCGGGCGGCCGGATCTCACCTTCGACGACGCGGTGGCCCTCGCGCGCTCCGGGAACGTACGGATAAATGCAGTTTTTGCCGAAGCGGGCCTGGCCATCGGCTGCGGTCTCGCGGCCGTCGCGAACCTGGTCGGACCGGCCCGGATCGTCGTCTCCGGCGAGGGCCTGGCCGCCTACGACCTGTTCGACGAGCACATCCGCACCGGTTTCGAACGCCAGGCGTTCGGCGCCGCCGCCACGTGCCCGCTGACCATCCGGCCGCTGCCCTTCGAGCAGTGGGCGCGCGGCGCGGCGACGGTGAGCATCCAGACCTTTGTCACGTCCTGACAACTCTCCCCGCTCTCGTTCACCAGGAGGTTCGACCGTGCGGTCACCGATACGTTCCATCGGCGCCCTGGGCGCCACGATGCTCATGCTGCTGGGAAGCCATCCGGCACAGGCGGCTCCATCGCCGAAGCCGAGTCCGCCGCCGGTCCCGGCGCCGCTGGCCACCTCCGGCGACACGCCGGCAGCGTCCACGCCCGACCCCTGGGCGGTAAGGCCCTACATGGGCTGGAGCAGCTACAGCATGCAGGTCTACTCCGGCAACGGTAAGTGGATCACCGGCGACCAGCTGATCAAGCAGTCCGACGCGATGCACGCCAAACTGCAGAAGTACGGCTACAACTACATCAACGTCGATGCCGGCTGGAACGACGGGGTCGACGCCAACGGCCGGCCCACACCCAGCGCCACCCTCTACCCGAACGGCCTGCAGAAGGTCATCGACCACGTGCACAAAAACGGTCAGAAGTTCGGGCTCTACATGATCCCGGGCATCTCCCCCGCCGTCTACGAGGCGAGCCTGCCGATCGCCGGCGCACCCGGCTGCACCACGCACGACATCGTCAAGCAGCCAGTGCAGCAGGCCGACTACTGGAAGATCGGCTACCGGATCGACTTCGCGAACCCCTGCTCGCAGAAGTACATCGACTCGATCGTCGACAAGTTCGCGCAGTGGGGCGTCAACTTCGTCAAGTTCGACAGCGTCACGCCGGGCTCCGGGATCAGCGACCTCTCCCTCGACGCCCGCGACGACGTGGCCGCCTGGTCGTCGGCGCTCAAGAAGCACAAGATCTGGTTCGAGCTGTCCTGGGCGCTCGACCCCACCTACGCCGACTACTGGCGCAGCAAGGCGAACGGCTGGCGCGTCGACTGGGACGTCGAGTGCTACTGCGCCAACGAGGCGCTCACCCAGTGGCAGAACATCGCCCGGCTCTTCCCGGACGTCGCGACCTGGTGGCGCCACGCCGGCAACGGCGGATGGAACGACCTGGACTCGCTCAACATCGGCAACGGCGCCATGGACGGCCTGACCCAGGACGAACGGCGCACCGCGATGACCCTGTGGGCGGTCTCCGCCGCTCCCCTCTACCTCGGCAACGATCTGACAAACCTTGATGCGTACGGACTGAGCCTGCTCACCAACCCCGAGGTGATCGCCGTCGACCAGGCCGGCACCCCGGCGCGCCCCGTCTCCGCGACCGCGCAGCAGCAGGTCTGGTACGCGCTCAACGCCGACGGCAGCTACACCGTCGCACTGTTCAATCTCGGTCGCACCGACAAGGACATCACCGTGAACTGGTCGGACATCGGCCTGACCGGCGCGGCCACCGTCCGTGATCTGTGGGCCCGCAAGGACCTGGGGCGGTTCCCGGCCAAGTTCACCGCGGCGACCGTCCCGATCCACGGCGTACGCCTGCTCAAGGTCACGCCGCAGCCGGGTGCCGCGATCGCGGTCAACGACGACGCGCTGCGCGTGAACTACCAGGGTGAATGGACCCGCAACGGCGGCACCGAGGTCGCCGCCACCACCCAGCCGCTGAACCTGACCCTGACCGACACCGGCACCACCGCGCCGCCGTCCACCAGCGGCCCGGTCCGCACCGTCACCCACGACGACACCGACCAGGGCATCGCCTACGCCGGGACGTGGTCGCAGAGCACCGGCCGCGGGCTCGGCGACTACCAGGACAACGTGCACTACACCGAACGTGACGGTGACTCGTTCCAGTACACGTTCCAGGGCACCGGCGTCTCCTACGTCACCGAGCTGGACACGTCGCAGGGTGACGTCGACATCTACCTCGACGGCCAGTTCGTCAAGACCGTCAGCGCCGCCCGCGAGCAGGGCCAGCCGCGCCTGGCCCAGCAGACCGTGTTCACCGTCAACGACCTGCCGAACGGCAGCCACGTGCTGATGGGCGTCAAGAAGTCCGGTTCGTACCTGCTCGTCGACCGGATCGACGTGCTGCAGCCGAGCCTGCTCGACCCGCCGGCGGCGACGTTCGACCGCAAGGCGCCCGCAGACGTACCGGTCAAGCTGCTGCGCGACGGCAGCGAGTTCACCGGCGTCGCGCTCGCCGACACCGCCCTCAAGCCGGGCACCGACTTCACCCTGTCCGGCTCGACGGTCACGCTGCGTGCGGCCTTCCTCGCCGGTCTCCCGCTCGGCGCCGCGCAGCTCGACTTCACCTTCCGCGGCGATCATCTGGACGACGTGCACGCCACAAAAATCAACGGCAATGCGATTTCGTACGCCTTCGTAGGCACCGGCGTCGACTGGATCACCGCGACAGGTCCCGACCAGGGCCTGGTCGACATCTACATCGACGGCACCTTGGCGCGCCGCGTCGACACGCACAGTGCAGTGCGCGCCACGCAGCAGCTCGCCTTCAGCGTGTCAGGCTTGAAGAACAAGCAGCACACCATCAAGGCGGTAAAGGTGTCCGGCGACATGATGCGCACCGACGTCATCAGGTACCGCATTCGCTGATGAGCAGAGGTGGGCCGGTCCGCCGGCCCACCTCTCATCGCGGGCACACCGTCATTTCGCCCGCGGAATGCGCCCGCGCTCGACTTTGGACTGCGAAAATGCCGGACGATTCAGTACCGATTTCACGTCTCCCCCACCCTGGCCCTTCGAGAGCGTGATCCTCCTGCTGGCCACCGGGGCGGCCCTGGTCTGGGGCGGCTCGATGCTGCTGCGCGTACCAGGCTGACGGTTCTACAGGTAGTCGAAGAACCGCCGGAACCACGTCACCGCGGAAGGCCCGAACACCCATTGATTCGGGCCTATATAGGGCCCATCGAGGATGCGCTCCGGGACGAGCCGGAGCTGCATCTCGGCCGACACCCGCTCGACACGGCGGTAATCATCCGGGTCTACCGGCGGTGTCCGGCCGTAGCCGGGCGCGGTCCGGTACGACAGGCAAGCACCGACGACCAATCCGCATCATCCGCCGCCATGGTGGACCCGGCACCGGCGCCCGGAGGCGGGATCGGGTCGACCGCCAACTCCCGAAGGCGCTGCACTGTCGTATCGGCGGATCGGCGCGAACAGGTCAACCGTCGACATCGGCGGCATCGTTGTCCCCGTCCTGGCCACCCCTCAAGGCGGGTCCGAAACTGGCGAGCATCGAATCCACCCGAACCGGTGGACCCATCGCAGGCCGACGCCGGTCACCGCGCTGTCTCTGACCACCATTGCCTCAATATACTCTCCATGGCAGAGTTCTCCCTCATGGAGAGTGTTTCGTTCGATGAACGCCGTGAGCTCGATCAGCTGCGCGATCGCGTGCGTGCCACGCGCCGGGCTACCTCCGGGCCGCTCCTGGTGTTCGGCGTGGCGATCACGGTCTTTGCCGTCTATGACGGCACGGTCAGCTACGCGTTCGTGCCGTTGCCGCTCTACTGGCCGCTGTGCACGCTGGTCGCGCTTCTCGCGCTGACCGGTATGGACCGGATGCGCCGCGGGCGCACGGGTGTGGGTGCGGGTCCTTTCTCGTATGGGAAAGCGGCCGTCCTCCTGGCGGCGGTCGTCCTCGCCGGAAGCACCGTGTGGTTCTTCCCGTTCACAAAGTTACTGCTCTGGCCCGCGACAGTGCTGACCGTCCTGGCTGTGCGGCAGGGCAACCGGCCACTCGCGGTCCGGTCCGGCATCATCGGCACCGTGATGATCGCCGGGTGGGCCTTCGACGGCCCGGTGCCCGGCGGCTGGTTGCACCCCTTCGTGATGGGTGCCGGCGGGGTAGCGCTGATCGTGCTGGGTCTCGTGTGGCGCGGACGCGAGCGGACCATCGCATGATCGAGCACACTCAGCGGCCCCCCTCGCTGGTCGAGCCGGGGGCGCCGGCCGCTCCGCTGCGACGTCCCGAGTCCGGGGCGCTTGCTGTTCCTGAGTCGCTTCCCGCTTCCGAGCCGGCGTCGCATCCTGCGCTTGAGCTGGATGAGCTGGTGCACCAGAAGACCCGGCTCGCTCTGCTCGCCGTGCTTGACGAGGCGGGCCGTGCCGATTTCCCCTATCTCAAGCGGCTGCTCGGCCTCACCGACGGCAACCTCGGGCGGCACCTGGAGACCCTCGCCGGTCAGTCGCTGATCGCGATCGAGAAGGGACACGAGGGCAGACGGCCACGCACCTGGGCGGCGATCTCTCCGGCCGGACGGGCGGCACTGGCCGCCGAAATGGACCTGCTGGCCGCGATAGTCGAGCGTTTCCGCAACGCCCGCAACTGACGGCCGGCACCATGCCGGGCGCGGTCCGGTGCGTGCGGCGAGGCGTCGTGGGCGGCAAGCCAGGCCGTCTGCAGCAGGGAAACCGCTGGGTCGTGCTCAGAGCCATGAGGCGGAGGCTGATTCCGCCTCCGCCTCATGTACAGCTACCGCAAAGCCGGCAACACCTTGGCCCCGAACGTCTCGATGAACGGCATCAGATCCTGCCCGACGTGATGCAGATAGATACGGTCGAAGCCGAGCGCCGCGTACCCCCGCAGCCACTCGACATGCGCCTCGAGATCGGCCGAAACGTTCACCACCTCGCGCACCTGCTCGATCGTGACGTTCTCGCCGATCACGTCGAACTGTTCGACCGTCTCCAGGTCCCAGCAGACCGGCGGCCGGAAGACGTTGCTGCGCCACTGGTCATGAGCGATCGCCTCGGCCTCGTCCTGCGTCGGCGCCCAGCTCAGATGCACCTGCAGGCAAACCGGCCCCTTGCCACCCGCATCCCGATACGCCGCGATCATCGCCTGCAGTTGCTCGGTCGGCGCGTTCACGGTGACGAGCCCATCAGCCCACCCCGCGCACCAGGCCGCGGTCTTCGTGCTCACCGCAGCCCCGATCAACGCCGGCGCCTCGGCAGGCCGGGTCCACAACTTGGCCCGGTCCACGGTGACCAACCCGTCCCGGGTGACCTCCTCACCGGCCAGCAGCGAACGGATGACGTCCACCGACTCCAGCAGCCGCGCCTCCCGCACCTCTTTCCGCGGCCACGGCCCGCCGGTGATGTGCTCGTTGCTGTACTCCCCGCTGCCCAGCGCCGCCCAGAACCGGCCCGGGAACATCGACCCGAGCGTCCCGATCGCCTGCGCGATGATCGCCGGGTGATAGCGCTGTCCCGGAGCGTTGACCACACCGAACGACAGGTTCGTGGCCTGCAGCGCCGCACCCAGCCACGACCAGGCGAACGCGGACTCACCCTGCCGGCTGCTCCACGGCGAGAAATGGTCGGAACACATCGCGGCTTCGAAGCCGTGCCGTTCCGCCGCGATCACCGCGGCGAGGAGGTCGGCGGGCGGGATCTGCTCGTGCGAGGCATGGATTCCGTACTCCGTCATGACCCTGGCGGTACCCCGCCGTCCCCTTCCGCAACCAACCACCCGCACGACCGGCGAGCCGTGGCGCGTATGGTTCGGGCGGTGAATCCCGCTGACCTGCAGGGCCTTCGATCGGGATCTCTCGAGACCCGCGAAGCCCACCTCACTGTTCTACTCGACCGGGCCCGCACGCACGGTGACGAGTCGGCGATCGCGGCACTGCACGCGCTCGTCCGCGACTACCGGGATTTCCACCGCTCGCTGTATTCGCGGGCGATGAACCACGCGGACGTCTTCGCGGACGCGAGCCTGCAGGAGCCGCTGCTGGCCGCGCTCGCCGACACCCGTTACAACTGCCAGGCCTGGGCCGTCATGGGTTGCACCGCCATGGGCATCCGGGCCGCCGTACCCCAGCTCGTCACCCTCCTGGACCACCCGCAGTGGCTGGTCCGCGGCGAGACGGTGACCGCGCTGTCCGCTCTGGGCGACGCCTCGGTAGTTCCCGCGCTGCGCCCGCTGCTCAGCGACGAGGCCGACTGGCTTCGCCAGCGAACCGCCGACGCCCTGGCCCACATCGGCGGCGACGCGGCGCTGGAAGCCCTCTGGTACGAGTTCGAGCACCGCCAGTTCCCCCGGATCGGCTACATCGCCAGCACCCTGGCCTTGTTCACCCCGGAGGTCGTCCCCCGCCTGCTGACCGCCGCCGACAGCCCCGACCCGGACCGGCGCTATTGGGCGGCCGTGGCCCTCGGCTCAACCGGCGACGACCAGGCAATCCCGACCTTGGAACGCCTGATGGCCACCGACCGAGGCACAACCGTCTTCGACGGCGAAGTCCGCACCGCGGCCAAGAAAGCCCTGCGCACCCTCCGCCGCATCAAAGCCGCCATCGCCGACCGAGACACCGCCAAACCCCAACCCGCCCCCCACTGACGACCACAAACCAGATTCAAAACCCCGCTTCGGTACGAAGGAATCACCGCGGCGGGGCAGTCGCGGGCACGACATGCCCCTCCACTGTCAGCCGAGGGCTGGCGACCTCAAATATTGCGCAGCGCAAGAATATTGTTGATAGTCCGCTCGCGCCCACCGGAGAATCTGACCTTAGTCACCTCGATGTCGGCTTCAACTCGTTTGTTGAAATGCCGTTCCAGGTGACCCGTGAGTTCCTCGCCCGTACTGGCCTGAATGATCTCGCCGTCTTCGGTCCTGATTTCCACCTTGCTGCGGAATGCACTGGCCGAGCCGAGCAAACCTGCCACGGTAACCCTCTGCGCTTCGGCGAACTCGCTGTGTTCACACAAATACCGAACCCGCTGAACGCCTGACGTGCTCCAATCGCTACGTCTGGCCTGTCGGCCCTGGGCGTACCAGGCCACCCGCATGCCGACTCCAGCGCTATTGAGCCCTGCCGTCAAGGCGCCGATATGTTTCATCGACCGCGGCCCGAGCGGAGCAAGTCGTTCAGTCAGCAGCTCATCGGAGAGGCTGGCGCCTTCGGACAGGTCGACGATGTCCAACACTCGTTCCACAGCTTCATCCAGGATCGTCCGGAATTCTCCTACCCAGTCGGCGAGCAGGCCGCTTTCTTCCACATCGGTGGAAGGCCCATACATAGCCACACCGAACGACGATGGAAAGGTCGCCACGGCACTGAGCGTCGTGGCCTCCCGAATCTCGCGAGGAATGGCGGCGACACTGGTCGGGCGCCCGGCGAGCGCTTGCGCCACAGCCGATATCGACTCTTGAAGGTTGCTGAGGAAGGGACCCAGTGTCGATACCGGCACCGAGTGATCGGCCGTAACGTCCCCAGTGAGGGCAACCTCTATACGTCGCCGGACACCTGCGTCCGCATGCTCCCCGGCGGCATCCAGGAGCCGCCTTCGTTGAACGTCGGCGAACTCCTCCGGCGTAGTTGACGTTTCTCGAGCCTCATGCGGGAGCGCGTTCCGTATCTGCCTCATCCACTCACGAGCGGCATCACGATCGGGCAACTCAGGCACCGGAACGGTCGGTGTCACAGCAGCACCTCCACGTATCCCCGGCGCGGCGTGCCCGGAATTCCGTGCCCGGCGGTCACCTTGACTCGCTGCCATACTTCGTCGTACAGGCCGATATCTCTGAACGAGGTGGCGTCGGCCTGAGTCAGCAATACGGGAAGCATCTGTGACACTGGCCGGGGCTCCGGAAGCCGGACCACGTAGGCATCGACCCTAGCTCGTCCAGGGAAGCCGCGTACCGACCAGGCGGGAGACACCCAGTCGTCGGATCGAACTCCGGCAAGCAGCTCAATTGGCGCGATACTCCCTCCGAAGCCAACGGCTAAGCGATCGTAGCTTCCCGGAAATCACCACGACCAGATCAAAACCCCACTTTGGTACGAAGGAATCACCGCGGCGGGGGCAGTCGCAAGCCGGACATTCCCCCGTCCACGGCCAGGGACATGCCCGTGGTGGCGCCGGAGGCCGGGGACGCCAGGTAGGCGACCGCGCCGGCCACCTCCGCGGCCGTCACCAGGCGGCCGATCGGCTGACGGCCGGACAGCCGGGCGCGCTCCCCCACCGGATCGTCGGTGCGGGCCAGCAGCCGTTCCACCCACGGCGTGTCCACAGTCCCGGGGGCCACGCAGTTGACCCGGATGCCCTCGCCGACCAGGTCCGCGGCGGTCGAGAGGGTCAGAGCGTGCACCGCACCCTTCGACGCCGAATACAGCGCCCGCTGCACCAGCCCAGCGGTCGCCGCGATCGACGAGACGTTGACGATCGAGGCGGCCGCGGAGGAGCGCAGATACGGCAAGGCGGCCGTCGTCGCGCGGGCGATGCCGATCACGTTCACGTCCAGGACGCGGTGCCATTCGTCGTCGTCGTTGGTGTCGATGCCGCCGACCGCGCTGATGCCCGCGTTGTTGACCAGGATGTCGATGCCGCCGAACTCCTGGGCCACGGCGGCCATCGCCGCGGTCAGGGAGTCGCGGTCGCCGACGTCGGCGATCACCGGCAGCAGGCCGTCGGCCGGGTCGCCGGGGTTGAGGTCGAGCACGCCGACCCGGGCGCCGCCGGCGCGCAGCTCGGCGGTGACTGACGCGCCGATGCCGGAACCGCCGCCGGTGACGACCGCGACCAGGTTGGTGAACGATGTCATGGAGGACCCTTTCGAGTGGTCAGGCCCATGCCGGCCCGTCCGGATAGGCGAAGCGGTGCAGGGTCTCGGGGCGGATCTCGGCCGAGAAGCCCGGTGCGGTGGGCAGCTGGTAGGCGCCGTTGCGGATCACCACCGGGTCGAGGAAGTGCTCGTGCAGGTGGTCGACGTACTCGATGGTGCGGTCCTGCAGGGAGCCGGAGACCGCGACGAAGTCGAAGACCGACAGGTGCTGGACCAGCTCGCACAGGCCGACCCCGCCGGCGTGCGGGCAGACCGGGCGGCCGTATTTCGCGGCCAGCAGCAGGATCGCCACGTTCTCGTTGACGCCGGCGACCCGGCAGGCGTCGATCTGCACCACGTCGACCGCGTCGGCCTGCAGCAGCTGTTTGAAGACAATGCGATTCTGTACGTGCTCGCCGGTCGCCACCCGGATGCCGGCCGGGCGGAGCTGCCGCCGGATCGCCGCGTGCCCGAGCACGTCGTCGGGGCTGGTCGGCTCCTCGATCCACCACGGCCGGTACGGGGCGAGCGCGGTCATCCACTCCACCGCCTGCGCCACGTCCCAGCGCTGGTTGGCGTCGACCGCGATCCGTACGCTGTCGCCGACCGCGCCCCGGGCCAGCCGCAACCGGCGGATGTCGTCCTCGAGGTTGTCACCGACCTTGAGTTTGATCAGGGTGTAGCCGTCGGCGACCGCCTCACCGGCCAGCCGGACCAGCTTCTCGTCGCTGTAACCGAGCCAGCCCGGTGACGTGGTGTACGCCGGATAGCCGTGCTCGCGCAGCAACGCGATCCGGTCGTCGCGGCCGGGGCGGGCCGCTTCGAGCAGGTCGATCGCCTCGGCCGGGGTGAGCGCGTCGCTCAGGTAGCGCCAGTCGACCAGGTCGGTGACCTGCTGCGGGGTCATGTCGGCGAGCAACTGCCAGACCGGTTTGCCGGCGGCCTTGGCGGCCAGGTCCCACGCCGCGTTGATCAGCGCCGCGGCGGCCAGGTGGACGACTCCCTTCTCCGGGCCGAGCCAGCGGATCTGCGAGTCGTGGGTGAGCCGGCGCGCGAACTCGCCGAGGTCGTCGATCGACTGGCCGATCACGAACGGCACGAGCGCGTCGATCGCCGCCCGGCAGATCTCGTTGCCGCGCCCGATGGTGAACGTGAACCCGTGTCCGGCCAGGCCGTTGTCGGCGCGCAGGATCACGTACGCGGCCGAGTAGTCCGGGTCGGGGTTCATCGCGTCCGAGCCGTCGAGATCCCGGGAGGTGGGGAACCGGATGTCGTGCGAGGTGACCGCCGTGATCTTCACTCGGTCACCACGCTGCGCTGCCGGCCGAGCCCGGTGATCTCCATCTCGACCACGTCGCCGGCACCGAGGTACGGGAACCGGCCGCTCAGCGCGACGCCCTCCGGTGTCCCGGTGTTGATCAGGTCGCCGGGTTCGAGGACGGTGAACTGGGACAGGTGCCAGATCAGGTACCCGACGTCGAAGATCATGTCCGCGGTGCTGGAGTCCTGCCGGGGCGCGTCGTTGACCCAGGAGCGCAGCCGCAGCGGGAAGCCGACCTCGTCCGGCGTGACCAGCCACGGCCCGAGCGGGTTGAACGTCTCGCAGGACTTGCCCTTGGACCACTGCCCGCCGGACCGGTCGAGCTGGTATTCACGTTCGGACACGTCGTTGGAGAGCACGTAGCCGGCGATGTGCCCGGCGGCGTCGGCGGGCGAGTCCAGGTAGCGGGCGGTCTTGCCGATCACCACGCCCAGTTCGACCTCCCAGTCGGTGCGCCGGGAGCCGCGCGGCAGCCGGATGTCGTCGTCCGGGCCGATCACGGTGTTCGGCGCCTTGTAGAAGAGGATCGGTTCGGCGGGTGGCTGCGCCCCGGACTCGGCGGCGTGCGCGGCGTAGTTCTGCCCGACGCAGAGCACCACACCCGGCCGGGCGATCGGCGCGCCGCGGCGCTCACCGGAGATGTCGATGTCGGGCAGGCCGTCGACGGTGGCGATGCCGCCCGCGGCGAGGAACGCGCCGGTGATGTCGGCGGTCACCGCGGACAGGTCGTAGAAGCGGCCGCCGCTCTCGGCGATCGGCCGCTCGTGCCCGGCGGGACCGACTCGCAGGTACTTCACATCAGCTCCAGGTGATAGGTGTCGATCGCGGTGCCGCCGAAGACGTCCGCGCGCAGGCCGCCGAGCAGCTCGGCCAGGACGTCCTTGACCTGCGCATATGTTGCGGCGACCCCGAGGACGGGCCAGTCCGAGCCGAACATCAGCCGAGTGGTGCCGAACAGCTCGACCGCGGCCTGCACGTAGGGGCGCAGGTCCTCGGGCGTCCAGGTGTCCCAGTTGGCCTCGGTGACCAGGCCGGACAGCTTGGCGACCACGTTCGCCCGGGCGGCGACCGGCGTGATCAGTTCGCGCCACCGGTCGAACTCCCCGGCGGCGATCGGCGGCTTGCCCAGGTGGTCGAGGACGAAGGTGGTCTCCGGCAGCGCCGCGGCGGCGCGGGCCACCGACGGCAGCTGCGCGCTGCGGACCACCAGCTCGTTGACCAAACCGGCGGCCGCGACCGTGGCCAGCCCGGCGCGCACGTCCGGCCGGTCCAGGTGGTCGTCCGGCGCGGCCTGCACCTGGTCGCGGATGCCGACGAGCAGGTCCCCGCCCGGTGCGGCCCGGTGCCCGGCGATGGTCGCGGCCAGATCAGGATCGGTCAGCGCGGCCCAGCCGACCACACCGGCGATCTCCGGGGTCTGCTGCGCGAGACGCAGGAACGACCGCGTCTCGGCCGCCGTGCAGCGGCCGGCCTCCACCAGTACGGTGCGGCCGACGCCCGCGCCCCGGATGACGGTGCGCAGGTCGTCGACGGTGTAGTCGCGGCGGATCCGGGTCAGCGACGGGTCCTGCAGCCACGGGTAGTCGGCGGTCCACAGGTGATGGTGCGCATCGATGATCATGCGAGCAGCCCCTCGGCGCGCAGGTCGGTCCAGAGTGCTGCCGGGATCGGGGTGGCCGCCATCCGTACCGCGTCCTCGACCTCGGCCGGGGTGCGCGCGCCCACGAGCACGCAGGTCACCGCGGGGTGCTCGGCCGGGAACTGGATCGCGGCGGCGCGCAGCGGCACGCCGTGGCGGTCGCACACCGCGCGTATCGCCAGGGCCCGATCGAGCAGCGCCGGGTCGGCCGGCAGGTAGTCGTAGCGGGCGCCCGGCCGGGGATCGGCCAGCAGTCCGGAATTGAACACTCCGGCGGCGATCACCGCGACACCCCGCTCGGCGCACAGTGGCAGCAGCTCGGCGCCGCCGGACTGGTCGAGCAACGTGTACCGCCCGGCCAGCAGCACCGCGTCCAGCAGCCCGGTGCGTACCAGGTCGGTGAGCATCCCGGCCTGATTCATGCCGACCGACACCGCGCCGATCCGCCCCTGCTCGCGCAGCTGGACCAGCGCCGGCAGCGCCTCGGTCACCGCTTGATCGAGATGGTCGTCCGGATCGTGCAGATGCAAGATGTCCGCCCGCTCAAGACCGAGACGGATCAAACTCTCATGGTACGAACTGAGCACGCCGTCACCACTGAAGTCGAAGACCGGAGTCACGTCGGTGGGCTCGGCCCAGATGTCCTGAGTGTCGGCGCCTCCGCCGCGCAGCAGCCGCCCCACCTTGGTGGAGAGCGCGAACTCGGCGCGTGGCTTGCCCGCCAGCACCGTGCCGCTGCGCCGCTCGGACAGGCCGGTGCCGTAGAGCGGCGCCGTGTCGAAGTAGCGCAGTCCCAGCTCCCACGCGCGTTCCACGGTCTGCCGGGCCTGCTCGTCACCGACCGGCTCGAACAGCCCGCCCAGCGGCGCGAGCCCCAGCCCGAGCCGGGTGACGGACACGTCGGTGCGGCCGAGCCGTACCCGCTCGGTCGGATTCATCCCGCTCACTGGACTCTCCGGTCGTCGATGGCGTCGTGATCCCAGGCGATGCCCAGCCCGGGTGCGGAGGGGGCGAGCGCGTGGCCCTCGACGACCGTGATCTCGTCGTGGGTGATCGTGCGCAGCTGCGGGATGTGTTCGAGGTACCGGCTGTTCGGCACCGCGCAGCACAGGCTGACGTGCAACTCCATCAGGAAGTGCGGGCAGACCGTCAGGTTCGCGGCCTCGGCCAGGTGGGCGACCTTGAGCCACGGCGTGATGCCGCCGACCCGGGCCACGTCCACCTGGATCACGCCGGCCGCGCCGCGCCGCACGTACTCGGCGAACTGGCCGGCGGCGTACAGCGACTCGCCGACCGCGATCGGGATCGAGGTGGCCGCCGCGACCTGCTCGTGCCCGGCCACGTCCTCGGCGGGCAGCGGCTCCTCGAACCAGAACGGGTCGTACGGCTCCAGCAGCCGGGCGCGGCGGATCGCGTCGGCGGCGGTCAGCGACTGGTTCGCGTCGAGCATCACGTCGAAGTCCGCGCCGACCGCCGCGCGTACCGCGCCGAGCCGCTCGGCGTCCTGCGCCGGTGACCGGCCCAGCTTCATCTTGATGCCCGGCCAGCCTGCGGCCTGGCTGGCCCGGGCGCCGGTCACCAGCTGCTCGGTGCTCAGGTGCAGCCAGCCGCCTTCGGTGTCGTACAACGGAATTTGGTCCTTGGCGCCGCCGGCCAGGACCCACAGCGGCTGCCCGGCGGCGCGGCAGCGCCAATCCCACAGCGCGGTGTCGACGGCGGCCAGGGCCAGCGAGGTGATCGGGCCGACCGTGGTGGCCTTCGTCGTCAGGAACAAATCCCGCCAGACCGCCTCCACCCGGTGCGGATCCTGCCCCGGGAGCCGGGCCAGCAGGTTGTCGCGCAGCAGCGCGAGCACCGCGGTCCCGCCGGTGCCGATCGTGTAGCTGTAGCCGAGCCCCTCACCGCCGTCGTCGGTGCCGATCCGCACGAAGATCGTCTCCTGCTTGACGAACGTCTGCAGCGCGTCGGTGCGCACGGTTTCCACGGCCAGATCAACCAGGTACGCCTCGGCGTGAGTGATGACGGGCATGGGGCTCCCTCCTAACCGGCGCTCCTTTTCGTAGATCCTATAGGATCCAGGTAGATGTTTACTGGCTCACATCGGCGTGCGTCAAGAGGTGACCACGAAACTCCGGATCACAGCAGCGTGGTCAGGACGCCGCCGTCGACGCGCATCGCGGAGCCGTTGATGGCTGACGCGAGCGGGCTGGCGAGGAAGGTGACCGCGTTGGCGATCTCGTCCGGTTCGATGAAGCGTTCCAGCAGGGACGTCTGGTTGGTGCCGATGATCGCCGCCCGCATCTGCTCCTCGGGGAGCGACTGCGCGGCGGCCAGCGCCCTGACCGTGCCGGCGACGCCGTCGGAGTAGGTCGGGCCACCCAGCACCGAGTTGACCGTCACCGCGGTGCCCTTGGTGAGCTTCGCCAGGCCGTTGCCGACCGCGAGCATCGCCGTCTTGGACGTACCGTAATGGATCATGTCGGCCGGGATGTTGACGCCCGATTCGCTGCTGACGAACACGATCCGGCCCCACCCGCGCTCGAGCATCGCCGGCATCAGCCGCCGCGCGAGCCGGACCCCGCTGAGCACGTTGACCTCGTGGTAGCGCCGCCAGTCGTCGTCGGAGATCAGGTCGAACGCCTTGAGCTCGAAGAGCCCGACGTTGTTGACCAGGATGTCGACGCCGGGGAGCTGATCGCACAGCCGGTCGACGTCGCCGGCGACCGCGAAGTCGGCGGGCAGGCCACTGACCGCGACGCCGGGCACCTCGCGGCGCAACGCCGCGACGGCGTCGGCCAGTCGCGCCGGGTCCCGGCCGTTGAGCACCACGTCGACGCCCTCGCCGGCCAGTGCCCTCGCGGTCGCGTAGCCGATGCCGCGGCTGGATCCGCTGATGAACGCGGTCTTGCCGGTGAGCTGCAGGTCCATCTGTCCTCCTGGTGAGTGGGCGCCGGTAGCGCCTGGTTCTGATCGTGCCGGGAGCCGATGAGCGTTGGATGAGCAAACGGACCCGCGCGAGCCCGCCGAGACGCTGGCTTAAACAGCAGAGACGGCAGAGCATTTCGCGTCTCGTCGGTGCTGCTTACGGTCGACCGGTGCAGACAATCGTTCTCGGTAATGTCGAGGTCACCCGGGTCGTCGAGTGGCAGGGCGCGTTCGGCGCCACCGACGTGTTGTTCCCGTCCGTTCCCGCCGACTTGTGGCAGCGGCACGAGTCCTGGCTCGCGCCCGACTTCCTCGACGCCGCAACCCGCGAGTGGCAGACGACCGTGCAGACCTGGGTGCTGCGCAGCGCCGGCCGCACCGTGCTGGTCGACACCGGGGTGGGCCACGGGCTCGACACCGGCGGTGACTTCCTGGAGAGGCTGGCGGCGGCCGGCGTGCGGCCGCAGGACGTGGACCTCGTCGTCAACACGCACCTGCACAGCGACCACGTGGGGTGGAACACCCGGCTGGTCGACGGAGTGTGGGTGCCGACGTTCCCGCACGCGCAATACCTGATCAGCCGGGTCGACTTCGACTACTGGAATCCCGACAACGGCCACGTGCCGGTGTCGCCGTTCCACTCCGCCGCCGCGACCGGGGCGATGTTCGAGGAGAGCGTCCGGCCGGTTCATCAGGCCGGGCAGGTCGTGCTGTGGGAGGGCGACAGTCACCGCGTCGACGAGAACCTGGTGCTGCAGCCGGCGGCCGGGCACACACCCGGCTCGGCGGTGCTGCGGCTCGAGTCCGGCACGGATCGGGCGCTGTTCGTCGGCGACATCGTGCACACCCCGCTCCAGCTGATCGAGCCGGATCACGAGATCTGTGTGAGTGAGGACCAGGCCGAGGCGACCCGGGCCCGCCGACGGGTTCTGGAGCAGGCAGCGGCGACGAACAGCCTGGTGGTGCCGGCGCATCTGGGCGGGGCTGGGGCCGCTGAGATCGTACGATCGCAGGGAAGTTTTTTGATCAAGCAGTGGGCGGCGTTCTCCGAGGGTTGAGCCGGTGGGGGACGATCCGGTGATGGACCTGCTCAGCGACGTGATCGGCGTGATGCGGGTGGGGCGGCCGGCCCTGTCGCTGGAGGTCGCGGATCCGGGGTGGCAGGCGGCAGCGCCGATTTTCGAGGGCGCCCGGTGCTACGTGGTCACCGCGGGGTGCGTCCGGGTGACCGGGCCGGGCGACGCGGCCGTGACCTTGCAGGTGGGTGATGCCGTGCTGGTGCCGCACGGCACCGCGCACACCCTGGTGAACGCCACCGACGGCGCGGCCCGGTTCCTGTCCGGCGCCTACCGGATGGACCAGGCCCGCCCGCACCCGCTGTTCCACGATCTTCCCGACCTGGTCGGTCTGCCCTCGCGGCCGGACCGCTACCCGAACCTGCACGCCTCGATCGAGCTGGTGCGCGGCGAGCTCGACGAGCAGATGTACGGCCGGGACGTGGTGCTGCCGGCCCTGCTCGACGTGCTGCTGGTCTACCTGATCCGCGCGTGTCTCAGCGAACGCGCCCAGTCACAGGCCACCGGCTGGTGCACGGCCCTCACCGACGAGGTGATCGCGCGCTCGTTGCGAGCCGTGCACGAACGCCCCGCCGAGGCCTGGACCGTCGCGTCGCTGGGCGCGTTTGCGGGGCTGTCGCGGGCCGCCTTCGCACGCCGGTTCACCGCGATGGTCGGGCAGCCGCCGCTGACCTACCTGACCTGGTGGCGGCTCACGCTGGCGGCACGCCTGCTGCAGACGACCGACCTGCCGCTGTCCGCGGTGGCGCAGCGCAGCGGATACGGCTCCGCCTACGCCTTCGCGAACGCCTTCAAACGCGAATACGGCATGTCCGCCGGCCGGTATCGGCATCAGTAGTAGAAGGTGACCAGGTCGACGCCCTCCCCCTCGGAGTAGGCCAGCCACTGGAACAACGCATACGACGGCCTGCCGAACTCGTCGTCGTTCAGGCTGGTGTTGGGGGCGGTCGCCAGCAGGTCGGCCGGGGCGAGCAGCTCGGCGTTGAACATGTGCCCGATCGCCGGGAAGTCGGCGTGCGGCAGCGGCACCGGCGAGCCGCTGGAGATCAGGCCCTCCAGGGAGAAACCCGGAGCGAGCAGGCCCGCACTCTCATGCGCCTCGTCGACCACCCGCAGATAGTCCCAACCGGAGAACGAGGGGAACCCGTGGTCGTGCAGCCGCTCGCCGGTGCGGTCGCACAGGTGCTCGAGGAAATAGCCATACGCCGAGCCGAGCCGCTCGTCGTAGGGCTCACCCATGATCACCTGCCGGGCGATGTCGGCGAGCGTGACCGTGTCGTCGCCACGCAGCTCGTTGACGTGCTCCTGCACGTGCTGCCGGTGCTCCGGGAAACTGGCCGCATACTGCTCCGCCAGCTCGGCGTCGCCGCTGCCGACCTGACTTCGGACCTTCTTGATGTCGACCGCGTAGGCAGCAATCCCGTAACTCATGCGCGAGATGCTAACGGCGACCCCTGACAGTTTTTCCGGGCCGCAGGTCAGAACGCGAGGTAGGCGTAGCTATAGGAGCGACCCCGGTCGTAGACGGCCCGCAGCCAGGGCTGCCGGACCTCGGGCAGCCGGGACAGCACGCCGAGGAAGATCTGGCCGTCCGGCATGAGCCGATAGCCCGGGATCTGTTCCGGCAGGGCCTCCGGCAGCATCGGGACCGACCGCCCGACCGGCTTCGGATCGCGGTAAAACGCGAGGTGCCGCCAGACCTCCCAGGCCAGCGGGATCGGTGTCGCCGGCGGGGCCACCGGCCAGAGTTCGCCGGTCTGCGGATGCTCCGGGACGAGGACGACATCGCCCTCGACGGCCAGCAGACCGGGGCCGGCCAGCACCAGGGTGCGCTCCGGCCCGGTGCCGGCCGGGCCGAGACGGTCGAGGACGGGCCGGAAGATCGCGGCGACCCGATGGTCCGGAATCAGGATCGGGGCGCCGCCCGAGGCGGCCAGCACATGCGCCAGCGCCGAGGCGACGGCTGCCGTCCAGATCGGATGCCAGCCACCGTACGGTTCGGACGGAGCCAGGCCGGGCCGCTGGGCGAGCAGATCGGTCCAGCCGAGCACCGGGTACGGGCCCGGACCGTCCTCGATCACCCGGGTCGCAACCGGATCCAGCCACACCGCCTGCCACAGCCCGCAGTCGTCGATCCGGATGGCCACCGGCGCGCGGCAGGCGGCACAGACCATGTTGGGTACGTCGCCGGCGACACCGCAGCATCGGGAGTCGAGGACCAGCGCCAGGTCGATGACGGCGCCGTGGACGTCCCCCGGGGCGAGCAGCACATGGCCGGCCGGTCCGCCCGAGATGCCGGGTCTCGGCGCGTACCAGCCGAGCGCCTCGGCTTCACCGGCGCCGAGCTCGTCCCACCGTCGCCGCGGCGGCCCCAACGGCAGCGGATCCACCGCGAACGTGCCGGGCTCCAGCACCGGATCGAGCGAACCCTGCGCGCCACCGGCCTTCTGATTCGCGTGGACCGGAAGCACCACCCTCGACACTGCGACCGTCAGCGCGGCCCCACAGACCCGGCACCCGAAAACCGTCACACAACCCCCCGATGTCGACTGAGGCCAATCTAGATCACGGCACGGTGATGGGGCCGATGGCCTCAACCGGGATCGAGTCAAACATGTCAAATCAGACGACAAATCTCGGACTTCTATGCACCACAAAAAAGGACTAAACATCCCAATTGGCAGATTCTTGCGCCTCGACCCCTCATAGGATCCGCTTATGAATAGGTCAGAGCAAGGAGAGCCATCGAAAAACCGTCGGGCGATCAAGCTTAGTAACGTTCAAAGATCCCTGATCGGCCTGGTGGGCGCCACGGTAATCAGCGCAGGAATAGTCGCCATTTTCGTCCGCGAAGGCCAGACAGGTGCCGCAACCCTGACCATCATCGGCGGACTTATCCTATTAGTCGGCATCGGCGGCTACCTGCCTCAAAGGGTGGGCGTATCCGGCGTCGAATTCGTTGAAGAAGTCCTCGAAACACTTGAAGGCGAGGGCGTTCCCCGTCCTACGATCGATGCCGTAGAAGTGGATCTTCGCGAAAAGCGGGCTGCAAGATCGGAGGCTGAGGCGGAAGCAGCACCCAGTCCGGACACCTTCGAAGCGACATTCGAAGACCTAATTCAGGGAGCACTTCCTTCTTATCTACGGTTCGAAGCCAGGAAAGAAAGCACAGCGGAAAGCCCTTGCGGCGCAATAGAAATGCGCAGCACCAGAAACTCGTCCATGTCACAAAAAGTCATCATCGGCAGTGCGGCATTCGATCTGAGAACAAAAGTCGAGGAAAGCGTCGCTCGTCTTGCCGGCATGGAGCTCGGTGGACTTATATTCATTGCCAGCGGAAGGCGGGGAAGCGAATATGAAGCCGTCCTGAAAAGGTGGTTCACCCGCCGCGCACGGAACGCCGGATTACACAATGCCCATCTAATTTTTGTTACCGGAGTTGATGAATTTTCGAGGCGCGAGGTCGCCTCCGCGATCAAACGTGCTTGGGCGTCGCTGACCAACCCTCCGAGCCAACAGTCGGCACAGGGCGTGACGGGCAGGGAAAGTGACTCGTCAGGAGAGGCATGAAACTCGTCAGATACTTCGCTCCGGACCGACGGCCCAGCCGCCTCAATCCGCCGCGATCAGCGTCACGCCCACCAGCTTAATCAGCACTGCGACGAATATTTCGAGTATCAAGACACGCATTTAAAAGGCGAAAAAGCATGAGCCACAAGAGTGAAGACGAGGTGAAAGCCGAATAAATCACTTATTCATGCCTCACGGTCACGAACCGTGCGGTCAACGACACAGCGGCAGGGCGAAAGCCAGCACCGCCGGCGTGGTCGAGGTCAATGAGTTCAACTGCCGCAGTGTCCTGACCCGCGGCCTGCGGTGATTAACGATCGGGCAGTGCGAACCCCAGGCAGGCCACGACGGCCGTCGAGTCGTGGTTGAGGAACAGCTGGAAGTGATACGGCGGGTTGTCCGCGCCCACCGCGTACCCGAGACACACCGCCTTGTTGCCGAGCGACCGTAAGGCTTCGAGGGCCGAGGTGAAGCCGAGCGTCGCAGTCTCCGCTTCCCGCAGCTGCGCCTCCCGGATGGTGTAGATCCACACCAGATCAGGAGCCGGCACCGGCGTCGAGTAGACCCGCCACCGCCTGCCGTACAGCACCGCTCGCCGACACGCGGCCAGCACCTCGTCCTTCGGATCCAACAAGCTCAGGAGGTGATCACGGTCCACGCGCGGAATCTACCGGCGGCCGGCGGGCAGACGACACAGTTGACGTAGCACCGCGGTACGGACCATGTCCTCAAGGGCGTGCAAAATGCTGGTCGTGCGTATTGAGCGTTTCGCGTTCTCCATCGATTCCGTCGAAGCCGTTGCGGACGGGTGGCGGCTTGACGGCGAGCCGGATTATCACCGACGGCGCTGGGCAGAGCCAGGTGAACGCTTCCACCTTGCCTGCAACGAGTCCGGCCGGCAGCCGCGCGACGTGGACCTGGTCGTCGTCGAGCTCACCGAGTCGTACGCAGTCGTGAGCGGCACCGGCGGTGACCTGCTCCGGCCGGACGACACCGTGTCCGGTGAACGCACCGTCGCGGACCGCGCCGAATCACACCGGACACCGGCCGAGGCTGCCGCGCACCTGGCGGAGATCCTGGGCTTGCCACCCCTGGCCGATCAGGCCGAGGAGCGCAGGGACTGGTCAGCGGTGGAGACCGAACTCGGCGTCACACTGCCCGGCGACTACAAGGCATTCATCGACGCTTACGGCCCGGGATCGGTCGATGACCACGTCCATGTGTGCGCCTGCGACGCACCCGAGGAGTGGGCGAACTTGGCCGAGCACAACTCGTATGCCCACGAGTGTGTCGGCGCGGAGTTCTTCGGCCGGGGCAATTGGCGGCGGGACTGGCACCTGGGTGACGCGTCGCACTGGAACCCGGAGCGGGAAGACATTCCCGCATGGTTCGAGCCCGGCGACGACCTGATCTCCTGGGGGCACACCGGGAACGGCGATTTCCTGTTCTGGCACGTCAAGCCCGGCACGGCGACTGGCCCGTGATGTTCAAGGAGCGGGGACCGCTCTGGGAACGGTACGAAACCGGATTCGCCACCACACTGGCCGACTTGCTCACCGGCGACGTCCAGTCCGAATATCTGAGCTACTGGCTCGGCGGTCCACACTCCTACGACCGCTGACCGGCCGCGAGCGCACCCAAAAACCCCACCCAACAACCGTGTGAAGTTACGGCGCGGAGCGCACCCAAAGTCCCCACACAGCAACCTCGAGCCCGCCGGGCTACACGGCGGCTCGGGCGGGTGTGTGGGCGGCTCGCCGCAGGGCGTACACGGTGATGGCGGCCGCCACCACCAAGGGCGCGCCGTCGCGGATCAAGCCGTCCTCGCCCAGCAGGATCCAGCACAGCGGCAGGTCGAAGGCCAGCACCGCCAGCGTGGTCGAGGTCAATGCGGCGCGGGCGCGGTGGCTGCCCCGGCCGATGAAATAAGCGGACAGCAGGGCCACGTAACTCACCGCGATGCCGGCCAGGATCCAGAGGATCACGGCCAGGGTCCACTCCGGGCGGTGCCGCAGCGTGCCGACCGCGGTCAGGGCCGGGACCAGCATCAACGGGCTGTAGCTGAACGAGGCCAGCCGGGCGGTCAGCACCCACGGGTCGCTCGGCGGGGCCTCCCGCAGGCTCAGGCCCTCCCTGGTCAGAACCGGTCGCCGCGGCTGGTGGATCAGGTGCGCGTCGATGCCCGGGTGGCGGTGGAGCAGCACCACCACGGTCAGGCAGAGCAGCGCGAGCACGCCGAAACTGATCAGGCCGGGCAGCGCCGGGCGGCCCGAGGACGGGACGATCAGGCGACCGACCGCGAACAGCGTGGTCATGGTCAGAATCAGACTCAGCGGCTTGGCGGTGGCCCGAGCCCGGCGGACCTGGAAGATCAAGATCAACCACCCGAGGGTACGAACGAGCGCCCAGCCCGTCCGCACCACGAAGCCGGCGCCGCGCTCCGGTGCGTACCAGAAATTGAGCACCTCGACCACGACGGTGGCCACAGCCGTGGCGATCAACAGTGCCGTGAGGACACGGACCGGGCGGGGAGTCATGGAAAAGGCAGTACCCGGGCCGGGTCTTCGTCACGCCGTGCGGTGGCGGTGGCGCATGACGAGCCAGGTGATCCAGCCCGCGCCGATGATGAAGCCGAAGCTGATGATCCGGTAGAGCACGACGGCGGCGATCGCGGTGCCGGTCGGCACTCCCCCGCCGGCCAGGCCGAGGATCAGCGCGCTGTCGATGATGCCGAGCCCACCGGGGACCAGGGTCACGGTGCCGGCGGCCATCCCCGCGCAGAAGGCGAGCAGCAGCTGGACGGCGTTGACCGGCGCGTCGCTGACCGCCCGGACGCACATCCACAGGCAGGCGGCGTCGAGCCCCCAGTTGAGCACCGCGAAGACCGCGGCGGCGAGCCCACGGCCGGGGGTCAGGCGGGCGGCGCCGAGCTGGCCGACGAAGTGCCGGATCTTGTCCAGGCCCTGCTCGGCGGGGCGGCGGCGGAGCCGGTTGAACCGCGCCAGGACCGCCCGGGTCGCGGGCTCCAGCGCGGCGGGGCGGCGGCTGACCCGGCGGACGCCGAACACCAGCAGGGCGATGGCGGTGACCAGGGCGGCCAGTCCGTACCAGTGCGGGGTGCCGCCGGCGAAGAGCGCACCGACCACGGTGACCACCGCGAGTGCCGTGGTGGACAGGATGCCGGACAGCGCGATGCACCAGGCGGCGACCGCGGGTGTCGCGCCGAAGCGGCGCATCTGCTGGAAGTTGAACTTGGTGGAGAACGCCGGGCCACCCGGCAGGGTCTCGTTGAGCGAGTGGGCGGCGTAGGCGAGCGCGATGTTGCGGTAGAGCGGCACCTTCAGCCCGGCGGAGCGCAGCAGGGTGTGCTGCATTCGCGCGTAGGTACCCATCGCCGCCAGCTCGGCGATCACCGCGGCGGCGAGCCAGCCCAGGTGCGGCGCTCTCAGCTGGCCGAGCGCCGAGGACAGCGACGACCAGCCGAGAACGAGCTCGACAGCGAACAGGACGATCACCGCGGCGACGGCGGCGCGCCGGGCCCAGCGGCGCTTGCGACCGGGCTCGGCGGCGGCACCGGGCTCGGCGGCGCCGTCCTCGGCAGGCTGGGCCGAGTCGAGGGACACCGTCATGAGTGCGCTGCTCTGATCATTCGCTGCTGCATACCCCCACCTCGGGCAAATCACTCAGACCGTGGCAGGGGTGACAGCGGGGGATGCGGCGCCGGTCACCGGGGCGGTGGTGCGGGCGCGACCCGCGCGCACTCCGCTGACCAGGCAGAGAACAACACCAAGAACAAGCCAGGAGATCAGTACGACGGTGGCGTGCGCGGCGCCGTGGCCGTCGAAGAACGCGGTCGAGCGCAGCAGCTGTCCACCGGCACCCGGCGGGAGCAGCTGACCGAAAGCGCCACCCCAGCCGGGCAGCATCTCGGGTGCGCTGGTGAGGCCGGAGAACGGGTTGCCGACCAGCATCATCAGCACCGCGCCGAGCCCGAAGCCCGGGTAGCCGAACAGTGCCTCCAGCCCGAGCAGGGTCATCGAGATGGCGCCGATGGTCAGGGCGATCGCGCCGGCGTTGGCCAGGTAGGAGCCGTCGATCGAGCCGAACCAGAACTGCAGGATCGCGGCCATGGCCAGCCCGCCGGTGACCGCGAAGGTCAGCGCGCCGGTGACCCGGCGGGTGGTGCCGCGCAGCAGGTTGGTGAGCAGCACCGCGGTGAGCAGGCCGCCCATCACGAGGGGCAGGGCCGCGGCGGACAGGCCGGCGCCGCGCGGGTCGTCGGCGGGCAGGGCGACGACGTCGCGGGTGGTGACCGCCGGGCCGCTGCCCGGTGCCTGCGCCTGCGCGAGAGCGGTGCCGAGGGCCTGCAGGGACTGCGCGATCGAGGCGCTGCCGGCCGAGGCGGTCAGCAGGTGCGGGGTGCCGCTGCTGAGGTCGATCGCGCCGTAGACCTCGCGGTCGCGGATCAGCTGCTCGGCGGCGGCGCTGTCGGCGACGCGGGTGACGTCGAACGCGCCGGGCATCTTCGTGTCGAGGGTGGCGATCACCTGGTCGGCCGCGGCGGCCGGGCCGGCCACGGCGATCGGCACGTCGTGCAGCGACGAGTGCACCGACGGCCAGGCGAACGCGGTGAGCAGCACGCTGATGATCACGGTGAGCAGAGCCACCGCGGCGGCGACCCTCGGCCAGGGCGACGGCGTGGCCGTGGTGGTCTCGGGCTGTACCTGGGTGGACATGAGCTTCTCCTTAGCGAACGACTGTTCGTTTTTGAGTCTGGAGGCGGCAGTGCCCCGTGTCAAGAACGAGCGTTCGCTTTATGATTCGGCTCATGCTCCGCGCTCCTGAGGAATAGCGCGCCGGCATACCAACAGCCCCCGATCGGCCTTCCCGGAGTGCGGGGATGATCGATCGAGGGCTGTTGCCGGGATTGGCCGAGGGTTATGTCTCCCCGACGTCAGTGAGAGATCGCATCAGCGGGTGCCACCGGACGCGCCGCCGCCGGAGTGGCCGGAGCCACCACCGGACGAGCCGCCACCCTGCTGACCACCCGACGAGCCGCCACCCGAGTGCCCCGAGCCACCGCCCGACGCGCCGCCACCGGACGAGCCGCCGCCGGGCTGGCCACCACCGGACGAGCCGCCACCAGGCTGGCCACCACCGGACGAGCCGCCACCCGAGTGCCCGGAGCCACCACCGGACGAGCCGCCACCCTGCTGACCACCAGAAGCGCCACCGGACGAGCCACCCGACGAGCCACCGGAAGCCCCGCCGCCGCTGTGCCCGGAGCCACCGGAAGCGCCGCCACCGGACGACCCACCGCCAGGAGCGCCACCACCGGACATACCCCCACCCGAGTGCCCCGAGCCGCCCGACTGCCCGCCACCGGAGTGCCCCGGGCCGGAGCCCCCGCCGTGCCCGGAGTTGGAGCCCCCGCCGTGCCCGGAGTTGGAACCGCCACCGTGACCGGAGTTGGAACCCCCCTGGTGTCCCGGGTTCCAACCACCCTGGTGTCCGGAGTTGTTACCCCCCTGGTGTCCCGGGTTGAAGCCCCCGTGGTGTCCACCACCAGCGTGCCCGGGGTTGAACCCACCGTGGCCGGGGTTGAACCCACCGTGGCCGGGGTTGAACCCACCGTGGCCGGGGTTGAAACCGCCATGTCCCGGGTTGAATCCCCCCTGCGGGCCGACGAAGACGCTGCCCGGACGTCCACCGCCGAAGCCGCCCTGGTGTCCGGAGATGAAGCCACCCTGCGGCCCGACGAAGAAGGTGGCCGGGCGGAGGTGCCGCGGCCGGATCCAGCCCGGACGTCCCGGCAGCAGCGGGTACGCCGCGACCAGCGACGGGCCGTACGGCCGGAAGCCCGGCTGCAACCAGTCACCGTCGGTGAGGATCCGCAGTGCCCACGTCCCGCGCCGCTCGCCGACCGTCACGTACGTGACGTCGAAGTCGCTCCAGTCGGAGTTGTCCCGGCCGAACTGGCCCGCGACCGTGCACGCCTGCTGAGATGTGTACCAGCCGACGACCTGTCCGGTGTCTCCGGAATCGTTGCAGCAACCGCCCGCTTGCTTGGTCACCGGCGCCTGGTTGGCGCCCGAGGCCTGGGCGGGCCCGGCTGCCGTGGCGAGTGCGGCGAGAACACCGAGGCCACCTACGGTCACCACACGAGCAATCTTCTTCATCAACGCTCCATCCTCAGGATAGCTTTGATGACGAAAACGGGCTTTTCTCCACATCGGAAGTCGCCCCTGAGTCCGTTGCCGGATGGCCGTTCAGAGGACCCATCACGAAGGGTGACGGCGGTCACCGGCCGGGCGCCAGACCCTGCGTACCCCTCAGGAATTTTGCCGAAGCGGCGCTGACGCCGCCTGACGGCGCGGATGGTGAAGATCGCTCGCGTACCCTCGTCGGCATGCCGGCCCACGACGCCCTGAGCCTGGGGACCTGGCGGCGCGACCCGGCGACGGTGGTGCGCCGGGCCGTGTCGGTGCCGGCCGGTGACCTGGGGCCGCTCACGATCGTCGCCGAGTCGGAGGTGTCCGGCGTCGCCACCGACTGGCTGCCGCACGCGCATCCGATGCACGAGCTGGTGTGGGTGCGCGGCGGCACGCTGACCTCGCGGATCGGCAACCGGATCTTCACGGTCCCGGCCGGGTACGGCCTGTGGCTGCCCGCCGGCGTGGTCCACGGCGGCCGGCTGACCGCCGGCGCGGAGCTGCACGACGCGTTCTTCGTCCCCGAGCGCACCCCGGTCGCGTTCGCCGGACCGACGTCGATCACGATGACCCCACTGCTGGAGTCGCTGCTGTTGCGCCTGGTCCGCACGGATCTCGACGCCGAGGCGCGGGCCCGCACCGAGGCGGTCGTGTTCGACGTGCTCGACCCCTCGGAGCGGCAGTTCGCGCTGGAGCTGCCCGGCGATCCCCGCATCGACGGCATCGCCGAGGCGCTGCTGGCCGACCCCGCCGACGACCGCGGGCTGCAGGAGTGGGCGGACCAGCTGGGCATCAGCGATCGGACGATCACCCGGGCGTTCCGCGGCGCGACCGGGCTGTCGTTCGCGCAGTGGCGGCAGGCGTTGCGCGTGCACCAGGCGCTGGCCCTGCTCTCCGAGGGCGTGGACGTGCGCGGGGTGTCCGAACGGCTCGGTTATGCGCAGCCGAGCACGTTCATCGCCGCGTTCCAGCGGGTGATGAACGTGACGCCGGGCCTGCTCGCCCAGGCGCCCGCCTATCGCGCCTGATGTCCGGAATCCCGTATCGCCTGTCCTGAGGGCCGGATTGCCGACAATCTGATGATCATCTAGCCTCCGTAAGGCAAGGCAAACCTAACCTCACTCCGGCCGGCCAGCACGGTCACGCCGCAAGCGAGGCCGACGGCTGCCTCGACCGGGCGTGCCGCGCCTGCTGCCCTGCGAATTCGGAGCCGCTCGATGTCCACGACGCCTGCGCCCTCCGCGGCCGTGCTCCGCGGTGACCAGCTCGTGCTCCGGTACGGCAAGACCGCCGTGGTGCACGGCGTCTCGGTGGAGCTGGCGCCCGGCCGGGTGACCGCGCTGATCGGGCCGAACGGCAGTGGCAAGTCCACGCTGCTGCGGGCGCTGGCCCGGCTGCACCGGGTGGACGGCGGCGAGGTGACCCTCGAGCACCGCGACGGGCGGCCGGCCCGGGCGGTGTCGCTGCTGAGCGCCCGGGACTTCGCGCGGGAGGTCACCCTCTTCTCCCAGTCGCGCCAGGCCCCGCACGGGCTGACGGCCGGCGAGGTCGTCGCGTTCGGCCGGCACCCGCACCGGCGGCGCTTCGCCGGCCCGTCCCCGGCCGACCGGGAGGCGATCGCCGCGGCCATGGCGGTCACCGGCGTGACCGAGATGGCCCAGCGGCCGGTCGGCGAGCTGTCCGGCGGCGAGATGCAGCGCGTCTGGCTGGCCGCCTGCCTGGCCCAGCAGACCGGCGTGGTGCTGCTCGACGAACCGACGAACCACCTGGACCTGCGCTACCAGATCGAGACGCTCGACCTGGTCCGCGACCTCGCCGACGAGCACGGCGTCGCCGTCGGCATCGTGCTGCACGACCTCGACCACGCCGCCCGGGTCGCGGACACGCTCGTGCTGCTGCACGCCGGGCGCATCCACGCGGCCGGCGACCCCCTCGCGGTGCTCACCGCCGAGCACCTCAGCGAGGTCTACGACCTGCGGGTCGACGTCGACGTCGACCCGCGCACCGGGCGCCTGCGCCTCGACCCCGTCGGGCGGCATCCCGCCCGCAACCGTCACGCCGCCCCCGCGGCGCCCCCGATCCACCCAGGAGAAAAAGTCCGATGATCCTTGTCAACCGCCTCGCGATCACCACGGCGGCCCTCGCCGCGGTCGCCGTGGCGCTCAGCGCCTGCGGCACCACGAAGGTGGACGAGCCCGCCGCCGCCGGCTCGGCCGCCCCCACGTCGCAGACCTGCGCCAACGACACCACGACGACCGCGACCGGCCCGGTGTCGATCACCGACGGCGTCGGCCGCACGGTGGAGCTGGCCAAGCCGGCGCAGCGGGTCGCCGTGCTGGAGTGGCAGCAGACCGAGGACCTGATCACGCTCTGCCTCAACCCGGTCGCGGTCGCCGACGCCAAGGGCTACGCCACCTACGTCAAGGCCGAGACGCTGCCCGCGGGCGTCGTCGACACCGGCGAGCGCGGCCAGCCCGACCTCGACGCGCTCTACGCGACGAACCCCGATCTGATCATCGTGGAGGCGTTCAAGGCCGACGACGAGCTGATCACCAAGCTGGAGAAGCGCGGCGTGCCGGTGCTGGCCACCGTGGGCGCCGACGCCACCGGCCAGATCGCGAACATGAAGAAGGTCTTCTCGATGATCGGTACGGCCACCGGCCGTACCGAGCGCGCCGAGAAGGTGCTGAGCCAGTTCGACACGCACCTCGCCGAGGCGAAGACCACGGTCGCGGCCGCGAACGTCACCGCGAAGGACTTCCTGTTCTTCGACGGCTGGATCGAGGGCGGCAACGTCGTCATCCGCCCGTACGGCAAGGGCGCGCTGTTCACCGAGCTCGGCGAGCAGCTCGGCCTGGTACCGGCCTGGACCGACGCGATCAACAAGACGTACGGCAGCGGCGGCGTCGACCCGGCGTACGGTCTCGCGCAGACCGACATCGAGGGCCTCACCGCCGTCGGCAGTGCCACCCTGTTCTACTCCGACGACGACACCGCGGACAGCTACGTCAAGGAACTGCGCAAGAGCCCGATCTGGTCGGCGCTGCCGTCGGTCAAGGAGAACCGTGCGTACGCGTTCCCGGCGGGTGTCTGGGGCGCCGGCGGCCCGCTCTCCAACGAGCAGGCCATCGACGCCTACGTGAAGATCCTGACCACGGCGTGAGCGACACCCGGGTACGGCCGGCACTGCCCGGCCTGGGACTCGGTCGCGGGATGAGCGGGGCGGCCGTGCTGGCCGTCCTGCTCGTCGCGGTCGTGGTGGCCGGGCTGTGGCACATCACCCAGGGCACCTCCGGCATCGGCTTCACCGACCTGGTGCGTTACCTGCTCGGGGCGCGTGAGCAGGTCGGTGGCGTACCGGTCGCGGACGTGCTGACCGGCTCGCGGCTGCCGCGGGTGCTGGCCGGGGTCGCGGTCGGGGTGGCGCTCGGCGCTGCCGGGGCCCTGCTGCAGTCGGTCACCCGCAACGCGCTGGCCGCGCCGGACACCCTCGCCGTCACCGCCGGGTCCTACTTCGCGCTGTGCGCGGTCGCCGCGTTCGGCCTCGCCGTGCCGCTCTGGGCGTCCGGCGCGGTGGCCTGCGCCGGTGGCCTGCTCGCCGCGGGCCTGGTGCTCGGGCTGGTCGGCACCGCCTCGGGCATCGGCTCGACCCGGCTGATCCTGGCCGGTTCGGCGGTCGCGATGGCGCTCGACGCGGCCACCGCGATGCTGCTGATCCTGTTCAAGGAGAGCACCACCGGCCTGTACGCCTGGGGCAGCGGCTCGCTCGCCCAACTGAACATCGACGCCGCCCTGCGCGCCGCCCCGGTCATCGTGGTCGCGCTCGGCGCCGCCCTGCTGCTGGCCACCCGCCTCGACGTGCTCGGCCTCGGCGACGACGCGGCCGCCTCGCTCGGTGTGCCGGTCCGCTCGACCCGGGTCGTCGCGGTGCTCTGCGCCGTGCTGCTGACCAGCATCTCGGTGACGCTCGCCGGGCCGATCGCGTTCGTCGGGCTCGCGGCGCCGGTCGCGGTACGCCTGGCCGCCCACCGGATCGGCGCCCTGGCCCGGCACCGCTTCCTGATCCCGGCCTGCGGACTGGCCGGGGCACTGCTGGTCATCCTCGCGGACGCGGTGCTGCGGGCGATCCTCGGCGCGCAGGCGGCCGCCTCGATCCCCACCGGCATCCCGACCGCGCTGCTCGGCGCCGTGGTGATCGTGATCCTGGCGCTGCGGCTGCGCGACGCCGGCGCCGCGCGCGAGGCGCCCCGGGCGTACGTCGCGGTCCGCTCCCGCCGCCGGTTCACCACCGTGCTGATCGTGGTGGCCGCGCTGCTGGCCGTCGCCACGGTGGCCGGTCTGCTGGCCGGCAGCCTGTGGCTGCGCACCGGCGACATCGTGCTGTGGCTGCAGGGCACCGCGCCGGACCTGATCGGCCGGGCGCTCGACGACCGGGCCCCGCGGGTCGCCGCGGCCGTCGTCGCCGGTGCGGCCCTCGCCCTGGCCGGCACGCTGGTGCAGGGCACGGTCCGCAACCCCCTCGCGGAGCCGGGCGTGCTCGGCATCACCGCGGGCGCCGGGCTGGGCGCGGTGATCGTGGTGACCTCGGCGCTGTCCGGCGGCCGTCCCACGCTGATCGTCCTGGCCGTCGTGATGGGTCTGGCCACGTTCGCGCTGATCACCGTGCTGGCGTGGCGCGGCGGACTGCTCCCGGACCGGTTCCTGCTGATCGGCATCGGCTGCGGGTACGCGCTCAGCAACGTCAGCACGTTCCTGCTGCTGCGCGCCGACCCGTGGGACACCCCGCGGATCCTGACCTGGCTCTCCGGCACCACGTACGGCCGCACCTTCGCCGACGTGCTGCCGGTCGCGCTGGTGCTGCTGGTCGCGATCCCGGCGGCGCTGGGCATGCGCCGCCAGCTCGACCTGCTGGCCATCGACGAGGACACCCCGCGGATCTTCGGGGTACGCCGGGAGGGCGCACGCCTGACCCTGCTGACGGTCGCGGCGGTCGCCGCGGCGGTGAGCGTGATCGCGATCGGGGTGGTCGGCTTCGTCGGTCTGGTCGCACCGCACCTGGCCCGCAGCCTGGTCGGCGTCCGGCACGGGCGGATCATCCCGGTCGCCATGCTGCTCGGGGGCCTGCTGGTCTGCACCGCCGACACGCTGGGCCGCACGATCATCGCGCCGGCGCAGATCCCGGCCGGCCTGATGATGGCCCTGATCGGCGCGCCGTATTTCGTCTGGCTGCTACGCCGCTCCCGAACCTGATCCGGCGTCAGGTAGTCGGCTGGTTTTCAGGGGTGTCTCAGCCATCCCGAGACACCCCTGAAAACCAGCCGACTACACCGACTTGCGGAACCGGCCGGGCGACACCCCGTACTCCCGCCGGAAGGCACCGGCGAACGCGAACTCCGTCGCATAGCCCACCTGCCGGGCGATCGTCGCCAGCGGCGACGACGTCTCCCGCAGCAACCGCGCCCCGCGGTCCAGCCGCCAGTTCATCAGATACGTCATCGGCGGTTCACCCACCACAGCGGTGAACCGCCGGGTGAACGCGGTCCGCGACAGCCCGCTGCTCGCACTGAGCCGCTGCACCGTCCACGGTTTCTCCGGGCTGGCGTGCATCTCCCGCAGCACCGGCGACACCACCGGATCGTCGAGCGCCGGCCAGGTCACCCCGCCCTCGTCCTCCAGCCACAGCCGCAGCACGTGCACCAGCAGCAGGTCGAGCAGCGCCGACCGGGTCGCCCGGGTGCCGGGCCGGTCAGCGGCGGTGTCCGCGCCGAGCAGGCCGATCAGCGAGCGCAGCTCCGGATGCCGGTCGTAGTCCGGTGACACCGCGACCACGTCGGGCATCGCCCGCAGGTAGTGGTGCGCCCGGCCCCGGTCCAACCGGTACGCCCCGCAGAGGAACTCCACGTCGGACGGCTCGACCGGGGGCGGCTCGACGGCCATCACCGCCGGCGGCAGCTCACCGAATCCGCACGGCGCGTGGCTGAGCCCGTGCGCCGCGCCGGACGGGCTCAGCACGACGTCACCGGCGGTGAGCGCGACCGGCTCCTCGTTCCGCGTGATCAGCCAGGCGTCCCCGCGCGTCAGGATGTGGAAGCCGCTGCCGGCGAACGCGTCGTACCGCATCCCCCACGCCCCGGACGCGTGGACCGGGCGAGCGCCGACGTTCCCGGCCCGGACGCTGCCGATCACCTCGCTGATCATGTCCACCGCGCGATGGTAGCCGCACATCCGCGTATGGACCCGGGCCGCGCACGCATGGTCGCGGCACCCGCGCCGATGGTGCACTTTCTCCCGTGACGAGCACCGACACCACGTACCGAATCCTCCGCGACAACGCGGAACAGACCGAGAACCAGGAACGCCTCGCACCGGAGAGCTTGAAGGCCGCCGGCGCCGCTGGTGCTTTCGCATTGCGCACCCCGATGTTGTACGGCGGAGCCGAGTCGAACCCGGAAGCTCTCGCCGTGCACCTGGCCGCACTGGCCCGGGCGTGTCCGTCCACGGCCTGGATCGCCGGCACCTGCGCGACCAGCAAGACGTTTACGGCGGCCTCCTTCCCCGACGCCGTTCTTGCCGAGTTCCACGCCGACCCGGACGCGGTGGCCTGCGGCTCCGGTGTCCCGGCCGGTCGAGGCGAGCGCGTCGCCGAGGGGGTCCGGGTCACCGGACGCTGGCCGAACGTCTCGGGCTGCGAGGACGCCGCGTGGGCGGGCCTGGCCCTGATGGTCGACGGCGCGTACTCGCTGATGCTGGTCCCGGTCGCGGATCTGACCGTCGACCGGACGTGGCGGATGGCCGGCATGCGCGGCACCGGCAGCCACACCCTGGTCGCGACGGACCTGCTGGTCCCGGCCGAGCGGGTGGCACCGGCCACCCCGCCGGCGGCGGCACAGCGACTGCTCTACGCGCTCACCGTCCTGGGCCCGGTGGTCGGCGCCGCGACCGGTGCGCTCGACGTGGTCACCGCGATGTTCGCCTCGGACCGGAAACCGTTCATGACCGGGTACGCACGGATGGGCGACTCCCCCGGCGCCCGCCAGTGGCTGGCCGACGCGACCCACCTCGTCGACCGCGCCCGGAGCACCATGCTCGCGGTGGCCCGGGCGGCGGAGACCGTCGACGCCGCGTCGCCCGAACCGGCCCGGCTCGCCATGGACATGGCCTCCGCGGCCCGCGACTGCCGGTCAGCGGTGGACCTGATGCTCGACCTGCACGGCGCGAGCGGCTTCGCGGCCGGCAACCCGCTGCAGCGCTACTGGCGCGACGTCGCGGTGGGCTCCCGCCACCCCCACCTCAACCCCTACCTCGCCGCCGAGAACCTCGGCACCGCCCTGCTCCCGTCCTGACCCCGGCTGGCTTCCCGGGGTGTCTCGCGGGCGCGGAGACACCCCGGGAAGCCAGCCGAATACCGGTCAGCGGGCGACCATCTGACTGCCGACGCCGCCGGAGGCGAGCAGGTCGGCCAGGGCCGGGCCGGACATCGGGCGGGCGAAGTGATAACCCTGGCCGTAGGTGCAGCCCATCTCGGCCATGCACCGGGCCTGCTCCGCGGTCTCGATGCCCTCGGCCACCACGTGCAGCCGGTACGCGCGGGCCAGCCGGACCAGCGCCTCGGCCACCGCGTAGGTGTCCGGGTCGGTGTCGATGCCGTCGACGAACGAGCGGTCGATCTTCAGGATGCTGACCGGCAGGGTGCGCAGGTAGCTCAGCGCCGCGTACCCGGTGCCGAAGTCGTCGACCGAGATGCCGATGCCCATCTCGCGCAGCGTGCTCAGCCGTGCCACGGTCTGCTCGTCGGGCTGCAGGATCACGCTCTCGGTCAGTTCCAGCACGAGCCGGTCGGCCGGGAACCCGGTCTCGGCCAGCACCTCGCGGATCGTGTCGACCAGGCCGGCCTGGGTGACCTGGCGGGCCGAGACGTTGACGCTCAGCCACACCTTCTCGCCGGTCGGGGTGGACCAGCCGACGGCCTGCCGGCACGCCTCGCGCAGCACCCACTCGCCGATCGGGATGATCGCGCCGGTCTCCTCGGCCAGTTCGATGAAGGCGCCCGGCATCTGCAGGCCCCGGACCGGATGGTTCCAGCGCACCAGCGCCTCGACCGCGATGCCGTCGCCGCCGACCAGGTTGACCACCGGCTGGAAGTGCAGGACGAGTTCGCCGTTCTCCACCGCGTCGCGCAGCTCGGCGTCGCGCGCGCGGGTGTCCAGCTCCGGGGTGTAGACGCGGTAGTGGCCGCGGCCTGCGCGCTTGACCGCGTACATGGCGGCGTCGGCGTGGGCGATCAGCTGCGCGGTGTCGGCGGTGGTCTCGTCGAGGAACGCGACACCGATGCTGGCCTCGACGCCCAGCAGCAGATCGCCGAAGATCACCGGCGTGCGCAGGGCTTCGACCAGCCGCTGCGCGATGCTCTCGGCGACCTCCCGGCTCGGCATCCCGGGCAGCAGCACGGCGAACTCGTCACCGCCGAGCCGCCCCGCGGTGTCCCCGGTCCGGATCACCGCGCGCAGCGCCGCCGCGACCGCTTTGAGCACGGCGTCACCGGCCTCGTGCCCGTACGCGTCGTTGATCGGCTTGAAGCGGTCGAGGTCGATCAGCAGCACGGCGCTGTGCCGGTCGTCGCGGTGCGGCTGACGGAGCATCTCGCTGAGCAGCTCGGCGATCAGGGCACGGTTGGACAGCCCGGTGAGCGGGTCGGTGACGGCCAGGCGACGGTTCTCCCGCTGCGCGAACATCTGCCGGACGATCACCAGGCTGGTGATCACGATGCCGCCGAGGATCATGCCGCCGAGCGGGTACATCGACTGGTCCCGCGCGACGAAGGCGATCAGCGCGTAGGCGAGCACCACCGCACCGTACGGAAGCCAGCCGAAACGACCGCGACTGCGCCGCTCACCGGAGGTCGCACCGTCCTGGCGCAGCCGATGGTGCACGGCGAGCAACGCGAGGAAGGCACCGGCCGCCCACAGCAGGAACGGCCAGCTGCCGGGCTGGAAGTACACCCCGAACTGTACGTACGCGATGGTGTACGTGCTGTCGGCGACCACGTTCACCGTCATCGCCGCGCCGAGCAGTCCCACCGCGACCCCGGCCTTCGGGCGGCGCAGCAGCAGGGTGACCAGCGCGAAGAGCACCAGCAGGTCGAGGACCGGCACCGTGGCCGAGAACGCGATCACCACGGGATCGGCGCCCGGGGTCTGCAGGATCGGCCCGATCTCCAGGTACCACAGCGCCATGCACGCGCCGGCCACGATGATCAGCGAGTCGATCAGCAGCTTGACCCGCTCGGCCCGGTTACGGCGCGCGGCGGGCAGCAGCACCAGCCCGGCCACCAGGAACGGGATCGCCAGCACGTACAGGTAGTCAGAAACGGACGGGTAGGGCGGCATACCCGGCAGGAAGTCCCGGACCAGCGACGTCATCCGGGCGACGCCCTGCAGGAGGAACGCCACTTCCAGCACGAGCCAGGCCCGGCGCTCGCTCGGCTGCAGGCCGCCCTTCAGCACCAGCCTCAGGCCCAGCGCCGCGGTCATCAGCGTGACCGGCGCGAACACCAGGTCGTTCATCGTCCGCACCTGGAGGTCGGTGCCCCAGCCGGTCACACCCGGCACCACGATCACACCGAGCAGGGCGCCCGATCCCCACACGGCCACCGTCAACAGCCGCGCAAGACGAGCCCCTGGTTGTGCCATGCCTCCACCATGAAGCAATCACCGGCGAGTTTCGGCCGCTTCCCGGTGCAAGCAGGTTGCAGCCGGTCACCGGATCCACCCTCCTGGGGCGTCAGGCGACCGGCGAGCCAGGCGAGCCGGTCACCGGATCCAGCCGGGCCGGGGTGTCAGGGCGACCAGCAGCACGCCGAGGGCGACGGCCGCGACGGCCAGTCCGGCGGTGACCAGCGACCCGGCGGTCAGCATCGAGGCGAACGCGCCGATCGCCATCACCGACCCCGCCGACCCGGCCGACAGCACCGACGCGAACGAGCCGGCCGAGCCGACCGACAGCACCGAGCCGAACGACCCGATCGACAGGATCGACCCGATGGACCCGACCGAGAGCACCGAGTCCTTCGCATAGACGCTCAGGATCGAGCCGCTCGACTTGTAGGAGAGGAAGTTGCGGGTGGAAGTCATGGGAAGAGCCTCGCCCACCGCGGCAGTGCCCCGCAGCCGTCGGCCGACGGGTTCGCGATCCGTCAATCGGCTGACTGCGGGCTCCGCCTCAGACCGCCTTGGTCAGCGTGGCGAACTCGTCGTCGGTGAGCTGCACGTCCGCGGCGAGCAGGTTCTCCTCGAGGTGGCCGACCGACGACGTGCCCGGGATCGGGACGATCACCGGCGAGCGCCGCAGCAGCCAGGCCAGGGCCAGCTGCCCGGTGGTGACCCCCGGGTGCGCTTCGGCGACCTGGTCGAGCGGGCCGCCCGGACGCGCGAGGGCGCCGGCGTCGACCGGGGCCCACGGGATGAACGCGATGCCCTGCTCGGTGCAGAAGTCGACGAGGTCCTCGGCACGGCGGTCACCGAGGTTGTAGCGGTTCTGCACGGACGCGACCGGCAGCCCGGCGGCCTGCGCCTGCCGTACGTCGTCGACGCTGACCTCGGAGAGGCCGACCTGATTGATCAGGCCCTCGTCGAGGAACGCCTTGAGCTCGCCGAACTGCTCGTCGCGCGGGGTGTTCGGGTCGATGCGGTGCAGCTGCCACAGGTCGATCTGCTCGACGCCGAGGCGGCGCAGCGACATCAGTACGCACTGGCGCAGGTATTCCCGCCGGCCCAGCGCGACCCAGCGGTCCGGCCCGATCCGGGTGAAGCCGCCCTTGGTCGCGATCACCACGTCGCCGTAGCCGCTGCCGTCGTGCAGGGCCTCGCGGATCAGGTCCTCGGAGACGTCCGGCCCGTACGAGTCGGCGGTGTCGATGAACGTGACCCCGAGCTCGACGGCGCGCCGCAGCACCCGGATCGCCTCGTCGTGGTCCCGCGGCGGGCCCCAGACGCCCGGCCCGGTGATGCGCATGGCGCCGAAGCCGAGGCGGTGCACGCTCTTCCCGCCGAGATCGATGCTGCCGCTGCCCGCGATCGTCATGCCCCTGACACCTCCGGTCCGCTGGCGGAAGAAGCCGCCGGAGTGAAGATAGCGCAGCCGCGTTCCACCGTCCCGGTGGTCGCCGGCTCCGGTCTTCAGGACGCGATCGGGTGTCTCATCCAGTAGGTGACCCCCGCGATCAGCGTCGACTGCAGCAACGCGATGTCGATCGACTTCACCAGGTACCCGTTCGCGCCGGCCGCGTAGCATTCGTCCACATCGCGCGGATCGGTGGAGCTGGTCAACACCACGACGGCCAGTTCCGCGAGCACCGGCTCCCGGCGGATGTCTCTGAGCACCGCACGGCCGTTCCTGCCGACGAGGCCGAGGTCGAGCAGCATCAGCCGGGGCAGCCGCACCGCTCGCAACAGCCAGGGCACGACCTCGTCACCGTCGGCGAGCGCATCCACGCGCAGGTCGGGCTCCCACCGCCGCAGCGCCCGTACGATCACCTCCAGGTCGATCTCGTTGTCCTCCACCACCAGGACGGACCGGCGCTCGGTCATGACGCGCTCACCACTTCGATGGACGCCATGACCTGCATCCCGTGCCGTACCTGGTCGAGGGCACCGGGCACCGTCCGGGACGGCCCCCGCGCACCCGCCACCGGGCCATCGGGCGGTATCACCCGGGTGATCTCCACCCGCCACCGTCCCGGCAACTTCAGCACACCGACGTGGACCGGGCCGGTCACCGACGGCGGCACCAGGGTCATCAGGACGGCGAGCCGGCGGCACAGGTTTCTCCGGGCCGCTTCATGATCGGCCAGGACCCGGCTGATCAAGGCGCGCACGGCCGGCTGGGCGGACGGTCCGGTCAGATCCGGCAACTCGATCCCGGCCAGCGACCGTCCCCGGGGCCGTACCGCGAGCATGGCGATGTCGTCGTTGCTCTCGTCGCGGAACAGCTCGACCCGATCCATGGCGACCGTGATGACCTGCTCCGCGGACTGCCCGGCCTCGGTCACGGCGGTCACCAGGCGGGAGCCGAAGAACTCATCGCCGCGCCGCGACTCGGTGATCCCGTCGGTATACAGCAGGACCACGTCATCACCGGCCAACGGCAGGCTGACCTCATGGAAGACCGGGGAGGCGAGCAGCCCGAGCATCGGTCCGTGCCGGCCGATCTCGGTGGTGTCCCCGGCCCGGCGCAGCAGGGGAAGGGGATGGCCGCCGACCGCCGCCGTCAGGTGGCACTCGTCGCCGCGTCCGTCGATCCGCACCACCACGGCGGTGCAGAGTTCACCGCGGTCACCCGCCGTCCGCATGGCCTCGTTGAGGCGCTGCAACGCCTGGGCCGGTGAGGCACCCTCCTGGATGACGGTGCGCAGCACGGCCCGGGCCAGGCCGGTGATCGAGGCGGCGGCCGCGCCGCGACCGCAGACATCACCGATCATGAAGACCCGGCGGTCCTCGGCCAGGGTGATGACATCGTAGAAGTCGCCACCGACGTCGAGCGACCGGTCGCCGGCCTGGTAGTGGGCCGCGACATCGAACTCCGGCAGCAGCGGTAGGCGCGGCGGCAGCAGCCGGTACTGCAGCGCGGCCAGATCCGCGGAACGCTTGGCGTAGAGCAGCGCGTTGTCGATCGTGATGGCGGCGTGTATGGCGAGGTCGGCCATCAGGGTGTCGTCGGCCAGGTGGGGCAGCCCGTCCGAGGGCGCGTCCAGCAGCGTTATCAGCCCGACGAGCCTGCCCCGGCCCCGCAGCGGTGTCGAGCGCACCCGTTCCGCCCGCAGCCAGCCCGGCAGGTCGTCCCCGGTGGCCACCGGTTCGGCCAGCGCCGACTCCGCGATCCGGAGAAAGGCGGGGTCGGCGCCCAGCTCCGCCTTGATCCGCTTCTCCACCCGGATGTCCAGATGGCTGGCGGCCGCCAGCCGCAGACCGCCCGGGTCGGCCAGGAAGACCAGGCAGCCCTCGGCGAGGGCGGGCACCGCGATCCGGGTCATTCGCTGCAGCGTCTCGTCGATGTCGAGTGACGCCTCCAGGTGCGCCGAGGCAGCGGCCAGGAAGGCCGCCCTGCCGGTGGCCAGCTGGTGGCGCTCCTGCATCGCCGTCTGGTCGAAGGCCACGCCACCGAGGTGGGCCAGGTCGATCAGGTCGCGGCGCGCCGGTTCGGTGTCCGCCCGATCCTCGAGGGCGACCGCCAGCCAACCGGTCGTCAGCCGGCCCGGCATCCGCACGAGCTCCGCTCTCCGAGCACCTATCTCGACCAGAGGGGAGGCGTCTCCCAGGAGCTCGTCGATCAGGTCGCTGAGCGACAGTGACCGGTTGAGCACACCGTCCGGGCCAGGTGGCTGGGCCGCGAGCACGCCGAGAGCCGCGGCGACGGCGGAATCGGAGCACCGCGCCTGGTGATGCCGCATGCCGGCCTGTTCGTCGCAGACCGTGACCGCCGCCCCGACGACACCGTCGACATCCGCCACCGCCTCCAGCAGTGCGCCCGCGACCTGGCTCACGCTCCCGGCTGCCGCCAACCGGTCACGCAGCCGGGTGCGAGTCTCGACGGACCGCAGCAGCCGCCCCTCACGGGCGGCACGGCTGCGCAGCGTCAGCTCGGTGCCGATCCCCGCCGCGAGCACGTCCATCAACTCCCGCTGCCGGTCGGACCAGGCACGGGGATGCCCGCCGCAGACGCAGAGCGCTCCGACCACCACGCCCCGGACCGACACCGGTGCGCCGAGGTAGGTCTCGGTGCCACCGCACGGCGCCGGCAGCCGGCCTGCGGCCGACGAGGCGGCGATGGTCAACGGGGCGTGCGGGGAATTCGTCACGGCGCACAACGGCACGGCGACCGGGCTGGCGGGTCCGCTCCCGGGTGCGGCGCCGGACCCGGCCGCCGGCGTCCACTCGTCGCCGATCAGCGACAGGTGAACCCTGTCCGCGTCGCAGATCGTCCGTGCCAGCGCGGTGGCACCGTCGATGGTGGCCCGGGCCGCGTCGACGGCCGACATGGCGTCGGTCACCGCTCGGCGGCGCACCGGATCCGCGAGCCGCGTGCGGTGGAGAACGCCGTCGCCGTGACCGGCATCGAGGATCCGGGCCAGGGCGATGCCGACCTGGTCGGCCAGCATGAGCAGGAAGAGCCGTTCGACCGGGGCGAACTCCCGGGGATGCCGGAAAGAGATCCCCAATACTCCAAGTGTCGATCGACGAGAATTGATCGGCAGCGCCGCGAGCGCGTTGAATCCGGTCCGTTTCGGCGCCTGGTCAGGATAGCGGCGGGCCTTCTCCGCCGGATCGGAGAACCATTCTGCCCGCCGGTTCCGCACGACGCTACTGGCCGGGGTGTCGGCCGACAGTGCGAAGCGCGACCAGGTGTTCATCAGCTCGGCGGGGTAGCCGTCACCGGCCGCCACCACCAGTTCGTCCCCGTCGAGCAGGAACAGGATGCCGGCGGCGGCGCGGGTGGCCGCCTTCGCCTGGGCGACCGCAATGGTGACCAGTTCATCCAACGACAACGCCGCCGAGCAGGCGACCCGGACCATGTCCAGACGTTCTTGAAACGAATCGACATCATCTCGCACGACAGGCGCCGACGTTGATTTTTTCGTATCCACCGCGCCACCCTTATGACGGGACCGGGTAGGAATACGAATTATCCCCGGCCGGCGGGGAAGAACAAGGCGATGACACGACGGAGGCCCATTCCGGCGTGTCGGATTACCGCAATCTGCGTATTCGGTGCCTCACCGCGATGCCCGATAGCTGCGCCAACCGCCGTACCCGGTGATGTCGGGGGCGCCGGCGACCGCGCTCGTCTCGCAGAGAAAGCCGGTGACCGAGGTGCCGTCGGCGAGGCCGACCTTGCCCAGCACCATCGGTGACGGCAGCGCGGCCAGGAACGGCCCCAGCGCGGCCGGCGGTAGCTCCCACAGCTCCCCCTCGACCGCCGCGCCACCCTCGGCAACCCGCACCAGGCCGGGCTTCGGCGGGGTGCTGGGCAGCGCGTAGAGCCGGTACTCCGGGGCGGTGTCGACCCGGCCGATCAGGCGCGCGCCGGCCGAGGTGAGCTGGTGGTTGAGCGGCTGGCCGCTCAGGTGCGCGCCGACCACGAGCAGCGGCAGCCCGCCGGCGTAGCCGCCGGGTGACGGCACCCCGGTCAGCATCGCGGCGATGTCCAGGGCCACCGCGTCGGCGAACCCGCGCGTGATCACCTGCACCCCGATCCCGGCCGGCACGGCGACGGCGGCCAGGTCGAACAGGTTGCAGAAGTTCGTGTACGTGCCGACCCGCGCGTTCACCCCGACCGGGTCCGCGGCCACCTCGGCGATCGTCGGGTGGATCGGCGCGGTCGGCAGCAGCAGCGCGTCGGCGTCACCCCACTCGGCCATCGCCTCGCGGCGCAGCGTTTCGAGGCGCTCGGTGTCGGCGACCAGCACATGCGCGGGGATGTCCCGGGCCCCCGTGATGATCGCGCCGACGACCGGATCGACATCGGCCGGTGCGGTGTCCAGGAACGCGCCGACCGCCGCGTAGCGCTCCGCGACGAAGCCGCCCTCGTACAACAGCTTGGCCGCGGCCAGAAACGGTCCGAGACGGATCGGGCGCAACCGTGCCCCGGCGGTTTCCAGGGTTTTCGCCGCCTGCTCGAAGGCGTCGAGCCAGTCCGGTGACATCCCGGTCAACTCGGAGCGGTCCGGCACCGCGACGATCGGGTGCGGCGGCGCGGCCAGCGGGGCGTCGGCCGGCCACACCGGATCGGCCATGATCGCGATCGCCTGGCGGCCCTCGGCCAGCGTCCGGGCGAAGATCGTCACACAGTCGAGGCTGCGGCAGGCCGGCACGACGCCGGTGGTCGGCACCAGCCCGAGCGACGGTTTGATCCCGACGATCTGCTGGAACGCGGCCGGGACCCGCCCGGAGCCGGCCGTGTCGGTGCCCAGCGCCAGGTCCACGATGCCCAGCGCCACCACGACGGCGGACCCGGAGCTGGAGCCGCCGGACACCCGCGACGGGTCCCGCACGTCGCGGACCGCGCCGTACGGGCTGCGGGTGCCGACCAGACCGGTCGCGAACTGATCCAGATTGGTCTTGCCGAGCACGATCGCCCCCGCGTCGACGAGCCGTTGCACGGCGGGGGCGGAGATCAGGGGCTGATATTCGTACGATGGGCAGGCGGCCGTCGTCGGCAGCTCCGCAACGTCGATGTTGTCCTTGACCGCCACCAACCTCCCGGCGAGTGGCAGCTCCTCGCCCGCCGCGAGGCGGGCCTCGACCACGACGGCGTCCGCGAGCACCGCCTCGAGAGAGCGCAGCGTGATCCATGCCTCCGGCCGCTCCTCGAGGGCGAGCTGATCGAAAGCGGCCCGGACACGGTCCTGTGGAGTCATCAAGATGCCCTTCCGGCGAGAACGACGAGGGGACTCCCGGGCGCGACCTGCGCACCGGGGCTGACCAGAATCTGCGCGACCACCCCGGCGGCGGGCGCGGTGACGACGGTCTCGAGCTTCATCGCCTCCAGGGCGAGCAGCGGCTGCCCGGCCACGACGGTGTCGCCGGGCCGCACGTCGAGGCGCCACACGCTGGACGTGAACGGCGCCTCGACCAGCGTCCCGCCCTCCGGCACGGTCACCTCACCGGCCGGCGGTGGCGTGGCGGGCTCCGGCCGCGGGTCGAACTCCCCGGCCGCCGCCCAGTCCGCGCGCTCCTGACCGAAAGCGGCCGCCTGCCGGGTCTGGAACTCCGCGATCGACGGGGCATTCTCGGTCAGGAACCGCTCGTGGTCGGCGAGCCGGAACGTGCCGTCCTCGATCCGCAGCCGGTGCCGCCCGGCGGCCATGTCGGCCCGCAGGTCGAGCAGTTCCTCGGCGCCGACCGGGTACCACTGGATCCGGTCGAAGTGCCGCAGCAGGTACGGCGTCTCGCGCTGCCACCGCGACCACACCTGCACGGTACGGCCGACGAACTGGTACCCGCCCGGCCCCTCCATGCCGTAGACGCACAGGTACGCGCCGCCGATCCCGACCGCGTTCTCCGGCGTCCAGGTGCGCGCCGGGTTGTACTTGGTGGTCACCAGGCGATGGCGCGGATCGAGCGGGGTGGCCACCGGTGCACCCAGGTAGACATCGCCGAGCCCGAGCACCAGATAGCTGGCGTCGAAAACGGTCCGGTACACGTCGTCGACGCTGTCGAGGCCGTTCACCCGGCGGATGAACTCGATGTTCCACGGGCACCAGGGCGCGTCGTCGCGGACCCCGGCCATGTACCGCGCGATCGCTTCCCGGGTCGCCGGGTCGTCCCAGGACAGCGGCAGGTGCACGACCCGGCTGGGCACCTCGAGGCTGTCCGGCAGTTCCAGCGACCGGACCACGTCGAGCAGGGTTCGCACCGGCAGCACCGCCGGGTCGACGTGGATCTGCAGCGAGCGGATGCCCGGGGTGAGGTCGACGACGCCGGGCAGGCCCTCGGCGCGCAACCGGTCCTGCAGGGCGTGCGCGCGCATCCGCAGGCCCAGGTCGAGGGTCATCGGGCCGTACTCGACGAGCAGGTTGTCGTCGCCGGAACGCCGGTAGGTGACCTCGTCGTCGCGGGCCAGGATGCCGTCGTCGACCACGCGGATCAGCGGGGTGAAATCGATGTCGGACACCGGTACGAACCGCACGGTGTCACCCGGGGTGAGCTGACCGAGCTTCCAGCGCTCGGATGTGATCACGGTGGCCGGGCAGACGAAACCGCCGAGGCTGGGTCCGTCCGGGCCGAGCAGGATCGGCACGTCACCGGTGAAGTCGATCGCGCCGACCGAGTAGGGGGTGTCGTGGATGTTGGACGGGTGCAGGCCTGCCTCGCCGCCGTCGGCGCGCGCCCAGCGCGGTTTCGGGCCGATCAGGCGGACGCCGGTGCGCGCCGAGTTGAAGTGCACCTCCCACTGCGCGGCGTAGAACGCGTCGAGGTCCTCGCGGAGGAAGAATTCCGGGGCGGCGTGCGGCCCCTCGGTGACCCGGATCTGCCAGTCGCGGCGGATGACCGGCCGCTCGTCTCGACCCTGGCTGGGCCTCAGGGGTGTCTCAGCGGTGCTGAGACACCCCTGAGAGCCAGCCGATACCCGCAACCGGGTCGCGGTCCGGAGCACGTCGCCGACGTTTTCTGACGCCACGGTCCGGAGCACGTCGCCGACCCGCAGCGCCCGCCCGCCGTGCCCGCCGAACTGTCCGAGCGTGAACGTCGCCGCGCTGCCCAGGTAGGACGGCACATCCAGCCCGCCGGCGAACAGGACATAGGCCCGCAGCCCGCCGTCGACCGCCTTCCCCACCTCGAGCACTCCCCCGGCGGGCACGACGACCGGCTCCCACCGCGCCACCCGCATCCCGTCCACGGTCACCGGCACGGCCGCCCCGGTCACGCACACCGTGGTTTCCGCACTGAACCGCAGCACCGGACCGTCAACCGTGCACTCCAACCCGGGTGCGCCCTCGTCGTTGCCGAGCGCCCGGTTCCCCAGCCGGAACGACAGGTCGTCCATCGGCCCGCTCGGCGGCACCCCGACCTCCCACAGCCCGACCCGCCCCGGCCAGTCCTGCACGGTGGTCATCGTGCCGGGCCGCTCCACCACGATCCGGGGTTCCTCGTCGTGGACTCCGGCGAGGGTCGCGGTCGAGTGGGTCGCCGCCAGGACCTGCGGGTCCGCTGCCGCGGCCCGGAGAAGACCGAGGTTGGTCTCGATGCCGTCGATGCGGGTGGTCCTCAGGGCTTCGCCCAATTTCCGGTACGCGAGAGCGCGCGTCGGAGCGGCCACGATGATTTTGGCGAGCATCGGGTCGTACGCCGTGGACACCTCGGTGCCGGCCTCGACCCAGCCGTCGACGCGCACCTCCGCCGGAGACTCGACGTCGGCTCGCGGCTCGGCCGGGAACTCGGCGTTGGTGATCAGGCCGGCGCTCGGGCGGTGGCCCAGCGTCGGATCCTCCGCATAGACGCGCGCCTCGACGGCCACCCCGGCCGCCGTCAGTGGCGTGTCAAGGAACCCGGAGTCACCGCCGGCCAGCCGCAGCATCCACTCGACCAGGTCGATCCCGAAGATCTCCTCGGTCACCGGGTGCTCGACCTGCAGCCGCGCGTTCACCTCGAGGAACGAGGCCTGCTCCCGCTCCGCGTCGTAGACGAACTCGACAGTGCCCGCCGACCGGTACCGCACCGACTCGCAGAGCGCGACCGCTTTTGCCTGAAGCTGATCGCGGAGCGACGCCGGGAGGCCGGGCGCGGGCGCCTCCTCGATCACCTTCTGGTTGCGGCGTTGCAGGCTGCAGTCCCGGTCGCCGAGTGCCACGACCCGACCGGCGCCGTCCCCGAAGACCTGCACCTCGACGTGGCGGGCGCGCTGCACGAAACGCTCCAGGAACACCCCGCCGCTGCCGAAGCTGGCCACGGCCAGGCGCTCGACCCGGTCGTAGGCCTCGATCAACGCTGCTTGATCGGCGCAGGCCTGCATCCCGATGCCGCCACCACCGCCGGTCGCCTTGACCATGACCGGGTAGCCGATCCGCTCCGCCTCGGCCAAGGCCTGATCGAGACCGGACAGCAGCCCGGTCCCCTCGATCATCGGCACCCCGGCGTCGGCGGCCAGGGCCCGCGCCGTGTGCTTGGCCCCGAACGCGGTCAGCTGCGCGGGTGTCGGCCCGACGAACAGCAGTCCGGCCTGTTCGACGGCGGTGGCGAACCCGGCGTCCTCGGACAGGAACCCGTAACCCGGGTGCACGGCGCCGGCGCCGGTGGACAGCGCCGCGTCGAGCACCCGGTCCACCCGCAGGTAGCTGTCGCGGGCCGGCGCCGGCCCGAGCCGCACCGCCACGTCGGCCATCCGCACGTGCGGTGCGGCGCGGTCCGCGTCCGAGAACACGGCCACGGTCTTGAGTCCCATCCGCGCGGCGGTGCGGATGATCCGGCACGCGATCTCACCGCGGTTGGCGACCAGCAGGGTGTCGAACATCTTCTCAGTCCCCCGTAATGATCATGCGGACCGGTGTCGGGTCGAAGCCGTTGCACGGGTTGTTGATCTGCGGGCAGTTCGAGATCAGCACCAGCACGTCCCTCTCGGCGCGCAGCGAGATCCGCAGGCCCGGCGCGGAGATCCCGTCCACGATGCCGAGGCTGCCGTCCGGGTCGACCGGCACGTTCATGTACCAGTTGATGTTGCTGACCAGGTCGCGTTTGCCCAGGCCCCAGCGACTGCCCTCGATCAGGAAGTTCTCCACGCAGGCGTGCTGGTGCTTGGTGTGCTGGCCGTACCGCAGGGTGTTCGACTCGCGGCTGCACGCCCCGCCGACCGTGTCGTGCCGGCCGACCTCGTCGGCGACCACGGTCATCAGCGGCCGTCCCTCGCTGGAGCGCAGCACGCTGCCGGCGGTCAGGAAGATGTTGCCCTGCGCCGCGACGGTGTCCGGCGCGGAGTACCGCTCGCTGGTGTCGTCGGCGTTGTAGAGCAGGCAGTCGACCGCCTGATTGCCCTTGAGGTCGACGATGTCCAGCACCTGCCCGGCCCGCACGATCGCCGACCACGGCGCCCGCGCGTCCACCTGCTCGTCCAGCACGGTCTTGTCGGTCAGCACGGCATGCCCCTTGCCTCCAGGTAGTCCGCGGTGTTGCGGAACGCGCGTTCGCCTTCCGGCGACCGGGTCCAGAGCGGATCGGTGGGCGCGGTCGCCGTTCCGCGCACGGCTTCCACCCGCAGAGCCGAGCAGGTGTACGCGTCACGCGGATCGAGCGGGTGCGGAACGTTCACGAGCAGCACCGTCACCGGCATCTCGGCGCGCAGCTCCACCACCGCCCCGGCGCCCGCCGAGCCCAGCCAGGTGAACCCGCCGTCCTCGCCGACGCGCAGCCCCTGGAAGAACGAGATGCTCGGCGGCAGGTCCCGGCGGGTCAGCCCGTGCTTCGCGGCGGCCAGGGTGAACAGCTCCCGGCCCGCCGGGGTGGGGCCGTGCGGGGTGCCGTCGCCGTACCGTGTGGTGTTGCTCGTCGCCGTGGACGTGCCGCAGAAACTGTCCGAGCGGTCGCCCGCCCCGGCGGTGACCGAGGCGAGCACCCGGCCCTGGTCGGAGAGGAGCAGGTGCCCCGCGCCGACGTAGGCCTGCCAGAGCACCTTCACGGTGTCGGCGACGTTGAGCCGCTCCCACGGTTCGTCCGCGTTGAAGAGCAGGACCGAGACGCAGGCGTCGCCGTAGAGGTCGGTCAGCCGCAGCGTGGTACCGCGGGCCAGGCGCTTGCTGGCGTAGCCACCGCCCGGGATCGTCTCGGCCCAGGTCACGCCGTCGCCGGCGGTCGCCGCCGGTACGGTCGGCATGCACTCGACGACGGTGCCGTCCTGGGCGCGGGCGTGCTCACGGGCGCCGGCCGTGGTGGCCGTGCTCATGCGGTTTCCCCCTCCGGGACCACCGGCGTGGGCAGTGCCAGGTGCAGGGACATCGCCCGGGTGCGGTAGCGCAGGTAGGCCAGGCCGCCGGCGAGCAGGGCCGCGCCGACGAACAGCAGCGAGAAGTAGTGCAGGTACCAGTGGCCGCCGGCCGGGTCGTACACCTCCGGGCGGGGCCAGCCCAGGTTGACGATCATGCCGATGCCGTAGACCACGGCCAGCACGTTGACGACAAGTCCGAACCGGCCGAGCGAGAACAGCCGCCCGCCGCGCTCGGTGAGCGTCTCCTGCTCGCCGCGCGGCCAGCCCTTCAACCGGCGGAGCAGCAGGGGGATGGTGACCAGGGCGTACGCGATGTAGAGCATCACGATGCAGACACTGGTGATCGCGGTGAACAGCGCGGCCTGACCGATGTTGACCAGCAGCACGCCGGCCGCGCCGACCCCGACCACGATCGCCGGCAGGACCGGGGTGCCGGTGCGCGGGGACACCCGGCGCAGCGCACCGGAGAACGGCAGCACGTTGTCGCGCGCCATCGAGAACACCATCCGGCTGCCGGCCGTCTGGATGGCGAGCGTGCACACCGCGATCGCGATGGCCACGTCGACGAGCAGGATGCGCCCGCCGGTCTCGCCGAGGCGACTCGTCAGGACGTACGGAAGGCCCTCGGTGGCCAACCGGCCGTCGGTGAGCGACGGGGCCGCCATGAGTGCGGCGATCAGCATCAGCCCGCCGCCGATACCGGCCGCCGCGAGCGCCCGCAGGATCGTGCGGGGCGCGGTGTGGCGCGGATCGCGGGTCTCCTCGCTGAGCTCACCCGCACTGTCGAAGCCGACCACGACGTACGCCGCCATCAGCGCCGACACCAGGAACGGGCCGACGTAGCCGAGCCCCTCGCCGGTCCCGCCGGTGTCGAAGACGACGCCCGGGCCGCGTTCCGCGTGGGTCAGCAGCAGCACGACCACCGCGGCCACCCCGATGATCTCCAGCGTCACGCCGATGCTGTTCACGATCGACATCAGCCGTACGCCGATGATGTTGATGATCGTGGTGACCGCGATCAGCGCGGTGCCGAGGATGACCGCGTTGGTGGCGCCGGTCGTCGAGGTGAGCGACGGATCCCCGCCGACCAGCTGGAACCCGGACCAGATCGACGGCAGCACCACCTGCAGCGCGATCGCGGCCGCCGCCACCGTGGCGATCTGCGCGATGATCATGACCCAGCCGGCGAACCAGCCCACCGTGGCGTTGCCGAGCCGCCGCGACCACTGGTAGATGCAGCCCGAGATCGGATAGCGGGCGGCCAGCTCGGCGAAGGTCAGCGCGACCATGAACTGCCCGGCGAAGACCAGTGGCCAGGTCCAGAAGAACGCCGGCCCGCCGAACGAGAACCCGAACGCGAAGAGCTGGAAGACCGTGGTGAGGATCGAGACGAACGAGAACCCGGCCGCGAAGCTGGCGTAACTACCGATGCTGCGGCGCAGCTGCGGCTCGTACCCGAAGCCGCGCAGATCGGCGGCGTCGGCGGTGTCGTTCGCGTCGGGCGGGGCAGGAGCGAGGGACATGCCGCCTCCTATGGACAGGGCGGCTGACCTGCCGCCCGTCAATTTCTGTCAGTTGACAGATTCCGGGAGTGGGCATCGACGACGGTTTCTCGGTGGTAAACCTTGGATTGCCGGGTGTGTCGCCAGCGTTACGGCCGCTCCGGCCGCGGGTGGCCCGGCGCACCGTGACCCACGGGCCGCCCCGCCCCGGCGGATCCGGCGGTCGCCCGGGCGCGTGGAACGATGGACCGGTGAGCTCCGCCCCTTCTGTCGGACGACCCCGTTCCGGCGCCCGCCGCCTGCCGGCCGCGACGGCCCGCGAGGAGATCCTCGACGCCGCCGCCGAGCTGTTCGCCCAGCGCGGCTACGCGGCCACCTCGACCCGCCTGATCGCCGAGCGGGTCGGCATCCGGCAGGCGTCGCTGTACTACCACTTCAACACCAAGGAACAGATCCTGGCCGAGCTGCTGGAGGCCACGGTCCGCCCGTCGCTGGCGTTCGCCGCGGAGCTGGCCGCCCAGGGCCTCCCGCCGGCGGACGCGTTGCACGCCCTGGTCCGCTACGACGTCGGGGTGCTGCTCGGCGCCCGCTGGAACATCGGCATCCTGTATGCGCTGCCGGAGATCGCGTCCGAGCCGTTCGCCCTGTTCCGGCGCGAACGCGAGGAGCTGCGAACGGCGTACCGTCGCTTGACCGCGGCCTCGTCCACGAACGGCCCGGCAGTGCTCGGCGACCTGGTCTTCGGCCTGGTGGAAAGCGTCATCGGCATGCGCCGCGACCTGCCCACCCCGCCGGACGCCGAGTCCCTGCAGGAGACGGTCGCCGCCGCCGCGCTACGCCTCGTCCGCTAGCACCTCACCGTGGTCTCGGTGCCCTGACGGTGTAAGCCGACACCCGAACAGCCATGGTCCACTGTGCCCTCGATGGGTTAAATTCTGTCTCCCGGCGGGGTCCGTGGAGGGCGGCGCACGTGTATCCCACTCAGATCGGCGACAACAACGAGCAGAACAACAACACCTTCAACATCGCACCCAGTGTCTATGAACAGGCGCTCGACCACCTTCGATCGATGGGCGTCGAAGTAGCCGCCGAGCAGGTCACCTCACTGACCCCGCTCGGGGCACTGATCGTCCCTTGGGAACACCCGGATGCGCCTGCCTTGGTCGACGAGAACGACCTCTCCTGCTTCGTCGCCGAGGGCGGCCGGTTGCTGATTCTCGGCGCCTCTCAGTCCGGCAAGACCACACTGGCCAGCCAGTTGGTCCAACTGATCGGCGAGCGCACCGACCGGCAGGTGGTGCTCTTTCCCCTCACCGCCTGGGATGTCGCCAGAGTGAGCCTCAAGGACTGGCTTGCCGACCACCTCCGAACCGGCCTGCTACACGGGAGGGAAGAAGGCGACGTCGCCACCTGGTCACTCGCCGACAGCAAGATCCTTCCAGTTTTCGATGGCTTCGACGAGATCGATCCAGGCTTCCGCGACAGGGCAGCCGCCGCTATTCGGCACTATCTCAACGCCAAGCATCTACCCGCGGTGCTGACCAGCATCCCGCCACATGGGGGCGCGGCGTCGCCAGAGGCGGCGCTGGACCGGGCCGCGGTGATCACCCTGACCGCGGTCGGGGCCGCCGAGGTTGGTCGCTACCTATTGGAAGACGCTCCGCCCGAGACCATCGCCGGCTGGCATGTGGTCGCGGAGCGGATGACGACCGACCCGACTTCGCCGGTGAGCGTAGCGCTCTCCTCTCCGCTGATGGCCTGGCTCGCCAAAAGCATCTACGTCGCGCCGCGAGACCCGGCTGACCTGGTGGCCCTGTTCACCACACCGGAGCAGCTTGAAGAACATCTGCTCAGCCGCCTGGTCGACGCGGTCTTCGACAAACAGGACGCCAACCCACACGACGGCTCCCCGGCGAGGACCTTCACCCGCCGCGACGCCCGGCGCTGGCTCCGTTTCCTCGCCGTTCACGCCGACCGCAACATCGTCGCTTTCTGGGAGCTCCCGCGATACACGCCGGCCCGCGCCGCCGGGCTGACCCTGTCCGTGCTCGCCGGCGCATTCTTCGGATGGTTCGCCCGGACGGTCCCCGCAGTGGCAGCGCCGGTCTTCTACCTTCTGCTCACCGGTCTGTTCTTCGGATACACCTTCGCCCGCGGCTACTCCAGCGGACGAGCCGCGGGCGGCGACGATCCACGCCGGCACGGGTACGTAATCCGGTCATTGGCCGCAGGCCGCCCGACCGACGGCTCCGCCGGCGAGCACATCCGGTCCCTCGCCAAAGGCGTCCTGCTCGCTTCCATCACGTACGGCACCGCGGTGCTCGTCGGTGCCGGATGGCGCTGGGGTCAGCCGGTCGCCTCGTTCTGGGCGGGCCTCGCCATGGCGACTGGTCTGGCCACGCTTGCCGGCATCCTCGGAGGCCGGGTCGCTGCCGTATGGCTGCGTCAGGACACGAAACTGGACAGTGGCACCGGCGCACGGGCCGGAGATCCGGTGCTCGCCATCAGTAACGACCGTCGCAGCGGCGGCGGAATGGCGAAACTGGCACTCGTCCTGTTCACGCTCGGCTACCTGATCTATTGGTGGTTCTGGCTGCCGCCTGTCGCGCTTTCCGGGCTTGTCGCCGTGCCGATCGCAGTGATGATCACCCTACTCTGCTGGAACACTTGGACGCGGTACATCTGCGCGCTGCTGTGGCTGTCGGTACGGGGTCGCCTGCCCTGGAGGATGCCGGACTTCCTGCATGCCTGCCACTCAGGCGGTCTGTTGCGCCGCAGCGGCAACTATTTCGAGTTCCGCCACCGCCGCCTGCGCGCCCAACTCTCGCTCGTTGACACGAATGATCGGTAGCCCTCGTCCCGGCTCATAAGATCTTGCACGGAGGTCAGGCTTACCCTCGACGGATGCACCCGACCAGCCCACGCCCTGACGGACCGGTGACCTTCGAGATCCTGCCCGGCACACCGGGTCTCACTCTCGACGAGGTCGCTCATGTCCTGATCCCCGGCCGCGGCCGGAACGCCGCTGGAGACGGCTTGACCTCATTGAGTGCCGCACGGGTCGAGGTCGCCGCTTTCCTGTACCGCGATGCGGTCGGCGAACGCGGGGGCCGCGTAGTCTGTTCTGGCTACCGTTCCCCGGTGGACAACAAGGGCCGACGATGGACCACAGAAGACGCCCCGGGTGAGTTCTTCCAGGGTCTGCCGGAGGCCGACGCGATGCGGCGCAACCTGGCCGGCTTCGGCATTCCGCCCGAACTCATACGGGTAGAGCGCCATTCCGTGGACACGGTTACGAACCTGCTCCGCTCCGAGCACGAAGGTCATTTCGGCGACTCTCGGCCGGTAGCGATCGTTGCCCAGCGGGCCCACCTGAGCAGAATGCTCTCGATCATCGCGCCGAGAACTCTCCGTCGCCCATACCTGGGCGTGATCGTGCCTGAGTCCCGCCCGGAATCCGAGAGCCCTTTGACCAACCTGTCGAGCCGGGTGATCTCGGCTCATCTGCCCACCGATCCGCAGCGTGCGATCACCGTAGCCACCCGCCGAGCCGAGTCCATCTGGAGCCTGGCCCAACTCCTCGGTAAACGCGAATACCACTGACCGCCACGGCCAGAACAACGGCGCGCCTTGATCGTTCAGTGGCGGCTTGTTCCGGCCGGACAGAGTCCGCTCACGACAGCTCTCCACACCGCCCGATCCGGGATCGACAGAAGATGATCAAGTTGCGTATCGTCAGGCCCGCAAACACGCCATGGGGGCCGTACAACATGGGCACGGTTCATCTGTTCACAGCAGCGACGCTCATCGGAACGCCGATCGCTTGGGGCCCGGCGCCTGCCTTGGCGGCCGACACCATCGCACCGGTCGTCACCTCCACCGGCCTGACCGAAGGTCAAGGGAACCATCAACCTCGCGTACCGGGTCACGGCCTGGCACCGCGGACGCGACCAGACCGCCGCAGTCGTCCAGGCCCTGTGGGAAGCCGACGAGGCCGACCTACGCCGGGCTGGAGGAATACCTGCTGCAGATCCGGCCCCTGACTAGGTGTACTGGTCAGGGCAGACTGGCACCGTGACGAACATTTTGATCACCGGCGCCTCGGATGGGCTGGGGCGCGCCCTGGCGCGCGCGCTGGCCGCTGCCGGGCACCATCTCGTTGTCCACGGCCGCGACGCCGACCGGTTGGCCGGTGTAGCCCGGGAGACCGGCGCGGTGGCGATCCGGGCCGACCTGTCGTCGCTCGACGAGGTACGCGCGCTCGCGGCTCAGACCGCCGAGCGTGCTGCCGGAATCGACGTGCTGGTCAACAACGCCGGTGTGGGGTTCGGCGCCCCGGGCGCTGGCCGGGAGCTGTCCCGCGACGGGCACGAGTTGCGCCTGGCGGTCAACTACCTGGCGCCGTATCTGCTGACCCGGTTGCTGCTGCCAGCCCTGCGCCAGTCCGGTCACGCCCGAATTGTCAATGTCGCCTCGGCCGGGCAGCGTCGGGTCGACCTCGACGACCTGATGATGGAACAGGAGTACGCCGGGGTGGAGGCGTACCGCCGGTCCAAACTTGCGCTGATCGCGCATACATTCGATCTCGCCGACGAACTGGCCGATTCCGGCGTCACCGCCAACTGCCTGCACCCGGCCTCACTGATGCCGACCGCGATGGTGCGTGAGTCCCGCTACGGCACCATCGACTCGCTGGAGCAAGGACTGCACGCGACGCTGCGCCTCATCGTCGACCCCGAGCTGGACCGCGTATCCGGCCGGTACTTCAACGGCACGCAGCCCGCGCGGGCACTCGACCAGGCTTACGACCCGGCGTTTCGCGCCCGGCTGCGCGAGCGCACCGAGGCTCTGCTGTCCGCGCGGCACTCGCCGTGACCGGTATCAGGAACGGACAGGTCATCCGCGGCAGAACCGGACGCCTCAGGGGCAGCCGGGCGTTCCATTAGGCTGTGGCGAATTCGAGGGGGATCTTGTGGGAGCTTCGTCCTGGGTGAGCCGGGTCGCCTACCAGCCGGACATCGCCGCCGCCCTGGAGATCGCGAGGTGGGACGCCTTCCGAAGCGGCGATTTCTACCGCACCGACGATCTGCCTCAGGCATTGACCATGACGGAGGACGAGTTCGTCGAATGGCTCGTGGACGATTCCGGGCCGCTGGCCGAACCGGAGGCACGGCCGTTGTGGCGGGCCGTCCGTGCCGGCGAGCCGAGCGACCCCGATACTCTCCGATTCATCCAGCCCGAGTCAGGCACCCATTCGGTTATCGACATGGGCTCCGTGTCGGACGTCCCCGACATGTTCGCGGTCGCGCCGGCTCCCGGTGAACTACTCGACGCCCTTTTCGGAACCCGCACGCCGAGCACGGATGCGGTAGCCGAGGTGGCAGCAACCGGAGAACTGGACTTGTACGACCGCTGGCACGGCACCTATGTCATCGGCTACCGGGACGCGACACCCGAAGCAATCTTCTTCGTCGGCCACAGCGGTGACTGAATCCCCCCGCGCGTTGAGTACGGGAACGTCGAGCGTGCCGCGACAGACGGACGGTCCGCCGGGACGTCGAAGTACCGGAAGACCGCTGACGCCACGCCCTACCAATAGGCCGCGATCAGCGGTCGTCCGGCCGCTCCCTCCCGAGCGGCTGGCCGGTTCTGCCGGTCTCGTCGAACCAGCCTTCGGGATCGGGATGGTAGCCGTACGCCGCGGCCCGGACGGTCTCCTCGTGCTCCAGCCCCGAACCGATCGCGCCGCCGATGGTGGCCAATGAGCTGACGATCCAGGCCAGCGTGAGGTAGTCGGCGATCCCGATCGGCGGATGCAACGACTGCTGGAGCACCAATGGGGGGATCAGGAGCCATGCGGCGGCCGCCGTCCCGGCGAACAGCACCAGATAGGACACCGTGGTGGCCAGGCAGAGCGTGAGCACGGTGCCGATGTTGAAGAGCCGGGCCAGCTCCGGAGGTGTATCGCGGCCGGGTTTCTCCCAGAGATCGTGCGCGACGATGAGCCAGGCGACCAGCGACCCGATACCGAGCACCATGATCGTCGTCAGGCGCAGTGCACCCAGCGCCTCACCCATCTGCCAGATGGTGTTGGTGGTCAGCGCGAAGGCCGCGGTACCGAACGCGCCCACCAGCAGCTTCGACAACCCGAGCAGTGCCCGGCCGGGCCGGTTGGCCCGCACCATGCCGACCACCAGCCGCAACCCACCCCGGAAGCGGGAGGCGACAAGGCCGATCTCGCCATCGTCGCTGGTGTCGAGGATGCGATGAATGGCCGCTACCACGCCCACCAAGTCTCTCAGCGGTCCCGGGGCGCCACCCGTGCCGGACCGGTGGAGCAGTTCCTGCACCAGGTCGGGGACGACCGCCCGCACCGCCCGCCACTGACCGAGACCGAGCGCGGGCAGCGAGACCATGGCGACACGACGCGCGGCCGACGATCGCACCACGATCGGTACACGCTGCGTCTGAAACGGCAGGTCGGTCAGGCAGATCGCCACCTCCCAGCCCTCCTGCTCGCGACGGCGTGCCACATCGTCGAGCAGCGCCTCGACACCCCCGTCGCGGCGCGGCGCGACCGAACCCCACCCGGTCCGGACCTCCCACCGCACCTCGTCGTCCACCCGCCGGGCGAGCAGGTCGGCAAGCTCGTCGGCAAGCCGCTGCGCGACCCGCGCGGGATAGTCGGGCGGGGTGGCGATCAGGCCCACCACGATCGCCGTCCGGTCATCGTCGCGCTCGTCCGCGGTCTCGACATCCGGGTTGCCGGTCATCAACCGCTCCTGCCAAGTGGTCCGGGAGGCGTCGTCCCACGCGGCGGATTCCGAGGTGTGGTGGTCGGCGGCCCGGGAGGGCGGCCGCGTCCGCAGCACTCGCGCTACTGAGGAACAAGTTACACGGCAGGACGCTCGCGATCCGGGCCACCGGCCGTCGCGTCGACTCGCGGCTCCTCGCCGACCGCCACGTCCCGGTCCGCGTGACGCAGGCCGGCGCCGGACGCTGCCGGCCGCTTGTGCAGGTGCCGGCGTGCGTTCAGCTCGCCGGTCCTGTCACGCTCCCGCCATCGCCGGGTGCAGGACGACCTTCGTCCAGCCGTCGTCCCGGTTCCTGGGAGTCGTCGATGGCGATCGCGCCGATCGACTCGGCCAGGCGCAGCCGGTCGGGGTGCCGGTCGACGATCATCACCTTGCTCGCCCCTCGGATGGTCGCCGACAGGGCGGCCATCAACCCGACCGGGCCCGCGCCGTAAATGACGGTCTGGTCGCCGGGTTGCACGCCGGCCAACTCGGTGGCGTGGTAGCCGGTCGGGAAGATGTCGGCGAGCATCACGTAGTCGGTCTGACGCTGCTCGGCGTCCTCCCCCAGCCGCAGGCAGTTGAAGTCCCCCCAGGGCACGCGCAACAGCTCGGCCTGTCCGCCGCCGTAGGGGCCCATGTCTGCGAAGCCGTACGCGGCACCGGCCATGGTCGGCTCGGGCTGAGCGGTCAGGCAGTAGTTCGTGAGCTGACGCTCGCAGTTCTTGCAGTGTCCGCACGAGATGTTGAACGGCAGGACGACCCAGTCGCCCACCCGGATCTTGTCGACGCCGGCGCCGATCTCGACCACCTGGCCCAGGTTTTCGTGTCCGAACCAGCGGCCGGCCTCGAAGTCGGTCCGACCTTCGTACATGTGCAGATCCGAGCCACAGATGTTCGCCGCCTCCTCGTCGCAGACGCCTACTCCGCCCAGGCTTGGACGGCATCTCATTACAGACCTCGACAGACCTCGACAGACCTCGCCGGACCGGTATCGGCAACCGCGGATGGGTAGACTCAGAACGAGGCACTAGCATCGCCTCGTGATCGAGGACTTTGCGGGGCGGCTGCTTCGGGATCTGGCACGCCTCGACCCCTGCTCGGCGGTGGTCGACGCCGGGGAGCAGGACGTTGACGGGCTCACCGACTACAGCCCGGACGGTCATCAGGCCCGTGCCGATCTCGCCGCCGCCGCCCTGCGCGAGCTCGATCAGCTGCCCGCCACCAGTCCGCTGCACGCCCACCTCGCCGAGCGGTTGCGCACCCGGGTCGCGTTCCACGACGCCGGTGAGGACCTGCGCGAGCTGCACGCGGCGGCCACCGGCCCGCTCCAGGTCGTCCGCCAGTCCGTGGAGGCCGCGGTGCCGGGCCGCGACACCGAGGGCCGATCGTACGAAGAGAGCTGGGCCCGGGTCGGCGCGCGTGTGGCCGCGATCCCGGCCACCCTGGACGGGTACGCGCGCAGTCTCCGACTCGCCGCCGACCGCGGTCACCTGCCGACGCGGCGTCAGGTGGAGACGGTGACACAGCGCTGCCGGCAGTGGGCCGACGAGGACGTCTCCTTGGTCGAGCGCTACGGCGACGGGCGGCAGCTGGCGTCGTTGCGGGCGGCGGCGTTGAGCGCGCGGTGTGCGTACCAAAAATTTGCCGGGATGCTGACAGCGGACCTGGCACCGCGGACCCGTGGCGAGGAAGCTTTCGGACCACAACGGTACGCACTCTGGGTGCGGACGTTCCTGGGCGCCGAACCGGATCTGCGCGAGCTGCACGACTGGGGCTGGGCCGAGTTCACCGCGATCGAGGCGGAGCTGGTCGCGGAGGCCAAGTCGCTGGGCGGCAGCGTGCCCGCGGCGCTCGACCGACTCGACCGCCCCGACGCGCCCGGCGTCCTGCACGGCCGGGACGCGTTCGGCGCCTGGCTGCAGGACCTGCTGGAGGCCACCACCGAGCACCTGCACGGCACGCACTTCGACATCCCCGCGCCGCTGCGGCGCATCGAGTCGCGGGTGACCGTTTCCGGCGGCACCGGCTACACCGGGCCGTCACACGACCTGACCCGGCCGGGGCGCGTGCGGTGGTTCCTCCCCGAGGGCCAGCAGAGTTTCCCCACCTGGATCGCCTACAGCACCGCCTACCACGAGGGCGTTCCCGGTCATCACCTCCAGCTCGGCCACGAAGCCTGCCAGGGCGGCCTCGGCCAGCAGCTGAACCTGCTCGGCGGGCTCTCCGGCTGCCGCGAGGGCTGGGCCCTCTACGCGGAGCGGTTCATGGACGAGCTCGGCCTCTACCAGCAGCCGGGCGCCCGGCTGGGGCACCTGTTCATGCAGCTGCTGCGGGCGGCGCGGGTCGTACTCGACATCGGCCTGCACCTGCGCCTGCCGATCCCGGCCGGCGACGGCGCCTTGTGGACACCGGACGCCGCGCTGCGACTGCTGCGGGACCGCTGCCACCAGGGTGTGTACGCGGACGGTGAGCTGGCGCGCTATCTGGGCCGGCCCGGGCAGGCGCTGACCTACAAGGTCGGCGAGCGGGTCTGGCTGGCGTCCCGCTCATCGTTCCGCGGCGACCGGCGGGCCTTCCACCGGCGTGCGCTGGAGGTCGGCTCGCTGGGCCTGGACCCGCTGGCCGAGGCCTTGGCCTCGTGACACCGTCAGGCGATGCCGCTCCGGCTGACGACGGTCGTGCCGAGGACGGGAGTGCCGTTGATCCCGCCGTTGACCAGCCAGCAGGACATCACCACCTGTGAGCCCTCATCGATTTCGAAGTCCCAGGTCTTCGACGTGCCGGCGCCACCCCACCACATGGTGTCGTGGGTGTGATGTTGGCCGGCCGGGTCGATGGAGTACATCGTGCCGATGACGCCGACGCCGTCAGCGGCCGGGCAAGGGCGGTCCTTTGTGGAGAGGGACCGGAACCATAACGTCCGTCGATCTTCACTGTCCACTACACGAAGGCGCCCGCCGCCTCGGTCAAGCAACTCAAGAACCGCTCCACCGCAGGTGACCGCGTCCGCCCTGCCACCGTCGCGGCATACACCTTGCGCACCGGCACGTCGTCCGGATGCAGCCGCAGCAGCGTGATGTCGGCCGGCGCGCCCCGCGCCGCCAGCACCGGAACCAGCGTCACCCCGAGCCCCGCCGCGACACACCCCAGTTTCCCGGTCCACTCACCCACCACGATGTCGATCCGCGGCCGGAACCCGGCGGCCGCACTGTCCCCCAGCAACGTCTCCTCGGCCCGCGGCGAGTTCGCGATGAACGACTCGTCGGCCAACTCGGTCAGCCGCACCGTCCGCCGCCGCGCCAGCCGATGCCCCCGCGGCACCGCGACCAACATCCGCTCATCAAGCAGATGGTGCAGCTCGAACCGATCGGAATCGGGCGGCCCGGCCGGCGCACTGCTGACCACCGCCACATCCGCGTCCCCGGCCACCAACCGCTCCAGCAGCCGCGGCGACATCCCCTCCACCAGCGACAACGCCACCCCCGGAAACTCGTCCCGGAACGTCGCCAGCGCCCGCGGCACGAGCGCCGCCACCGCCGTCGCGAACGCGCCCACCCGCAACCGCCCGGCATCGAGGGCCTCAAGATCGCCGACTGCCTGACGGGCCGCGGCCACACGATCAAGAACAGCTTCCGCGTACGGCAGCAGCGCCCGCCCCTGCTCGGTCAACGCGATGCCCCGGGGCAGCCGGTCGAGCAACCGAGCCCCGACCTCCGCCTCCAGCGCCGCCACCTGCCGCGACACGGCCGACTGGGTGAACCGCAGCCGCCGGGCCGCCGCCGTGATCGAGCCGAGCCGCGCCACGGTACGGAAAACGTCGAGCAACTGGGTCTCCACCAACTCATGCTAGCCGCGCATGTCAGCCATGCGAGACAGTCGTTGGTCGCATGGCGCCCGCTCCCCTAGCGTCGTTCCCATGACAGCGATCACGGTCCTGGGCACCGGCCGGATGGGCACCGCCCTGGCCATCCGCCTGAGCGAAACCGGTCACCAGGTCACGGTCTGGAACCGCGACCAGTCCCGCACCACCGCGGCGGCCGCCGCCGGTGCCAAGGTCGCCACTACGCCCGCCGAAGCGGTGTCCGCGGCGGACCTGGTGATCACCATGCTCACCGACGCGCACGCCGTCGAGGCGGTCCTATTCGGCGCGGCGTTGCCCGGCGACGGTGCGGTGGCGGCGCTGCGGTCCGGCACCGTCCTGGTGCAGATGTCGACGATCGGTCCGGTGGAGACGACGGGGGTCGCGGACCGGCTGCCGGACGGGGTGCACTTCGTGGACGCCCCGGTCGGCGGGAGCGTCGACGCCGTAGCGGCCGGCACCCTGGCCATCCTGGCCGGCGGAACTCCCGAAGCGCTGCGGCGTGCCGAACCGGTCCTGCACCACCTCGGCACCGTCCGGCGATGTGGTGCGGCCGGCGTCGCGAGCAGCGTGAAGCTGATGCTGAACACCGCGATGCTGACCGCGCTCGGCGCGCTGCACGACACCCTGCTGACCGCGGAGGGGCTCGGCATCGACCGGGCCGTCGCGGCCGACCTGCTGACCACCGGGCCGCTGGGCGGAGCACTGCGCCGCGCGACAAGCACCACTGCTGACTTCCCGGTCGCCCTCGCCATCAAGGACCTGCACCTGACGCACGACGAGCCGGCCGGCCGCCCCGTCGTCGCCGCCACCCTGCGCCTGCTCGAAGCGCTCCCCGACCACACCGCCGACCTGTCCACCCTGATCAGTCCCGCCCCGCGCCACCCCGCAGACCCGGCCTGACTCGCCGGGGCCGCACCGGAACACGCTCGTGACCCCCTGGAGGACTCCGTGAAACTCACCCTCGACAACCCCGCCTCGGTGGCCGCGCCCTACGCGGATCGGTTCGCGAACGTCGCCCGCCTGGACCTGCCCGGCGGCGCCCTGCTCACCCTGGCCGGCCAGGTGGCGGTCGACGACGCCGGCGCGGTCGTCGCACCCGGCGACACCGGAGCCCAGGCCACCCGGATCTTCGAGATCATCGGCGGGCTGCTCGCCGCGCACGGTGCCGGGTTCGGCGACGTCCTGCACGTCCGGACGTACATGATGGATCTGGCCGATCTCCCGGCCTACGCCGCGGTCCGGCGCCGGATCTTCCCGGCGGACCCGCCGGCCAGCACCACGGTCCAGGTCAGCGGACTGTTCCTGCCCGGCCTCACCCTGGAGGTCGAAGTCGTCGCCGCGGCACCCGCCCGCGGAACGGAATAGTGCCCGGCCGACCTACCCGGCCCGGCAGCCACCGTCTCGCCGAGCCTCGGCGTCGCGACCACCTCGGTGACCCTCCCGCACCTGGGCGTCAACACCCGGGTCCAGCACCTCTCCTGCTCCGACCCGGTGCCCGCCCGATCCGGCGGGCAGGACGGGCGTGGCAAAAGCTCGGACCACCACCCACGCGGCCGATGAAAGGACAACCGAGGACAGGACTGGTGCACACAGGTATGAACGACCACGTCGAACGCCGAATACCCGGCGCCCTCTACGGGCGTGCCGCCACTGAACTCACCGGAGCACTCCAGCCGACGCGATCCCGCGTCGGCTATCGGCCGGCGTACTCCCGCCGCGACGACTGGACCCTGCGGGCGCTCGGCCTGCTGCACGTGGGTGCGGCCATCGCCCTGGCGATCTATCTGCTGATGCCGGGCAACCTGCCGGTGCTGCAGTCGAAGAACGCCGTCCTGGCGGTCTGTTCCGTGATCGGCCTGCTCGTCATGGTCGCCATGCAGGTCATCGTGGCGCTGCGGACGCTGGTGCTGACGTTCTTCGCCGCCCGGGCCAGGGACCCGATTCCGATGGTGCCCCCACCCGGTCTGCGGGTGGCGGTGCTGACCACGATCGTGCCCGGCAAGGAGCCTGTCGAGCTGGTCATGGCGACCCTGCGGGCGATGCGGCGGATCCGGCACGACGGTGTCCTCGACGTCTGGCTGCTCGATGAGGGCGACGACCCCGAGGTACGGCGCCGCTGCGAACGGCTCGGAGTGCGCCACTTCAGCCGCAAGGGCCAGCCGGACTGGAACCAGCCCGCCGGCGCGTTCAAGGCCCGGACAAAACACGGCAACCACAACGCCTGGCGCTCCGCCCACGAGAGCGAGTACGACGTGGTGGCGCAGATGGACCCCGACCACGTCCCCTATCCGAACTTCCTGGAACGAACGCTCGGCTACTTCGCCGACCCGGACACCGCCTTCGTGGTGGCGCCGCAGGTGTACGCGAACCTGACGGAGTCGTTCGTCGCGCGCGGCGCCGCCGAACTCGCGTACCTGTTCCACGGGGTGATCCAGCGCGGCGGGAACGGGCGTGGCGCCCCGCTGCTGATCGGCACCAACCACCTCTATCGGCCCGCCGCGTTCCAGCAGATCAACGGGTACCAGGACTCGATCATCGAGGACCACCTCACCTCGATGGTGATCTTCGCCGCGACCAACCCGGCCACCGGTCACGCGTGGCGCGGCGTCTACACCCCCGACGTGATCGCGGTCGGTGAAGGACCGGCGACCTACTCCGACTTCTTCAGCCAGCAGAAACGCTGGGCCTACGGGATCTGGCAGATCGCTCGCAGCCACTCACCGGCGGTGCTGCGCCGCATGCCGCAGGTGAGCCAGCGGCTGTCGTTCGCGGCGTTGCAGACGCACTACCCGACCACCGCGATCTCCTGGGTCAGTGGCATCTTCCTCACCGCCCTGTACCTGGTCGGCGGGGTCACCATCACCCGGCTCCCCAGCATGATCTGGGCACTGCTGTTCCTGATCAACGTCGCGGCCGGACTGGCTTTCGTCCAGTTCACCCGCCGGTTCAATCTGGTCGCCCACGAGCGCCGCTCGTGGGGCCTGAGCGGCATGGCGCTCGAACTGATCACCGCACCGGTCTACCTCGCCGCGGCGGCCGCCCAGCTGGCCGGACGCCCGCTCGCCTACGTGGTCACCCCCAAGGGTTCCGCCGCGACCGGCGACACCTGGCGCGCGTTCCGGCCCCACCTGGCCTGGGCCGCGGTGAGCGGCGCCTGCATCGCCGCCGGCGTCGCGAGGCACCACAGCTTCGTGTCGTTGTACTTCTGGGCCGTGCTGACCATCGTCACCTGCCTGGCGCCGATCGTTCATCTGGCGCTGGGCCGCTGGTCACGTACCCAGCCCGTGGTCGCGAGTCGCCGGGTCGGCCAGCTCCTGATGACCGCTGGGCTGATCACCGAGGAACAGCTGGGCGAGCTGCTCGACCTGCAGGTGATGACCGACGGGCCGTGGCGGCGCCTGGGTGACCTGGCCGTCGAGGCAGGTTACGTGACCACAGCCGAGCTGGCGTCAGCCACCGACACCAGGCCGGACCGGTCTCCGGACCAGCTGGCTCGGGCGGCCTGACCGGCGACCGGTCCGGTGGCCGGGAGACGAGGATCTCCCGGTTGCCGGCTGGTCAGCCGAGCACGGCCCGGGCCACCGCACGGCCGGAGAGCCAGGCGGTCTGGACGCGCGGGCGGCCGAAGGCGTCACCACAGAGCCAGACCCGGCCGTCCACGGCGTAGAGGGCGCCGGTGGTGGCCACCGGCTGGGCATAAGTCCAGCGGTGCACGTGCACCTCGGGCTTCGCGGCGATACCGAGCAGCTCCCCGACGGCCTCGGCGAGAATCGGCCCGGCCGACTCGGGGGCGGTCAGATGCCGGGCCGCCAGCGCGGCGGTCGAGTGGGCGACGAGCACCGGGGCGCCGTCGCCGCGACGGTCACCGTCGTCGCACACCGTGGCGAGCAGTGGACTCTCGTTGACGAAGGCGCCGCGCAGATCGCCCCACTCGCGGGACGGATAGGTGAGGACGGCAGCGATCACCGGCTGCCAGGTCTGCGCACCTGCCGCAAGGGCGATCGCCGGTGGCGGAGCCAGCCGCAGGGCCTGGGGACCGGGCATGGCCAGCACCACGGCGTCCGCGTCCTCGGGGACGGTGGTGATCGGCGTCGACAGCCGTACGTCGAGCCCGGCGGCGAGGTCGGCGGCCAGTGACCGCAGCCCGCCGGGCGCCGCCCACCGCACCGGTCCGGAGCTCTCCTGCCCGCCGGGATAGACCCGCAGGGCGGTGGTCCACGGCCGGGCGAGCCCGCGCGACTCCCACGAGGTGACCTGCGCGGTGAAGTCCGGGTCGTCGGCGACCAGGTAGGCGGCGCCGATGTCGGCGTAGCGGCCGTCGTACCGCTTGCTGGCCAACCGGCCGCCGGGCACCCGGCCTCGCTCGACCACGCGTACCCGAGCGCCGCCCTCGCGCAACGCCTGCGCACACGACAGCCCGGCGATCCCGGCGCCCACCACGACAACGTCCATGGTCGAGACCCTACCGACCGGCCAGTCACGGGACCTCGGACGAGGCCGTCAGCGGGGGCCGGTGCCGGACAGCGACGCGGGGAATTCCTCGGTGCCGAGGACCAACAGGAGGTTCAGTCGGTCGCGGGTGTCGGCGTCGGCCGGGGTCAGGACCACCAGCTGCTGGCCCAGGTCCGGGGTCACGAGCGTCTCGCAGTCCATCAGGAGCGGGCCGACTCGCGGGTGGATCAGCGTCTTGCGGTCGGCGCGGCGGACACCCACCTCGTGCTCGTCCCACAACTCCCGGAAGTGCGGACTCGCCGCCTGCAGCCGAGTGAGCAGGCCGGTGACGACCGGGTCGCCGGAGCGGCGGCCGACGACGGCGCGCAGGTCGGAGACGATCTGGCGGGCATGGCGATCGATTTCGGACTGGGGATGGCCGGCTTGCGCCTCGGGTTCGGTGAACCAGCGGTAGGTCAGGTAGCGGCGGTCGCCGGTGAAGCCGCTGTGGTCGCCGGCCACCAGGATCGAGGTGCGGTTCTGGGCCAGGACCTCGCCGAGGTCGGAGATGACCATGGCGGGGGTGTCGCGGAGCAGGTCGAGCATGCGGACCAGGCCGGCGCGGGCCAGGCGGGCGACGCCGTCGGCGGGTGGCGGCTGGTGGCCGGCCAGGCGGAACAGGTGGTCGCGCTGGTCGTCGGAGAGGCGCAGGGCGCGGGCCAGGGCGGTGAGCAGCTGGGTCGACGGCTGGCTGCTGCGGCCCTGTTCGAGGCGGATCACGTAGTCGACCGACATGCCGGCGAGCATCGCCACCTCTTCGCGGCGCAGGCCGGTGGTGCGCCGGCGGGGTCCTTCGGCGATGCCGACCTCGGCCGGCCGGATCGCCTCGCGGCGGCGGCGCAGGAAGTCGGCGAGCTGGTCACGCTGCATGCCACCATGCTCTCTCGCCAGGCCCGGACGAGACAGGGAGTGGCTCTCCCACGATAAGCGCTCCGCTCCCGCGCCCCCGGAACCCGGCGCAGGCTCAACGGCATGCAGACACGAATGCTGGGAAACACCGGTCCGGCCGTCTCCGCCCTCGGGCTCGGCGCGATGGGCATGTCGAACGGCGCCTACGGCGACGCCGACCGGGCCGAGAGCATCGCCACCGTGCACGCCGCGCTGGACGCCGGCGTCACGCTGATCGACACCGGCGACCACTACGCGACCGGGCACAACGAGATGCTGCTCGCCGAGGCGCTGCGGGGCCGCAAGCGCGAGGACTACCTGCTGAGCGTGAAGTTCGGCGGCCTGACCCAGCCCGGTGGCGGATTCAACGGGCAGGACGGGCGGCCGGTCGCGGTGAAGAACCTGCTGGCCTACTCGCTGACCCGGCTGGGCGTCGACTACATCGACGTCTACCGCCCGGCCCGGCTCGACCCGGCGGTGCCGATCGAGGAGACCGTCGGCGCGATCAAGGAGATGATCGACGCCGGGTACGTGCGGCACGTCGGGCTCTCCGAGGTCGGCGCCGAGACGATCCGGCGGGCGCACGCGGTGCACCCGATCGCCGACCTGCAGATCGAGTATTCGCTGATCAGCCGGGCGGTGGAGGCCGAGGTGCTGCCGGTGCTGCGGGAGCTGGGGATCGGGATGACCGCCTACGGTGTGCTGAGCCGCGGCCTGATCTCCGGGCACTGGAACCCGGCCGAGGTGCGCGCCGGCGACCACCGCGGGATGATGCCGCGATTCCAGGGCGAGAACGCCGATCACAACCTGGCCCTGGTCACCGCGCTGCGCCGGATCGCCGAGGCCAAGGGCTGCACGGTCGCCCAGCTCGCCATCGCCTGGGTCGCCGCGCAGGGCCAGGACATCGTGCCGGTGGTCGGCGCCCGCACCCGGGTGCGGCTGGCCGAGGCGCTGCCGGCCCTCGACGTGACGTTCACGGCGGAGGAACTGGCCGAGATCGAGCGGGCGGTGCCGAGGGGCGCGGCGCGCGGCGACCGCTACCCGTCGGCGTTCATGGCCGGCGTCGGCGTCGGCAACTGACCGGCCGACATCCGCCGGGGGCCACGGACCGGCCGGCGTCCGCGCGGGCCCACGGACCGGCCGGCGTCGGCGTCGGCAACTGACCGCGGCGCCCGTTGCGGTGGCCGGCTGGCTCTCCGGGGTGTCTCGAGGCGGGGATGACACCCCTGAGCGCCAGCCGGGGTCTGGACGTGCCGACGATAGATTGATTTGCATGCCTCTACTAGACAGGCGGCATGCGAAGAATCTTGGCCGCCGCGGTGGTGGCAAGCACTCTGCTGCTCGGAACGTCGGCTCCCGCCTGGGCCGATCCACCGGAACCGGCGGCGAGCGCGCTGCCACCCGGCTGGTCCCTCGACGGCGCCGGCGGAAAAAAGCAGGCCTTGACCTGGACCAGCGACCGGCTGATCCCGCCGGGTGACGCGGCGGTCGAGTTCTGGTCCGGTGACCGGCTGCTCGGCCGGGCCGAGGGCGCCGCCGACCTGCGCACGTTCACCCTGCCGCAGGGCCGGTCCGGACCGCTGAGCGACCTGCAGGTCCGGGTCGGCGGCAAGCGGGTGGACGCGGCGGCACCGAAGCCGGCGCAGCGCCGGGCGGCGAGCACGCCGGCCACCGGGCCCGCGCAACCGGCGAACCCGGTCGACCCCGGGGTCAAGGGACCGTACGCGACGACGACCGGCGAGTACACGCTGCCGGGCGTGCACCTGTCGGACTATCCGGTGCCGGTCGAGATGCAGGCCGTCGTGGTCGCGCCGACGAACGCGCCGGGCCGCCGGCCGCTCGCGCTGTTCCTGCACGGCCGGCACTGGACGTGTTTCACCGGCGACGACCTGGACTCGATCAGCCTGGCCTGGCCCTGCGCGACCGGGTCCCAGGCGGTGCCCAGCTACCGCGGGTACCTGCAGGCGCAGCAGCTGCTCGCCTCGCAGGGCTACGTCACGGTGTCGATCTCGGCCAACGGCATCAACGCGTACGACAACGGCGACGACGACGCCGGGGCGCAGGCCCGCTCGTCCCTGGTCCGCATGCACCTCGCGCACTGGGCCGACTGGGCCGGCAGCGGGCGCCGGAACGCACCCGCCATCGTGCGGAAGGCGCCGCGCGCGGACCTGTCGAAGGTCTTCCTGATGGGACACTCCCGCGGCGGCGAAGGCGTCAGCCGGGCCGCGCTGGACAGTCTCACCCCGCCGCCGGCCGCGCAGGACGACTACCACGGCCGGGTCCGCTGGACGATCCGCGGACTGCTGCTGATCGGGCCGACCATTTTCGGGCAGAACCCGCACCCCGAGGTGCCGTCGGCGACGATCCTGCCCGGCTGTGACGGCGACGTCTCCGACCTGCAGGGGCAGCTGTTCATCGACGCGTCCCGGGGCATCGGCGCCGGGCGGGCGCTGCACAGCGCGCTCTACGTGATCGGCGCCAACCACAACTACTTCAACACCGAGTGGACGCCGGGGCAGGCGATCGGGCCGGCCACCGACGACTTCGGCAGCGAGGAACCCGACCCGCTCTGCACGCCCGACTTCGCTCCGACCCGGCTCACCCCGCAGCAGGAGCAGACGGTCGGCGCCACGTACATCGCGACCGCGGCGCGGCTGTTCGTCGGCGGGGACGACCGGGCTCGCCCGCTGCTGGACGGTTCCGGTGTCCGGGCGCGGTCGGCCGGCCCGGCGCGGGTGCTGACCCACGCGATCGGCGCCCGCCGCACTCCGGTGATCATTCCAAGTCAGGATCTGACGGTACGCAACGCCAAGCTCTGTGACCAGGTCGCCGACCAGCCGGAGAAGGCGTGCCTGGTCAACAACTCGTGGGTCGGTGGGTCGCCGCACTTCGTGGCGTTCGCCGGGCCGGAACCCGAGCGGGTGGCTGTCGCGCTCACCGGCGGCGCCACCGCCACGCTGCGACCGGCCACGGCGATGCCGGTGACCGGATCCAAGGCGCTGGCGCTGCGGCTGATCGTGCCGCCGAACGCTCCCGCCACCTCGTTCGCCGTGACCGTCACCGACGGCCGGGGCCGGCGCACCTCGCTGGGCAGCACCACGGTCACCGGGGTGCCCGGTACCGAGCTGACCACGTCGTACTGGGCGCAGGAGGTCCGGCTTCCGCTGCCGCGCTCCCTGCGTACCATCGCGGGGTTGGAAATCACCCCGCAGGGTTCCGGCCCGGCGTGGCTGATCGACGCCTGGGGATGGCAGCCGGGCAGCCCGGCGCCCCGACCGGCCGCACTCGACCGCGTCGACGTCGGTGGCCTGACCGTCGACGAGGGCGACGCGGGCTCCACGACCTACTCGGTGCCGGTGGTGTCGCGCGGCCGGCTGAAGGCCAAGGTGCGGCTGTTCCTGAGCGACCCGGTCACCGGCGACATCCGGTCCTGGGTGGCGGCCGTCAAGCCGGGCGCGTCCCGGGTCCCGGTGCCGATCTCGGTGGTGGGCAACACCACCTACGGCGGTGACCAGCGGTATCCGCTCGCCGCGAAGGCGGTCAGCAATGCGGTGGTGGGCGACTACATCGGCGGTCTGCACGTCCGCGAGGACGACCCGGTGCCGACCGTCACGGTCGCGCCGGCCACCGCGGCCGAGGGTTCGCCGCTGACCTGGACGCTGCACCTGTCGGCGCCCGCCGACAGCTATCTCTACCTGCTCCTCCAGCCGGAGGCGCCGGCGACCGGGCCGGAGTTGTCGTCGACCGACGTCGACCCGGAGTGGTTCCAGAACAACTCCGGCGAGGATCCGGAGCCGTCCCGGCCGCTGTCCGGCACCGGCCTGCAGCCGTTCGTCGAGATCGAGCCGGGCACCACGTCGGTGGAGTTCGCGGTGCCGACCGTCGCGGACGGGGTGGCCGAGGGCGCCGAGCACGTCCGCTTCCAGGTGCTGCTGTACCCGCCGGACTTCAGCGACCCGATCCCGGTCGCGGTCGCCGACGGCACGCTCGCCGACTGACCGGAAACGGCCCGGACAGCAAGCGGCCCCGCAACCGTCACCGGTTGCGGGGCCGCTTGCTCACGCGACGTCGCGGCCCGGTCCGGGCCGCGACGCGCTCACGATCCCGGCTGGTGCTCAGGGGTGCCTCAACGGCGTTGAGACACCCCTGAGCACCAGCCGCTGCCCTACGCCCCGGCCGGGACCGAGGTCGAGGCGGGCGGGGGGCTGGTCGGGTCGAGACTGCGCACGGCATCCTCGGCCCGGTCCTCCCGCTCGGCCTCGTCGTCGTCGGCCGGTTCGGTGCCCGGCGATTCGCGGTCCGGGGTGGGCTCGCCGTTCGGGTGGCTCACCAGGTAGCGGATCGCGGTGTTCAGCACCGCGAGCAGCGGCACCGCGACCAGGCCACCGACGATGCCGGCCACCACGATGCCGATCGCGATCGCCAGGATCACCGCGAGCGGGTGCAACGCCACCGCCCGGCCCATGATCAGCGGCTGCAGGACGTGGCCCTCCAGTTGCTGCACGGCGATCACCACGGCGAGCACGGCGAGCGCGGTCGCCGGGCCGTTCGCGACCAGCGCGATCAGCACCGCCGCCACGCCGCTGATGGCCGCACCGACCACCGGGATGAACGCGCCCAGGAAGACCAGGGCGGCCAGCGGGATCGCCATCGGCACCCGCAGCACGAGCAGGCCGATGCCGATACCGACCGCGTCCACGAAGGCCACCAGCACGGTGGCCCGCACGTACGACACCAGCGTGTGCCACGCGTAGTGCCCGGAGCGGGCGGTCGGCACCCGGGCCTCCCGCGGCAGCAGCCGGCAGATGAACGCCCAGATCTGGCCGCCGTCACGCAGGAAGAAGAACAGCGTGAACAGCACCAGGAAGAACCCGGTGACCACCTCGCCGACGGTCGCCGCGGTGTTCAGCGCGCCCGTCGTGATCGAGCCCTGGCTCGACGTGATCGTCTCGCGGATCTTGTCGACGTACGTGCTCAGCTGCGCGTCGGTGACGTGCATCGGGCTGTTCGCCAGCCAGCGCTGCACCTCGCCGAGGCCGTCACCGACCTTCGCGGAGAGCGTGTCGAGCTGACCGATGAAGGTCCGCACGATCAGCCCGAGGCCGCCGAAGACCAGCACCAGCGCGGCGATCAGCACAACACCGGCGGCCAGGGACTTCTTGGCGCCCCGCCGGACCAGCGCGGCGGCGGCCGGTTGGAACATCGCGGCCAGCAGCAGCGCGACCGCGATCGGGATCAGCACCACCTGCAGCAGCGCGATGATCCGCAGCAGCAGGTAGCCCGCCACGATGAACAGGATGAACCGCCACGCCCAGGCGCCGGCCGTCCGGACCCCGCGGGGCAGCACGTCGGCGCTGTTCGGTGTCTGGTTGACCAGCACCACCGGCGCCACCGGCTCCTGCAGATCGGGGCCGACCGTGAACGGCGGTGGCACGTTGCGGTTCGCTGCCGCGGCGAGTGAGGCCCGGGTACGCTCCCGGACCGTCTGTGTCCAGCTCATCGACTTCCCCTTCGGTTGTGCTGGAGATGCCCGGGGACGTGCGATTTCATGCTTGTACGGCAGGTTTATGGTCGACGCATGGCTTCAGGTGGATCTTGGTGGCGCCTCGCGCGGCTGTTACTGATCGCGACGTGGGTGGTGGCCGCCGGCGCGGCGTGGTGGGGCGCACCCCGGCAGACCGGTTTCGAGCGGGCCACCGCGGACATCGCGGCCGGCCGGGTCGTCGCCTACGAGTGGGGTTCAGACTGGCACGACAACGGCCCGGACCGGTGGTTCTCGGTGCCGGCGCTGAACGGCGGGGGCACCGTCCCGACCATCTTCGCCTGGCGCACGCCGGACAACCGCACCCACTGGATCGACACCAACGGCGACGCCACCCGGATCGCTCAGCTGCGCGCGTCAGTGGACGAGTCCCGGTCAGCCGACGTGCCGGCCCTGAGCACCCTGATCAACGGGATCGGGCTGCTGTTCACCGTGGTCTTCCTCGGCATGATGCTGGCCGGGCGGCCGCCGGTGATCGGCACGCGGTGGTACTGGTTCTGGCTGTTCGCGCTCGTCCCGTTCGGGCTGGGGCTGCTCTACTGGACGTTCCGTGAGGTGCCGTGGACCAAGCCGACCGCGTTCCCGCCGTTGAAGGACGACGGCTCGGAGCACCGGCTGCGCGGCCTGCGCGGTCTGGTCACGGCGTTCCTGATCTCGGTCGCCGTCTCGTTCGCGCTGTACGGGCTCCGGGCCCTCCTGGGGGAGGGCATCGTCCCCGACCTGCTCTCCCCCTGAAGCGACCCGCTCAGAGCGCGGCGATGATCCCGGCCAGCTCGGCCGGGCGGGTCAGCATCGGCCAGTGCCCGGAGTCGATGTCGACGGTGTCGAGGTGCTTGACCGGGGTCAGCTCGGGCAGGTCACCGGCGGCGAGCCACTCCCGGGCCTGCTCCGGGGTGAACTCTGGGCAGATCAGCACGACCGGCACGTCGTAGCGGCGCTCGTCGGTGTAGGTGATCACACCGGTGGCGACGTGCTCGGGGACGGCGACGGCCGCGGCGGTGAACGCCGCCCGGGCCGCCGCGTCCAGGTCGGCGGCGTCCGCCTCGAACTCGGCCCAGCCCGGGAACGGCATCTCACCGTCCTTGATCGCGAAGAAGTCACCGTACGTCTGGCCACCGGCCCGCGGCCACCCGCCGATCATCGCGACCGTGGCCACCCGGTCCGGGCGGGCGTCGGCGGCGAGCCAGGCGAGGGTGCTGGCGGCCGAGTGGCCGACCACCACCGAGCGGCCGGGTGCCGCGTCCACGGCGGCGAGCACCGCGGCCGCCTGGTCGGTCAGGGTCGCCCCGGCGTGCACCGGCAGGCGTACCGCCACCACGTCGCGGCCCCGCCCGGTCAGGTCGGCGACGACCTCGTCCCACGCGGCCGCGTCGAGCCACAGGCCACCGACGAGGACAAGCTGTTCTGCAGTCATGCCGAGCAATCTAGAGCCCATTCCGGACGATCGGCTTCCGGTACCGTTCGCGACGTGTCGAACGGATCGAGTCCCACCGCGCGGGCGCTGCGCACCATGGAGATCCTGCGGGAGCGGCCGGGCACGACCGCCGAGCAGCTCGCCACCGCGCTGGGCGTGAGCGAGCGCGCGGCCCGGCGCTACGTCGCGATCCTGCGCGAGGCCGGCGTCCCGGTCGCGTCGGTGCGCGGGCCGTACGGCGGGTTCCGGCTGGGTCGCGGCGCCCGGCTGCCCCCGGTGGTGTTCACCGAGGAGCAGGCGCTCGGCCTGGTCATGACGGTGCTCGACGGGCTGCCGGGCGCGGCGGGCGCCGATGATCCGGTCGGGGCGGCGCTGGGCAAGGTGATCCGGGCACTGCCGGACGGGATCGGGCGGCAGGCGGCGGCGCTCCGGGCGTACGCGGCAATTGCTCCTGACCCCGAAGCGGCCCGGACCGATCCGGCGACCGCGAGTGCCCTGGTCTCGGCGATCGCCGACAGGCGGAGCGTGGTGGTGACCTACCGGCGCGACCGGGCCGACGACTTCGAGGCCGAGGTCGATCCGTGGGCGGTCGTCGTCCGGTACGGCCGCTGGTACCTGCTGTGCCACTCCCACCGCGCCGCCGCGATCCGGACCTACCGGGTGGACCGGATCCGTGCCGTGCGGCGGACCGCGCACCGGTTCACCCCGCCGGAGGGCCTCGACCCGGTCGCGGTGCTCGAGGAGAACCTCGGCAAGGGCTGGGCCCACCCGACCCGCGTGGTGTTCCACGCCCCGATGGAGCAGGTGGCGCCGTGGGTGCGCCCGCCGATGGGTGTGCTCGCAGCGGCCGGCGACCGTTGCGTGCTGACCGGCAGCACCCAGAACCCGGCGATGTACGCCCAGGAGTGGCTGGCCACCATCCCGTTCGCGTTCACCGTCGAGGAGGGCCCGGAGCTGCGCGACGCCGTCGCGGTGGTGGCTGCCCGGTTCGGCGGAGCGCTCGGCTAAATTAGGGTATGCGACGTTCGTACCTTTTCTCCGCAGGGCTTCTGCTGATGGTTCCCGCGCCGGTAGCGGCGGGGCCGGACTTCGAGTGGGTGAACTTCGCGCCCGCCGCCACCATGCACTTCAACGGCAGCGCCGCGATCGCCAAGGCCGGACCGTCGCGCTGGCCGATCCTGCGGCTCACCGACGGCGGGCGGCGGCAGACCGGCTCGGCCTGGCTCGGCGAGCGGATCGACCTGACCGGCTCGTTCGACACCACCTTCGAAGTGCTGCTGCACCACGGCACCGCCGGCGCCGCCGACATCGCGTTCGTCCTGCGAGCCGACAGGCCGCAGCGCGACCGGACCTTGGCGGTGGAGTTCGACGACCACGTCGCACTGGTCCTCACCCGCGATCACCGGCAGCCGCTGGCCACCGCCGAGGCGCCGGTGCCGCTGTTCGGCGCGCCGTTCCGCGCCCGCGTCGTCTACCGGGCCATCCGCCACGACCTGCGGGTCTACCTCGGCGGCCCCGGCGGCGAGGCCGAACCACACCTGGTGATCAACCGGACCGTCGACCTGACCGACCGGCTCGGCGCGGCCACCGCCTGGATCGGATTCACCGGGGCCAGCGGCCACCGCACCGCCAAGCAGGACATCCTCAACTGGTCGCTGCACACGTAGCACTCAGGTCCGCGCCGTCACCGCCGATTTCGCGTCATGGGGGGAGAAGCCGGGACGGAAGGAGGCGACGTGGCACGGACGCCTTCACACCGGGCATGGTACGCACCGATCGCCCTGCTGATGGCCGTCGCCGAGGTCCTGCTGATCCTGTTCGGCCTGCACGTCCCGTTCTCGAACCTGCTGGTCTGGGCGCCCGCCGTGATCGGCCCGGGGCTGGCCGTCGCCGCGTTCCGCAGCGCCGCCGCGAGGACCGACGGCGACCTCCGGACGTTCTGGCGCCGCGAGTCGATCGCCATGGGTGGCGTGCTCGTCGCGTCGATGAGCCAGACCGTCGACATCCTCACCCGCCCCTACACCGACATGCCCCCGATCAGCGGTCACACGCTGCTGTTCTACGTGATCGGCACGCTCCTGGCGATCGCCGGGCTGCTGCGCCTGCCGGGCGGCGGCAGCTCGTGGCGGCAGGTCACCACCGCCGTGCTCGACGTGACGGTGGTCGTGGTGACCGGCGGGATCGCCGCCTCGGAGTACTCCGGCTGGTTCATCGAGCGGTTCGGTGTCAGCGCCGCCGCGTGGTGGCTGAACATCGCGATGATGGCGATCGCCGCGGCCGGCGTGGTCGTCGTCGTGAAGATCATGTCGGCGCGGCGCAGCCCGGTGCCGCGCGGCGCGCTGTGGTGGCTGGCCCCGATCGGGCTGGCCGGGCCGCTCTCCACGGTCTTCATGACCCTGCTGAAACCGTGGCCGCACCTCAATGGCAGTGCCGCGGTGCTGCCGTTCGTCGGGTTGTTCGGCACGCTCGCCGCGGCCGCCCAGTGCCGTCACGTCGCCCGCGGTCAGTCCCGCGCCCGGCAGCGGCTGGACCTGCCGGCGTACCGGCGGGGCACCGCGATCCCGCTGGTCGCGACCGGGCTGACCAGCGTTCTGGTGGCGACGGTCTTCATCCGTACCGGGCACCTGAGCACCACCCAGGTCGCCGGGACCACGCTGTTGCTGCTGCTCGTGGTGTCCCGGCAGGCGATCGCGCTGGCCGAGAACGGCACGCTGCTGGACACCGTCGCCCGCCAGGCCATGCACGACGACCTGACCGGGTTGTTCAGCCGCCGCTACTTCACCGCCGCGGTCGCCGAGGTGACCGAACCGCACGCCGTGGTCCTGCTCGACCTCAAGGAGTTCAGATCGATAAACGACCAATTGGGTACGACAGCAGGCGACGCGTTGCTGACCGCCTTCGCCACCCGGTTGCTCGCCGTCGCCGGGCCGCACGTGGTGGCACGACTCGGCGGTGACGAGTTCGGGGTGCTGCTGCCCGGAGCCGACGACTTCGTGTCCCGGCTGGCCACCGCGAACGCGCAACCGCTCACCGCGGCCGGCCACGACGTGCTCGTCGAGGTGTCGGTCGGCATCGCCGAGGGCGGCAACGACCTCTACCGGCAGGCCGAGCTCGCCCTGCGCGAGGCGGCCACCGGGCTGGACGGCGGCCTGGTCCGCTACGACGCGTCCCTGGAACAGCGGCTCACCCAGCGCGCCACGATCGCCGCGGACCTGCGCCGGGCACTCACCGCCGGCGAGTTCCACCTGCTCTACCAGCCGATCGTGGAGTTGCCGGGCGGCCGGATGCTCGGCGTCGAGTCCCTGGTGCGCTGGCGGCAGCCGGACGGCCGGGTGGTCTCCCCCGCCGACTTCATCCCGGTCGCCGAGGACACCGGGCTGATCGTGGAACTCGGCGCGTGGATCCTCGACACCGCGTGCGCGCAGACCGCGGCGTGGCGCCGGGCGTACGGGCCGGACGCGCTGCGCTCGGTGGCCGTGAACGTCTCGGCCCGCCAGCTGCTCGACCCGGCGCTGCCCGAGGTGGTGGCCGCGGCGCTGGCCCGGCACGGCGTACCGGCCGCGCAGCTCACCATCGAGATCACCGAGACCGCGGTGTTCACCGGCGGCCGCGCCCTGGCCACCGTGCACGCGCTGTCCCGGCTGGGTGTCAGCATCGCCCTGGACGACTTCGGCACCGGCCACTCGTCGCTCGGCCTGTTGCGCACCTGCCCGGTGGACATCATCAAGGTCGACAAGTCGTTCGTCGACGGCCTCGGTGGCAGCCCGCAGCAGGAGGCCATCGCGATCGCCCTGACCGGCATCGCCGACACCATGGGCCTGCGCACGGTCGCCGAGGGCGTCGAGACCGCGGAGCAGGCCCGGCGGCTGTACGAGCTGGGCTACCGCCAGGCGCAGGGCTTCCACTTCGCCCGCCCGATGCCGCCCGCCGAGATCGACGCGATGCTGCAGCAGGCCCAGGACCGCGCCGCAGCGTGAGGTCTGCGCATCGGGTGGTTTGCTAGCCTTCCGTCAGGCTATCTCTCTGGCCTTTCGACGTAAGGCGGGGACCGGGTGCGCAGCGACGGAGTGGACAGCCGGCGGACCGACACCCGGGAGCGGGCGGTCGGTGTCGCGCTGAGCCTGTTCGCGCAGCGGGGGTACACCGCGACGTCGCTGCGGGAGATCGCCGAGCAGCTCGGGATCACCAAGGCCGCGTTGTATTTCCACTTCCGGACCAAAGAGGAGATCCTCACCGCGATCCTGCGCGGCTATCTGGACGGGATCAACGCCCTGGTGGTGGACGCCGCGCGGCCGCTGACCGCGGACGGGCAGGAGGCGCTGCTGCGCGGGTTCGCCGCGCACCAGGAGCGGTGGGGTCTCGACCTGGTCATGCTGGTCCGGCAGAACTACACCGAGATCCACGGCCTGCCGATCGGCGCGGAGATCAAGAGCGCCATGCGGTCGTTGATCGAGGCGCTGTCACCGGAGGGCGCCGGTCCCGAGCAGCGGTTGCGGGTGCGGCTGGCGCTGTCGGCGTTCCAGATCGCCGCGGTCACCGCCTCGATCGAGGACGACGGCGACGAGGCAACCTTGCGAGCCTCCGCCTACCCCATAGCCCTGGAGATCCTCCGCGGCGGCAAGCCCGCGTGATCCGGCGAGCGCCCCTCGTCGTTTCACGGCCGGTTCAGCAACCATGGACGCTCGCCGGACCCGACCGGCGCGCATCCATCGCGGTTTCCGGGATCGGATAACCAACGGGAGCGCTCGCCGGGCTGCCGGTGTGCCCAGCTGGCGCTGGCGGCCCCTAAGACCCGCGCGAAACGGCCGTGAGAACCAGCCGGGGTCTGGCGGCGCGCTGCGGTCCGGGGCGGGCCGCGACCTCGCGCTGCCACCCCACGACCGGGCGGCGCGCCGCGGTCCGGAGGGTGGGCGACCGGGCGCGAGACCAGCA
>NZ_BOMS01000133.1 GCF_016862315.1 Actinoplanes palleronii | reverse complement strand
CAACGCCGATCAGCTCTCCCCCGCGTGCCGAACTGCCGCTGTGGCGGCTCTACCTGCTGCGGCTCGGGTACCTGATCGTCGGCGGCGGCCTGGTCGCCTTCAAGTGGCCCGAGCTCCTCCACCACGAGACGCCGTGGCCGTTCATGACCAGCGTGGTCACCTGCATGCTGGTGGCGATGTCGGTCTTCGCCCTGCTCGGCCTGCGGTACCCGCTCCGGCTGCTGCCGATCCTGCTGTTCGAGGTTGCCTGGAAGCTGATCTGGCTCGGCACCGACGCGCTCCCGCTGTGGCTGGACCACAACCTGGACGCGGACACCTGGGCGTCCACCACCGAGATCCTCTGGGTCGTCATCCCGCTGGCCGTGATCCCCTGGGACCACGTCTTCCGGACCTACGTGACCGCCCCCGCCGAGCGCTGGCGCTGATCGGAGCGACTAAAGGATGGGAATCGGCCGCATGGTTGTCCGAGTTGCGGCGTAGATGAACGGCGGCGGCTCGGAGACACACCGTTCGATGTCTCTCCAACGGCTCATGACGACCTCGAGCTGAGCAAAGACACTGCCGGCATCCGCTGCCGTCAACGCGACCATCCGGGCGCGATGGTCGCGAACGGCGGCAATCTCGAGACGGTGTTCCTGGATATGTCGATCACGAGTGATGATCAGCCAGCCTCGGCGAGCGACTTCGGGGATCCATTCCGAGTCCTTGATCGCAGGCGAGGCGATCGGACAGGGCGGCCGGGAGCGTTTGTGAATCTCCGCTCCCGGATCTCCGGGGTAGGTGACGTCATTCCGGAGACCAGCGAGCACTCGGGCAAGGCCAAGCAGGTCAGCGTCGATGTAGAACCGGACTTCGGCGGGCTTCGTCTTGCTCACGCCGCGCGCTGTGAATTCTCGTACGCCAACGCCCAGCGGACGTCGGGAATGCCGATCTGGTACATATCCGCGATCTCCTCGACATCCAGGCCGTCGTCGTCCTGCTCCCAGATCGCCTCGGTGCTGATCCCCTTGATGGATGGCCGCCCGAACCGAACATCCGGCAGAATCCGCACCGGAGACCGCGGATCCGACGCGGGCCGCCAGCCGGTCGCGATGTCGCCATCCCAGGTGACGCGGTCGACGAATGCTGCCGATGGCGGGGTCAGCAGCAACTGACCGCCGACAACAGCGACCAGACAATAGTCGGGATCGAGTCCAGCGGCCGTTTGTGCCTCCAGGACCAGCTTCCGACCTGCGATATACGGACGGCGGTCGGCCAGCGGATATGGCACGCCGAACTTTTCCCGGAGGAGGTCGATGAAGGCCCGTAGCTCAACCATCGGCACACGGTGCGTGCGGCGATACTCCCGGAGGAGCCCCGCTTCGACGAACTCGGCCCACGTTACGGATCGACCATTACGGGCTTCCGTGCGCAGGACCGGCTTGTAGCTCCGGCCTCTGCGCTCGCCGCCCTCCAACCAGTAGTGGAGCGTCGACTGAGCTACGCGCAGTAACCGCGCAGCCTCCGCCTCCGAGAAGACTTCCCGTTCCAGGACGCTGACCACGCCGTCATCCTCCCACGCTCACGTCACCATCAGCAGGCCCGGCAGACCCGATCGGTACAGCACCCTTCGGGGCCAGGACGATGTCGAAGCGGACCCGGGTCCAGGGACGATCGCCGAGGTCGCGGCCGTCCGGGGTGGGAGTGCCGGGTGGCTGCGGCGCGAAGTCCTTCACCAAGGAATCGCGCACGCCGAACACGCTGTCGCGATCGAGCAGGTCGTCACCTCGTACGAAAATATGGGTGATCAGAGTGCGCAGACCAGCCGCCTCGACCAGGAAATGTAAATGGGAAGCCCGCATGGGCGACCGGCCGGTCGCCTCGAGCAAACGGCCCACCGGGCCGTCGTGCGGGATCGGGTACGGCGTCGGCACGATCGCCCAGAATCGGTACGCGCCGTCCGCGTCGGTGAACAGATGGCCGCGCGCCGCCACCCGATCGTCGCCGTACTGCACGTCGTAAAGGCCGTCGTCGTCGGCCTCCCATACCTCGATCCGGGCGTTCGGAATCGGCGCGCCCCGCGTGTCGGTGACCGTGCCCTCCACCCAGCACGGCTCCCCCGGCGCGCCACCGGAAATGTCGCCGCCCAACGGAATCAGCGGCGAACCTTCGACGAAGAACGGCCCGACAACGGTCGCCTCGGTGGCATTCTGGTACGCCTGGTTGTTGACCGTCACGGTCTGCATCGACGCGCCCAGCACGTCGGAGAGCAGGATGAACTCCTGCCGGCGCTCGTCGGTGATGTGCCCGGTCGCGGTCAGGAAGCCGATCGCCTGCTGCCATTCCGCCTCGGTCAGCCGGACCTCGCGGACAAACGCGTGCAGGTGCCGGGTGAGCGCGCCCATCACCTCTTTCAGGCGCGGATCCGCAGTGGCGTCGAACGATGCCACCACCCGCTCGGTCAACTGCTGTTCGCGGTCGGCCTGTTCCGCACTCATTTCGGCTCCTCCCCCGCCCACGCGCGGTGCAGCAGGTCAGTGAGAATCTCGGTGGTGACCGGGACCGGATTGCTCTCCGGCACGACCGCCAGAATCGCGGCGGCAGCGGCCGGGATGTCGGCCTCGCGCAGGCCGTAATCACGCAGGGCCCGTGGCGCGCCGACCCGTTCGCGCAGGCCGTGCAGGCCCTCCGGGCCGAAGGCGTCGTTCAGGCGACGTTCGCTTTCCGGCACCGCGGGACCATTCAACACCATGACGTACGGCAGGACGACCGCGTGCGTCTGCGCGTGCGGCAGGTTGAACATCCCGCCGAGCACGTGGCAGATCTTGTGGTGCAGCCCCGAGCCGGCCGAGGCGAACGCGACAGCGGCGAGGTACGCCCCGTACAAAGTCTGTTCTCGCCCCTCGAGGCCCTCCGGAGCCGCGACGACCTGCGGAAGCCCGGCGGACAGCGCGCGGACGCCCTCGAGGGCGAGCGCCTGGTTGATCGGGTCGGTGCGGGGCGCCCACATCGAGTCGACGCAGTGCGCGAGGGCGTTGAGGCCGGACGCGACGCTCAGGTCCACCGGCAGCGACAGGGTGCGGTTCGCGTCGTAGACGATCACGCGGGGCAGCACCCGTTCGTCGACGCCGGTGGTCTTGCGACCGTTCTTGGTCAGGCCCCACACGTTCGTGGCCTCGGAGCCGGCATAGGTGGTCGGCACCGCGACGATCGGCAGCCCGGTGGTCAGCGCGACCGCCTTGGCCAGCCCGGTCGCCGAGCCGCCGCCGACGCTGACCAGCACGTCGGCGTCGTTCTCGACGGCGAACCCGCGGGCCCGTTCGGCGACCTCGACCGGCACGTGCATGACGACGTCGCGGTAGTGCGGGGCGTCCGGCAGCACCTCGTCGGCTTTGGTGCCGATCACCAGGGGCCGGGCGCCGAGCCGCGCCACCTCGTCGGCGACGCGCTGGTTCGCGTCCGGGAGGAAGACCACTCGCTGTGGCAGCGTCTCGTGCGTGAAGCTGGGGCTCATACGAAGCCATTCTGGCCGAGGATCGCCGCCGGAGCCGCACGCAGCGCCCGGCACGGCACGGTGGGCGTCACCCGCCCGGTTTCTCCGCCACTCCTGCTCGGCCGTCCGACACCAGGAAGAACGCGGCCCCGACCGTCGTGTCCCGGATCATCGGGAGCGGACAGGTCGGCTGGTTCTTGAACTGACTGCACTCGCCGGTCCAGTTGGCGAACCGGGTGACATCCCGGCCCGGCGGTGCGGGTGCAGCGGTCAGGGTGAGCGGGCCCGGCTTGGTGATCCGGACCGAGCACGAGGCGCCGCAGTCGGCCTCGCCGCCGGCCACAGTGCCCTTTCCGGTGCCGGTGAAAGTCACGGTGAGCAGGGCGAACCCGGTACCGCTGAGCCGCGCGGCGGCAGTTCGGCCACCGGCGTCGGCGAGGAGGAGCGTGCCGATGTGCCGGCCGATCGTCGTCGGGCTGAACGCCACCCGGACCTGGCACTGCCCCTGCGGGACGATCTCCTGCCCGGCGCAGTCGTCGGCCTCGACCGTGTAGGCGCCGCTGCCGTCGACCCGGGCCGCGGCCATGATCACGGCGACGTTGTTCGGATTGGTCACGACGAAGTCCTGGACGGTGCCCGGCCCGCCGGGTGTGACATCGACGCCGGGGAACTCGGTGCGACTCGGCGCGAGCCGCGGCGACAGGTTCGTGGGCGGCACGGTCGTCGGTGAGGTGGTCGGACTGGCCGGGCTCGACGGACTCGTGGTCGTCGGGCTCGTGATCGCCGGGGCGCTGGTGGTTGTCGTCCTTGTTGGACCGGTGGTCAGGACCGGGGTGGCCGGCGAGCGGCCCGGTGCGGCGGTGGGCGAGGCGGTGACCACGGCGGCGCTGTCCGGGCCGTTCTTGAACGCGGCGTTCACCCCGATGGCGACCAGCACGAGCACCCCGAGGGTCGCGACGGCGAGCGACACCATCCGGCGCGGCTCCCAGCGACGGGCCGGCGCCGGCCGGCCCGGTGCCGACGCCGCGGCAACGGTCACGACCGGCACGGTGAGCAGGCTCAGATTGTGCCGGCTCAGCTCGGCGCCGGCGCGGTCCCCGATCGACTCACGCATCCGGGCGGCCTCGGTCAGCAGAGCCCGGGCCTCCTCGGTCCGGTCCTGGCAGAGCGCCAGCGTGCCCTGTTCGTGTCCGAAGAACGCCTGCGCACCCTGGTCACCGATCGCCCGCCCGGCCCGCGTGCCCAGGTTCAGGATCCGGCGGCAGGTCTCCCAGCGCCCGGCCAGGGCGAGTACCGGCTCGGCGACCCGGATCAGCTGGACCACGGCGTCCCAGCCCAGGCGTTTCGCCCCGAATTTGAGCAGGGACAGCGCGGCGGAGGCGGCCGACAACGAAGCCTCGCTACCCGGATCCCGGGTCGTGAGCCAATCGACGATTTCCCGGGCCGCGCTCCCGGCACTGACATAGTCACCGAGCACGCCCAGGTACCCCTCGGCCTTGCAGACCGGCAGCCCGAACCGGTCGCCGCGCTGCTCCACGAACCCGCGGTCGCGCAGCTCGACGAGCGCCTCGGCCACGTCACCGGTGCCGGTGATCGCCGAGATCAGGTCGCCGGGCAGGCGCACGCCGGCGAGCAGCGCGAGGGCGGCAAGGATCCCCCGCTGGAGGCTGGAGAGACCACCCAGGCTGAGCCGATCGAGGTCGCCCGGCCGGTCGGCCAGGGTCGCGAGGGTCTGTTCGTACGTCCGGACCAGAGCGGCGGCCTGGCGCAGGGCGAGCGGGCGCCCGTGCACGGCGGCGATCAGCCGGGCGGCCGCCTCGCTCTCGTACGCGGTGAGCGGCCGGCCGAGGTCGTGCCGCAGGACGGCGGCCGCGACCGTGTCGGCGAGACCGGGCAGTACGACGCTGTCGCCGTATCCACCCAGCCGGGGCTGATCCGAGGCGATGACGACGGCGCATCCGGGCAGTACGCGCAGGACGGCGGCCACCCGGTCGGTGTCACCGGTCAGTTCGTCGAGCACCACCACGGCCTCGGCACGTTCCAGCAGGGTGGTGCAGGTGCCCGCGGTCTGCTTCACCCGCCGGTCCACGACGTACACCTCGCCGACGAGCCGGTGCAGCAGGTCGTCCGGCGCATCGTCACCGGCGGTGAGATAGACGCCGGGCCGGCCCAACCGGGCACCGGCGCCGGCGGCGATGTGTCGCAGCAGCGCGGTCCGTCCCTGCCCACAGGGTCCGGCGAACTCGATCGGCCGATTCCCGGCGACGGCGCTCCAGGCCTGGTCGAGCTGCCGCTGCCGGCCCTCCAGCAGTCCGGCGCCCGCCGGACCGGCCCGGGCCAGGGTCACCGGGACGGGCCGGCCGGCCTCGGGTCGCAGGCGTTCCACCCGGCCGCCGAGTCCGTCGATCAGATCGATACGGAAGTCGCCGTACCCGATGCTGTTCATTCCCCGCCTCCTCACGGACGGGCGAGCGGCGTCCCCTCAGCAAATGCCGACGGCCGATCCGAGGGACAGGCTTCCGCTGGAAACCCGACAGCGGGCGGGCCGGTACCTTCCGGCGGTCCAGGGGCGAAGCCGGATCAGCTGACCGGCACCGGCTCCGGGACTTTCCGGCGGTCCAGGGCGAAACTCGTCGCCGCCAGCGCCAACCCGAGCACGCCGAGGCCCACCCCGGCCCACGCCGGCGCCCGATAACCGAGCCCCGCGGCGATCACCACGCTGCCCAGGGCCGCGCCCAGGCTGTTGGCCAGGTTCATCGCGGACTGGTTGACCGCCGCGCCCATCAGCTGCGCGCCCGGAGCGACCGCGATCAGCCGGGACTGCAGGGCCGGCCCGAGCGACAGGCTCGTCGCGCCGATCAGGAACGCGCCGAGGAACAGGCCGACCGCGGTGCCCGACGCGAGGGCGAAGAAGACCAGGCCGACGATCATCGCGGCGAAGCCGGTGAGGGTGGCGCCGCGCAGGTTGCGGTCGGCGTACCAGCCGCCCCAGGCGTTGCCGACGGTCATGCCGAGACCGACCGCGACCAGCACCCAGGAGACCGCGCCGGTGGACAGGCCGGCCACCTCGGTGGTGACCGGGGCGATGTAGCTGTTGGCGGCGAAGAACCCGGCGAAACCGACCGCGGCGGTCACCGCGACCAGCCACACCTGCGGCTGGCGCAGCGCGCGCAGCTCGTCGGCGGGTGAGCCGCCGGCGGCGGGCGCGTCCGGCACCACGAGCGCCACGGCGAGCAGCGCGAGCAGGAAGACCCCGGCGATCACCAGGTAGGCGATCCGCCAGCTGGTCTGCTGTCCGAGCACGGTGATCAGGGGTACGCCGACGACGTTGGACGCGGTCAGCCCGCTGAGCACGACCGCGAACCCGCGCCCCTCGCTGCCCGGCCCCATCAGCTTGGCGGCGAGCAGCCCGGCGGCGCCGAAGTACGCGCCGTGCGGCAGGCCGGCCACGAACCGCGCGGCCATCACGGTGCCGAACGTCGGTGCGATCGCCGACGCGACAGTGCCGACCACGAACAGCACCAGGAGCCCGAGGACCAGGCGTTTGCGGGGCAGGCGGGCGGTCAGCGCGGCGATCGTGGGTGCGCCGACGACCACACCCAACGCGTACGCGGTGATCATCCAGCCGGCGTGGGCCAGCGCGTCGGACTGGGAACGGGCATAGTCGTCGCCGAGCAGCCCCTGGGCGATCTGCGGGAGCAGCCCGGCGGGTACGAACTCGGTCAGGCCGATCGCGACCGCGCCGAAGGCCAGCGCCAGCAGTTCCGGCCACCGCCCTGTCTTGTCGGAACTCATGCCGCGGACTTTAGCAACGCTGTTGCGTTAGTAGTAGTGTGAGCCTGTGCACCTGGCTTACCTGCGGGACTACCACGAGGCGCTGGTGATCGCCCTGGCCCGGGCTCAGCCGACGATCGAGCGCGGCACGGTCGCCGAGGTGACCGGGCTGACCCCGCAAGCGGTGTCCAAGGTCCTCACTCGACTGGTCGAGGGCGGGCTGATCGCCCCGGCCGGGGTGCGCCGGCCCGCGCTCGGCAAGCCCGCGGCGGTGTACCGGCTCGTACCGGAAAGTCGTTGGGCGATCGGTGCGCATGTCAGCCGCAAGGCGCTGCGCCTGGTGCTGACCGACCTGGCGGGTGCCGTGCGCGCCTCGGCGACCACCCCGCTGCCCGCCGACTTCACCCCGGACGAGCTGCTGGCCGGGCTCGGCGCCGGGGTGACCGCGCTGGCACCGGGCCGTGAGCTGACCGGGGTCGGCATCGGCATGATCGGTCCGCTCGACCAGGCCACCGGCACGGTCCGGGGCGCGCACCGGCTGCGGCACTGGCACGACGTACCCCTGGCCGACCTCGCCGGGAAGCGGCTCGGCCTGCCGGTCCTGGTCGACAAGGACGTGACCGCCGCGGTGACCGCCGAGGCGTGGCGGCGCGGCGCCGGGTTCCGCGACGCCGCCCTCATCATGGTCGAATCCGGTCTGGGCGCCGGGCTGTGGCTCGGCGGCGCGGTGCACCGCGGCACGCACACCAACGCCGGCGAGTTCGGGCACACCGTGGTCCAGCTCGACGGTCCACTGTGCGTCTGCGGCCGGCGCGGCTGCCTGGAAGCGGTGCACGACCGGGCCGCCGACCCGGCCGCGGCGGCCGCCGTGCTCGGCACCGGCGTGGTCAACCTGCTGCAGACCCTCGACCTCGGACACATCGTGCTGGCCGGTGCGGACCTGCTGCGGCACGGTGAGATCTACCGCTCGGCGGTCGAGCGGGCGGTGCGCACCGAGGTCCCGCGGGCCGACTGGCTCACCGTCGAGGTCGCGCTGACCGGCCTGGGCACCGACGCGATCGCCGCCGGCGCCGCGATGCAGGTGCTGAACGCCCGCTACGGCCTCCCCGACCCGACCGGCGCCTGACGTAGCGTTCCGGCATGGGTCTTGACGCATGGGTGCACTGCCGCTGCTGGCAGGACGGCCTCGTGGTGCCGCCGGCCGGGCCGGTCGTCCTCGACGGCGGGGTGCTCGTCCTGCAGCTGCCCTATCCCGGGAACGCGGCCGCGCACCACGCGTTCAGCGACTGGAAGACCGACGCCTGCCCGCACCCCGGCATGAACCTCGCCGACGAGCGGGTGTCCAACTGGTCCGGGCTGCGGCTGTTCCAGCAGGCCCTCGAGGAGCACTTTCCCACCTTGCGCGCCGAGCTGCCGGACGCCAACGGCGGCGGCGACACCTCCGCCGAGCGAGCCGCGCCGATCCTGGCCGAGCTCGACCGCTTCGAGCGGACCGCCGGCGCGACGGACGAGACCGTGCTCGTCGACGAGGCGACCGGGCGGGTGGTGATGAAATATGTCGCCGCCTACCACGGCGTGTTCATGCTGGGCCCGGACCACCGGGCCGGCATCGACCCGGACGGCTTCTTCGTCGTCGACCCGGCCACCGACCCGCCACGCACCCTGTTCCGGGCGACCCGCTTCACCCAGCGGGTGCTGACCGGTGGGGATGTCGAACTCACCGCGGGCGAGCACCGGGCGGTCATCGTGATGACGCCGCTCGGATCACCTCCCGCCGAGCACCTCGCCGTCGCAAGCCGCCCTCGCTCCGCGACCGATTTCGCCCACCTGATCGGAGCGCTGCGCCGGCTCTGCGCCGCGTCGATCGAGACCGGCAACGCGATCACCTGGGCGTGACCTCGTCCGGGCGCGACGCCCGTCACAATCCCGGCAAATGCCCGATATACCGATGGCGCGGCGATAGTTTTTGAAGCGAAAACCGCCCGCGACACCGAAGGCCGCCGCTTTGCTCTCCTCGTTCCACCCGCACCTGAACCCGATCACCGTCGTCGCCGCGAGCCTGCTCTTCTGCGCGCTCACGGCGACGCTGCTGCGCCGCAAGGTCCGCCCGGCCGTGGCCGCTGCTGCGCTTGCGGTCCGCGCCCGGTTGCGACCGCATCTTCCCGCTTGGGTACGACGAGGCGCCCGCCTCTGCGGCAGCCGCCTCGACCCGGCGGTCGCCCGGTCGGCGCTGGTGACCGCGGTCGCCGCCGGAATCGCCTGGTCCGCGGCCGGGACGCTGCAGCTGGCCGGACCGGTGACAGCGGCCGTCTCGGCGACCCTGTCGGTGCAGATGAGCTCGCACGCCTCGGTCCGCGAGGGCGCGAAACGCCTGGTCGGCACGCTCGCGGGGATCGCCATCACGGTCGCCGTGTGGGGCACGTTCGGCCTCACCCCGTGGACGATCGCGGTGATCACCGGGTGTGGGCTGGCCGCCGGCCGGCTGCTGCGCCTGGGTGACAGCTCGGTGACCGTGCCGCTGACCTCGCTGGGCATCCTGGTCGCCGGCAGCGCCGTCACCGAGACGTTCGTGTGGGAGCGGATCGCGGCGACCGCCCTCGGCATCGTCGTCGGCGTGATCCTGTCCCCGCTGGTCGGTGGCATGACCCCGCTGGAACGGGCCCGCTGGCAGCTCGCGCAGCTCTCCACCGGGATCGCCGGCCTGCTCGGCCACCTCGGCGCCGGCGCCCGCGACGGCTACGCCCAGGAACAGTCCGCGCAGTGGCTGGCCCGCTCCCGCGACCTCGGCGACGACCTGGACGAGGCGGTCACCGCCGTCGACGACCTGCTCCGGCAGGCCCGCTGGTCGCTGACCACCCCGGTGACCCGGGTGACGCCGCTGCAGCAGACCGTCCGCGCCCTCGAACACGGCGTGCACCAGGTCAACTCGGTGGCCCGGTCGATGTTCGACGCGTCCGCGACCCCGCACGCGCCCGGCGTACCGGAGCAGATCGGCCAGGTCCTGACCGCCGCGTCGGACGCGTTCGCCGCACACGCCGCGCTGGTCGCCGACCCGCGGGACGACGCCACCCGCGACGCCGGGAACCTGCACGACCGCCTGGAGACCCTGCGCGACTCGCGGCAGCGCACCCTGCGCAAGGTCCGCACCGAGATCGACGACACCGGCGTGCTGGTGCTCACCGGCTCGATCATCACCGACATCGACCGGATGGCCGGCTCCCTCGAACGTTCCGCGCCCGCCCTCACCGTCGGCGTCCGCGAACCAGGCCCCGGCATCCCCGCCGTCTCGGAGGTCCTCCCCGCCGTCCGCCTGATCTGGCAAAAACACTCCACCCGCTGACCCCCAATGCGTGGGGACTTTCGGCGCGCTCCACACCCAAACCCCCCACACAACGCTCAAACCCCCAAAGCGTGGGGACTTTCGGCGCGCTCCGCACCCAAACTCCCCACACAACGCTCAAACCACCAATGCGTGGGGACTTTCGGCGCGCTCCGCACCCAAACTCCCCACACAACGCTCGAACCACCAATGCGTGGGGACTTTCGGTGCGCTCGGCGGGGACCGCGGTCGACTCTCGGAGGTTGGCTGGTCCTCAGGGGTCCCTCCCGACCTCCGAGACACCCCCGACAACCAGCCGACACCCACCGGCTGGTCCTGAGGGGTGCCTCACCGGCCCCGAGACACCCCTGACAACCAGCCGAGGCCCGGGACCGACCGCACCTCCCGGCCGACCGGCTGGTCCTGGGGGGTGCCTCGTGGCCCGTGAGGCACCCCCCAGGACCAGCCGGGGACTTCAGCTGGCGAGGACGACGACGGTTTGGGCGAGGAAGCGGGGGGTCACCGCCTCGTCGAGCATGGCGGCTGCCACTGCGGCACGGCTGATCCGGCTCGGGAAGACCCGGCGGGGCACGGCGTCGAGGGCGACCGTCCGGTGCTCGGGAGGGCCGGAAGCCAGCGGGCCGGCGTGGAACACCGTGCCGCCGGCAGCCAGGATCGTCGAGTCCGCGGCCACCTTGTCGGGCACTTCCGCGCCCAGGACCAGGCGCAGGATCGCCCGGGTCACCCCGCCGGCCCGCTCGGCCGACAGTCCGGTCCCGTAGGCGCCGAGCCAGATGATCCGCGGCACTCCGGAAGCCACCGCAGCCACCGCCCCAGCCTCAAGCGTCCCCATCGCCACCGCAGGACTCCCGGAAGCGGCCGCGCCCGGGGCCGCGGGACCGCCGAGGACGGCCGCACCCGAGGCCGCAGGACCGCCGAGGACGGCCGCACCCGAGGCCGCAGGACCGCCGAGGACGGCCGCGCCCGGGGCCGCGGGGCCGCCAGCGGTGGCTGGGGGTGGGGTGGTGGGGTGGGCGGCGGAGACGCCGAGGCCGGAGATGAGGACGTCGCAGTCCTGGATCGCCTCGGCGATCGATGTCGGGTCGTGCACGTCGACGGCGAGACGGCGTAAGCCTGGGCGGTCTGGCACCTGGGCGGGATCGCGGGCCAGGGCCGTCACCTCCAGGCCGCGGGCCAGAGCCGTGGACACCAGCAGTTTGCCGACCGCGCCGGTCGCGCCGAGCACCGCTACTCGCATGATCAGACCGCCGTCTCGAGCACGGCGAGCGCGGCCGCGTGCAGACCCGGCGCGGCGGCCAGGTAGGCGCCGCCGCCGATCTCCCAGGGCTTGCCGTCCAGGTGGGTGACCACGCCGCCGGCCTCCCGCACGATCAGCAGCGGGGCGATGTGCGAGCGCACGTTGTCGAACTGCCAGTGCAGGTCCATCCGGCCGGCCGCGACCTGGACGAGCTGGTGGGTGACCGGCACGGAGAAGCGGACGTACAGCGCCGCCTGCAGCATCGCGGTGATCGAGGCGCCGGTCCGCTGCGCGGCCGCCGCTTCCCGGCTCGGCTTCGCTTGACCGGTTCCGACCAGCGCTGCGGCCAGGTCCGTCTTTTCGGAAACCCGCATGGGTACGTCGTTGAGCCGAGCCCCACCCCCCGCCACCGCGGTGAACAGCTCATCGGCGAGCGGGGCGTACACCACGGCGAGCAGCGGCTGCCCGTCGCGGACCAGGCTCACCCCGATGTTCCAGTCGGGCATCCCGTGCACGGTGTTGACGTTGCCACCCACCGGGTCGATCACCCACCGGTCACCGCTCGGCATCGGCCCGGTGCCGTGCTCGTCGTCGTCCCAGGTCGCGCCGGGTAGGGCGGCCGCCAGCGCGGGGCGCAGCACGTCGGTGACGGCGACCTCGTTGGCGCGGATCGCGGCGATCAGCTCGGCGCCGCCGGCCGGGCGGGATCCGGTGGAGTAGCGGGCCAGCAGCGCGGCGCCGGCGAGCCTTACCGCGGTGGTGGTGGCGGCGAGCAGTTCTGCAGACATGGTTCATCACTCCACAAGAATCAGGATTGTCCGGCCCCGATCGGGCCGCGCCACAAGCCTCACGCAGGCCGGTGATGAAGTCCAATGCAATCTGGTTACTCTACGATTTACCCTCATGCAATTGGACTTGAATCTGCTGACCGTGCTGGACGCGCTGCTCGAGGAGGGCAGCGTGACCGGCGCCGCCGACCGGTTGCGCCTCTCCCCGCCCGCGATCAGCCGCACCCTGGGCCGGATCCGCCGGCTGACCGGCGACGACATCCTGGTGCGCACCGGCCGGACGATGACGCCCACGCCGTACGCGCTGGGGGTCCGTGACCAGGTCAGCGACCTGCTGCGGCAGGCCCGGCAGGTGCTGACGCCGAGCCGGGAGCTCGACCTGGCCACACTGGAGCGGACGTTCACGCTGCGCTGCCACGACGCGGTCGCCACCTCGCTCGCGCCGCCGTTGCTGCGGGCGGCCGCCGAGCAGGCACCCGGCGTCCGGCTGCGGTTCCTGGCCGAGAGCGACGTGGACACCGACGACCTGCGGCTCGGCCGGGTCGACCTGGAGATCGGCGCGGACGAGCCGGGGACTCCGGAGTTCCACTCCGAGACGGTCGGTCATGATCGCCTGGTGGTGGCGATGCGGCGCGGTCATCCGTACCAGAAAGGTCTTGATCTGGAAGATTTTGCCGGTCAGACGCATGTGCTGGTCTCGCGGCGGGGGCGGCTCGCGGATCCGGTCGACACGATTCTGGCCGCGCACGGGCTGCGCCGGCGGGTGCTGGCCTCGGTCGGCACCAGCGCCGCGGCGGCCAACGTGATCAGCCGCAGCGACAGTGTGATGACCGCGCCGCTGGCCATGTGCCGTCCGCTGATCGACGCGTTCGCCCTGGTCACCGTGCCACTGCCGATCGACCTGCCGGACGCGCCGATCGTCTGCGCGTGGCACCAGCGCTACGGCTCGGATCCCGGGCACATCTGGTTGCGCACCCAGGTCCGCGCGGCACTGAGCACCCCTGTGTAGCGAAGACCGAACCCCCTATGTAGCGAAACTCGCTAGGGCTATGTAGCGTAACGCCCATGGCGTCACCCCTACGTATGACAGCTGCCGTAGCCGGGGTCCTGGAGGCGTTCCTCGCCGACCCGGGCACCCAGCGCTACGGTCTCGAGATCATGCAGGCGACCGGCTACCCGAGCGGCACCGTCTATCCGATCCTGATGCGACTGCACCGAGCCGGCTGGCTCACCGCGGAATGGGAGGAGGTCGACCCGGTGATCGCCGAGCGACCGGCCCGCCGCTGGTACCGGTTCACCCCGGACGGCGCCGCGACGGCCCGCACCGAACTCGCCGCCCGCCGCGCGCAGCACGCCGCCGGCAACCCGATCGCGAAGACGAGGCCGACATGGGCGTCCTGAACCGGCTGATCGCCGCCTGCCTGCGCGCCGCGGCCCGCCGCTGGCCGGCCGACCTGCGCGACGACATGGCCCGCGAGTGGGCGGCCGAGCTCAGCGCGCTGGAGCAGCGGCCCGGCACGGCGTGGCGGCGGCTGACGTTCGCGGTGAGTCTCGCGGCCACCCCGATGACCGTCGACGAGAGCGGCGCGCCGTTCGGCCGGTTCGAGTGGATGCGGGCCGGCGCCACGCTGCGCTCCGCGTTCCGGCTGCTGCTGGCCGGCGCGTTCGGCCTCGGCATCACGATGGCCGTGCGGATGGCGGCCGGCAGCGTCTTCGAGGCCGACTTCACCGACGACGCCGGCTGGCTGCGGCACGACGTGCTGCTCGGCACGGTGACCGCCGCCCTGATGACGGTCTACACGGTGCTCGTCGGCCGGTGGGTGGCCGCACGTGGACCGTCCGACCCCGGTCCGGCCGGCAGCACCGGCGTCGCCGCCACGGTGATCCTGCCGGTGGCTCCGATGCTGCCGTTCTTCCTGGTCACCGAGACCTACCAGGCCTTCGGCCTGACGCTGCTGGTCACCGCGTGCTGGACCGCCGCGATGTTCGCGTTGACGATTTTCACCGTACGGTCGGCAAGCGCCGGCCGGGGCGCCCGGGCATGGGCCGGGGTGCCGTTCGCGGCGGCGCTGCCGGCCCTGATCCTGCTCGCCGGTGACGTGCCGGACCAGCCGATGTACCAGGTCGTCGGCATCGTCGAGATAGCCCTGTTCCTGCTGCCGTGGACGGTGTGCGCGGTCGTTTTCGGTCAGGCCACGGTGCGGCGCTGGTCCGCGCCGTTGATCGCGCCGGCAGTGACCGGGCCGGCCGAGGTGCAGCCGGCCGCCTCCCCCGGACTGGCCTGGGGGTGGCGGTTCCTGCTGCCGCCGGTGGCCGCCGCAGCGGCGGTCGTCTGGGCGCTGGGCGTCACCGTGCTGCAGCCGCTGAGCGAGCCGATGGGTGTCGACGCCAGCGGCGAGAACAACACGTACTGGGCCCGGGAGTCGCGCTGGGGTGCGCTGTTCGCGCTGGTGATGGTGCTGATCGTCGCGGTCCGCGGCGGGCGCCGGGCCACCGGCGGGGTGCTGCTGTTCGGCACGTTCTGGCTGGCGCTCGACATCGGCCTGGACCGGATCGACCCGACCTCCGGCACAGTCGCCCTCGCGGCCGGCGCTGCGGTGGCCGCGCTCGCCGCCACCGTGGTCACCAGCGGCGTCCCGGCCGTGCCCCGCCCGCAGGTGCTGCTCAGCGTCGCGGCCGTCGCCGCGGTGATGTCCGGCCTGATCACCGCGAACGAGTCGCCGACGGACACCGAACCGCTGCTCAATCCGGCCAGCGCCGCGACCGGCTGCCTGCTGGCCGTGGTCGCCGTCCTGGCCGCCGTCCGCGCGGCCGGGATGGTCGGCCGGCTGCGCGCGATCGTCGCGGTCCCGGTCGCCATCGGCGCTGCGGCCGGGCCGTGGCTGGTGCGGCACGTCTACCCACAGCCGTCCGACGGCCGCCTCCGGGGTGAGCTCGCTCTCGTGGCGCTGCTGGTGCTGGCCGTCGTGGTGCTCGCCGCGCCACGCCCGCAGCTCCGGATGCAGTGGCTGCGGTACCCGGGCGCGCTCGCGATCGGCGCGGTCATCGTGCCGGTGATGGTCCTCCCGCTGGTGCTGATGTCCATCGCCCTGCCGATCGGGTCACTGTTCACGGCGCTGGCCGCCAACCCGGCGGTCGACGCCGCCGACGAGGACACCATCGCGGTCCTGCTGGCGATCCCGATCGGGCTCGCGCTGGGCAGGATCCTGCGCCCGCTCGCGTTCGGCCGCCCGGCGGCTGCCCCGAAGCGCGAGTACCGCAAGGCTTCCGGGGCGCCCTACGCGCCGGTCGGCGAGCCTCCGCTGATCCTGGAGTGACCGATCCGGTGCGGTGACCCGCCACGGGGGTGGGTCACCGCACCGGGCCCCGGTAGCCCGATAAGGGTTATGTCCAAGTTTTCCCGGAAATCTGGTAAAACGGACTTTACCGTCGAAAAATGACATCACGTCTGGCTACCACCATCTCGATCGCACTGACCGCGGCGATCGTCACCACCATCACCGCGACGCCCGCCGTCGCCGCACCGCCCGCCGTCGCCGCACCGCCCGCCGTCGCCGCACCGCTCGCCGTCGCCGCACCGCCCAGCCTGGAGAAGCTGGAGCAGGCGCTGATCACCGCGGGCGAGGCACCGGCGGGGTACCTCTTCTCCAGCCGCACGGTCATGGCCGCCTCCGCCGCCGTGGCCGCCGCGCTGAGCCGCGCCGCCGCCGCGGTCGACCCGTGCAAGGACCCCGGGACGACCGCCGAACCCGCGTCGAGCGGATCCGCCGCCATCACGTTCCGCAAGGGCAAGGACGGCCCGTTCCTGGCCGAGCAGATCACCGCCGTCGGCAACGCGGCTGCCCGTGCCGTGGTGGCGCAGTACCAGACCATCCTCGCCAAGTGCCCGGTGATCAACGGCGAAGAGGGCAAGACGACCTTCTCCGCCTGGGCCTCCCCGCAGGCCGGCGACGCCTCGATCGGCTTCCTCACCACCGTCCAGGAGAAGGGCAAGACCACGCCCGCGGGGAGTTCCTCGACCGCGGTGGTCGTCCACGGTGACGTGCTCGCCGTCTTCACCAACCTGAACTACGCCACGGGTGGCAACGCGACGAACACCACCGAGCTCACCGAGCTCGTCAAGGCCGGCGCCGCGAAGATCCTGAAGACCCTGCCCTGAGCCGGGACAGGTAGCTCAGGATTCGACCCTCTCCCCGAGCGCCGAGCCGGGGAGGGGGCGGACGCTCGTGGCGATCAGGGCGGCCATCGCGAGCAGCGCGGCGACCACGATCAGCGCCTTCAGCACGGTGACGTGGTCGCCGAGGAAGCCGATCGCGGGCGGGCCGCCCAGGAACGCGCAGTAGCCGATCGACGCGATCACGCTCACCCGGGCGGCGGCCCGGCGCGGGTCGTCACCGCCGGCGCTCATCCCGACCGGGAAGCCGAGCGAGGCGCCCAGGCCCCAGAGCAGCGTGCCGGCGAACGCGTAGACCGGCGAGGGACCGAACACGAACAGCGCCACCCCGGCGATCCCGATCACGGCGAGGACGCGGACGACGGCGGTCCGGCCGTACCGGTCAAGAAGTCCCGGACCGAACCAGCGGCCGATCGTCATCGCGGTCAGGAACCCGGCGAACGCCAGGGTGCCGAGCGCCGGCGAGACGTGGTGACCGTCGATCGCGGCGACGCTGATCCAGTCGTTGCCGACGCCCTCGGTGAACGCGAAGGCCAGTACGAACAGCCCGATCAGCAGCGTGCGCGGCTCCTTCCAGGCGTCCAGCGCGCTGCCACCGGCCGACTCGCCGGCTGCCGCCTGCTCGGACTCGTCGTGGTCGGCGACGAACCGCCGGGCCTGCCACAGCACACCCGTCACCACCAGCGCGGCGACGATGACCAGGTGCACGGCGACCGACACGTGCACGGCGACCATCACGGCGCCGACCAGCGCGCCGGCCACCGTGCCGAGGCTGAACCCGGCGTGGAACCGGGACATGATCGATTTGCCGAGGTGGCGTTCCACCACGGTGCCCTGCACGTTCATCGCGACGTCCCAGGCGCCGTTCGCGAAGCCGAGCAGGAACAGGCCGATCACCACCGGGACGACACCGGCGAGCGAACCGAGCGCGGCGACACTCAGGCCGACGCCGAGCAGCACGGCCATCGCCATCACGGTGCGCGACGAGCCGATCCGGGAGACGACCGGGCCGGAGAGCGGCAGGGCCAGCAGGGAGCCGGCCGCGATCGCGAGCAGCACCAGGCCGAGGGCGGACGCGTCGAGCTCGAGCCGGTCACGGACCTGCGGGATCCGGGAGGCCCAGCTGGCGAACGCGAAGCCCGAGCCGATGAACGCGGCGTAGGTGGCCGTGGTGGCGGCACGGACCACGCCCGGCGCGGTGGTGGTCGAGGTCATTGTCGTCCTTAGCGGTTCGCGCGGCCCGACGACCGCATGTGTACGAGCGTACATAACATGCGTACGGACGTACACACCGATTTCCTGTCCGGATCGCCGCGATGGGTTAAGAATCGACGGATGCGAATATCTTCCCGCACCGTCCCGCGCCGGTTCGCCGGACTCGCCGCCGCTCTGGTCCTCGGCGGCACCTCGTTCACCGTCGGCGGCCCGGCGGCCGCGGCCGGCCCGGCGACTCCGCGCTGCACCGGCCACGTGGCGCTGACCTTCGACGACGGGCCCACGCCCGGCAACACCGCGGCGCTCCTGACCGTACTGCGGGACGCCGGAGCGCGCGCCACCATGTTCAACACCGGCGCGAACGTGACCGCGAACCCCGGCCTGACCCGCGCCCAGCTGGCGGCCGGCATGTGGATCGGCAACCACAGCTGGGACCACCCGCACCTGACCACGCTGACCGCCGACGAGCAGGCCGCGCAGATCTCCCGGACCCAGGACGCCGTCAAGCAGGTCACCGGGGTGACACCTGCCCTGTTCCGGCCGCCCTACCTGGAGACCGACGACGCGCTGCGCGCGGTGGAACGCCGATACGGTCTGCGCGAGATCAACGCCGATGTCGACTCGCGGGACTGGGACGGCACGACAGTGGACCAGATCGTCACGAACGCCCGGGCGCTGCAGTCCGGCGGCGTGATCCTGATGCACGACTGGCCGCCGAACACCCTCGAGGCGGTGCCGCGGATCGTCGCCGAGCTGCGCGCCCGCGGGCTGTGCCCGGGACAGATCTCGCCCAGCACCGGCCGGGCCGTCGCGCCGGGGCCGGTCACCCCGGTGCTGCGCCAGGTGCACACCGCCGGGCGGGTGGCCGAGATCGGCACCGGGGTCGGCTACACCTGGCCCGGGGTGTACTTCGAGGGCCGATTCCGGGGCGACAGCGTCGGGCTCGCGCTCGACGACGCCGTCAACGACTACGACGTGCAGATCGACGGCGGGGCGCCGATCACCCTGGTGACTCCGGGCACAACCGTGCGCTGGATCGGCGGGCTGGGTCGGGGCGATCACACCGTACGCCTGGTGAAACGCACCGAAAGCCCCGCGAACCTCGCCGGTTTCGGCGGTCTCGTCGCCGGACCCGGCGGCCGGATCCTCACCGCACCCGCCGCCCGCGACCGGCAGATCGAGTTCATCGGTGATTCCTGGACCGCCGGGTACGGCGACATGTCCGGCAGCCGCGACTGCTCCGCGCCCGGCGCCCTGACCCGCGCCAGCAACGCCGACCAGGGATTCGCCGCGCGCACCGGGCGGGCGCTGAACGCCGACTACCGGATCAACGCGTGGTCCGGGATCGGCATGGTGCGCAACTACGCGGGGTCCAGCCCCGGCACCGACTACCGCACCTACTACGACCGCACCCTGCAGGCGGTGGACACCTCGACGCGCGATCGGCCCGCGTCGTGGCATCCGCGCACGGTGGTGATCGGGCTCGGCATCAACGACTTCTCCACACCGGTCGGCCCGGGCGAGAAGTGGGCCGGCGAGGCGGCGCTGGTCGCTGATTTCCAGGCCGGCTACCAGGGCTTCATCGACAAACTGCGCCAACGGTACGGTCCGGGGGCCGAACTGGTGCTGACCTATCCGGATCTGAGTTACACCACCACCGCGCTGGCCGAGTCGATCCAGCAGATCGTCCACGATCGGCAGGCGCGGGGGGATCGGCGGGTGCGGGCGTTGTACTACGACAACGGTGCGCTGGGACTGGACCTCCTCGGCTGCGACTGGCACCCGTCGCTGCACGACCACGAGATCCTGGCCGGCGTGCTGACGGCGTTCGTGCGGGGCCTCCGGCCTTGAGCCGGCCTTTTCTTCCCGCAACCCTGCGGCCTTGAGCCGGCCCCCGCCATCACCGCAACCCTGCGGGCTCCCGGCCTTGAGTCGGGCGCCTGCTCGGCGGGGCCGGGAGGGCAACCTTTTTCGTCGTCGCTCGGATCTTCGTCGTCGCTCGGATCTTTGCCGTCGCTCGGATCTTTGCCGTCGCTCGGATCTTTGCCGTCGTCCGGATCTTTGCCGTCGGCTCGCGGCCGCGGGTCGGCGGCGGCGGGTCGGCGGGTCGGCGGGTCAGGGCTGGATGTTCTCCAGGTCGGCCAGCAGGCTCGGGTGCTTCGGCTCCCAGCCGAGCGTCTCCCGGGTGTAGGCACTCGACGACGGCTGGTCGGCCGCGAAGATCACGCCGAGCGGACCATACGTCTCGGTCGGCACCGCCGCGACCGGCAAGCCCAGCCGGCGACCGATCACCGCGGCGATCTCGCGCACCTGGTCGCCCTCGTCGGCCACCGCGTGCCAGGCGGTGCCGGCCGGCGCCGTCTCCAGAACCAGCCGGAACAGCACGGCGGCGTCGAGCGCGTGCACGGCCGGCCAGCGCTGCGTGCCGTCGCCCGCATACCCGGACACGCCGGACTGACGCGCGATGCCGGTCAGCAGGCCGGCGAACCCGCCGTCACCCTCGTTGTGCACCGTGCGCGGCAGGCGCACGGACGCGGCCCGCACCCCACGCGCGGCCAGCTCGAGCACCGCGTTGACCGTGCGGCTGCGGCCACCGACCGGGCCGTCGGTCGGCAGCGGGTCGGTCTCGACGGAGAACCGGCCGGCGATCCACGGCGTGCCGGAAACCGTGACGAACGGCCGGTCGCTGCCGATCAGTGCGTCGCCCAGTGCCAGCTGGGCGGCGCTCTCCTCGGCGACCGCGTTCGCGACGGCCTCGGCGCTGCTGAAGTCGTTGCTGAAGGCCAGGTGGATCACGCCGTCGGCCTGGGCGGCGCCGGCGCGCAGGACGTCGAGGTCGGCGAGGCCGCCCCGGATCGTCTCGGCGCCGGCCTTCCCGGCCACCGCCGCGGAGGCGTCGGAACGGGCGAGCGCAAGGACGGTGTGACCGTTGCTGATCAGCTCAGCGACGACCGCGGAACCGATCAGACCGGTGCCGCCGGTGACGAAAACACGCATGGAACTCTCCCGCAAGTGATGGGACTCTTGTCCCATCACCGTAGCACTCTGACGGGACAAAAGTCCCGTCACCTATGATGAACCCATGGCACGGTGGGAACCAGGAGCACGCGAACGCCTCGTCTTGGCCGCTGTCGACCTCTTCACCGAGTTGGGCTACGACGCCACCACCGTCGCCCAGATCGCCGAGCGCGCCGGCGTCGGCAAGAGCACCTTCTTCCGGCACTTCGCCGACAAACGCGAGCTGCTGGTCGCCGGGCAGGAGACGCTGAGCCTGCTGCTCGCCGAGGGCATCGCCGAGGCACCCGCCGGCGCCAGCCCGCTCGAGGCCGTCGCGGCCGGGCTGGAGCGCGCGGCGGGCACGATGGGCCCGATGAACCGCGAGCTGGCCCCCCGGCTGAAGGCGGCCGTCGCGGCCAGCACCGAGCTGCAGGAACGGGACGCCCTCAAGAGCGTCGGCCTGGCGCACGCGATGACCACCGCACTGGTCGCCCGGGGCGTGCCCGGTGCGACCGCGGCGCTCGCCGGGGAGATGGGTGTGCTCGCGTTCAAGCGCGGCTTCGCCGAGTGGTCCGAGGGCGACCGCGACACCTCGGACGACCTCGCGCGGCTCACCCTGGCCGCCCTGAACGACCTACGAGCCGCCAGCGCCACACTGGGCTGACCGCGCGCCCCGCGCCACCCGTGTTGACCGCGCCGCCCGCGCGTCCCGTGGCTGAGCGCGCCGCCCGTCCTGAGCACGCTGAGCGCGCGCCCCGCGCTGAGCGCGCGCCCCGCGCTGAGCGCGCGCCCCGCGCTGAGCGCGCGCTGCTTGCTGAGCGCGCCGCTTGCGGACCGCTGGCCGCGCGCCGGGTGCCTGGCTGGGTCTCAGGGGTGTGTCGGGGGTGTTGAGACACCCCTGAGACCCAGCCGCCCCGCGCGCCTCGGGTGGCGGTTGGGCGTGGCAGCCGCACCGGGATGCGGAACCGGGGCGGCGTCGGGCGGTCCCGGCGGATTTTGTCGTACCGCTCCGGTATCAAGGTCATAGCAACAGCGATACCGACGAAACGAGTGCCTGATGTCTACCCAGCCCGAGATCGCCCCCGTCGTCGACGCGGCCCACGCCGAGCCGTTCGACGCCGCCGAGCACTATCACGCGGCGATCGAGCAGATCCGGGCTGCCGCGTCGGCTTATTACCAGGGCACCGACCTCGCCATGGACGACGCGACCTACGACGCACTGCTCGCCCGGCTCACCGCGACCGAAAGTGCACAGCCCAGCTGGGTGGCGGCCGACTCACCCACCGAGGTGGTCGCGGCCGGCGGCGGCGTGGTCGGCGACGTCGAGCACAGCACCCCGATGCTGAGCCTGGCAAACGTGTTCGACGAGGAGGAGCTGCGCACCTGGGCGGCCCGCCTCGACAAGGTGCTCGGCCGGCCCGCCGCGGGCTACACGGTCGAGCCGAAGATCGACGGCATGGCCATCGCCGCACGGTATGTGGACGGCGAGCTGGTCCAGGTCGCGACGCGCGGTGACGGGCGCGCCGGTGAGGACGTGACCGCGCAGGCGCGGTCGGTCGCCGGGCTGCCGGCCGCGCTGGGACGGCCGGTGACGGTCGAGGTGCGCGGCGAGGTCTTCATGACCGACGAGGACTTCGCGCGGGCGAACGAGCTGCGGACCGGTCACGGCGGCGCGCCGTTCGCCAACCCCCGCAACGCCGCTGCCGGTACTCTCCGCGCGCAGGACCGGGCTTATGTCGCCCCATTGTCCTTCCTTGCGTACGCGGTGCACGACCTCCCCGACGGCGAGGGCCTGACGCACAGTGCCGCGATGGCCGCGATCGCCGAGCTGGGCGTCTCCACCACCGGTGGCTCGGCGGCCGGCATGGCGAGCTGCACGACGGTCGACGAGCTGGTCGCCGCGATCACCGGGCTGGGCACGCTGCGCGACAAGCTCGGCTTCGACATCGACGGCGTGGTGATCAAGGCGGATTCCCCTGCGGATCGGGACGCGGCCGGGTCGTCCAGCCGGGCGCCGCGCTGGGCCATCGCGTACAAATTCCCCGCCGACACCCGCACCAGCAAACTGCTCGGCATCGACGTGCAGGTGGGCCGTACCGGGGTGATCACACCGGTCGCGGTGATCCAGGCGGTGCAGGTCGGCGGCGTGACGGTCACCTCCGCCACCCTGCACAACTTCGACGACCTGGTCCGGCGGGACGTCCGGGTCGGCGACACGGTGTTCGTCCGGCGGGCCGGCGAGGTGATCCCGGAGATCACCGGGGCGAAACTCGACGAGCGGGCGGAGGATTCCGTGCCGTTCGAGGCACCGTCGCACTGCCCGCGCTGCGGTGGCGAGATCGACCGCAGCCAGAAGCGCTGGCGCTGTGTGCAGGGCCGGGCGTGCGGCGCGACCGAGTCGCTCGCCTATTTCGCGGCTCGCGACTCGATGGACATCGAAGGCCTCGGCGACAAGGTGATCCGTGCCCTGGTCACGGCCGGCATGGTCACCGACCCGGCCGACCTCTACTCCCTGGACCTGGAGGCAGTCACCCAGCTCGACCGGATGGGCGCGACCTCGGCCACGAAGTTGCTCGCCAACATCGAGGGCTCGAAGACGCAGGCGCTGTCCCGGGTGCTGACCGGTCTCGGCGTCCGGATGACCGGCCGGTCGATGTCGCGCCGGCTGGCCCGGCACTTCGCCTCGATGGAGGCGCTCTGCACGGCGACCGTCGAGCAGCTGCAGGAGGTCGAAGCGGTCGGGCCAGAGCGAGCCGCGACCATCGCCGCCGAACTGGCCGACCTGGCGCCGGTGATCGCCAAGCTGACCGAGCGCGGGATCAACATGCTCGAGCCCGGCGTGGTGCCCTACGCCGAGCGGATGGCAGCGGCCGCCGACGCGGCAGCTGTCGCCATCGGGGAGCTGCTGCCGTTGCAGAAACCGGACGGCGCGCCGATGACCGTGGTGGTCACCGGTTCGGTGCCGGGCTTGACCCGCAACGAGGGCAACGAGGCGGTCGAGAAACTCGGCGGCAAGTCCTCCGGCTCGGTGTCCAAGCGGACCGACCTGGTGGTGGTCGGCGACGGCGCCGGTTCCAAGGCGGCCAAGGCCGAGGAGCTGGGCCTGCGCATCATGCCGTCGGACCGCTTCGCGGCGCTGCTGGCCGCCCACGAAGCCGGCGACTCCCCCACCCTCGACAACTTCTGACCGCCCAGCCGCAATCCGCGCACGGCCACGGGCGGGGCCGCGGGCGGGGCCGCCACCCACGCACCCACGCACCCACGCACCCACGCACCCACGCACCCACGCACCCACGCACCCACGCACCCACGCACCCACGCACCGGCTCAGGATCGGTCACCCTCCGGCCCTACCGTCACCGGCCCGGGACCACCGTTCACCGAACGGCAACCGCCCGCCTCAAGCCCCCGGCTGGCGCTCACGGTCGCCTCAGCCCCTCCCCGCCCCGCCCCGCCCCGCCCCGACAGCCTTCACCACCAGCCACCGCCCGAACCCAGCCGGCGCCATCTGGCCGCCCGGACTTCAGCTGGCGCTGAGGGCTGTCTCCCCACCGCCGAGACAACCCTCACCACCAGCCCACCGCACCCAGCTGGCGCTGAGGGCTGCCTCCCGCCGTTTTGACAGCCCTCACCGCCAGCCGACCGCACCCAGCTGGCGCTGAGGGTCGCCTCCCGCCCGTTTTGACAGCCCTCACCCCCAGCTGGGCGGCGCGATCGCGTGCGGGCCGTTGCGGCCGGGGGGGTGCGGCGGGGCGGGGGCTGGTCCGCAAAGGCGGATCGAGCGAGGCTGCCGTCCCGGGGCGGGCGGCGCGAGCACGCAATCCGGGACCGCGGACCACCACCGCCCCCAGACGGGCGGCGCGAGCACGCAAACCCGGACCGCGGACCACCACCGCCCCAGACGGGCGACACGAACACGCAAACCCGGACCGCGGACCACCACCGCCCCCAGACGGGCGCGGTCGGGCGGTGCGGCGATGCGGGCGCGGTGCGGGCGGGCGCGGTGCGGGCGGGCGCGGCGCGGGCAGCGCGGTGCGGGCATCCGCGGGCGGGCGCGGTGCGGGCGGGCATCCGCGGGCGGCAGCGGTGCAGGCGGGCATGGGCGGGCGGCGCGGTGGGGGCGGGCATGGGCGGGCGGGTGCGGTGTGGGTGGGGGGCTGGTGGGGGTCAGGCTGTGGCGCGGAGGAGGAAGTAGCGGCCCAGGGAGCGGCGGCCCTGGGAACGGCCGGTCTCCGTGGGGGAGGACAGGCCGGCTTCGCGCATCGTGGTGATGAGGTGCTCCGGGGTGTGGCCGGCCAGCCGGGGGTGGTGGTGGCGGGACGAGCCCTGGCCCGGTGACCCGTCGGCGTCGAGGACGTGCAGTTCGCCGCCGGGGCGGAGGACGCGGCGGGCCTCGCGCATCGCGGCGAGCTGTTGGGCCGGGTCGAGGTGGTGCAGCATGTAGGACGAGAGGACCCGGTCGACGGACGCGTCCGGGACCGGCAGCTCGTCGGCGTACGCAAGATCCCACCGCGCCTCGACGCCCCGCCTCGCGCCCTTGCGGCGGGCCTTGCGCAGCGCGGCCGGATCGGGGTCGATGCCCTGCAGGATCGCGCCGGGGACGCGGCGGCCGAGCGCCAGCAACAGGTCGCCGGGGCCGCAGCCGATCTCGAGGACCCGGTGGCCGGGTTGCACGGCGGCCCGGTCCAGCAGCTCACCGTGCACGCGTCGCAGGCCGGCGACGCGGGTGAAGGGCTCGTAGAGGAACAGCATCCAGTGCCGGCCCATCGCCGGGATGTACGGGCGGGCGGTCTCGGTCACGACAGGCTCCCTAAACAGACGAGGTTGATCGGACGAAATTCGGTCGTACGCTCAGCGTCATGCAGGACGGCAGCGCGGACATCGCCGGATCCGTGGCAGGGATAGGACATTCTTCGGTGCCGCATGCCCGCCCGACGCGGATGGCGCGGCGCACCGCGCAGGGCGTGCCGGTGGCGGTCTTCCAGCGCGGGCCCGGTGTCCCGCCGGTGGCCGTCTCGCACCTGCCCGACGAGCCGCTGACCGCGGAGGTGCTGCCCGGGCGGCAGACGCACACCCACGACTTCCTGGTGCTCTACTACGCGCACCGGGCCACCGGCACGTTCCTCATCGATGACCGGATCTGGTCAGTCACCGACGGCGACCTGTTCGTGATCGCGCCCGGTCAGGTGCTGTCGTTCCCGGCCGGCCCGGCGAACGTCGTCGCGGACGGCTGGGTGGTGTTCTTCCCGGCCGACGCGCTCCGGACCGGCGCGTACGCGTCCTGGCGCGCCCATCCGCTGCTGTTCCCGTTCGCTCGGGGCGCCGACCGGGCGCAGCGGCTGCGCATCCCGCCCGCGGCCCGGGCCGCCTGGGTGGCGCGGCTCGTCGAGTTCGACGCCGAGCTGCGGGCCCGCCGGGACGGCTACCGGGAGGCCGCGCTCGCGCACCTGACGCTGCTGCTGGTCGCGGTCGCCCGGATGTCCACCGACGTGGCCGGTGAGCTGCGCTCGGCCGACGAGCCGCTGCTCGCCGCGGTCTTCGACGTGATCGAGCAACGCTTTTCCGAGCCGATCTCGCTGGCCGACGTCGCCGGTGCGCTCGCGCTCACCCCGGGGCATCTGACCACCGTGGTGCGCCGGAAGACCGGCCGGACCGTGCAGCAGTGGCTCAGCGAGCGCCGCATGCAGGAGGCAAGGCGCCTGCTGACCGAAACTGATCTAACCGTGGCGGCGGTCGGCCGGCGGGTCGGCTATCCGGACGCCAGTTACTTCATCAGGCGTTTCCGGGCCGATCACGAGGCGACTCCGGCTCAGTGGCGCCAGGCGGCCGACTGACCGGGCGCGAGTCGCGCTCCAGGCCGCCCACCGGGCGCGAGCCGCGCTCCAAGCCGCTCACCGGGCGCGCCTCACGCTCCGGGTCGCTGACCGGGCGCGAGTCGCCGGCCGGAGCGCCGGGCCGCCGAGTGAGCTGCCGCAGCTCACGCAGCTCACGCTCGGTGGTGGCCGGCTGCTGGACCAGCCGGCGCACCTCGCGCAGCTCGCGCCGGACCTCCCGCAGTTCGCGGGCGATCTCCCGGCGGCCACGACCGCGGCGACGGGACCGCAGGAAGCCGCGGATGCCCTCACGGAAGACCGAGACCGTGACGAACGTCGGGATCGCCGCGAAGACCAGGGCGGCGATCGCCGGGATCACCATCGTCCAGTCGTCGGTGGTCCAGGCGACCTCGGCGTCCGGTCCGCTGACGATCGCCGGGACCCGGAAGCCGGGTTTCTCCGCCAGATGGGGTTCGATACGGACGTTGTCGACGCGCAGCCCGCCACCGGTGAAGACACCGTGGCACTCCCAGCCGGAGTCCCTGGCCTTGTGCTCCTCGACCCAGCGGCAGCCGGCCAGCGGCGCCACCGTGCCGCGCTCACCGGCCAGGTACGCCTCGGCCCGGTCGAGAGCACTGCCGCCGATCAGGATCGCGACCGCCCCGCCGGCCATCAGCAGCCAGAACCCGGCGAAGAACAGGGTCCACCACGAGAACCATCGACTCACGTCGACACGATAGCGGGGCGGCGCACGGACGCTAGGCCTCGGTGAGCACCCCGTCGGTCTCGGAGTACTCGCTGCCGGTCTGCGGGCAGACCCAGACCCCGTCGCCCTTCGCCGCCAGCGGGTGACCGGCCTTGCCCACCCAGCCGATCCGCCGGGCCGGGACCCCCACGACCAGGGCGAAGTCCGGTACGTCCTTGGTCACCACGGCACCGGCCGCGACCAGCGCCCACCGGCCCACGGTCACCGGCGCGATGCAGACCGCCCGCGCGCCGATCGACGCGCCGTCACCGATGGTCACGCCGACCGCGGTCCAGTCGTCGCCGGACTTGAGCCGCCCGTCCGGGGTGACCGCGCGCGGGTACTCGTCGTTGGTGAGCACCGCGGCCGGGCCGACGAAGACACCGTCGCCGAGCCTGGCCGGCTCGTAGACCAGCGCGTGGTTCTGCAGCTTGACGTTGTCGCCGATGGTCACGCCGGGGCCGACGTACGCGCCGCGGCCGATGTTGCAGTTGCGGCCGAGCTGGGCGTCCTCGCGGATCTGGGCGAGGTGCCAGACCCGGGTGCCGGCGCCGACGGTGGCACGCGGGTCGAGGTCGGCGGTGGGCGCCACGGTCACGCCGTCGGGTGTTGCGTCGGTCATCGGTAGCCTTTCACCGGTCGCCACGGACGTGGCGATGAGAGATCCGGGCCAGGGTAGACACAAACCGCACCGGGCGATGTCAGCTAGACGACCTGGTCGCTCGAAGTGACCACTCGTCGGCCCGAACCTTGACCGTCAGGGGGACCGGAGCGTCCGAACGGATCGCGTTGCCCTTCGCCTCCGCCGGAAATCTGTCTGTGATCTAGCGGTCTTCCTAAGGGGATCGATAGCTTCCCAGGGGTTTGTGAAGCCGAGCTCGCTTCACACACTGCTGAACGCCCGCTCACCCGCACAGAAGAAACGGAAGTCTGTTGACTCCCTCGCCGAACGCGTCCGAGCCGATCGGGATCGCCGTCATCGGGGCCGGCTACTGGGGCCCCAACCTCGTCCGCAACTTCCAGGGCAGCCCGCAGTTCCGGCTGCGGTGGCTCTGCGACCTCGACGTCGAACGGGCCAAGAAGGTCCTCGGCGGTTACTCGACCGTGCAGGTCACGGCCGACCTGGAGCAGGTGCTCGCCGACCCGGAGGTCCAGGCCGTCGCGATCGCCACCCCGGCCGGCACCCACCTGAAGGTGGCGCTCGCCGCGCTGCGGGCCGGCAAGCACGTGCTCGTCGAGAAGCCCCTGGCGGCCACCTACGAGGAGGGCCGCCAGCTCGTCGAGGAGGCCGACGCCCGCGGCCTGACCCTGATGTGCGACCACACCTACTGCTACACCCCGGCCGTGCTGCGGGTCCGGGAGCTGCTGCACTCCGGGGAACTCGGCGAATTGCTGTTCCTCGATTCCGTACGCATCAATCTCGGTCTGGTGCAGCGCGACATCGACGTGCTCTGGGACCTCGCGCCGCACGATCTCTCGATCCTCGATTTTGTGCTGCCCGAAGGGGTCACGCCGGTGGCCGTTGCGGCGCACGGCGCGGACGGGATCGGCGCCGGGCGGGCCTGCGTGGCCTATCTCACTCTGCAGTTGAGCAACGGCGCGATCGCGCACATCCACGTGAACTGGCTGTCCCCGGTCAAGATCCGCACGGCCATCTTCGGTGGGTCGAAACGGACACTGGTCTGGGACGACCTGAACCCCAGCCAGCGGCTGGCCGTCTACGACCGCGGTGTCGACGTCTCGTCACCGGAGGAGCTCGGCGACGAGCAGCGCCGGGACGCGATGATCTCCTACCGGTCCGGTGACATGGTCGCGCCGGCGCTGGCCGAGCGTGAGGCCCTGCGCACCATGGTCGACGAATATGCTCGGGCGATCACCACCAAGACGCCCGCCCTCACCGACGGCCGCTCCGGCCTGCGCGTGCTGGAACTGCTGCAGACCGCCTCGCGGAGCCTGGCCGAGGGCGGCACGATGATCAAGCTCAACGAAGGGCACATGGCGTGACGGCTGTATCGATCGAGGGCACTCGCGCCCTGGTCACCGGCGGTGCCGGCACCATCGGCTCGCACGTGGTCGACGAACTCATCCGCGGCGGCGCCGCCGAGATCGTCATCCTGGACAACTTCGTCCGTGGCCGCCGGGAGAACCTGGCCTGGGCGCTGGAGAACGGCCCGGTCACGCTGGTCGAGGGCGACATCCGCGACCGCGACCTGGTGCGCGAGGTGACGGCCGGCAAGGACCTGGTGTTCCACCTGGCCGCGATCCGCATCACGCAGTGCGCCGAGGAGCCCCGGCTGGCCAACGAGGTGCTTGTCGACGGCACGTTCAACGTGATCGAGGCGGCCGCCGAGGCGGGCGTCAAGAAGCTGATCGCGTCGTCGTCGGCGTCGGTCTACGGCCTGGCCGAGGAATTCCCGACCACCGAGCGTCACCACTCGTACAACAACGACACGTTCTACGGCGCGGCCAAGGCGTTCAACGAGGCCACCCTGCGCAGCTTCAAGGCGATGAAGGACCTGGACTACGTCGCCCTGCGGTACTTCAACGTGTACGGCCCGCGGATGGACATCTTCGGCCTCTACACCGAGGTGCTGATCCGCTGGATGGAGCGCATCGAGTCGGGCACTCCCCCGCTGATCCTCGGCGACGGCCTGCAGACCATGGACTTCGTGCACGTGGCGGACATCGCCCGCGCCAACATCCTGGCCGCCACCGCCGACGTGACCGACGACGTCTTCAACATCGCCAGCGGCGAGGAGACCAGCCTCAAGGAGCTGGCCGCGGCGCTCAGCGCGGCGATGAAGTCGGACCTGGTCCCGGAGCACGGCCCGGCCCGCGGCGTCAACGGCGTGACCCGTCGTCTCGCCGAGACCGGCTACGCGGCCGAGAAGATCGGCTTCCGCGCCGAGATCGGCCTGCACGAGGGCCTCGAGGGCCTCGTCGACTGGTGGCGGTCGTCCAAGTGATCCCGGTGATGATCCCCATGCTCGGGGAGGAAGAGGCCCAGGCGGCCGCGGACGCGGTCCGCTCCGGCTGGGTCGCACAGGGCCCGCGGGTCGCCCAGTTCGAGAAGGAGTTCGCGGCCGCGGTCGGCGCCGGTCACGGTGTCGCGGTCAGCTCCTGCACGACCGGGCTGCACCTGGCCCTGGTGGTCAACGACATCAAGCCCGGCGACGAGGTGATCGTGCCGTCGCTGTCGTTCATCGCCACCGCCAACGCGGTCCGCTACGTCGGCGCCACCCCGATCTTCGCCGACGTCGACCTGGCCACCGGCAACCTCACGGTGGAGACCGTCGACGCGGTCCGCACCGAGCGGACCCGGGCGGTCATCGCGGTGCACCAGGGCGGCGTTCCGTTCGACACCGTGGCGCTGCGTAAGGCCGCGGAGGGCTGGGGCCTCGCGCTGGTCGAGGACGCCGCGTGTGCGGCGGGTTCCACGGCGTACGGGCAGCCGGCCGGCACCGGGGCGGCGATCGCGGCGTGGTCGTTCCACCCGCGCAAGCTGATCACCACCGGCGAGGGTGGCATGGTGACCGTGGACGACCCCGAGCTGGCGGTCCGGCTGCGCCGGCTGCGCGAGCACGGGATGAACGTCTCGGCCGCCGACCGGCACGCCAGCAAGCAGCCGGTGCTCGAGGCGTACCTGGAGACCGCCTACAACTACCGGATGACCGACATCCAGGCCGCCGTCGGGCTGGTGCAGCTCACCCGGCTGGCCGGTCTGGTCGAGCAGCGCCGGGCGTTCGCCGCGCGGTACCAGGAGCTGCTCGCGGACATCGACGGCCTGGTGCCGGTCCGCGACCCGGCCTACGGGCAGAGCAACTTCCAGTCGTTCTGGGTGCTGCTCGACGGTTTCCGGGTGAGCCGCGACGAGGTGCTCACCGAGCTGGCCGCCAAGGGCGTGTCGGCGCGGCGCGGCATCATGGCCGCGCACCTGGAGCCGGCGTACGCGGACGTGACCCCGGTCGCGCTGCCGGTCACCGAGCGGATCACCCAGGAGTCGCTGATCCTGCCGCTGCACCACAAGTTGACCGAGGACGATCAGGACCACATCGTCGGCGTCCTGCGGGAGCTGGCCGGCCGGTGAAGGAACTCGTCATCGTCGGAGCGGGCGGTTTCGCCCGGGAGACGGCCTCCGCGGCCGTCGCGGCGGGGTGGCAGGTGCGGGGGTTCGTCGACGACGACCCCGCCCTGCACGGCACCGTACGGTCCGGGTGGCCGATCCTGGGCCCGGTCGACAGCGTGCTCGAGATGACCACCCCGGTCGTGGTGTGCGTGGGCAATCCCACCAACTACACCACCCGGCGGCGGATCGTCGAACGGCTCGGCCTGCCCGAGCAGCGGTACGCCACGGTCGTCCACCCGAGTGCCGTGGTCGGTGCCCGCTGCGTGGTCGGCCGGGGCAGCGTGCTGCTGGCCGGCACGGTGCTGACCGCCGACGTCACGGTCGGGGCGCACGTCGCGGTCATGCCGCAGGTGGTGCTCACCCACGACGACCTGATCGGCGACTACGCCACGATCACCTCCGGCGTACGCGTCGGCGGCAGTGTGGTGCTGGAGACCGGCGCCTACGTGGGCGCCGGGGCATTGATCCGCGAGGGCGTGACCGTCGGCGCCTGGTCACAGATCGGCATGGGCTCCGTCGTGCTGCGCGACGTGCCGCCCGACGAGGTCTGGGTGGGCAGCCCGGCCCGTTTCCTGCGCAGCGCCAAGCTTGAGGAGTTGACGTCATGACCCGGATCCCGCTCGTCGACCTGGCCGCCGCCCACGCGGAGGTGGCCGAGGAGGTCGAGGCCGGTTTCAAGCGCATCATCGCGGAGACCGCCTTCATCGGCGGGCCCGAGGTGGCCGCGTTCGAGAAGGAGTACGCCGAGTTCTCCGGTGTCGAGCACTGCGTCGGGGTCGCGAACGGCACCGACGCGCTCGAGCTGGCGTTCCGCGCCGTCGGCGTGGGGCCGGGCACCGAGGTGATCCTGCCGGCCAACACGTTCATCGCGACGGCCGAGGCGGTGGCCCGGACCGGCGCCAAGGTCGTACTGGTGGATTGTGACCCTCGCACCTACCTGATCGACGTCGACGCCGCGCTCGCGGCAGTCACGCCGGCCACCAAGGCGATCGCGCCGGTCCACCTGTACGGCCAGCTCGCCCCGGTCGAGCAGCTGCGCGCCGGTCTGGCCGGCCGCGACGACATCGTGATCGTCGAGGACGCCGCCCAGTCGCAGGGCGCCACCCGGCACGGCGTCGGCTCCGGTGTCCACGGCATCGCCGCCACCAGCTTCTACCCGGGCAAGAACCTCGGCGCGTACGGCGACGCCGGCGCCGTCACCACCGCCTCGGCGGACTGGGCGACCACGGTGCGGACCCTGGGCAGCCACGGCGGCCTGCGCAAGTACCACCACGACCTGGTCGGGGTGAACAGCCGGCTGGACGGGCTGCAGGCGGTCGTGCTGCGGGCCAAGCTGGCCCGGCTGGCCGGCTGGAACGACCGTCGGCGGGCCGCCGCGGCCCGGTACGCCGAGCTGCTCGCCGGCTTCGACGACGTGGTGCTGCCGGCCACCCTCGACGGCAACGAGCACGTGTGGCACATCTTCTGCGTCCGGGTGCCCCGGCGCGACGAGGTGCTCGCGTCGTTGAACGCGGCCGGCGTCGGCGCGGCGATCCACTACCCGATCCCGGTCCACAAGACCGGCGCGTTCGCGTCGCTCGGCGGCTCCTTCCCGAATGCTGAGAAGGTGGCGCCGGAGATCCTGTCGCTTCCGATCTATCCGCAGATCACTGCGGACCAGCAGGAAGCGGTCGTGCAAGCGCTTTCCGTCGCGCTGCGCTGATCATGAATCGAATATGACAAATTAATTTGGGAACGATTGCCGACGCTGTCGGTCGGAATGTCCACCGGACATTTCCGACTGCACAGCGTCGCTGCATGTTTGCCCTGCGCAATGGGGTGATGGCCGACTGGCCGAAATGATGAAATCGCCTCCGTCGGTCGGTGATCCACAGCCTTTTCCAGCCGATGGACAGGACGAGCCCGTTTCGTTACCGTCGCCGTCAAAGTCGAAGATGATCTCGCTGCCCTGTACCCCGGGCACATCACTCTTGGCGGAGAGGCTGCTGCACCAGATGGAAACGCCACCAGGCCGCGATCGACGAGCATTCCCGGCCCTGCCCAGGATCACCTTCCGCAATCGCACGATCCGGACCGGGCAGGTCCTCGCCTCCGTCGCCACCTTGCTCGCCGCGGTCCTCGTCGGATCGCTGTACCACTCGTCCGCCGCGGTGGCCAGCTGCCAGCCCAACTCGATCGTCTGCGAGAACGGCCTGCCGGGCAGCCCGGCCAGCGAGTGGGACATCTACAAGTCCGGTGACTCGACGGTGCAGGGCTTCGCCACCGACATGAGCGTGAACGTCGGCGAGACGATCAACTTCAAGATCCGCGCCGAGCACGCGTACACGATCGACATCTACCGGCTCGGTTACTACGACAACGCCGGCGCCCGGAAGATCCAGTCACTGGACGGCACGTTCCCGGCGCAGAACCAGGACGTCAACTGCATCAGCAACGAGACCACGCTGATCTACGACTGCGGCACCTGGGGCGTCTCGGCCAACTGGGCGGTCCCGTCGAGCGCGGTCTCCGGCGTCTACTTCGCCCTGCTCAAGCGGACCGACACCGGCGGCGCCAGCCACGTCACGTTCGTGGTGCGCAACGACGCCAGCCACTCCGACGTCATCTTCAAGACCTCGGACGCCACCTGGCAGGCCTACAACCTGTACGGCGACGCGAACTTCTACAACGACGGCCCGAACGGCCGCGCGCGCAAGCTGAGCTACAACCGCCCGTTCGCGACCCGGTCGCACGAGAGCGGCCGTGACTTCCTGTTCAGCAACGAGTACCCGATGATCCGCTTCCTGGAGAAGAACGGGTACGACCTGACCTACACCACCGACGTGGACTCCGACCGTCGTGGCAGCCTGCTGAAGAACCACAAGACGTTCCTCTCCGTCGGCCACGACGAGTACTGGTCCGGCCCGCAGCGCGCCAACGTCGAGGCGGCCCGGGACGCCGGCACCAACCTCGCGTTCTTCAGCGGCAACGAGGTCTACTGGCGGACCCGCTGGGAGCCCAGCCAGGACGGCAGCAACACCGACTACCGCACCCTGGTCTGTTACAAGGAGACCTGGGACGACTCGCAGACCGACCCGACCGGTCAGTGGACCGGCACGTACCGGGACCCGCGATTCACTCCGCCGGCCACCGGTGGCGCCCAGCCGGAGAACGCGCTGACCGGCACGATCTTCATGGCGAACCACGACGACCTGGCCCTGGCCGTCCCGGCCGCGCAGGGCAAGAACCGGTTCTGGAACAACACCCAGGCCGCGACCCAGGGCGACGGCGACACCCTGACCCTGGCCCCGCACACCGTCGGGTACGAGTCCGACGAGGACCTCGACAACGGCTTCCGCCCGGCCGGCCTCATCCGGTTGTCCACCACTATCGGCGAGACCCCGCAGTACCTGCAGGATTTCGGCTACCAGGTTGCGGCGGGCACCACCGAGCACCACATGACGCTGTACCGGGCGTCCAGCGGCGCGCTGGTCTTCGGCGCCGGCACCATCCAGTACGCCTGGGCGCTGGACACCGAGCACGACAGTGAATGGGCCATCGAGCCGGTCGACAAGCGCCTGCAGCAGGCCACCGTCAACCTGCTGGCCGACATGGACGCGCAGCCGGCCACCCTGATGAGCGGGCTGTCCGCGGCCGCCAAGTCGACCGACTCGGTCGGCCCGACCACCACCATCACCACGCCGGACGCCGACACGTCGGTGGACAACGGCGCCGTGATCACCGTGAAGGGCACCGCGGCCGACAACGGCGGCGGCGTGGTCGGCGGCGTCGAGGTCTCCCTCGACAACGGCGGCACCTGGCACCCGGCGACCGGCACCACGAGCTGGTCGTACAAGGGGGTCGTGGTCGGCAGCGGCACGGCGACCGTCAAGGTGCGTGCCACCGACGACACCGCCAACATCGGCGCGGTCGCCGACCGGACCATCGCGCTGACCGGCTCCACCACGCTGTTCGGCAACGTCACGCCGGAACACCCGTCCAGCGGCGACAACGACCCGGTCGAGGTCGGCGTGAAGGTCATCCCGAAGGCCGACGGCCGGATCCGGGGTGTCCGCTTCTACAAGGGCGCCGGCAACACCGGCACGCACAAGGGCAGCCTGTGGACCGCGGGCGGCACGCAGATCGCCACCGGCACGTTCGAGGACGAGACCGCGTCCGGCTGGCAGACGCTGCTCTTCGACGACCCGGTGCCGGTGGACGCCGACACCACGTACGTGGCGTCCTACAGCGCGCCGAACGGCAACTACGCCGGCGAGTCCTGGGCGTTCATCTACCGCGGGCACACCGCGCTGCCGCTCGTCGCGCCGGGCAGCCACGAGGCGGAGGGCAACGGCGTCTTCGGCACCGTCGGTCACTTCCCGACGAGGACCTACAACGCCACCAACTACTACGTCGACGTGCTCTTCGACGAGGGCGCGGCCAACCCGGCCACGGTCACCGAGATCTCGCCGCAGGCCGACGCCGAGTACGTGGCGACCTCCTCGCTGATCACGGCCACCTTCAGCAAGACGGTCGACCCGGACAAGGTGAAGTTCACCGTCAAGAACGGCGCCACCACGATCGCCGGCGCGGTCAGCTACGACGCGGCCGCCAAGAAGGCGACGTTCACGCCGACGGCCACGCTGCCGGCCGGTCAGGAGATCACCGTCTCGGTGACCGCGACCGACACCACCGGCATCAAGATGACCTCGGCACGCGCCTGGAAGTTCACCACCAGCCCCGGTTCGGGCACGGTGAGCACCCTGTTCGCCAACGGCGACGCTCCGGCCACGGTGGCCACCGACGACGCACAGCCGGTCAGCCTCGGGGTGAAGTTCTCCGCGTCGGCCAACGGCTCGGTGGTCGGTGTCCGGTTCTACAAGGGACCGGGCAACACCGGCACGCACACCGGCAGCCTGTACCTGGCCACCGGTGGCGCGCCGATCGCCACGGCCACGTTCGCCGACGAGACCGCGACCGGCTGGCAGTACGTGTACTTCGCCACCCCGGTGCCGGTCACGGCCGGGACCACGTACGTCGCCTCGTACTACGCGCCGTTCGGCGACTACGCGGTCACCAGCCAGTACTTCAGCAGCGATCATGTGAACGCGCCGCTGACCGGGCCGGCCGGGGACAACGGGGTCTACGCGTACGGCTCGGACACGTTCCCGAGCGGCTCGTGGAAGAGCACCAACTACTGGGTGGACCCGCTCTTCGTGGCCGCCGGCGGTGGCACCACGCCCACCGACCCGACCCCGAGCCCGTCCACGTCGACGCCGCCGACCGGTGACGTCACCACCCTGCTCGGCGACACCGCGACCCCGGTGAACGCCGCCTGGGACGACCCGAACAAGGTCGAGCTCGGCATGACGTTCACCTCGGACGTGGCCGGCCAGGTCAAGGGTGTGCGCTTCTACAAGGGCAGCGGCAACACCGGCGCGCACACCGGCAGCCTCTGGCCGGCCGGTGGCGGCGCGGCGCTGGCCAGTGGGACGTTCGGCACCGAGAGCGCGTCCGGCTGGCAGACCCTGGTCTTCGACCAGCCGGTGTCGATCAACGCCAACACCCCGTACGTGGTCTCCTACCTGGCGCCGAACGGGCACTACGCGGTGACTCCGAACGGGCTGGCGACGGCGCTGACCAACGCACCGCTCAGGTCGGTGGCCAACGGGGGCCGGTACCAGTACGGCGGGGGCTTCCCGGGCAACGCGACGGCCGGGAACTACTGGGTGGACGTGCTGTTCACCGCCGGGACCGCGAGCACCACGCCCGCCGCCCCGTCCACCACACCCACCACCAGCGCCCCGGCGACGACGACCGCGCCCACCACGGCACCGACGACCACGGCACCGTCGCCGTCAGCGAGCGCTTCGCCGAGCGCGAGCACGAGCGCCACCGCCAGCCCGTCGGCGAGCGCGAGCTCAAACCCCGACAAAACGGTCCTCGGGGACACGTCGATCCCGGCCAACACCAGCTGGGACGACCCGAACGCCATCGAACTGGGGATGAAGTTCGTCTCCACCGTCGACGGCAAGGTCACCGGCGTGCGGTTCTTCAAGGGGGCCGGCAACACCGGTGAGCACACCGGCAGCCTCTGGGCGGCCACCGGCGGCACCACGCCGCTGGCCACCGGCACGTTCGCCGACGAGACGGCCTCCGGCTGGCAGATGCTGCGGTTCACCCACCCGGTGTCGATCACGGCGGGCACGCAGTACGTGGTCTCGTACTACGCCCCCAAGGGCAACTACGCGGTGACCGCGAACGGCCTGTCCGCCGAGATCACCAACCCGCCGCTGAAGTCGGTCGCCGGTGGCGGCCTCTACCAGTACGGCGGCGGCTTCCCGGCCAGTGCCGCGAACGGCAACTACTGGGTGGACGTCTTGTTCACCCCGGGCGGCTAAAAGGTAAGGCGGAACGGACCACGTGCCCCCGGCCACGCATCGGTAGCGTGTCCGGGGGCACGCGCGAAAGGCAGGAACACCACACATGTACGTCTCGCTGCGGGATCGACCCGGCTCTGACAAGGAACCGGAGTCCGGCAGCACCGTCCGGCGGGTCTCCTCGACCGTCATCCTGCTCGGCGTGGTCAGCATGCTCACCGACATCTCGTCGGAGAGCGTCTCCTCGATCCTGCCGCTCTACCTGACCGCCGTGGTCGGGCTCAGCCCGGTCGCCTACGGCTTCCTGGACGGCATGTACCAGGGCGTCAGCGCGCTGGTCCGGCTGGCCGGCGGGTACGCGGCCGACCGGCACGGCCAGCCCAAGTGGGTCGCGGTGCTCGGTTACGGCGCCTCCGCGCTCAGCCGGATCGCGCTGCTGCCCGCGGCCGGGTTCGCCGCGATCACCGCGGTGGTCACCGGCGACCGGCTCGGCAAGGGCCTGCGCACCGCGCCGCGGGACGCGCTGATCGCCGAGTCCACCGACCCGAAGATGCTCGGCCGGGCGTTCGGCGTGCACCGCACGCTGGACACCATCGGCGCCGCGATCGGGCCGCTCGTCGCGTTCGCCCTGCTGGCCGCGGTCCCCGGCGACTACGATTCGATCTTCGTGGTGTCGTTCGCGTTCGCCGTCGTCGGTGTCGCCGTACTCGTGCTGTTCGTACCGAATCTGCGGACCGCCGCGGCGAAGGCGCGTGTCGGGTTCCGCGTGGTGTTGCGTGAGGTCGGCGGCCGCAAGCTGCGCAAACCGCTGATCGCCGCGGCGGTGCTCGGTCTGCTGACCGTCGGCGACGGTTTCCTCTACCTGGCTCTGCAGGAGCGCGACGACTTCGCCGCCACCTACTTCCCGCTGCTCTACGTCGGCACCAACGTCGCCTACCTCGCCCTGGCCGTGCCGCTGGGCCGGCTCGCCGACCGGGTCGGCCGGGCCAAGGTCCTCGTGGCCGGGCACGGCGCGCTGCTGCTGAGCTACCTGCTCGCCGCGCTGCCGGCCGGCGGGCTCGGCCTGACCTTGACCACCCTGATGCTGCTCGGCGTCTTCTACGCGGCCACCGACGGCGTGCTGCCCGCCCTGATCAGCCGCCTGGTGTCCGAGGAGACCCGGGGCAGCGGGATCGCCGCCGCGCAGACCGTGGTGGCGCTGGCCCGGTTCGCGTCGTCGCTGCTGTTCGGCGTCTACTGGAGCCTGCAGGGCCCCAGCCAGTCGCTGCTGGTCTTCGGCGCGCTGCTGGCCCTCGCGGTGCCGGCCGCGGGCTGGCTGCTGCGCGGCATCGACCGGGCCCAGGTGGCCTGATGAACGTCAAGCAGCGCGGCATCGCGCTCGGTGTGATCCTGGTGCTCAGTGCGACCGGCGCCGCCGGGTACGTCTGGAAGTCCCACCAGGACCAGGCCCGCACGGTCGCCGAGGCGCCCGCCGTCGCGGCCGGCGGCGACCTGTCCGCGCTGCGCGCCCAGCCGCACCTGGTGTTCCGCAGCACCGCGCTCGGTGACGGCTACGGCCAGATCGCGGTGGTCCCGCTGACCGCGGCGGGTGGCCCGCGGGCGTTCACCGGCGTGGCCTGCGAGCGGGTCTACGCCACCGGCGCCGACACCATCTGCCTGGCGGCGAACCGGGGGCTGGTCACCACGTACAAGTCCCAGCTGCTCGACACGTCCTGGAAGCCGGTCCGCGACCTGCCGCTGACCGGGCTGCCCAGCCGCGCCCGGCTCTCCCGCGACGGCTCGCTGATCGCCACCACCACGTTCGTCTTCGGCGACTCCTACGCCAACCCCGGCCAGTTCTCCACCCGCACCATCGTGACCCGTACCGACGGCAAGGTGGTCGGCGACATCGAGAAGTTCACGCTCCGCGCCGACGGCAAGGTGATCACCGCCTCGGACAAGAACCTGTGGGGCGTCACGTTCGCCGACGACGACGGGTTCTATGCCACCGCGTCCTCCGGCGGCAAGACCTGGCTGGTCAAGGGCAGCCTCAAGGCCCGGACGGTCACCTCGGTGCACGGCGACGTCGAATGCCCGTCCCTCTCCCCCGACGGCACCCGGATCGCCTTCAAGAAACACGGCGACCTCCCGGCCGGCAAGTGGCGCCTGTCCGTTTACGATCTCCGCACCGGCACGGTCACCGAACTCGCCGAAACCCGCAGCATCGACGACCAGGCCGAGTGGCTCGACGACAAGACGGTCGTCTACGGCTTGCCCCGCGAGGGTGCCGGCTCCGCCTCCAGCGACGTCTGGCAGGTCCCGGCCGACGGCTCCGGCCAACCCCAGCTGCTGGTCCAGGACGCCTGGTCCCCCGCGGTAGTCCGAGGCTGACCGCTTCTCATCAGACCGCGCGCTGCTCCCGGTTCACCCCGAAACCCATGTGGTACGACTACGGAGCGCCCGTCCGCAGGCTACGAGCCGAGTCCCGCCCGTGAGGCCGACGCGACACCGCTCCCACTCCCGGCCGCAGCGCGCCTCCCGGCCGCCGGCTGGCTCTCAGGGGTGTCTCACCCTCGGTGAGACACCCCTGGGGACCAGCCAAGAACCAGGAGCAGACCGCTGTCCGGTGCGGGCAGCAGGCTGGCCGCCAGGGGTGTCTCAGCAGCGCTGAGACACCCCTGGGGACCAGCCAAGACCCGGGGGCGCGCTGCGGTCCGGGGTGGGCGCGGTCTGGCGCGAGACCGGCCCGGGGCGTGGCTTGTAGCCTGCGGTGGGGCGCTCGGTATTCGTACCGCATAAGGGTTGACCGGAAGTGGACGCCTGCCTGGACCTAGACGCCCTTGCGTTCCCAGCGGCGGCGGTTGATGTCGTTGCGGACTCGCCAGCGGACCGCGTTGGCGAAGAAGAGCGGGACGTAGGGCGAGGCCTTGGCGCCGATGCGCTGGCGGCGGAGCAGGCCGCGCCAGTGCGGGAGTTCCTTGGCGCGGGGGTAGGTCTCCAGGGCGAACGCGATGTACTCGTCGATCGGCTCGTCGCCGGTCAGGCCGCGGTCGAAGGCGTGGCAGGAGGCGTCCAGGGCCTCGATCGCCAGGGAGCGGCGGGCGGTCTCGTGCAGTTCGGCGCCGCGGGGCAGCTTACCGCCCGGGCCTTCGAAGAGGACGTCGAAGGCGACGCGGCGTTCGCGCAGGTCGAGCAGGCGGCCGGAGCCGGCGTTGACGCTCAGGCTGGCGCTGTGTTCGCGGTGCAGGGCCTGGTCCGGTCCGTTGATCCGGCCGACGTCGGCGACCGCGGCGGCCCGCATCCAGGCCTCCATGTCGCAGGCGTAGCGCATCCGGGTGTCCCACGGGCCCATCTCGGCATAGACGCTGGCCCGCACGATGGCTTCCGGGGTGGTGATGCAGTTGACGCCGAGCCGGCAGCGTTCGGCGATCCAGTCCTCGCCGGACCAGATCGACCACGACTCCACGTCCGTGCGGGGTTCCGGCGGCGTCTCGGTCTCGAAGTGCAGCGGGTGGCCGTAGACCAGGCCGACCTCGGGGAACCTGTCGAACAGGGCCACCGCGCGCTGGAACGAGCCGGTGGTGATCAGGTCGTCGGCGTCGAGCCGGACCACGAACTCGCCGGTCGCCACGGCCAGGCCGTCGTTGAACGCGACGCACGGGCCGTGGTTGGTCGGGTTGCGGACCAGCTTGACCCGGGGGTCGGCGGCGGCCATCTTCGCGGCCACCTCGGCGGTGTCGTCGGTCGAGAAGTCGTCGACCACGATCACCTCGGTCTCGACACCCTGCTGGGCGAGCACGCTGCCGACGCTCTGCGGCAGGAAGTGGCCGTAGTTGTAGGTCGGGATGACCACCGAGATCAGCGCGCCGCGGGCGGGCGTGGGCTCGGGCGTGGAGACCCGGGCGCGTTCGGTCAGCCGGCTCACAGCAGTTCCTCTTCTTTCTTCAATTCGCTCAGCGCGATCACCTGCGTGTCGGCCTCGGACAGGGGCTGGCGGCCGTAGAGCGCCTTCAGCTCCTTGACCAGACGCAGCAGCCAGCGGCCGAGCACCAGCAGGTACACCGCGAGCAGCGCGAGCAGCCCGACGACCAGCTTGGCCAGGGCGCTGTCCACCGTCTCGGCGGCGAAGTGTGCGGCCACCCCGGACGCGATCGCCGCGAGCAGCGGCAGCACGACCGGACGGACCAGCGGCTCCAGCGGCAGCCCGGCCGACCGGACCAGCACCACCAGATAGATCGGGGTGACCACCAGCAGCGACACCGCGACCTGGGCCACGCCGGCGCCGATGCCGTCGCCCCACATCACACCGAGGATCATCACCGGGGTGAGCACGGCCAGCCACACCAGTTGCAGGTGGAACAGCCGGTTCGTCTTCTCCAGCGCGACCAGCACGTCGGAGAAGAGCGAGATGATCACGCGGATCGAGCCGAAGATCGCCAGTACGCCCAGGATGGTCGCGGCCGGTGCCCACCGGTCCCCGTAGACCAGCGTGACCAGCGGGTGCGCGAGCACCACGCAGGCCGTGGTGACCGGGAACGACGCCGCGCACAGTGCCGACAGCGCGGCCGACACGTGCCGGGTGATCTCGGTGATGCCGCCCTTGACCCGGGCCAGCGCCGGGAGCGTGACGCTGTAGAGGATCACCGTGAACACGTTCGGCGGCCAGCTCGACACCGTGAACGCCAGGTTGTAATAGCCCAGCTGGGTGGCCCCGGCGAGCCGGCCGATCACCATGAAGTCGACGTTGGCCAGGGTGAAGCCGGCGATGTTCGCGCCGGCCAGCGGCATGCCGAAGCGCAGCAGGCGCTTGGCCTCCCGCTTGTCGAACCCGGGCCGGTAGTTCTTGGTCGAGACGATGAAGATCAGCACCGCCGAGGCGACCTGACCGGCGACCCGGGACCAGGCCAGCGCCATCACGCCGCCACCGTTGATCGCCAGGATCAGCAGCAGGCCGTTGGCGACCACGAAGCTGCTCACGTCGGTGATCATCTTGCGGCCCTGCTGGAAGTCCCGGGCCATCAGCGCGGCCGGCACCGCGGTCGGGCCGGCCAGCAGCAGCGGGATGGCCAGCACCCGCACCGCGTCGGCCGCCGCCGGAGCGCCCAGCGCACTGGAGATCCAGGGCGCGCTGAGGAACATCAGAACCGCCAGCGCACTGCTGCTGACGATCGCGATGGTGGCCACCGTGGGCCCGATCCGATCCGCGTTGTCGATCTCCCGGACCAGCGCGGTGCTGACCCCGAACTCGCTGAAGCTGATCACGATCTGGTAGACGGTGAGCGCCACCACGAACACACCGAACTCGTCCGGCGCGACCAGCCGGGCGATGACGATGCTGATCGCGAGCTGGCCGAGGCGCAGCAGCGCGGTGTTGGCCGCGCTCCAGAACGCCGCCTTCGCCAGCATCTTGCCGAGGCCACCGGTGGTGGAGCCGGTGGCGGTCTCGGCGCTCACAGGCCGTACCGGCGCCACCGGCGCCAGCGCACCTTGCCCTGCAGGTCGTCGAGGACCGCGGCCACGTGGTGCAGCGGCGCGCGACCCCGGCCGTTCTTGTGCCGGTCGATGCGCTTGGCGGTGGCCCGCCACAGCGCGGTGTCCTTGACCGAGCTGTCCGTCTCGGCGGCGAAGTCCATGAACTCCTTGGCCTGGGCGAACATCTTCTCGTCACCCCGGTCGTACGCCCGGCACGCCAGCACCAACGCGTCCTTGGCCAGCACCCGCCGCACGGCCGGCTCCAGCCGGTCCGGGTCGGGCAGGTGATCGCGGTGGTCGGCGAAGAGCACGTCGAACGCCTGACGACGCCCGGCCATGTCGGTGTAGACGCCGGCGTACTGCTCGATGTGCATGTTGTTGCCGTGCACCCGGTAGTACGCCTGGTCGGTGCCGTTGACCCGGCCGACCGACCCGCGGGTGGCCGCGGCCATCCACAGGTAGAAGTCGGCGGTGGCCGGCAGCCGGGCCTCGTACCCGCCGAGCTCGCGGTAGACCGAGGTGCGCATGACGACCTCGGGGCACATCACCACGTTGTGGCCGCGGCGGGTCAGCTCGGCCAGCCACTCCTCGCCGGACCACACCGACCAGGACCGTACGTCGGTCTTCGGCGGCGGCGGCTGCTCGTTGAAGTCCGGGCAGAAGCCGTAGACGAAACCGACCTCCGGGTGCGCCTCGAGCAGGGCACAGGCCCGGCCCAGCGCGCCCGGCGCCAGCAGGTCGTCGGCGGAGAGCAGCACCACGTAGTCACCGGTCGCGGCGTCCAGACCGGTGTTGTACGTCGCGATGTGCCGCTTGTTGACCTCGTTCGCGATCACCCGGATCCGGCTGTCGTCGGCGGCGAGCTTGTAGGCCACCTCGACGCTGCCGTCCGGTGACTTGTCGTCGACGATGATGATCTCGAGATCGACCTGGTCACCCTGGGACTGCACGCTCGCGACGCACTGCGGCAGGAAGTGACCGTAGTTGTAACAGGGGATCACCACCGAGACCGTGGGCCGGGTGGTCAACGGACGAGGGGCGGTACGCACGCTCATGGAGGATCAGGACAGCTTCTCGTCGACCAGCGCGGCGAGGGTGCCGAGGGTCTCGAAGGCGTCGGCGGTCACGTCGTCGTCGTCGATGGTGATGCTGAACTTCTCCTCGAGCGCGGCGACCAGCTCGAGCACGGCCATCGAGTCCAGCTCGGGCAGGCTGCCCAGCAGCTCGGTGCCGGCGCCGATGCTCGCGGCGCGATCCTCGATGCCCAGCACGGAGACCAGCACGGCCTTGGTGTCCTCGATCGTCGTACCGGTCAGTTCCATGCTCTTGCCTCCGGAGGCGGTGGGGGTCACAGGAGCACCTCGGCGGGCGCCGGGTGGCTGAGGAATGCGGTGGGGCTGGCGGTCAGGCCGTACGCGCCGGCCTGGTAGATCACGATGAGGTCGCCGACCGACGCCTCGGGCAGCGTCACGTTGTCGCCGAGCAGGTCCAGCGGGGTGCACAGCGAGCCGACCACGGTGACCGGCTCGACCGGCTCGGCGGCGACCCGGTTGGCCACCGCGATCGGGTAGTTGCGCCGGATCACCTGGCCGAAGTTGCCGGACGCGGCGAGCTGGTGGTGCATGCCGCCGTCGACGACCAGGTAGGTCTTGCCGCGCGACACCTTGCGGTCGACGACCCGGGTCACGTAGACGCCGGCCTCGCCGACCAGGTAACGACCGAGTTCGATCACTACCTGCGCGTCCGGCAGCCGGGGCGCGATCTCGTCGCTGATCAGCGTGTCCAGGTTCGCGCCGATCGCGGCCAGGTCCAGCGGCACGTCACGGTCGGTGTAGGGGATACCGAAACCCCCGCCGAGGTTCAGATAGCGGACCGCTTCCGGCGCGTCTTCGGCAAGACGCAAGAGCAGTTCCACGGTACGACGTTGAGCCTCGCAGATGATGTCCGCGCGCAGGTTCTGCGACCCGGCGAACACGTGGAAGCCCAGCACCTCGAGGTCGGTGCCGGCCAGATCCTTCAACAGTTCCGGCACCAGCTCCGCGTCGACACCGAACTGCTGGGGGCCACCGCCCATCCGCATGCCGGAGCCCTTGACCGCGAAGTCCGGGTTCACGCGTACGGCAACGCGGGGGCGGATGCCCAGCGACTCACCGGCGCGCGCCAGCCGGGCGGCCTCGTTCGCCGACTCCAGCTCGACGGTGACGCCGGCGGCGACCGCCTGGCGCAGCTCGGCGTCGGTCTTGCCGGGCCCGGCGAAGCTCACCTTGCTCGCCGGCATCGGGGTGTCCAGCGCGACCCGCATCTCCAGCGCCGAGGCCACGTCGAGCGCGTCGACCAGGCCGCTGAGCTGCTGCACCACGGCGGGCATCGGGTTGGCCTTGATGGCGTACTTGAGCTGCAGCGCGGCCGGCAGGGTGGCACGCAGCAGAGCGACCCGCTCGGTGATCAGCGCCCGGTCGTAGGCGAAGAACGGCGTGCTGCCGATCCGCTCGGCGAGCCGGCCGACCGGTACGCCACCGACGGCGAGCTCGCCGTCGATCTGCGCGAAGGCGGCGGCGGAGGGGTGCTGGGTCACGCGTTCAGCTCCTGACGTAGCAGGTTGCGGTCGAACTTGCCGTTCGGCGACCGGGGCAGTTCCGGGCGCACGATGACGTCCTTCGGCAGCATGTAGAGCGGGAGCTCCTTCTTCAGCAGCGCCTTGACCGCGGCCGGGTCCAGCTCGTCGGCGCCGGCCGGGCTGACGATCAGCACGATCCGCTGGCCGAGCTGCGGGTCGGGCACGCCCAGGGCGACCGCGTCGCGGATCAGGCCGGTGCCGTACGCGACCTCTTCCACCTCGGTCGGGCTGACCCGGTACCCGGACGTCTTGATCATCTCGTCGGCGCGGCCGACGAAGTAGAGGAAGCCCTCCTCGTCGCGCTTGACCGAGTCGCCGGAGAAGACCGCCAGCTCGGTGAGCAGCGCGCCACCGGCAACACCGGGCAGCGGCTTGAAGCGCTCCGCGGTGCGCGCCGGGTCGTTCCAGTAGCCCATCGCGACCAGGGCGCCGCGGTGCACCAGCTCGCCCTCCTCGCCCGGGTCGCACTCGGTGCCGTCCGGGCGCAGCACCAGGATCTCGGCGTTCGGGATCGCCTTGCCGATCGAGTCGGGGCGGCGGTCCACCTCGGCCGGGTCGAGGTAGGTGGAGCGGAACGCCTCGGTGAGGCCGTACATCAAAAACGGCTGCGCGGCCGGGAAGATCGCCCGCAGGCTGTCCAGGGTGGTCTTCGGCATCCGGCCGCCGGTGTTGGCGAAGAACCGCAGCTGCCCGCCGGACTCCGCCGTCCAGCTCTGCTCGACCAGCTGGATCCACAGCGGCGGCACACAGGTCAGGCCGGTCACCTGGTGTTTGGCGCAGAGCCGCACCACGTCCCGGGGCAGCAGGTAGTTGGTCAGCACCACGTGCGCGCCGACCGCGAACGTCGTGGTGAGCTGGCTGAACCCGGCGTCGAAGCTGAGCGGCAGCACCGAGAGGATCACGTCGTCCGCGGTCATCCGCAGGTACGAGCTGACGCTCTCCGCGCCGACCAGCACGTTGCGGTGCGAGAGCACCACGCCCTTGGGCTTGCCGGTGCTGCCGGAGGTGTAGAGGATTGCCGCCATGTCGACGTCGATCGCCGGGCTGGCCGGCAGCTCGCCGGTGGCCAGGTCCTCCCAGGCGGTCACGGTGTACGCGCCGCTCGCCGGCGCCTCGGCCGCGGTCCCGCCGACCAGCACCACCGAGCGCAGCGACGGGATCCGGTCGAGTTCCTCGCGCAGCGTCTCGAGGCGGTCGGCGCTGGTGACCAGGACCCGTACGTCGCAGTCGGCCAGGATGTAGCCGACCTGCTTGGCCCGCAGGATCGGGTTGACCGGCACGAACACGCCACCGGCCGCCGAGGTGCCGAAGATCGCGGTGACCGTCTCGATCCGCTTGTCCAGGTAGACCGCGACGCGCTCGCCGCGGGCCAGGCCGAGCCCGTGCAGGCCCGCGCCGGCGGCGCGCACGTCGTCCCACAACTGTGCGTAGGTCCGGGTGTCGTCGCGGAAGGTCAGCGCCGGGGCGTCGCCTGAGCGGCCGGCCGCGTCGGCCAGCAGGCCGTGCAGTTGCATGCGCATTTCGGGCATACCTTTTCTGGTGAGGGTGGAAACAGCGCGGCCGGTGTCACCAGCTCAGGCAGGTCAGCTCGCTGTAGAGATAGTCGATGTCGTGATCCTGGAGGTCGGCGCTGCGGAACATCTTGCGGCGCGGGGCGGCCAGCATCCGGGACAGCGGTGGTCGGTGCCCGATCACGCGCGGCTCGGCCAGCATCGCCGGGATCCCGTGCCGGAGCAGCAGGTGGCTTTGGAAGCGGCGCAGCATCGCGCGGAACAGCTCCGGGTCGCTGACGTGCAGGATCGACGCGAAGAACGGCAGGCCCTTGCGCCGGTCGGTGCGGAAGACCACGTAGCAGTACTTCCCGCCGCGGGTGAGCACCACGTGCCGCGCCGCGGCGGTGCCCGCGTGGTCCCGGTAGATCTGCAGGTCCGCGCCGGTCAGGGTGTTCTCCAGCACGGCCGGATCGGCGCTCACCCGCGCGCCCAGCGGCAGCGCCGGCCAGGGCAGGTTCGGTGTGACCGAGGTGGCGGTGTCCAGGAACGTGAAGCCGAGCCGGGTGTTCATCGGCACCACGGTGCCGCTCGGCGAGAGGTCGGTGAACTCGTACCCCGGCTGGCCGAGCAGCGCCTTGAGCAGCTTGAGGCTGTGGAACCGCTGCTCCGGCAGCACGCACCAGGCGCCGAGGTTGCAGAACTTGCGCACCTGGCCGCCGATGGTGCGCTCGGAGTAGAACGCGAGGTACGCGCCGACCACCCGGCCGTCGTCGTCGCGCAGCAGGAAGCCGTGGTTCGGCGCGGAGACCTTCCACGGCACCTGGACGGCACGTTCCCAGGCCTGCGCCGGGACGCGGGAGTTGAGGTGCTCGTGCAGGAAGCGGGCGACTGCGGGGATCTCGGCCGCGGTGATCGGGGCCAACTTCGCGGCCATCAGGCTTCCCGACGAATGAAGCCGATGTGGACGGTCAACGAGAACTCCCCTGATTTTTCCCTGGTTACCGGACCGGAAACCGACGTCTGCACGCGCGCCGCTGCGGGTGATGTCCCCGGCCCGGGCTGACCTTAGCGCCCCGCCGGCGCGGGCTGCCGCCACCGGACCGAATATTGCCACAGGCTCCGACCCACGCCGGTCCGGACCGCCACCCGCTCGGGCCGTCCGGTGCGCCGGTCCCGTGCGAACAGACGCTTGACAATGACCGCACCGACTTCCCCCGCTCCGCCGGTTCCCGCCAGGCGACGATATCCCGCGTCGCGGAACGGCCGGCATCCAAGTGGCGGATAGGCGTCAGACGCGGATTGAACCGGTGTGACAGCCGACACGACGATCGCCGTGAATCGCCGAGTACCTCGCGAGATGTCGCTTTCCGCTCTTTCGGCCGAGGGCCCACAGGCTCTTGACGTACGTATATTGTGCGATGCGGTCGGCAACGTACCGCGCGCGCATACGGCGGAGCCGGATTTATGAGGAGTCTTACCGCATGAAGCACCGTCGCAATTTATTCGGCGAAAATCCATCTCGCCGCGTCGTCGGCGGTTATCTGCTGCTCGCGATTGTCGTTCTGGGGTCCGCCGGATTCGCGGTGAATTCCTACTTCGGCGACAAGGGCACGCCCACCAGCCTCGACGCGCGGGACACCGCGGCACTGGCCCCCTCGGCGCAGCAGCCGCTGGGCGCCGGAGCGTCCGCGTCGGTGCTCCCGTCGGCGTCCGCGTCAGTGCCGCTGTCCCCCTCGGCCTCGGTGTCGGCGCCGGCCAGCTCGGCGACGCCCAAGGCCACCACGAAGAAGAGCACCACCAGCGCCGGCTCCGGCGGCCGCTGCGGCCTGCCGAAGTACCCGACGAAGTCCTGCACCGGCGTACCGTCCGGCTGGAAGCCGAAGACCACCGTCGGCGACCTGACCATCACCAAGTCCGGCACGGTCATCTCGGACTACCTGGTCACCGGCAGCATCGCGGTGAAGGCCGCGAACGTGCAGATCCGCCGCACCCGGGTCTACGGCACGATCGACAACTACATCTCCGACAAGGTCTACGGCGGCCTGCTGATCGCCGACACCGAGGTGGTCAACCCGCCCGGCCAGGAGTTCTCCGACAACAGCCAGTACGCGTTCGGCGTGGCCAACTACACCTGCCTGCGCTGCAAGGTGGTCAACCGGATGGAGGGCTGGCGGGTCGGCGCCGAGGGCGTCACCGGCTCCGGCACGGTCACCATCAAGGACTCGTTCGCCCAGCTGGCGATCCCGCCGGGCCTCTGCCAGACCGGTGACCCGCACGGCGACGGCATCCAGAGCTACGGCGGCCCGACCGTGAACATCGTGCACAACACGATCGACCAGCGGCTCGACGACTGCCCGACCGCGCCGATCTTCATCCCGGACCAGGGCAACGCGGGCGGCACCGTCGAGGACAACCTGCTGGCCGGCGGCGGCTACAGCATGCGCCTGACCGGTGGTTCGTTCCCGGTGGTCACCGGCAACAAGGTCGTCGAGAACACCCCCGGGTACGGCCCGGCCGAGGTCGACTGCAGCAAGGTCGGCGACTGGGGTGACAACGCGATGGTGACCTTCAACTTCGACACCGGCGCCATCATCAAGGAGAAGAAGAAGATCGGCGACTGCGGCTGATCCCGGCACGACGAAAGCGGCCCGGTAATGGTGGAGGTTCCACCTTTACCGGGCCGCTTTTCCTTATTTCTTGCTTAAGACTTACGACTGCGTGTGCACACCCGATGTCCGGATTGTTCGGGCCGGATGACTGAACCGCCAGACCACCCCGCAGAGGCCGACGAACAGGGCCACCGTGATGGAGAACGTCGTGTAGTACATCGAGTCGAACGTGCCACCGACCACGATCGCGACCACCTGCGCCGAGATGAGCGCGGCACACAGGTGCCGGTCCTCCTCGAGCTTGGAACGCCGCAGCGCGATGACCGCCAGGGTGATCGACGCGACGTGCACCAGCAGCAGCGCCAGCACACCGATCATGCCGCCGGTGACCAGCGTGTAGAGCCACTGGTTGTCCAGGATGGTGTCCCGCACCGGGTCGGCCAGCAGGGTCCGCGGACCGCGCCCGAGCCACGGCCGCTGGTCGAAGAAGTGCCCGACCATGGCGTAGTCGTTGGTGCGGCCGGCGATGCTCGGGTCGACACCGACGTTGAGGAACATCGCCTTCAGCGTGCCGAGCACACCCGGCTTGACCATCATGATCGAGACGATCGCGAAGACGCCGATGTACATGAACGTGTAGCGCATCCGCCAGGACCAGATCGGCACCATGATCAGCAGCGCGATGACGAGCGCCACGATGCCGGTCCGGGAGATCGACATCGGGTTCGCGATGGCCAGCAGGAAACCGCAGACCGCGGCCGCCCGGCGCTGGAACTTCGTCTTGGCGAACCGGGCGACGTGGATGGCGAACGGCACCATCATCGCCACCACGGCGCTGAACTCGATGTAGTGCGTGGTGGTGCCGGCGATCCGGAACTGCCCGGCGTCACCACGGTCGCTGAAGCCGGCCAGGCCGCCCTTGAGCTCCAGGCCGGGGATCACGAAGTACTGCGAGATGTCGAACTTCAGCACCGCCTGGACGATGCCGACCACGGCCATGAAGCCGGCGCAGTAGACCATCACCCGCAGCAGCCGGTTGAGCCGCTCCCAGTTCTGCACCCCGTCGGCCACGATCAGCGCCGCCCCGAGGAACTCGAACAGCTGCAGCATCGCGAAGTTCTGCGCGTTGGCCTCCTGCGTCGGCAGACCGCGCAACAGCCCCGCGATGTACGACAACAGGTTGGCGACCAGGTAGAACCCGAGGAACCAGCGGATCGGCTGCGGCCCGACCAGGAGCAGCCTAGGGCTGAGCCGGGCCAGGCACCACCAGGCGAACATCAGCATGGCCAGCAGCAGCGCCGGCCGGCCCGCGTAGGTCAGGTTCGGAACGATCAGCGTGCCCGGCATGACGTACAGCAGCACCAGCATGACCACCAGCACCGAGACGACGTCGATCGTCGTCCGGCGCCGGCGCGAGCCGTACGTGTGCTGCTCGAGCAGTGACGGCTCGAAGTCGACCGGGTGTGAGACGGCCGCCGAACTCAACGACGTTCGGCCTTCTTGTCGTCACGCTTCCCGCCGCCCCACGGGGGCAGGACGATCGTGGCGTCGGCCGGTGCCTGCTCGAGCCGCGGGTCGGCGGCCGGGCCGGAGCCCTGGTTCGAGCGGTACGTGCCGTCCGAGGAACCGCGGCGCTGCGCCGGAGCGCCGCCACCGTTGCCGTTGTTGTTGCCGTTGGCCGGCCGGGCCGGCTCGCTCTTGCCCGGCGCCGGGGTGGACCGGGGCGACTGCGTGGCGCGCGGGTGGATGACCGTCTGGGTCGCCTCGAAACTCGGCGGCACCGAGGTGCCGTTGCGCCCGTCCAGCGACGCGGCGCCGACCGCGGAACCCACCGTCTCCGGCTCGTCGTCCTCGTTGCGCCGGCGGGCCCGGGCACGCAGCAGCGCGTCCACGCCGATGGTGAAACCGGCGGTCAGCAGCAGACCGAGACCACCAGCGACCACCATGACCCGCATGATCTTGGAGTTCTTGACCGTGACCTCACTGCCGTCGTCGAGCTCCAGCATGGTGATGGTCTGGCTCTTGGCCACCCGCAGCGTCTCCTGACGCCGCGCGACCGCGTCGGCGATCGCCTTCTGCACGTACTGCACCGTCTGGGTCGCCTGCTCCGGCGAGTCGCCGACCGCCTCGATCCCGAACAGCGGCACCTGGTCGATGGTGACCGTGATGTTGTCGCTCAGCCCGTCCTTGACCATGTCCTCGAGGACCGACTTCTTGGTCACGTCGATGACGGTGGCGTTGGCCAGTGCCTCGTATCCGAGCTCCCACCAAGGGTTGTCGATCGGGTTCTTCGACCCGTCCTTGGCCGTGGTGCCCACCGGCGGAATGAACTGGATGTGCCCGACGGCGCTGTAGTCCGGTTTGACGGTCACGGCAGCGACACCGACGAGCACCAAGGTCACCAGGAGCATCGGGAGTGAGAGGTACCAACGCCGGAAGAGCAGCTTGGTCATGTCCCAGAGGTCCACACGTTCCCCTTGCCCTTTACCTGATGTATGTACTGAAAAGCCGGGGCCCAACGGCCGACCAGCGGGTAGAACCTAGTGGGCACCGCCCGGGTGGCGCCAGTGCCTACCGAGCGTGCGCGATGCAGGCCACCGACGATATGCGTCACAGTGACGCGGCAATATCGATAATAGGGTACTTCTCGTCACGGAACCGGTCGGCAATTGGACGCGCTCGCCGGTACGAACGGTGGTTGCCAGCCGCCATCTGGCCCGGAATGGTTGCGAGGCGGCCGAAACCGGCCGGAATCGAGACTCGTGGAGTACCGCCTGTTATGACGAATGCGATCGTCCGCCCGGTCCGCGAGGCCCTGCTACGCGCGGCGGGCAGCCGCGACCTGCGCCGGCGCACCCCGGCCGAGATCCGCTACGACGCGGCCGCGCCGGGCACCGACACCGTCTACTACCTGAGCCCGGACGCGAGCAGCCCGTCCGGCGGCATCCGGGTCATCTACCGGCACGTCGACCTGCTCAACGCCGCCGGCCTGAAGGCCGCGGTGCTGCACGAGAAGCCCGGCTTCCGGGTCGGCTGGTTCGCCAACGACACCCGGGTGCTGGCTGCCCGGGACGTGACGCTGGGCCGCAGCGACCTGCTGGTGGTGCCGGAGTTCTACGGCCCGGGCCTGGCCGCGCTGCCGCCCGGCGCCCGCAAGGTGATCTTCAATCAGAACGCGTACCAGACGTTCTCCCGGGTGCCGTTCGGGGCGACCGGGCCGGGGGCGCCGTATGCCGCGGTGGCCGGTCTGCAGGCGCTGCTGACCGTCTCCGAGGACAACGCAGCCCTGCTCAGGCACGCTTTCCCGGAGCTGCCGACGCACATCGCCCGGGTGGTGGTGGACGAGCGGGTCTTCCATCCCGGCAGCGCGCCGGCCGCACGGCGGATCGGGTACATGCCGCGGCGCCGGGCCGAGGAGCAGGAGCAGCTGCTGCACATCCTGCGCGCCCGGGGCGTGCTGGACGGCTGGGAGCTGGCCCCGATCGACGGGCTCAGCGAGGCGCAGACCGCCGAGGCGCTGCGCGGCTGCGCGGTCTTCCTGAGCTTCAGCGAACGGGAGGGTTTCGGCCTGCCGCCGGCCGAGGCGATGGCCAGCGGCGCCTACGTGGTGGGCTTCACCGGGCTGGCCGGGCGGGACTTCTTCGACCCGGCGTTCTGCACGCCGGTGGCCGAGGCCGACCTGCTGGCCTTCGCGGTCGCCGTCGAACAGACCCTGGGCCGGGACCCGGCGACGCTGGCCGCGGCCGGGCAGGCGGCGTCCAAGGAGATCCTCTCCCGCTATCACGAGGAGGGGCTGCGGGCCGACCTGCTCGCGTTCTACGCCACTCTGCGCTGACCCGATCGTCACCCGAAGCCACCGTCGCGCTCCCGCGGCGGTGGCTTTTTTGTGCCCCGGCGCTCCGTCCACACTCCACTGTCCGCATCAAGACAACCCCAAGATCACCGTACGTGACGTCGCCGCGACAATGCGCAATAACGTACATCATGGTCAATATCTACAGTGCATTCGCGGGGCATAACCGGCGCCCGGGAGGTGTCACCCAAAACGGGCATTAACCCTAATGTGGATCAAGATGACCGTCTAAGTGAAACGGACGATCTGAACTCGCCCGGTCAGCCGGTGTTCGCCGTCAGCGGCATCGGACACTGTTTCCTGCGAACCATTCGATCCAGGGGGCTAGACGAGACGATGCCAAGAAATCCGCACGTCACCATTCTCATCGCCAACTTGCCGGCCGAACGTGACCGTCGAGTCATCCGGGAGTGCCTGACGCTGGAGGCCAAGGGCTTCGACGTGACGGTCATCGCGCCGCGCGGTGACAAGAACCTGAAGGTGCTGCCGGGCAGCCGCAACACCCGGCTCAAGCCGTACCCGGTCAAGGTCTACGGTAGCGGGATCCTCACGTTCGGTGTCGAGTTCGGCTGGTCGTTCGCCTGCATCGCGACCCGGCTGATCGGCGAGATCTTCTCCGGCCGCGCGCACGCCGTCCAGGTCTGCAACCCGCCGGACGTCTACTGGCCGCTCGCCCTGGCGCTGCGCGCGATCGGCCGGCCCTGGGTGTTCGACCACCACGACCTGTGCCCGGAGGTCTACATCTCCCGCGGCGGCGAGCCCAACAAGTGGGTGCTGCGGATGCTCAACGCTCTGGAGTGGCTCACGCTACGCACCGCTACCGAGGTCGTCGCGACGAACGAGTCGTTCAAGGACAACGCGGTCCGCAAGGGTGTGCACCCGGACAAGGTGACCGTGGTCCGCAACGGCCCGTCGCTGAAGGAGATCGCCGTCGACGGCGACCCCGAGGAGATCATCGCCGAGGACGGCGTCCGCAAGATCGTCTACCTGGGCGTCTTCGGCCCGCAGGACAACGTCGAGGGCGTCGTGCTGGCCGCCGACGAGCTGATCAAGCTGCGCGGCCGGGGCGGCTGGAAGGTCGTGCTCGCCGGCGACGGCGAGAGCATGCAGTCGGTGGCCACCCTGATCGCCGAGCGCGGCCTGGAGGACGTGGTCGAGCTGACCGGCTGGCTCAACGGCGACCAGGTAGACGAGGTGCTGCGCTCGGCCACCATCGCGATCCAGCCGGACCTGCCGACCCGGATGAACCAGCTCTCCACGATGGCCAAGACCGTCGAGTACGTCGGCCGGGGCCTGCCCGTGGTCGCCGCCGACGGCATCGAGACCCGCCGCACCCTGGGCGACGCCGGCGCGTACGTGCCGACCGGTGCCCCGGCCGAGTTCGCCGGCATGCTCAACGAGCTGCTCGACGACCCGGACCGCCGCCGCCAGATGCGCAAGCTCGGCCGCGACCGGTTCCTCAGCAAGCTGTCCTGGGAGCACCAGGCCGGCCCGTACGCGGCGGTCTTCGAGCGGCTGCTCGCCAAGCGCCTGCGCGGCCGGGGCGCTGCACCGACCGCCCAGATCCCGCGCCAGCGCACCGGCTCCGACGCACCCGCCCGGGTGGACCAGCCGTGACCAGCATCGTCATCGCCGCACACAACGAGGCGGCGGTCATCGGCCGCTGCCTCGACGCCCTGCTCACCGGTGCGGCACCGGGCGAGTTCGACGTGACGGTGGTGGCCAACGGCTGCACCGACGACACCGTGGCCGCCGCCACCCGCCCCGGCGTACGCGTGCTCGACCTGGCCACGCCGGGCAAGGCGCACGCGCTCAACGCCGGCGACGAGGTGGCCGTCGGATTCCCGCGGATCTACCTGGACGCCGACATCGTGCTCAGCACCGCCGCGGTGCGCGCGCTGGGCGAGGCCCTCGACCGCGGGGCGCTGGCCGCCACCGTGGGCCGGCAGCTGGTGCTCGACGGGCGGCCGGTCGCGGTCCGCGCGTACTTCGCGGTGCACGGCCGGCTGCCGGTGTTCCGCGACGGGCTGTTCGGCCGCGGGGTGCTGGCCGTCTCCGCCGCCGGGCGGGCCCGGTTCGGCACGTTCCCCGAGCTGGTCGCGGACGACCTGTTCCTGGACTCGCAGTTCAGCCAGGCGGAGAAGGCGCACGTCACGGCGTACACCGCAAAGGTGGAAACCCCGCGGCGGACCGACGACCTGGTCACACGCCTGGTCCGAGTGCGCGGCGGGAACGCCGCGATGCGGGCCGCGGCCGAGCGCGGCGAGATCACCGTTCCGGTACGCCCGGCCGCCCGGCTCTCCTGGCTGCGCGACGTGGTGCTGCCGAAACCGTGGCTGGCACCGGCCGCCGTGGTCTACGTGGCGATCACGATGAAGGCGGCGCGTGCCGCTCAGCAGGCCGGCGACGGCGGCGCGGCGTGGGGCCGTGACGAATCGTCGCGGCAGGACTCCGCAGCTGATCCGGCGCCGAGGCGATAGGGACGACATGCAGAACGACACCGTCATCAACATCTGCTTCCACGGCATCGGTACGCCGCAGCGCGAGCTGGAGCCGGGCGAGGACCGGTACTGGATCAGCGAGGACCTCTACGCGGCGGTCCTGGACGAGATCCGCGAGTGGCCCTCGGTCCGGATCAGCTTCGACGACGGCAACGCCTCGGACGCCGAGCTCGGCCTGCCCGGTCTGGTCGAGCGCGGCCTGACCGCGGAGTTCTTCGTGCTGGCCAGCCGGCTCGACGCGGCCGGCAGCCTGAGCACCGAGCAGATCCACGCGCTGCAGGGCGCGGGCATGGCGATCGGCACCCACGGTATGTGGCACAAGCCGTGGCGCGGCATGGACGCGGCGACCAGTGACGTCGAGCTGGTCACCGCCCGCGACCAGATCGCCGCGGTCACCGGCACCCCGGTCACCACCGCGGCCTGCCCGCTCGGCCGGTACGACCGGCAGCTGCTCACCCGGATGCGCGCGCTCGGCTACACCCGGGTGTTCACCAGCGACCGCCGCAAGGCCCGGGCGAACGCCTGGCTGCAGCCGCGTTACAGCGTGCGCCGCGACGACACCCCGGCGTCGCTGCGCGCCGAGGCCCTGGTCGGGCCGGGCGTGCTGAGCAAGCTCAAGCTGGAAGCCGTCGGCGCCGTCAAGCGCCTGCGATAGCCGAAAGAGAAGCGCCCGGAGCCTGTGGCCCCGGGCGCTTCTTCGTTACTTCTTCGGCCGATGCACCGTGTGCGGTCCCGGCGCCTCGCGCATCCGGGCCGGGCTCACCAGCGCCCGCGCCGCCATCTTGCTCGGCTCCTTGCCCAGAGCCGCCCGGCTCGCCTCGCGCAGCAGCAGCGCCGCCCAGAACGCGCTGGCCGCTACCTTCCCGCGCCGGCGGCCGTAGAGGCGCACCTTGTTGAGGGTCAGCAGCGTCCACAGCCCCGGCGACACCTTGGAGTCCCCCTCCAGGTGCACCGCGCGGGCGGCCGGCGTGAACCTGGTGGCGAACCCGGCGTCGCGGGCCCGCAGCGCGAAGTCGGTCTCCTCCGAGTAGAGGAAGAACGACTCGTCCCAGGGCGCCACCCGGTTCCAGCACTCGGCGCTGATCAGCACCGTGGAACCCTCGGCCCAGTCGGTCAGGCGCTCGTCGGCGTAGAGCCGCTCGTCGGTGACCATCTCGCCGAACGCCGGGTAGCGCCCGGCCCGGACCGCGCCGAGCAGCGCGTCGCCGAGCACCCGGAACGTGCCGGGCTCGCGGCGCATGGTGTGGATCAGGCGGTCGTCGCCGTCGACCAGCAACGGCACGGCGATGCCGGTGCCGTCCTTGCGCAGCACCTCGAGCAGGGTGGTGATGCAGCCGGGGGTGAGCCGGACATCCGGGTTGAGCACCAGGACCGCGCTGAACGGGCCGGCCTTGGCGACCGCCGCGTTGATGCCCGCGGCGTACCCGGCGTTGCGGCCCATCTCGACCACCGTGGCGTCCGGCGCCAACCGGCGCACCGCGCCCACCGAGTCGTCGGCGGAGGCGTTGTCGGCGACGGTGAGATGCCAGCCGACCCCGGCCAGGCCGGGTCCGAGCGAAGCGATGAGGTCCGGCAGCAACCGCTCGCTGTTGTAGGTGACGACGACTACAGCCACCGTCTCGGGCGTAGCTGTATCGGGCGTGCTGTCCAACTTGTTCTCCCAGTCTCGCGGACGGACCCATCCTGCCGTCCCCCTCGCCTGGCCGGTACGGCCGGACGGTCGTGACCAGGCATCCCGGCCCGCCTGTCGATGACCGAACGGGCCGAGTGATCCGCCTCTTCGGCCGCTGACCTGCGCCGACAGGATTGAAAACGTTCCCGTCGCAGGCAGTTGTCAGATATCCGGCAGCCGTATCAGATCATCGATGTAGATGATCCGGTCGATAACTTGCGCCTTAAACGGATGCCGGCCTCGCGGCCGGGAAGGCGGTTCCTGTGCGTAAACCCTGGCCCTTCTCACCGCGAACGCTGCTGGCCCTCGTGCTGGTGGCTACGGCACTCACCGTCCTGCCCGGATCACCGGCCTCCGCCGACCCGTGCGCTCCCCTGGTCAACCCGATCGCGTGTGAGAACACCAAGACCGGCACCCCGCGCGCCACCTGGGACGTGTCCGGCGCCGGCAGCACCGCGGTGCAGGGCTTCGCCACCCAGATGAGCGTGAACACCGGCGAGACGATCAGCTTCAAGGTGAAGTCGACGGCGACGTCGTACCGCCTGGACATCTACCGGATGGGCTACTACGCCGGCAACGGCGCACGGCTGGTCGCCACGGTCAACCCGGTCGGCCCGCAGACCCAGCCGAACTGCATCAGCAGCGCCTCGACCGGGCTGGTCGACTGCGGCAACTGGGCGGTCTCGGCGTCCTGGGCGGTGCCGGCCACCGCGGTCTCCGGCATCTACTTCGCTCGCCTGGTGCGCACCGACGGCACCGCCGGGGCCAGCCACATCGTGTTCGTGGTGCGTGACGACGCCAGCCACTCCGGGCTGCTCCTCCAGACCTCGGACACCACCTGGCAGGCCTACAACCAGTACGGCGGCAACAGCCTCTACGTCGGCTCGCCGGCCGGCCGGGCGTACAAGGTGAGCTACAACCGCCCGGTCACCACCCGCGGCACCGGCCCCGAGGACGCGGTCTTCAACGCCGAGTACCCGATGGTGCGCTGGCTCGAGGCGAACGGCTACGACGTCAGCTACACCTCCGGCGTCGACTCGGACGCCCGCGGCCCACTGATCAAGAACCACAAGACGTTCCTCTCGGTCGGCCACGACGAGTACTGGTCCGGCAAGCAGCGCGCCAACGTCGAGGCCGCCCGGGACGCCGGCGTGAACCTGGCGTTCTTCAGCGGCAACGAGGTGTTCTGGAAGACCCGTTGGGAGACCTCGGTGGACGGCTCGGGCACGCCGTACCGGACCCTCGTCGCGTACAAGGAGACGCACGCCAACGCGAAGATCGACCCGACCGCGGAGTGGACCGGCAGCTGGCGTGACCCGCGGTTCAGCCCGCCCGCCGACGGCGGCCGCCCGGAGAACAACCTCACCGGTACGGTCTTCGAGGTCAACGAGGGCACCGTCAACCTCAAGGTGCCCGCCGACGACGGCAAGATGCGGTTCTGGCGCGGCACCACGGTCGCCACCCAGGCCGCCGGGGCCACCGCCACCCTGGGCACCGGCACCCTCGGTTACGAGTGGGACGAGGACGCCGACAACGGGTTCCGCCCGCGCGGCGCGATCCGCCTCTCCACCACCACCGCGTCCGGCCTGGACGTGCTGCAGGACTACGGCAGCACGTACGCCACCGGCAGCGCCACCCATCGCCTCACCCTCTACCGGGCGCCCAGCGGCGCACTGGTCTTCGGCGGCGGCACCGTGCAGTGGTCGTGGGGTCTGGACAGCGACCACGACCGGGGTTCCGGCGCGGCCAGCGTCCCGATGCGCCAGGCCACCGTCAACCTCTTCGCCGACATGGGCGTGCAGCCGGCCACCCTGCAGACCGGTCTGACCGCCGCCACCGCCTCCACCGACACGGTCGCGCCGGTCGCCGTGATCACCGCGCCGGCCGCCGGGGCCACCGTGGCCGCGGGCGCACCGGTCACCGTGTCCGGCACCGCCACCGACACCGGCGGGCTGGTCGGCGGCGTCGAGGTCAGCACCGACGACGGCGTCACCTGGCACCCGGCGAACGGACGGGCCACCTGGAGCTACTCCTGGACGCCGCGCGGCGCCGGGGCCACCGTCCTCCGGGTCCGGGCCTCCGACGACAGCGCGAACGTCGGCGCCGACACCACCCGGGCGGTCACCGTGGGCGCCCGCACCTGCCCGTGCACGATCTGGGACGCCGCGGCCACCCCGTCGACCCCGGCCGACCCGGACACCAGCGGCACCGAGGTCGGCACGAAGTTCCGCGCCGACGCGGCCGGTCAGGTCACCGCGATCCGGTTCTACAAGGGCAGCGGCAACACCGGTACGCACGTCGGGCACCTGTGGAACGCGGCCGGCACCCTGCTCTCCACGGTCACGTTCAGCGGCGAGTCGGCGAGCGGCTGGCAGCAGGCGAACCTGGCCACCCCGGTGACCCTCACCGCGGGCGCCACCTACGTGGTCTCCTACTACGCCCCGGTCGGCCGGTATGCCGGCGACACCGGCTACTTCGCCACCGAGGGCGTGGACAGCGTCCCGCTGCACGCCCTGCGGGACGGCGTCGACGGGGTCAACGGCGTGTACCGGCTCGGCACCGGGTTCCCGACGCTGGCCTGGCAGTCCGCGAACTACTGGGTCGACGTGGTGTTCACCCCGGGCGGGACCGCTCCGGACACCACCGCGCCGACGGTGACCGCGCGTACCCCGGCTTCCGGGGCGACCGGGGTCAGCTCCACCAGCGCGGTGACCGCCACGTTCAGCGAGCCGGTCTCGAACGCGGCGGTGACCACGAGCGTCGCCGGAACCACGTCCTATGACGCGGGCAGCCGGACGGTCACGTTCCAGCCGGCCGCCGCGCTCGCCGCGTCGACCAGCTACACGGTCACCGTCAGCGGGGCGAAGGACACCGCGGGCAACGTCATGACCAGCACGTCCTGGTCGTTCACCACCGCGGCGAGCACCCCGCCGCCGACCGGGTGTCCCTGCTCGGTCTGGGCGACCACCGCGGTGCCGGGCACCCCGGCGGACTCGGACACCTCGGCCGTCGAGGTCGGCATGCGGTTCCGTGCCGACGCGACCGGCAAGGTCACCGGGGTCCGGTTCTACAAGGGCAGCGGCAACACCGGTACGCACGTCGGTCACCTGTGGACCGCGACCGGCACCCTGCTCGGCACGGTGAGCTTCAGCGGCGAGAGTGCGACCGGCTGGCAGACCGCCACGTTCGCCACGCCCGTCGCGGTCACCGCGAACACCACCTACGTCGTGTCGTACTACGCGCCGGTCGGTCGCTACGCCGGCGACGGCGGCTACTTCGCGACCGCGGGGGTCGACAACGGCCCGCTGCACGCGCTGCGTGACGGCGCGGACGGCGCCAACGGCGTCTACCGGTACGGAACCGGCGGCGGATTCCCGGACAGCACCTGGAACTCCGCCAATTACTGGGTCGACGTCGTGTTCACCCCCGGCACCTGAGGAGCAACCGAGCGTGTACGAACCAACCCCCCGGTCGCGGAGGGCGTGGCTGCCCTTCGCGATCTGCCTGGCCCTGATAGCCGCCCTGCTCACCCCGGGCTCGCCGGCTCAGGCCGCGACGTGCCCGTGCACGATCTGGCCGGCCACCGCCACGCCCGGCACCGCCGCCGACCCCGACCCGTCCGCGATCGAGGTCGGCGTGAAGTTCCGCTCCGACGTCGCCGGTTCGATCACCGGGGTGCGGTTCTACAAGGGCGCCGGCAACACCGGCACCCACATCGGTCACCTGTGGACCGCGGCCGGGGCCAACCTCGGCACCGTCACGTTCACCGGTGAGACCGCGACCGGCTGGCAGAGCGCCACGTTCGCCACCCCGATCGCGATCACCGCGAACACCACGTACGTCGCGTCGTACTACGCGCCGGTCGGCCGCTACGCCGGTGACGACGGCACGTTCGCCGCGGCCGGGGTGGACAACGCCCCGCTGCACGCGCTGCGCGACGGCGAGGACGGCGCCAACGGCGTCTACCGGTACGGCACCGGCGGGGGCTTCCCGTCGAACACGTACCAGTCCGCCAACTACTGGGTCGACGTCACGTTCACCACGTCGGCGGCCGACACCACGCCGCCGGCGGTCACCGCGACCAGCCCGGCCAACGGCGCGACCGGTGTCGCCACGACGGCCGGGGTCAGCGCCACCTTCACCGAGCCGGTGACCACCGCCGCGATCGCCATCCCCGGGGTCGCCGGCGCCACCAGCTACAACTCGGCGACCCGGACGGTCACCTTCCAGCCGTCGGCGCCGCTCGCCGCGTCGACCGCGTACACCGCGACGGTCAGCGGGGCCAAGGACGCCGCGGGCAACTCGATGACCGCGGTGACGTTCTCGTTCACCACCGCGGCGGTCGGCGGGTCGGGCTGCCCGTGCACCATCTGGGCGTCCACCGCCACGCCGGCCACCCCCGCGGTCAGCGACAACAACGCGGTCGAGGTCGGTGTCCGGTTCCGCAGCACCACGGCCGGGTTCATCACCGGGCTGCGGTTCTACAAGGGACTCGGCAACACCGGGACGCACACCGGCTCGCTCTGGTCGAACACCGGCACCCGGCTGGCGACCGTGACGTTCACCGGGGAGAGCGCGACCGGCTGGCAGAGCGCCACGCTGGCCGGTCCGGTGGCGGTCACGGCGAACACCACGTACGTGGCGTCGTACCACACCGACAGCGGCTTCTACGCGGCCTCGGCGAACGGCTTCACCGCCGCGGTGGCCCGGGGGCCGCTGACCGCGCTGGCCAACGGCACCGACGGCGGCAACGGGGTGTACCGCTACGGCGCGACCGCGTTCCCGACCAGCACGTACCAGTCGACGAACTACTGGGTCGACGTCACGTTCGACACCACCGCCGTCGACTCGACCCCGCCGACGGTGATCTCCCGCGCGCCGCTGGCCGGTGCCGCGGGTGTGCCGGTCTCCGGTGCGATCACCGCGACGTTCAGCGAGCCGGCCACCGCCGTCACCATCGCCGTGACCGGTCCGTCCGGCGCGGTCGCCGGTGCCACCGCCTACGACAGCGCGACGAGCACCGCCCGGTTCACCCCGACGGCCGCATTGGCCACCTCGACGGCGTACACCGCGACGGTCAGCGGTGGCCGGGACGCGGCCGGCAACGTGATGACGCCGGTCACTTGGTCGTTCACCACCGCCGCGCCGCCTCCCCCGGCACCGGACCAAGGCCCGGGCGGCCCGATTCTCCTCATCAAGCCGGCCGCCAGCAGCTTCACCCCGTTCATCGCCGAGGTGCTGCGCAACGAGGGGCTCAACGAGTTCGCCACCGCCGACCTGACCGCGGTCACCGCGACCACGCTCAACCAGTACGACGTGGTGCTCCTCGGCGCGACCCCGCTGACCGCCGCGCAGGTCAGCATGTTCACCACCTGGGTGAACGCCGGCGGCAACCTGATCACCTTCCGGCCGGACAAGCAGCTGGCCGGTCTGCTCGGGCTGACCGCCACCACGGCCACCCTCGCCGAGGGCTACCTGAAGGTGGACACCGCGTCCTCCCCGGGTGCCGGCATCACCGGTGAGACGATCCAGTACCACGGCACCGCCGACCGGTACACGCTCTCCGGTGCCCGCGCGGTCGCGACGCTGTACTCCAGCGCCACGGCGGCCACCACCAGCCCGGCGGTCTCACTGGCCGACGTCGGCACGGCCGGCGGGCAGGCCGCGGCGTTCAGCTTCGACTTCGCCCAGTCGCTGGTCTTGACCCGGCAGGGCAACCCGGCCTGGGAGAAGCAGGAACGCGACGGGACCGCGCCGATCCGCTCCGACGACCTGTACTACGGCGGCAGCGGCACCACGGACTGGGTGAACCTGGCCAAGGTGGCCATCCCGCAGGCCGACGAGCAGCAGCGGCTGCTGGCCAACCTGATCGGCGCGATGAACCTGGACCGCAAGCCGCTGCCCAAGTTCTGGTACTTCCCGCGCAGCCTCAAGGCCGTGGTGGTCGCCACCGGTGACGACCACGCGACCGGCGGCACCGCGGGACGGTTCGACCAGTACGCGGCGAACAGCCCGGCCGGGTGTGTCGTCGACAACTGGGAGTGCCCGAGGTTCACCTCGTACATCTTCCCGAGCACGCCGCTGACCAACGGCCAGGCGACGAGTTACCAGTCGCGGGGCTTCGAGGTCGGGCTGCACGTGAACACGAACTGCGCCGACTGGACCACGTCGTCGCTGGCCGGGTTCTACGCCGACCAGCTGGCCACCTGGAAGTCCAAGTACAGCGGGGTGACCGCGCCGGTCACCAACCGTACGCACTGCATCGTCTGGTCGGACTGGTCGACGCAGGCCTCCACCGAGGGCGCGAACGGCATCCGCCTGGACACCAACTACTACTACTGGCCGGGCCCGTGGGTGGCCGACCGTCCGGGCTTCATGACCGGCTCCGGGATGCCGATGCGGTTCGCCGACAAGACCGGTGCGCTGATCGACGTGTACCAGGCGGCGACGCAGATGACCGACGAGTCGGCGCAGAGCTATCCGTACACGGTGGACACTCTGCTGGACGCGGCGCTCGGGCCGGACGGCCGCTACGGGGCGTTCACCGCGAACATGCACACCGACGCGTCGACGACGTTCGACAGCGACGAGGTGCTCGACTCGGCGCTGCGGCACGGCGTACCGGTGGTCACCGCTCGTCAGCTGCTCACCTGGCTGGACGGGCGCAACGGGTCGTCGTACAGCGCGACGTCGTGGTCCGGTGACACGCTGTCGTTCACGGTGAACGTGGGCGCCGGCGCGAACGGGCTGACCGGCATGGTGCCGACGCTCGGCACCGGCGGCCGCACACTCACCACGCTGACCCGGGCCGGCGTCGCCGTCCCGTTCACCCGCACCACGATCAAGGGCGTCGAGTACGCGATGTACACGGCGGCGCCGGGCACCTACGCGGCGACCTACGGCACCGCGCCGGCCGCCGCGCCGGCGATCACCGCGACCACGCTGAAGGTCGCCGCCACGTCGGCCGGCGTCACGGTGGCCGGCACGGTCCCGGGCAGCACCGAGGTCCAGTACGGCACCTCGGCGACCAGCCTCACCGCGAAGGTGGTGGACGGCACGCAGGCCGCCCGCCGCACGGTCACGCTCGGCAACCTGAAGCCCGGCACCGCGTACTGGTACCGGGTCAAGGTCACCGCGCCGTCCGGCCGCACCACGCTCTCCGCGGTGAAGCGACTCGACACCCCGAGGACCGACCGCCGCAAGCCCGCCCTGTCTGCGCCTGAGGTCACCGCCCGCCCGGACGGCACCGCCCAGGTCAGCTGGCGTGCCGACGAGTCCGCGGCCGGCACACTGCTGGTCGGCACGAAGGCCGGCGCGCTCGCCGCGTGGCCCGGCACGACCACCGGCACCCGGCAGAGCGCGGTGGTGACCCAGCTGAAGCCGGGCACCACCTACCACTACCGGATCCGCAGCGTCGACGCCTCCGGCAACGTCACCACCTGGCCGAAACTGACCAGCCCGCCGGCGACCTTCGTGTCGTCCGCGGTCGGTGTCGCCGACTTCACCGCACCGCAGCTGCGCACCGGCACGGAGTCACACACCGTGGTCACCGCCGACGGTATCCGGCTCACCGCCGGCAGTCGCTCCGGCAGCCACGTGTCGCGGGTCCTGGACGCGCAGCAGATGGTCACCTGGGACCGCCTGAGCTACCAGGCAAGCGTCCCAGCAGGGACGACCCTCAAGGTCTACGTCCGCACCGGTAGCACCACCACACCGGACGGCACGTGGTCCGGGTGGGCCGCGGTCAAGCAGGGCGGCCAGGTCAAGGGCGGTTCCCGCTACGCCCAGTACCGCGTCGAACTGACCCGCTCCGGCACCGCCAGCCCGGTCCTGCAGGGCGTGGGCATCACCTCGAACGGCAGACCCCTGGAAGTCCACTCCGAGAAGTAGTCCGCTCCCGATCAGCCACCCCGCCGGCCCTTCCGGCGGGGTGGTTCTCTTTCTGCCAGATCAAAATCATGGGATACGAATACGGAGCGCCCCGCCGCAGGCTACAAGCCGAGTCCCCGGGCGGCCTCGCGCGACACCGCTCCCCCTCCGGACCGCAGCGCGCCTCCGGGTAGCGGCTGGGCCTCAGGGGTGTCTCGCGTACCGCGAGACACCCCTGAGAGCCAGCCAGAACCTCGGGCCGCGCCGCGGCCTTGCGTGGTCACGGTCTCGTGCGCCGGCCGCGGAGGGCGCCGGTCTCGGCGAAACGCCGCGAGCACCAGCCGGAGTGTTCGGCTGGTGCTCGGGGGTGTCTCCGCGCCGCCCGGGGGCGGGAGGCGCGGAGTGATCGTGAGTGGCATCGGTGTCGCGCGAGACCACCACGTGACGTGGCTTGTAGCCTACGGACTAGCGCTCGGTATTCGTACCAAATAGGACGGCCTCAAGACCGGCCTACCGGAACGTCACGGACGGCCGAGAGCCCGGTATTCCCAACCCGCGGCCCGCCACTCGGCGGGGACCAGGGCGTGCCGGCCATCGACGATCTTCGTCTGGCGGGCGACCGCGCCGATCACCTCCGGCGAGATGTCGCGGAACTCGTTCCACTCGGTGAGCAGCACGACCACGTCGGCGTCGCGGGCCGCGTCCAGAGCGTTGACGGCATAGGTCAGCTCCGGGTGCACCCGGCGGGCGTTGTCCATCGCGGCCGGGTCGTAGACGACCACGTGTGCGCCCATCCGGTGCAGCGACGCGGCCACGTCGAGCGCCGGCGCGTCCCGGATGTCGTCCGAATTCGGTTTGAAGGCGGCACCGAGCGCGGCCACCTTCTTGCCCTCGACGACCCCGCCGCACAGCTCGACGACCAGGTCGACGGTGCGGGCGCGGCGACGGCGGTTGATGCCGTCGATCTCGCGCAGGAAGCCGACCGCCTGGCCGACGCCGAGCTCCTCGGCCCGGTGCGCGAACGCCCGGATGTCCTTGGGCAGGCAGCCGCCGCCGAAGCCGAGGCCGGGGCGCAGGAACTTGCCGCCGATCCGCTCGTCGTAGGCCAACGCCTCGGCCAGGTCGTGCACGTCCGCGCCGGTCGCCTCGCAGATCTCGGCCATCGCGTTGATGTAGGAGATCTTCGTGGCCAGGAACGAGTTCGCGGCCACCTTGACCAGCTCGGCGGTCTTCAGGTCGGTGACCTTGACCGGTACGCCCTGCGCGAGCACCGGCTCGAACGCGGCCCGCAGCTGCTCCTCGGCCCACGCCGTGGTGACGCCGAAGACCATCCGGTCGGGCTTCATGGTGTCGTCGACCGCGAAGCCCTCGCGCAGGAACTCCGGGTTCCAGGCCAGTTCCACGTCGGTGCCGGCCGGCGCCAGCTCGTGCAGCAGCCCGGCGAGCCGGTCCGCGGTGCCGACCGGGACGGTGGACTTGCCGACCACCAGCGTGCGGCGGGTGAGGTGGGGGGCGAGGCTGGTGACGGCCGCGTCGACATACGTCATGTCGGCCGCCTCGGAGTCCTTCTGCTGCGGGGTGCCCACGCAGATGAAGTGGACGTCACCGAACTCGGCGGCCTCCTGGAAGCTGGTGCTGAAGCGCAGCCGGCCGGACTCCAGGGCCTTGGTGAGCAGCTCGGGCAGGCCGGGTTCGAAGAACGGCACCTCCCCCGACGCCAGCTTCTCGATCTTCATGGTGTCGACGTCGACGCCGAGCACCTCGTAGCCCATGACGGCCATACAGATCGCATGGGTGGCGCCGAGATAGCCGGTGCCGATCACGGTGAGGCGCATCAGTAAGCCCCCGAACTGCGCACCACGGCGCTGACGGTACGGAAAAGGATGGCGAGGTCCATGGCGAGTGACCAGTTCTCGACGTAGGTGAGGTCGAGCCGGATCGACTCCTCCCAGGACAGGTCGGAGCGGCCGGACACCTGCCACAGGCCGGTGAGTCCGGGTTTGACCACGAGCCGGCGGAGCATGTCGGACGGGTATCCGGCGACTTCCCGGGCCAGCGGCGGCCGCGGCCCGACGAGCGACATGTCGCCCTTCAGGACGTTGATCAGTTGGGGCAGTTCGTCCACCGAGAAGCGGCGCAGCCAGTTGCCGACCGGGGTGATCCGCGGGTCTTCCTTGATCTTGAAGAGCCCGCCGTCGTGCTCGTTGTGCTTCTCCAGCTCGGCGAGCCGGGCCTCGGCGTCGACCACCATGGTGCGGAACTTGTAGAGCATGAACGTCTTGCCGTCCTTGCCCACCCGCTCCTGCTTGAAGATCGCCGGTCCGCGGCCGCCCTTGCCGAACATCACCAGGGCGGACACCAGCAGCAGCGCCGGCGAGAGCACCGCGAGCAGGATGATCGCGCCGACCCGGTCGAAGCTGGCTTTGAGGAACCGGGCGCTGCCCTTCAGCTTGGGGTGCTCGACGTGCAGCATCGGCAGGCCGTCGACCGGGCGGATGGTGGTCCGGTCCCCGGCCACGTCGACCAGCGTGCTGGCCACGATCAGGTCGATCTCGTCGCGTTCCAGCTGCCAGGCGAGCCGGCGCAGGGCCGGGCCGTCGATCTCCGGGCAGGCCAGCACGATGACGGTGTCCGCGTCGGCCCGGGTCACCGCCGAGTTGACCGTGTCGAACGTGCCGTACACCGGAGGCATGCCGGCGGCGAAGGTCTTCGGGGTCGGTGCGACCGGCAGGACCGCGCCGATCACGCCGAGACCGTGGTACCGCTCGCGGCGCAGGCGCCGGGTCATGTCGGAGACCGCGGCCTCGTGGCCGACCAGCAGCACCCGGTGCAGCCGGGCGCCACGGCCCCAGGACCGGTGCAGGCGCTGCCTATACAGGTATCGCGCACCCAGGTCAACGACGATGGCCAGCGGTAGGGCGATACTCACATACCCTCGCGCAAGCCTCAGGTCGAAGGCGAAGGAGACGATAGCCAGAGCAGCCATCAACGCCACACCGGAACGGAAGACTCGGGCGTACTCGTCGGTGCCGACGAACAGATGGCGCGGTTCGTAGGCGCGGTTTGCCGAGAGGCACACGATCCAGGCGAGCGGCAGCACGGCCGTCAGCAGGATGTAGCCCCTCATGTTCGGTTCGTCACCGTCCGGGCCGAACCGCAGGACCAGAGCCCAGCAGGCGGCGCCGAGCGCGACGGCGTAGTCGATCAGGTACAGCATCCGGGCATACCGGTTCTGCCAACCCGCACGCGTCTCGCCGGCACGTTTTCCCCGTCTGGCCTGGAGTGCTCTATCACTCAGGTCGACGGTCGCCAGCGATTCGATTGTCTGCACGCCTCTGCCCCCATTGGCTGCGGTCAATCCATTACATAACTTTAACGGCGAAACCGGACAAGCCGGTCACACCACGTGCCGGGCACCTTCGGTGCTCGACGGTGTTCAGTGGGTCACACGCTGGAGACCCACCGGACACATGAGACAGACTGCTGAACTGCACCTGGTTTGCGCTACACCTTTCCGTACACCGCGAATAGCGATTCGGATGAGGTGGAAACGAAAACCACGGGAGTCGTTCAGTCCGGGCCTGTCCGCATTACGGGACTCGCATACTACGGCGATCGAGGCAGGTCAATCGTCCACATCCGACTATTGACTGTCATCAAAACGACGCATTGTTTCGACATAGTCACGGCATGTGTCGTACTGGGGTAGCAGACCGGCCTCCAGCGCTTCGGACAGTGACGGCGCCGTCGCATCCTTCGGGGACAGCAACGGCGTCTGCACCGGCCACGCGATGGCCAGGGACGGATCGAGCGGGTTGATCCCGTGCTCGTGCCCCGGACGGTACGTGGCCGAACAGAGGTACGCCACCGTAGCGCCCTCGGTCAGCGAACAGAAGGCGTGTCCCAGACCTTCCGCGAGGTAGACGGCCTTGCGCTCCCGATCGTCGAGCGGAACAGCCTCCCACTGACCGAAAGTGGGTGAGCCGACCCGGATGTCCACGATCACATCCACGATCGATCCGGAGACACACGTCACGTACTTCGCCTGCCCGGGCGGCACGTCGGCGAAGTGCACGCCGCGCACCACCCCCTGGGCCGAGGTGGACAGGTTCGCCTGGGCCAGATCGAGCGGATGCCCCACCGCGGCGGCCAGGTGGTCGAAGCGGTACCACTCCAGGAACGTGCCACGGTCGTCGCCGTGCTGCGCCGGCGTGATCTCCCAGGCGCCCTCGATGGCCAGCGGCCGGATCTTCATCGGGCGCCACCGAACGGGCCGGTCTCCAGCAGCTGCTCCAGGTAGACCCCGTAACCGCTCTTGAGCAGCGGCTGGGCCACCTCGCGCAGCTGGTCGTCGGTGATGAAGCCGAGTCGCCAGGCGGCCTCCTCGACACAGCCGATCTTCAGGCCCTGGCGTTCCTCGATCACCCGCACGTACTCCGACGCCTGGACCATCGACTGGAACGTGCCGGTGTCCAGCCAGACCGTGCCCCGATCCAGAACGGTCACGTCCAGCTGCCCGCGGCGCAAGTACTCCTCGTTCACCGCGGTGATCTCCAACTCGCCTCGGGCACTCGGCACCAGGTTCTCCGCGATCTTCACCACGTCGGCATCGTAGAAGTACAGACCCGGGACGACATAGGTCGACTTCGGCTTGTCCGGTTTCTCCTCGATGGATCGCGCCTTGCCGGACTCGTCGAACTCGACCACGCCGTAGCGCTCCGGGTCCGACACCGGGTAGGCGAACACCCGCCCGCCGACCGGCCGGGTGAACTTCGCGAGCTGCCGGCCGAGGCCGACGCCGTGGAAGATGTTGTCACCCAGGATCAGCGCGACCGGCTCGTCGCCGATGAAATCCGCGCCGATTCGGAATGCCTGGGCGATGCCGTCCGGTTTCGGCTGAGCCGCATAGGAAAGCTCGAGTCCGAAACGGCTTCCGTCACCCAGCAGCCGCTGGAATTGTGGTTGGTCCTCGGGTGTGGTGATGACCAGGATCTCCCGAATACCGGCGGAGACGAGTGTGGTCAACGGGTAGTACACCATCGGTTTGTCAAAAATTGGCATGAGCTGTTTCGACATGGCCATGGTGATGGGCCACAACCGGGAGCCGGTGCCACCGGCCAGGAGAATTCCGCGCACCGAGGCAGAGTAATCACAGCAGAAGCGGTAGTACACTCGCCCGTTGTGCAGATTTTCGTGACCGGGGGCGCAGGCTTCATCGGTTCGGCCTATGTCCGAGCCGTACTAAAGGATGAATTCGCTGGTGCGGTCGGCGCCAAGGTGACCGTCCTGGACCTGTTGTCCTATTCGGGCAACCTCGCCAATTTACCCATGACAGATTCCCGACTGCGGTTCGTGCAGGGCGACATCACCGATGCCGCACTGCTGCGTGACCTGCTGCCGGGCCATGACGCGGTGGTGCATTTCGCCGCCGAATCACACGTCGACCGCTCGATCAGCGGGGCCGTGCCGTTCGTCACCACGAACGTACTCGGCACCCAGATCCTGCTGGACGCGGCGCGGGAGGCCGGCGTCGGCCGGTTCCTGCACGTCTCCACCGACGAGGTGTACGGGTCGATCAGCGAGGGCTCCTGGACCGAGACGTGGCCGCTGGACCCGAACTCGCCGTACGCGGCGTCGAAGGCCTCCTCCGACCTGCTCGCGCTCGCCGCGCACCGCACGCACGGCATGGACGTGGTGGTCACCCGCTGCTCCAACAACTACGGCACGCACCAGTTCCCGGAGAAGGTCATCCCGCTGTTCGTCAGCAACCTGCTGGACGGCAAGCAGGTCCCGCTCTACGGCGACGGCGGCAACATCCGCGACTGGCTCCATGTCACCGACCACGTCCGCGGCATCCAGCTCGCCCTGGACAAGGGCCGGGCCGGCGAGGTCTACAACATCGGCGGCGGCACCGAGCTGTCCAACCGTGAGCTGACCGGCATGCTGCTCGACGCGTGCGGCGCGGGCTGGGACATGGTCCGCCCGGTCGAGGACCGCAAGGGCCACGACCGGCGGTACTCCCTGGACATCACCAAGATCAGCAAAGAGCTCGGCTACACCCCGCAGGTCACCCTGGAGCAGGGCCTGGCCGACACGGTCACCTGGTACCGGGAGAACCGCGCCTGGTGGGAGCCGCTCAAGGCCCGGGCCGGCCTCTGATGCGCTGGTTGATCACCGGCGCCGGTGGAATGCTCGGCCAGGACCTCCAGACGGTTCTGGACGGCTCGGACGTCATCGCGGCCACCCGTGCTGACCTGGACATCACTGACGCGACGGCGGTCCGGGACGCGGTTTCCGACGCCGACGTCGTGATCAACGCGGCCGCCTGGACCGACGTCGACGGCGCGGAGGCCGCCGAGGAGGCCGCCACCGCGATCAACGGGCACGGCGTCCGCAATCTCGCGGAGGCGGCCGGCAAACGGCTGATCCACATCTCGACCGACTACGTCTTCGACGGCGCGGCCACCTCGCCGTATCCGGAGGACGCGGCGCGGGCACCGCTGAACGCTTACGGCCGCGGCAAGGCGGTGGGCGAGGAGGCTGTGCTGGCGGCGGGTGGTTTCGTGGTCAGAACAGCTTGGTTGTACGGCGAGCACGGCCCCAATTTCGTCCGCACCATGCTGCGCCTGGCCGCCGAGCGCGACACCCTCGACGTGGTCGACGACCAGCAGGGCCCGCCCACCTGGTCGTACGCCCTGGCCCAGCAGCTGGTCGCGCTCGCCCGGGCCGGCGCGGCACCGGGTGTCTACCACGGCACCGCGGCCGGCTCGACCACGTGGTTCGGCCTGGCCCAGGCCACGTTCGCCGAGGCCGGCCTGGACCCGTCGCGGGTCCGGCCGACCACGAGCGACCGCTTCGTCCGCCCGGCGCCGCGGCCGTCGTACAGCGTCCTCGGCCACGGACGCTGGGCGGGGAGCGGCGTCGCTCCCCTGCCCGACTGGCGCACGTCACTGAGCGAGGCGATGCCGGCTCTGCTCAAGCAGGGCTGACGCTCACCCCAGCTCGGCGAGCCAGTCATCGAACGTCTGCGTGCCCCGGATGCCCGGGCCGGCAGGGAGATTGCCCCCGGTGGCCATCGCCTTGCCGGCCTTTCCCGGCATCGGGACCCCGAGCACCAGCTTGCGCGGGCCGTGCCGCTTGGCGACCTGCCGCACCAGGTCGGCCATCTGCAGCGGCTCCGGCCCGGCGATCTCCGGTGCCTGCCCGCGCGGCTCACCCTCGGCCAGCCGGACCAGCTCGGCAGCCACCTCCCGGGCCGCGACCGGCTGGCTGAGCATCTTCGGCACCACCGCGATCGGCCCGCCCATCCGGGTCAGCGACTGCAGCGCGAACTCGTGGAACTGCGCGGCCCGCAGCACGGTGGCCGGCACGGCACCGGCCAGCGCCACCTTCTCCTGGTTGAGTTTCGCCTGGTAGTAGCCCCACTCGACACGGTCAACCCCGATGATCGAGAGCAGCACGTGGTGCTTGACCCCGGCTCGCTTCCCGGCGTCCTGCAGCGTCCGGGTGACGGTCTCGAAGAACCGGGTCGCCACGCCGCCGTTCACCGTCTCGATGTTCGACACGTCGATCACCACGTCGGCCCCGCGCAGCGCCTCGTCCAGGCCCGCCCCGGTGGTCAGGTCTACCCCGCGGGACCGGGCGATCACCACGACGTCGTGCCCGGCCTTCTCGGCCTCCGCCACCACCAGCTCGCCGACCCAGCCGGTACCACCGGCCACCGCCATCCGCATGACATCTCCCTCGTACCGTTCCGCTTCCGGGACATGGACGATCCGGCCACCGCGAATGTGACAGCCTGCGTGATCATGGTCGGGTGGAGATCACTACCTGGTATCTCGAACAGTCCGATCCGGCCCAGATCCGCCGCGGCAGCGCCCCCGCCGTACCGGTGGAGGTCGTCCGCGCCGAGCTGCCCTCCCCGGAGCTGAGCCGCTTCCTCTACACCGCCGTCGGCGGCGACTGGTCCTGGACCGATCGCCTGGCCTGGACCTGGCAGCAGTGGCAGGACCACCTGAACCGCCCCGGCCTGGAGACGTGGGTCGCCTACGTCCAGGGCACCCCGGCCGGCTACGCCGAACTCGACGGCACCCACCCCGGCGAGGTCGAGATCGTCTATTTCGGCCTGCTCCCCGGCTTCACCGGCCGGCGCCTCGGCGGCCACCTGCTCGCCACCGCCCTGGAGAAGTCCTGGTCCCTGGGCACCCGGCTGCCCACCCCCACCCCGGTCCAGCGAGTCTGGCTGCACACCTGCAGCCTGGACGGCCCCACCGCCCTGTCCAACTACCAGGCCCGAGGCCTGACCCTCTACCGAACAGAAACCGAGACGGCCGAGGTCCCCACCGAACAACCCGGCCCCTGGCCCAACGCCCACCGCCCCCACTAACCCCCACGCCCCCCCGCAACGTCGGAGTGGCGGCCGTTGTATTCGTGTGCAGTTGGTGGCGCCGTCGTCGCGGGCCGGCATATTCGGACGCTCGGTGTTATTCGACGGCCGGCGTGGGCGCTCGATGCCGACGGGGCGGCAGAGGTCCGCGCTCGATGCCGGTAGGACGGTAGGGATCCGCGCTCGAGGCCGGTGGGGCGGCAGAAACCCGCGCTCAATGCCGGCGGGGCGGCAGGGGTCCGCGCTCGACGCCGGCGGGGCGGCAGAAACCCGCGCTCAATGCCGGTGGGGCGGCAGGGGTCCGCGGCGGGTCGGGTTCAGGGGCGGTGGTGGTCCGCGGTCGGGTTGTGCGTGCGTTTACCGACCCCGGGCGGGCGGCAGGCGCACGCGATCTGGAAGTGCGGACTCCGGCCGCCCTTCCCAGGGGACATCCGATCGGGCGTCGTGCACCGTCGCCGCCGGGGTGTGCGGGACGGGTAGCCCGCGCTCATCGTGCCCGGCATTCCCGCAGGTAGGCATCATGCGGGATCTGTTGCACCCCGGGCCCGGAGCGCACGACCGTGCACTCCCCGGCACCCGGTGTCACCCGCGCCACCGCCCGGACCGCCCGCACGCTCGGCGTTGCCGGCTGGCCCTCAGGGGTGCCTCGACGTGCTCGAGACAACCCTCAACACCAGCCCGCAGCACGGCTGGTCCTCAGGGGTGCCTGGCCGGGCTCGAGACAACCCTCAACACCAGCTCGCGCGGCACGGCTGGTCGTCAGGGGTGCCTCGAGGGCGGGGAGGCACCCCTGAGGGCCAGCCGGGAAACGGAACGTGCGCCGGGCCGGTGAGCACGTCACGGCCGTCGTCGTTCCACCCGTGCCAGCAGGCCGGCCATCTGCTCCTCCGAGGCCGGGGAGCGGATCTCGACGGTCACCCCCTCAGGCGTTCACCGGTGCGGGGACGCGATCGCCTCACCCCGTGCGGACCGCACCGACCCCCGCCCCGACCGCCACCTCGAAACGTTCCATGGCGACATTCTGACCAAGCCCGATCCGACCTTTTGTTTACTGCTACGTCAAATGAGAGAAAAATTGTGCTAGAAGTAGCATCATCCGGTATGTGGGTGAGGAGCTGTTGTACCAGAGTGACCGGACGCAGGTCACCCGCCGCACCCCACCCGGCGGCCCCAGCCTGATCACCAAGCGCGCCACCGGTCCCGGCGCCACCCGCCGCGTCGAGCACGAACGGGCCGTCCTGGAGCGACTCGCCGGGCTGCCCGGCGTTCCGCGTCTCGCGACACACCAACTCCGGCACAGCGTGGTCCTCGAGGACGACGGCGGCGCACCGCCACCCGGCGGGCCGATGCCACCGGCCGATCTGGTCCGCACCGCGCACGCCCTGGCCACCACGCTCGCCGGGGTGCACCGCGCCGGGGTGCTGCACCGCGACATCACCCCGGCCAACATCCTGCTGACCCCGGACGCTCCCCCACTGCTGATCGATTTCGACCTGGCCCTGCCC
>NZ_BOMS01000132.1 GCF_016862315.1 Actinoplanes palleronii | reverse complement strand
CGGCCGCCACCCGGAGGCCGAAAGAAAGCACGGCCGCCACCCCGAAGCCGGAAGAGGCAGTCACCCCGGAGCCGGAGCACGGCCCGGTCGGCACCCTCGGTTACCTGGCGCCGGAGCAGACCGGCCGCACCGGCCTGCCCACCGACCGCCGCGCCGACCTCTACGGACTCGGCGCCACCCTCTACACCCTGGCCACCGGCGCGGCGCCGTTCACCGGTGCCGACCAGCTGGAGCTGGTCCGCGCCACGCTCGTCGACACCCCGCCGGCCCCGGATCTCCCGCCCCGGCTCGCCGCCGTGGTGATGCGGCTGCTGGAGAAGGACCCGGACCAGCGCTACCAGAGCGCCGAGGGCCTCGCGCACGACCTGGCGCGCGCGACCGTCGATCCGGACGGCACCTGGGAGCTGGCCGAACGCGACTTCCCGGCGTTCCTGGCGCCACCGGCCACCCTGGTCGGCCGGGATCCGGAGATCCGCACCCTGGCCGGCGCCCTGGACCGCGCGATGGCCACCGGCGCACCGGCCGTGCTGGTCAGCGGCCCGCCCGGGATCGGCAAGAGCGCCCTGGTGCAGACCCTGCGGGCGCCGATCACCGACCGGGGCGGGTGGTTCGTCGCCGGAAAATACGATCAGTTCCGGACCGGTACGAACAGCGGCGGCATCGCAAGACTGCTCCGCTCCCTGGCCCGCCTGCTGCTCGCCGAGCCGGAGCAGCAGGCGGCCGGCGACCGTAAGCGCCTGCTCGCCGCGCTCGGCCCGAACGCCCCGGTGATCGCCGGCGTGATCCCCGAGCTGGCGACGTTCCTCGGCATCGAGTCGACAGCCGGCCCGGGTGACCCGCTGACCGCGCCGGCCCGGCTCAGCGTCACGGTCGCCGCGCTGCTGCGCGCCGTGGTGTCCCGCCGCCACCTGGTCGTCCTGATCGACGATCTGCAGTGGGCGAGCAGCTCGTCGCTGCGGCTGCTGGACGGGATGCTGGCCACCGGTCCGGTCGCCGGGCTGCTGCTGGTGGCCACGTACCGGGACGAGCAGGTCGGGCCGGATCATCCGCTGGCCCCGCTGCTGGCCCGCTGGCAGCGCGACGGCGTGGCCGGCCCGCCGGTCCGGCTGACCGGATTGGATCGTCCCGGCCTGACCGAGCTGGCCGGGACCGTGCTGCGTCTCGCGCCGGAACCGGCGGGCCGGCTCGCCGACCTGATCGGGCCGGCCGCCGATGGCAACCCGTACGCGACCGTGGAGCTGATCAACGCCCTGCGCGCGGACAACCTGCTGGCGGCGACCGAGGACGGGTGGTGCTGGGACCCGGCCGACGTCCGGACGTTCGTCGCCCGGCACCGGCTGCCGCAACTGCTCGCCGCCCGCCTGGAGCAGCAGCCCGCGGCTACCCGGCGGCTGCTCGCCGCGCTGACCTGTTTCGGCGCGGACACCCGCCCGGAGCTGCTGGCGTCCGCCACCGGCACCCCCGCGGACACCGTGGCCACCCGTCTCGCCCCGGCCGTCGCGGACGGGTTGATCACCGTGGCCGGTGCGATCAGGTTCCGCCACGACCTGGTGCTGCAGGCCGCCCGGGACGGGTTGCCGCACGCCGAGCTGGACCGCCTGCAACTGGACATGGCCCGCCGGCTGGCCGGGCACGGCGACTATGAGCAGGAGGCCGCCGAGCAGTACCTCGCGGTCGCCGGGCTGATCGGCTCGGACGAGGAGCGCCGGACCGCGGCCGCCCTGCTGCACCGGGCCGGGCGCCGCACCGCGCAGATGACCAACTATCCGGTCGCCGAGGAGCTGCTGTCGGCCGCCGACCGGATCCTGGCCCCGATGACCGGACCGGCCGACGTGACCGCCCGGGACGCGGTGGCGGTGGACCGGCACGCCGCGCTCTACTGCCTGGGCCGGCACATCGAGGCCGACCGGATCTACCGCGAACTCGCCGCCCGCACACCCGGTCCGATCACGCTGGCCGGTGCCACCGCCGTACAGATAAACAGCCTGACCCAGCGGGGCGAGTGCCGCGCCGCGATCGCTCTCGGTCTCGACGCCCTGCGGCGCTTCGGTGTCGAGCCGCCCGCCGGCCTGGAGGCGGACAACCAGCGCGCGGCCGCCCGCCTGCGCGACTGGGTGGTCAGCGCGGGGCCGGCCTACCCCGACGTGGAGACGGACGACCCGGCGATCGTGGCGGTCAGCGGGATCCTGAACCGGATGCTGGCGCCGGCCTTCCTGATCGACCCGGTGCGGCACGCCTGGCTGGTGCTGCGGGCGCACACCCTGTGGCAGCGGCACGGCGTGTGCGCGCCGCTGGTCAGCACGATGGGCGCGGCGATCTGCGTGACCATCGGGCTGCTCGACGACTACCGCAGCGGGTACCTGCTGACCCGGCACGCGCTCGAGGTCGGGCGCGCGCACGGGTACCAGGCCGGTACCGCGCTCACCGCGTACATGCACCTGATGCTGGCCGCACACTGGCTGGAGCCGCTCGAGGAGATCACCGACGCGGCGCAGCAGGCCCGCGACGATCTGCTGGCCGCCGGGGACGTGCAGGTCGCCGGGCTGCAGGCGGCCCGGTTGCTGGCCCTGCTGCTGGAGACCGAGGACTCGCTGGAGACGTGCGCCGAGGAGACCACCGCGGCGCTGGCTTTCGCCGAACGGACCGGCAACCGCTACGCCCGGCTGATCGCTCACGGACACCAGCAGCTGATCCGGGTGCTGCGCGGGCGGACCGGCGCGCCCGGCTCGTTCGCCGGCGCCGACTTCGACGAGGCGGCCTACCTGGACGAGGTCGCCGGGTATCCGCCGGCGCTGGCCACCTACCACCAGACGCGGGCACTGGCCGCGCTGCTCGGCGACGACCCGGCCGCGTTGGACACGCACTCGGCCGCGGCGATGGCGCACAGCGGGGCGATCCGCGGGTTCTACGTCTCGGCGCTGGCCCGGGTGACCCGCTGCCTGAGCCTGGCCGGGGCGTCGTCCCCGGAGGCCGCGCCGGAGCTCGGCGACGCCCGGGACTGGCTGGCCCGGCGGGCCGCCGACGCTCCGCACAACTTCCGGCCGCTGCTGCTGCTCGTGGACGCCGAGATCGCCCACGCGCGGGGTGACACCACGACCGCGACCCGGTGCTTCGACGAGGGGCTGCACACGGTCACCGGGCGGCCGTGGCATCACGCGCTGCTGGCCGAGCGGGCCGCCCGCTTCCACCTCGAGCTGGGGCTGATCCACACCGGCGAGCGGCTGTTGTCCGAGGCCTGCGACGCGTACCGGGCGTGGGGCGCCGACGGACCGGTGGCGCGTCTGGAGACCCAACACCCCTTTTTGCGTACGACGGTGAGCAGCGGCCCTGGCGGCGGAGCCGATCACCTGGACCTGATGGCGATCCTGCGCGCCTCCCGGGCCCTCAGCTCGCAGACCACGCTGGCCGGGCTCACCGCGCAGGTCGGTGACGTGCTGAGCGCGATGACCGGCGCCACCGACGTACGCCTGGGCCTGCGCCACCGCGACGAACCGGACTGGCACACCACGGCGGTCACCGGCTCGACCGGCACCGGCCTGCCGCTGTCCGCGGTCCGGTACGTGCAGCGCACCCACCAGCCCCTGCTGGTCACCGACGCGACCGAGGACGACCGGTTCGCACATGATCCGTACCTGAAAGGTCTTGATGTTTGTGCTCTGCTGGTGATCCCGGTGGCCTGTCACAACGCTGAGGCCGCCGTGCTGGTGCTGGCCAACCACCGGCAGCGCGGAGTGTTCTCCACCGGCCGCCTGGCGAGCGTCGAGCTGATCGCCGGGCAGCTGGCCGTCTCGCTGGACAACGCCCTGCTCTACGACTCGCTGGAGAGCGAGGTACGGGCCCGCACCGCCGAGCTGGCCGACCGCAACCGGCAGCTGGAAGCCGCGAACCAGCTGAAGGCCGACCTGATCGGCATGCTCGGTCACGAGATCAACAACCCGCTGGGCAGCATCCTCGGTTACCTCGACCTGGTGCTCACCGGTGATCCGCTGCCGGCCTCCGCCGAAGAGCTGATCGTCCGGGTGCATCGCACCACCCGGCGGCTGACCGGCATCGTGGACGAGGTGCTCGCCATGGTCAGCATCGACGCCGGCCGGCTCACCGCGTCGCCGAGCCCGGTCCGGATCGCCGAGCACATCGAGGCGGCGCTGGGCGCCACCGCGGCGACCGAGGTCGCGGTCTCCTGCCCCCGGGACCTCACCGCGGCCGCGCAACCCGGCCACCTCGACCAGATCCTCACCAACCTGATCAGCAACGCGGTCAAGTACGGCGGCGGGGTCACCGCGATCGTCGCGCACGGCGCCGGCCCCGGCCAGGTCGTCGTCGAGGTCTCCGATCGCGGGCCGGGTGTCCCGCCGGACTTCCGGGACCGGCTCTTCGACAGGTTCGCCCGGGCCGCCACCACCGCCGGCAAGGTCGCCGGCACCGGCCTGGGCCTGTACATCGTCCGCGAGCTGGCCCGGGCCAACGGCGGCGACGTGCAGTACCGTCCGGCCCGGGTCCGTGGCTCCGATTTCATCCTCACACTTCCCTCGGCCGGGCCTGTCACGATGGGTGCGCATCCGGACATGAGGTGACCGTGAGCCCCGACGACCATTTCCGGCAGACGTACGCCGCCGACTTCCAGCCCCTGCTCGGCTACGCCCTGCGCCGGGTCGAGCAGCCCGCGGACGCGGCCGACGTGGTGGCCGAGACGTTCCTGATCGCCTGGCGCCGCCGCCACGAGATGCCGACCGGCCCGGAGACCCGCCTCTGGCTGTACGGCGTGGCCCGCCGCGTGCTGGCCAACCACCATCGCGGCGGCATACGCCGGCAGCACCTCGGCGAGCGGCTGCGCCGCCGGCTCAGCTCGGTGGTCCCCGACCCGGCGAACGAGGTCCCGGAGCGTCTCGCCGTGCACGACGCGCTGGCCCGGCTCGGCGAGCTGGATCGTGAGGTGCTGACCCTGACCGTGTGGGAGGGGCTGGAGCCGCGCGAGATCGCCGAGGTGCTCGGGGTGAACGCGGCGGCGGTGCGCACCCGGCTGTCCCGGGCCCGCTCCCGGCTGCGGGAACTCGTCGGTGACGATCTCGGCCCACCCGGACATGTCTTCAGCGTCCTGACCGTACCGACCCCGAAGGAGGGCCGATGAACGACGACCGCCTGGACCGCCTGGTTCGCGACGCCGACCCGTACCGTCCCGACCTGATCGATCTCCGCGGGGCCGAGCACGAGCTCCTGGAGGAGATCATGTCCACGCCCGTTCCGCTTTCCCAGAAGCGCCGCTATCTCGTCCCGATCGGTGCCGCCGCCGCCCTGGTCGGCGTGATCGGCCTGGGTGCGGTGAGCCGTATGCAGACCGATACCGACTACAAAGCCGGTGGACCAGCCGTGTCGGCGAGCAAGCCGGGGCTGACCCTGCAGGCCACCGAGTCCAGCCCGCGGCTGCTGATCGACGAGCCCGGCTGGGCGCCCACCGACGTCTCCGGCTTCGCCGACCACAGTGGTGACATCTTCTGGGCCAAGGGTGACCTGGTCCTCGACATGACCTGGTACCCGGCGTCCGCCTACCAGAGCTACTACGCCGACCGGCTGCACGTCAGCAAGCCGGCGCTCGGCAAGGCCGGTGACTGGCAGGGCAACATCTTCACGTACACCGAGGACAAGGACTACGCGATCATGCTGCGGCCGCGCGACGGCATCTTCGTCGAGCTGCGGGTCAGCCAGGGCCCGTGGACCAAGGCGACGTTCGACGCGCTGCTGCCGAAGATCAAGCAGGTGGACGCGAAGACCTGGCTGGCCGCCATGCCCGCGGCGATCGTCACCCCGGACCGGATCGAGTCGTCGGCCCGGGAGATCCTCGCCGACGTGCCGGTGCCGCCCGGCTTCGACGTCGGCTCGCTGGACGGCATCGGCACCAACTCCAAGTACCACTTCGGCGCCCGGGTGATCGGCCAGGTCGGCTGCGCCTGGATCGCCGAGCTGCAGCGCGCGAAGAACAAGGACGACGACGCCGCCGCCGAGAAGGCCACCGACGCGATGGGCTCCAGCCACGACTGGCAGATCCTGAAGTGGATGGCCGGCGAGGGCGCCTGGGCACAGGGTTTCTGGCAGATCGCCGACGAGGTGGCCGGCGGTCACGTCCCTCGCGACTACCGGAACGACCTCGAGTGCGCGTGAATCGAGCGCGGTAACTTTTGCACGGAGCGACAAAAGTTCTGTCTACTTCGTACAAAGGTCTGGACCCGGGCAACAGAAGCGTCCTAACGTGACGGCGAACACACCGCGAAAGGTGAGGTGTCCGTCGTGTTACCGATTCTGCGCGCGCTCCGGGATGACGGGCCGGTCTCCCGGGCCGAGCTGGGCGACCGGCTCGGGCTGACCCGTCCGAGATTGACCAGTGAGGTCGGCCGGCTGGTCAAGGCCGGCTTCATCGCCGAGGCCGGGATGGCCGCCTCCCGCGGTGGACGCCGGTCCACCCTGGTCGAGCTGCACCCGCGACTGCGGTTCGCCGCCGTCGACCTGGGCGCCGACTCGATCGACGTCGAGGTGGTCAACGGGCGGATGGAGACGATCGCGGCGTACCGGGAGGCCGCGGACATCCGCAAGGGCCCGAAAGCGATCCTGCACCGGGTCAGCGAGCTGCTCGCCAAGGCCCGCGTCGAAGGAGCTCACGACCGGCTCGACGGCGTCGGGATCGGGGTGCCGGGCCCGGTCAGCTTCCGCGACGGGGTGCCGGTGTCCCCGCCGATAATGCCCGGCTGGGACCGCTATCCGGTCCGCGAGTTGCTGGCCCGCGAGCACGGCTGCCCGGTCGTGGTGGACAACGACGTCAACATCATGGCGGTCGGCGAACGACACGGCGGGGTGGCCCGCTCGGTCGACGACTTCCTGTTCGTGAAGATCGGCACCGGGATCGGTTGCGGCATCCACCTGTCCGGCGACGTCTACCGCGGGGTGGACGGGTGCGCCGGCGACATCGGCCACATCCAGGTCGACGCGAACGGCCCGGTCTGCTCGTGCGGCAACACCGGCTGCCTGGAGGCGGTGTTCAGCGGGGCCGCGCTGGCCCGGGACGCCCTCGCGGCGGCCCGGTCCGGCGCCTCCCCCGCCCTGGCCGAGCGGCTGGGCCGGTCGCGGGTGCTCACCGCCAAGGATGTCGCGGACGGTGCGGCCGAGGGTGACGTGGTCTGCATCAAGTTGATCCGCGAGGGCGGTCGCCGGCTCGGGGGTGTCCTGGCCGCCCTGGTGAGCTTCGCCAACCCGTCGATGATCGTGATCGGGGGCGGGTTGGCGCAGCTCGGCCACGTGTTGCTCGCCGAGATCCGCAGCGTGGTCTACCGGCGCTCGCTGCCGCTGGCCACCGGCAACCTCCCGGTGGTGCTCTCCGAGCTGAGCGGCCGGGCCGGCGTGACCGGTGCGGCCGTACTGGCCAGCGACGCGGCCTTCGAGCAGGTGCCATGAGCACCGTCCTGGAACTCACCGACGTGGTGAAGACGTTCCCCGGCGTCCGCGCCCTCGACGGCGTGCACCTGGAGGTCCGCGCGGGTGAGGTGCACTGCCTGCTGGGTCAGAACGGCGCCGGAAAGTCCACCCTGATCAAGGTGCTCGCCGGGGTGCACCGCGCCGACTCCGGCACGCTGCTCTGGCAGGGTGAGCCGTTCGCACCGGCCTCACCGCAGGCCGCCATGCGGGCCGGCATCGCCACCATCTATCAGGAACTCGACCTGGTCGACGACCTGTCCGTCGCCGAGAACGTCTTCCTGGGCCACGAGCCGAGCCGGGCCGGTTTTACCCGGCGCCGCACCGCCGCGGCCGCCACCCGCACGATCATGGCGAGCCTGGGCCACCCGGAGATCCCGCCGGGCCGGCTGATCAAGGACCTGCCGGCCGCCGGCAAGCAGATCGTCAGCATGGCCCGGGCGCTCTCCCACGACGCCCGTCTGATCGTGATGGACGAGCCGAGCGCGGTCCTGGCCCACGACGAGGTCGGCAACCTGTTCCGGATCATCCGGGAGCTGACCGGCAACGGCATCGCGGTCGTCTACATCTCGCACCGGCTCGCCGAGATCCGCGAGATCGGCGACCGGGTCACCGTCCTCAAGGACGGCCGGACCACCGCCGCCGGGCTTCCGGCCGACACTCCGACCAGGGAGTTGGTCGGCAAGATGACCGGAAGACCTTTTGAGTACGACTTCCCGCCGCGTGCCGGCGCCGACCCGGACACCGCACCGCTGCTCGTCGTCGACGGGCTCAGCCGGGCCGGTGAGTTCGCCGGGGTCAGCCTCACCGTCCGGCCCGGTGAGATCGTCGGCATCGCCGGGCTGGTCGGCTCGGGGCGCTCCGAACTGCTCGAGACGATCTACGGCGGGCGCCGCGCGGACACCGGGACGGTCACCCTGGACGGCCGCCGGATCACCAGCGTCGGCACGGCCGTGGCCCGGGGCATGGGCATGGCCCCCGAGGAGCGCAAGAGCCAGGCGCTGCTGCTCGACGAACCGGTCTTCAAGAACATGACCCTGGCGTCGTTCACCGGTTTCGCCACGGTCGGGTTCACCGGAGCCCGCGACGAACGGGCCGCCGCCCGGCGCACCGCCGAGGAACTGGACCTGCGCCCGCGTGACGTGGAGCGCCCGGTCCGCACGCTCTCCGGCGGCAACCAGCAGAAGGTGGTGGTCGGCCGCTGGCTGCTCGGGCACACCCGCTTGCTGCTGCTCGACGAACCGACCCGTGGCGTCGACGTCGGCGCCCGGGCCGAGCTCTACCGGGTGATCCACGACCTGGCCGCCGGCGGTGTCGGCGTGCTGCTGGTCTCCAGCGAGGTGCCCGAGGTGCTCGGCCTGTCCGACCGGGTGCTGGTCATGCGGGAGGGCCGCGTGATCCGCGAGGCGCCGGCCGGTGAGCTCGACGAGGACGCCGTGCTCGACCTCGTGATGGCGGGGTCGCTGATGGAGGGAGAGGCCGCGTGACCGCCGGAACGGCGCTTGCCAAGCCGCATCGATTCGACGAGAACGTCCTACGCAACCTCGGCCTGGTCGGGGTACTGGTCATCCTGGTGCTTGTCGGGATCATCACCAGGCCCGAGCTGTACTCCGACCCGGCCTGGGTCAAGAACAACATCTTCGTGATCCTGCAGCAGGCGTCCGCGATCGGCGTGGTCACGGTCGGGATGACCTTTGTGATCATCGGTGGGGGCATCGACCTGTCGGTCGGGGCGATCATCGCGCTCGCCGGGGTCTGGTCCACCACCCTGGCCACGCAGAGCTACGGCGCGGTCGGGATGATCTTCACCGCGTTGGTGGTCGGCATCGCCGTGGGACTCGTGAACGGTGTGCTCATCGCGTACGGGAAATTGGTTCCCTTCATCGCGACCCTCGCGATGCTGGTCGCGGCCCGCGGTCTGGCCGCGCAGATTTCCGGGAAACAGACGCAGGTCTCGGCGAACGACACGATCAACAGCATCGCCAGCACCAAGGTGCTCGGCATCCCGACGCTGGTCTGGATCCTGGCGGCGGTCGTGGTGGCCGGCTGGGTGCTGCTGAACCGGACCACGTTCGGCCGGCGCACGGTCGCGGTCGGCGGCAACCCGGAGGCGGCCCGGCTCGCCGGGATCAACGTCAAACGGCACACCCTGCTGCTCTACATGCTCTCCGGCCTGTGCTGCGGGATCGCCGCGATCATGCTGACCTCGCAGGCCACCAGCGCCCAGGCGGCGATGGCCAACCTCTACGAACTCGACGCGATCGCCGCGGCGATCATCGGCGGCACGCTGCTCTCCGGCGGCCGCGGCACCATCGTCGGCGCCCTCTTCGGGGTGCTGGTGTTCTCCACCATCACCAATCTGTTCGCCATCAACAACCTCGCCAGCGAGGTTCAGAACATGGTCAAGGGCGGCATCATCGTGGCCGCCGTGCTCCTGCAGCAGTTCCGCTATCGCTCTCTCACCAACCTCCTCAGGAGGAGAAATGACCGTGATAACCCGTAGGCGGGCCCTCTTCGGTGGCGCGGCAGTCACCGCAGGCGTCGCCCTCAGCGCGTGCACCAGCAACGATCCGGGCACCGACGCCCAGGTCAAGACGGATACCAGCGACAACGCGAACGCCGCGGCCGGCAGCAAGGTGATCATCGGCTTCTCCGCTCCGGCCGCCGACCACGGCTGGATCGCCGCGATCACCAACAACGCCAAGGCACAGGCCGCCGCGTATGCCGACGTGGAACTGCGCTCGGTCGCGGCCGGTGCGGACGCCGCGGCGCAACGCTCGGCCCTGGCCACCCTGATCGCCCAGAAACCCACAGTGATCGTGCTGCTCCCGCACGACGGCAAGGAGCTGAACGCGTCCGGCCTGGAAGCCATGCGGGCCGGCATCCCGGTGGTCAACCTGGACCGGGCGTTCCCGTCCGCGGCCGCCTACCGGCTGCAGATCAAGGGTGACAACTACGGCATGGGCCTGGCCGCCGGGCAGTACATCGGCGGGCAGCTCAAGGCCAAGGGCGTCAGCAACGCGATCATCGGCGAGATCCCCGGCATCGACTCGCTGGAGCTCACCCAGGAACGCAGCGCCGGCTTCAACGCCGCCCTGGCCGTGTTCGGCTACAAGGTCGCCAACCGGCGGCCGGCCGAGTTCACCGCCGACTCCGGGCAGGCCGCCGCGACGTCGCTGCTGCAGGCCCTGCCCAAGATGGACGCGCTCTGGAACCACGACGACGACCAGGGCATCGGCGTGCTGGCCGCGATCAAGCAGGCCAACCGCAGCGAGTTCTTCATGGTCGGCGGCGCCGGGTCCAAAGCGGCGATCGACGCCATCAGCAAAGACGATTCGGTGCTCAAGGCGACGGTCACCTACAGCCCGTCGATGGCCTCCTCGGCGATCAGCCTGGCCCGGCTGATCGGGCAGGGCAAGGGCATGTCCGACCTGGTGGAGCTGCAGGTGCCCAAGGAGATCACGCTCGCCTCCGAGACGATCACCAAGGAGAACGCCGCCAAGTACGGCAAGCTCGGCTT
>NZ_BOMS01000131.1 GCF_016862315.1 Actinoplanes palleronii | reverse complement strand
GGGCAGGGGCCTGACGACTGACTACTCCGCGTAAACGTTCCAAAACGCGGTCAAGAAAGATCTCATCTGCGGGCAAAAAGCAGTTCTTCCAGCGACACCCCGAGCCTTCCAGCAAACTCCGCGAGTATCTCACGCGCAGCCTGATCGGGCGATACGTTCAAGCCGACCCGGCTCATGATCAAACCATCAACGCCTTCCAGATTTTCTCTCGAGATATCAGCCTTCAGCCAACGCATCCATTCAACAATTGTCTGAACTCCATACCGGACCCGACCACCGGCCGCACCCGACGCGACACCGTGCCGGATGATATGAAATGCCGAGCTGAACCGCTCGAGAGGAAAGCTGTGCTCCGCGGTGACGACGTCGAGTTTTTCCAGCTGGTCATATTCGGCCAGGGCTCGGACCAGGTGCGCACGGTCCCGAGATGAGGGGAGCCGGGCACCTACCGCATAGATCAAGACGGTCACACTTGCGGCGTCATCTTCGTCGTCGACTCCGATGCGGACATCAACAGATTGACCCGCCGCACAGACAGGCCACGACAGATAGGGGCGAAGGAAGGTCTCACCTACAGTCAGCAAACCATGCGGCAGCGTTATCTTGACCGAAAGTATCTCGTACGAACTCGGTGGCGCCTCGCCGCGCCAGAACCCGACGCGCACGGGAGCTATTTGCTGCCGACATCGCATGAACAACTGGGTGGCCGCGACAGCCGGCAAATCCTCCAGCGTCGGCTGTTCACCATCCGCCGCCTCGGCCGCACCAATAGTCAACATGCCGTTATCCACCGCGAACTCAAAGGAACAGAGTTTCATCAGGCGGCACCTCTCATGGAGCCAAGTGTTGTCGAGCCGACCTCATCAGGTCTTCATACCTACCCTCAGGATTCCAGATGCCGTGATTACATCCGATCGCCAGCATGCGCTGTACGCCCAGCGATCTTTGGTCGCCACGTTCTTCATGATCGAGGCAAGTCCTATTCCCAGCGCGAGAACCGGTCGTAGCACGCCTCCGCAGGCCCGTACCGGTCGGTTGTCCGGTCTCACCTCGCAGCGTTCTCGATCCGCCACAGGGTCCTGTTGATCATTTGACGGTGATCCCGCCGCCGGCCGCTACCCGACTCGCGCGTCGGCGGCAGGTCGTCCAGCGAGCAGCCGGGCGGTCCAGGTCGCCAATGCGGCGGTAGCGGCCCGGGACAGTGCTGCTTGCGGCATCATGCTGGTGAAGCCGTGGAATCCGCCGGGCCAGACGTGTAGTTCGGTGTCGATTCCGGCGTGCCAGAGTCCGCTGGCGTAGGCCACGGTTTCGTCGCGGAACACTTCGGCGCTGGCACAGTCGATGTAGGTCGGTGGCATGCCGGTCAGGTCGGTGGCACGGGCCGGGGCGGCGTAGATGGACACGTCGTCGCCGCCGCGCCGACCGCCGAGGTAGGCGGTCCAGCCGAAGCGGGTCATGGCGCGGTCGGCGATGCCGACGCCGTCGATCTGGCGGGTCGAGACGGTCGAGTCACTGTCGTCGAGCATCGGGGAGATCAGGATCTGGCCGAACAGTGGTGGCCCTTGCCGGTCACGGGCCAGCAGCGCGGTGCCCGCGGCGAGTCCGCCTCCGGCGCTCTGTCCGACCAGCACGATACGCGCGGGGTCGATGCCCAGTTCGTCGCCGTGGGTGGCGGTCCACAGCAGGCCGGCGTAGCAGTCCTCGACCGGATAGGGGTCGGGGTGCTCAGGGGCGAGTCGGTAGTCGACGCTGACCAGGACGACATCGTCGTGGACAAGCAGCCAGTCGTCGTAGGAGTCGAGGTTGCCGAGGTAGTGGCCGAACATCATGCCGCCGCCGTGCATGGTGTAGAAGCATGTTGCCGGGCCGGTGCGCCCGATACGGCTGATGACCGCCAGGTTGATGGGGGCACCCTGGTAGCCGGGGACGGTCAGGGTGCGGCGTTGCCAACCGTGGGCCTTCAGCCGGTCGTCGAGGGCCTGTTCGGTCAGGTCCAGCGCCCGCATGCGCGGCAGCATGTCGGTGGTCAGGGTGAGCGGGCCGCGTTCGTGCATGGCGGTGAGGAACACCCCGAGTTCGGGGTCGAACGGTGGGCGCGGCAGGACATCAGGCATGGCGGATCTCCTTGCTCGGGTCGAGCCGTATCGGGAGGCGTGCCTCAGCAGTGAACATGCCACTAAGTTAGTTCACTAAGCTTAGTTGCACAACCACTATGCTGACGGCAGCTACGGAAGGGGTCACATGCCACGCACCGATGCCCGCGGGGGACCGCAGACACGTGCGCGAATTTCGCAGATCGCCACCCAGCTGTTCCTTGACCAGGGGTTCGACGCCGTCACCGTGGCCGACGTCGCACGCGCGGCAGGAGTCTCCGCCGTCACCGTGTTCAAGCACTTCCCGCGCAAGGAAGACCTCTTGCTCGACCGGGCCGAGGACGCCATGCAGATGCTGCGCTCAGCGGTCCGCGATCGCCCCGCGGGAACCGATGTGCTGGACTCGCTGGAGGCCTTGACGCTGCGCCTGGCCGGGGACCACCACGGACTGTCGGGCATCGCCGCCGAATCCACCCCGTTCTTCCGCACCGTGGCCGGCTCCACGCCCCTCATCGCACGAGCACGAGAACTGGCCGCTGACCTACAGCACCTGCTGACCGACGAACTCGAACGCGATCCGGGCTTCGACGGCGACAGCACCCTGCTCGCCGCCTTCTTCGTATCCGGCTACACCACGGTGCTGACCGACAACGCGCGCCGCCTCATCGCCGGCGAAGCCCCCACCGAGATAGCCCTGCACCATCGTCAGCGCCTGGGACAGCTCTTCCGCGCGTTACGCAACGCCAATCGCTGAACGGCGAGAACGGGTTCAGGTGGCGGGGGCCGACATCCATGGTCGCGCTCGTTGCCCACGGCGTGAACCACAGGACTGCCTGCGCCCGGCTGGACTTCTCAGTGATGCACTCAGGTGCGGAAATACTCGGCGCCAGCGCCCAGCCGCGACTACGACGTCCACCGCATTGGATCATCGCGGTGGACCTTTTCGCAGCTCAAACTACTCGTGGACCATACGTGGCAGAATCCGAACCGTATTCCCGCAGCTCAGGGCCCCATCGTCACGCTAACGGCCGTGCGTCGACGCATCGCCTGACCCGGGCAGGCGATGGTGATCGACCGAGATCCATGTCGCGGCGGCGACCGCCGCGGACCATCGACTTCCATGATCCACCGATACCCGCCGCCCCGCGCAAGAACAGCAGCGGTGATGCATCCCCGACCCGTCGTGAACGACGTACATCCCATCCGCAGGCTTGTTCCTACCGCCGACGATGCCGGCGCGCTGCCCGTCCGCCTTGAACGAAAGTCGCCGAACTGACTCACAGCCACGCAACAACGCATGAGAGCAGTCATCACGGCCGCGGAATGTTGGTAATGTTTGACGTACCCACACATCACCAACAAGGGGGCGCACGTGGCGATCACTCAAATCGACCTGGATGATGAGGCCCTCGCCGAGGCGATGCGGCTGTCCGGAGCCAAGAGCAAGAAGGAAACGGTCAACCTGGCACTACGCGAGTACGCGGCCCGCCATCGGCGGATCGCGGCGCTCGATCATCACGCGACGGCCGCCCGGGGCTGGGACTACGAAGGCTGGCAGGACCTGCACCGCGCGAGCAAGACGCCAGCAGAGTGATTCAGTATCTGATCGACTCGTCCGCGGTCTGGCGAATCCTACGCGACGATGCGCTCCGCGAGTCCTGGGCCGATGTCATCTCGGACCACGCCATCGGATCGTGCCGCCCGCAGCGCACAGAGTTCCGCCGCTCGGCTCGCGGACTGGACGAGTACGAAGAAATGACCTCGATGTTCGCCGATCTGTATCCGGACGTCGCGGTACCCAAGAGCGCATGGCAATGGGTGGACTCAGCGCAGTACCGCCTGCTTCGAGCCGGCGCGCACCGAGCACTGTCCTGCGTGGATCTTTTGATCTGCGCCTGCGCCGCTGTCGGCGGCCTGACTGTCCTGCATGACGACAACGACTTCATCACCGCAGCTCGACACCTGCCCGACCTGTCCGAACGCCGGGTCCTCAACCCTCCTTGACGCGAAGGACCAGCACCATAGTTGGACCACACGTGACAAAATTCGAGCCGCATGCCCGCAGCTCAAGGCCTAATCGTCACGCTATCGGCCGGCCGGCACCGCACACCCTGACCGTTTCAGCGGCCACTACCCGCCGAAGCGCCGCCGCCCTGGTCCAATCCATCGACAACGGCGCTCCGGCCATGGTCACCCGACCACCACTCGCCGATCATGACGGCAAGCGCGGCGACCGCCTGCTGCCGGTCCTCCTCCGACAGAGGCGCCGCCCTGGGCTCCCTCACCACCACCGATGGCGTACGACGCTTCGCTCCCGGCATACCTGTATCAACGAAGTACCCGCCCGACCAGCGACGAGCACGCTCGCCACCCGCGACCCGACAGGCCCGATCGAACCAGTGACCACTCCGCTGTGAACGTGGTCCGGTCATGCGGCTGACAAGCACAAACACAGCTTCGTCCGGCTCAGCCGCCGTCGCCCGACGCTGCTGAACGCCGTTCGACGCTGTTCGACGATGCTGATTTCGACCCCGCCTGCCCCCTTTCCGATCGTTGGTTTTGGGAGCAGCGCCGCATCGCCCACCCTGCACAGCCCGATTTCATCGTGGCGGTGCTCCCCACCATCGCTGAGGACGGCCTCTGAATAGGGCCGTTCATCCGGGCGACACCGGCACGGCCCGGCGGCAGACCCACAACCTTGGAGACGTACGGATCCGCAAAGTCCGCTGCAGCGCCGGATACACCGCCGGTCACCGGCCTGAAGGAGTAGTCATGAGAGCAGACCTAGTAACCGACCCGCCACCGCGACCCGTGTCAACGAGGTGGTTGATCCAGCGTCTATAGGGTGGGAACTCGCGCCGAGACTGCCACAAGCAGAGGGCTCCCCTACAGGCCCAAATACGTCCGTAGTGCGTCGTCGACCGCTAGCAAGGTGGTGCGGGTCAGTCGGCCTATTCTGGCGCCGAGATTTTCTCGGGTGAGCGGTCGCAAGCGCGTCATGTCGATCGTTCCGCGTGTGGGGTCGCCCGCGGCCAAGGGCACCAACGACGGGGACTTCGGGGTCGGCACGTCGGCACCGAGGATCACCGCGAACGTGGCTCGTTGCGGGTTGTACGGATTCGCGGAGACGACCACGATCCGGGCCCGCATGTTGCCGATCGTGTACTCGTAAACCTCGCCGCGAATCACACCGAGAGGTCCGTCCCGCGGTCGTCAGCGTCCAGAGCGGCGAGGATTGCCTGGTCATCGGAGGAAAGCGACGCTTCCCAGGCCGCGATGACCTGAACGTCGCCGCGAGCGGCCTCGTTGCGGATAGCCCTGTCCAGCCACTGCCCGACGTCCAGATTCTCCGCGTCCGCGCAGGCCTTGGCCAGCGGCATACTGGCCGCATCCAGCGTCAGAGATGTCTCAGCCCTCATACCGCCGAAGATACCGCCCGTCAGCGGTGAACGGCCACGCCGTCGCGCCTGGAGCGGGCTAGCCGGTCCATTTGACGAAGCGTTCGAAGAGCTCGGTGGCCGGGGTCGGCGGGAGGTCGCGGACGGCCTCGTCGAGCATGCTCCACATGAGGATGGCCAGCGGCGTCGCGGCCATCTCGGCCTTCATCGCCTCGCGGGCCGGGTCGCACGGCCACAACTGCTCACACGCGACGCAGTCCCAGGACGGGCGGCCGGGCGTGTGGACCTGCGTGATCACCGCCGTCGGCTGCGCCATCGCTCCGCCTCGGTCACGGGGTGCCGGTTCACCCGGAGAGGCACGCAGCAGGCGGCCGGACCGTTCCCGTCCGGCGTGGGCATGCCCAGCGACTGCGTGACCGGCGGGGACTCCGCGGTCGCCGCGTCGGGGCACGGGAACCAGCGGCAACCGCAGCTACATCGCATGCTCCAGGGCCTGAACCACACCCGCACCGGGTGGTGCTCACGCATCGCTTCTCCTTGCGGGGGATGGGGGACACGAGCCGATCAGCCCACCGTTGCACGGACCCATGAAATCCGCAATATGCGGATTACAGGTCGGCACATTTGCAATTTGCGAATGACTGTCATGTTGCCCGCACGAGGAGCGGACCGGGAGGATGCAGCGTGTGACCCAACGCCAAAGTCCCACCGTCAGGAGGCGACGCCTCGCCCTCACGCTCAAGCAGCTCCGGGCGGGCGCGGGGCTGTCCGCCGCGGACGCGGCGCGCAGTGTGGACCATGACGCGAGCTGGCTGTCGCGGATCGAGAGCGCCGAGGTCCGCCCGCACCCGAACGACGTCCGGGCGCTGCTCGGGGTGTACGGGGTCACCGGCGACCAGGCCGAGGCGGTCATCGCCGTCGCCCGGCAGGCGAAGCAGCGCGGCTGGTGGCAGCGCTACAGCGACGTGCTGCCGGACTGGTTCTCCACCTACGTCGGGATGGAGTCCGAGGCCTCGGTGATCCGCACCTACGAGTGCCAGATGGTCCCCGGGCTGCTGCAGACCGAGGAGTACGCGCGGGCCGCGTTCCAAGGTGCCCCGGTCCCGATGCGCGACGACGAGGTGGAGCGCCAGGTCGCCCTGCGGCTGGAACGGCAGGCCATCCTGAACTCGGACGACCCGCCGCACCTGCGCGTGGTCGTCGACGAGGGCGCGGTGCGCCGGCTGGTGGGCGGCCCCGCGGTGATGAAGCAGCAGCTCGACCGGCTGCTGGAGGCGTCCGAGCAGACCAACGTGCAGATCCTCATGCTGCCGTACGCCGCCGGGGTCGGCTTCGACGGCAGTTTTGTCATCCTGGACTTCCCGCCGCTGCCCGAGCCGTACCCGGACGCGGTGGAAGATCGGATGGTTTACGTCGACACGCTCACCGGCGCCCTATATCTGGAGCGTCCGGGTGAAGTGTCCGCGTATTCTGCGGCATACGAGCAACTGCAGGCGCTGTCGCTGGGACCCAAAGAAACCCGGGCTACTATCAGCAAGATCTTTGCCGATTTGGTTACGTAGAAGGAGGAGTCGGGCGATGGACCTGTCTCGCGCAGCATGGCGCAAGAGCACCCGTTCGGGTTCGTCCGGCAACTGCGTGGAGGTGGCCGGCAACCTGCCCGGCGTCGTCGCCGTGCGGGACTCGAAAGACCCTTCCGGCCCCGCCCTCCTGTTCACCCCCGCCGAGTGGGACGCCTTCCTCGAGGGCACCAAGGCCGGCGAGTTCGACCTCTGACCCGATAAGCGCCCTGGTCAGCCCATGCGCTGACCCAGCGGCCAGTCGCACCACCAGGCGCCGACGCGGTTCAGGTCCGGGTCCACATCGAAGTCCGGTTCGCCGAACTCGGCGATGCGTTCGGCCGCGAACACCTCGGCGTCGTCCTTCGGGAAGTAGCCGAGCGCCTCGCCCTCGGCCAGCGACCACCAGCGCCGCGTGTTGCGGCTGACGCCCCAGATGATCCGGAAGCCGGGGCTGGGCGCGGACAGGCACGCCTCGATCATGCGGGCGCCGTCGTCCGGGGAGAGCCAGGTGGCCAGGCCGCGGTTCTGCGGCGGCGTGGGAAACCACAGACCTATGCGTACGCAGATCAGGTCCAGCCCGAACCGGTCGGCGTAGAGGCTCGCCAGGGACTCGACGGCGGCCTTGCTCCAGCCGTAGAGGGTGTCCGGGCGTGGCGGCAGGCCGGCGGGCAACCCGTCCGGATACGTGGCGACGTCGCGCGGGTGGAAACCGGCCGCGTGTGACGACGAGGCCAGGACGAACCTCGTGATGCCCTGGCGGCGGGCGGCTTCCAGCAGGTGGTAGGTGCCGAGGGCGTTGGCGCGCAGCACCTCGTCCGCGTCGGCCTCCTTGCTCTGCCCGCCGAGGTGCACGATGGCGTCCACCCCCTGGCAGGCGGCGGCGACCGCGTCCGGGTCGGTGAGCGAGCCGAGCACAACCTCCTCGGCGAGTGCCCCGGCACCCTCGATCTCGGACGGCCGGACCAGGTCGAACAGCCGCAGGACCCGCCCGTCGGCGACCAGGCGCGACCGCAGTGATGTGGCGACCTTGCCCGCCCCGCCGGTGACCAGGATGCGCATCGGAGCCCTCCTCCATCTGAGTGGGCGCCGAGCCTAGCATTCATCCTCGTACATAAATGGCACTTGACCCGCCCGTCGCTTCTTCCTATGTTGAGCGGCATCCAACTACACAACACGCATCTACATATGTGGACGAGGTGAGCATGCGGAAGATCGGCTTCATCGGTCTCGGCGTCATGGGCGCACCGATGGCGGACAACCTGGTGAAAGCCGGCTTCGACGTGGCCGGGCACACCCGCCGGCGGGACGGCACCGATCGCCTGGTCACGGTGGGCGGGCGGCGCGCGGTGACGATCGCGGACGCGGTCCGTGGCGCGGACGCGGTGATCACCATGCTGCCCGACTCCCCCGACGTGACCGCGGTGATGCACGGCCCGGACGGGGTGATCCGGCACGCCGCGCCCGGTGCTCTGATCATCGACATGAGCACGGTGAGCCCGGATACCGCGCGGCTGGTCGCCGCCGCGGCCGGCGCCGCCAGTCTGCAGGCGCTGGACGCCCCGGTCTCCGGCGGCGAGCAGGGCGCCGTCGAGGCCACTCTGTCGATCATGGTGGGTGGCGCGACCGGCGCGTTCGAGCGGGCCCGGCCGATCTTCGAGGCGCTGGGCACCACGATCGTGCACGTCGGACCGGTCGGTTCCGGTCAGCTGGTCAAGGCCGCCAACCAGCTCGTCGTGGCCGGCACCATCGAGCTGGTCGCCGAGGCGATCGTGCTGCTCGAGGCGAGCGGGGTGGACGCCGCGCTGGGCCTGGAGGTGCTCGGCGGCGGGCTGGCCGGCAGCACCGTGCTGGCCCGCAAGGGCGCCGCGATGCGGGAACGCCGGTTCGCCCCCGGCTTCCGGGTCGACCTGCACCACAAGGATCTCGGCATCGTGCTCGACGCGGCCCGCACCGCGAAGGTGGCCCTGCCGCTCGGCGAGCTGGTCGCCCAGCTGATGGAGGCGGTCCGCGACCTGGGCCACGGCAGCCTGGACCACGGCGTGCTGCTGCGCGGCGTCGAGCAACTGTCAGGCCGCAACCGATGAGCGCCCGCGACACCAGCGGCCCGGAGGAAAGCGGACCACTGGCGATGAACGGGCTGCGCGACCGGCTCGCCGCCGGAGACACCCTTTTCGGTACGTTCCTGGGGCTGGGCTCGGCGCTCGCCACCGAAGCGTGCGCGGTGGCCGGCTTCGACTGGCTGCTCGTCGACCTCGAGCACGGCGGCGGTGACGAACGTGCCCTGCTGCACCAGCAGCTCGCCGGCGAGGCCCGCCGGATCCCGGTGCTGGCCCGGGTCGAGTCGGCCGAACGGATCCGCACCGGCCGGCTGCTCGACGCCGGGGTGGCCGGCGTGATGTTCCCCCGCCTGGACTCGGTCGGCGACGTCCGCGCGGCCGTCCGCCACCTGCGCTACCCGCCGGAGGGCGACCGCGGCGTCGCCACCTACAACCGGGTGTACGACTTCGGCCTGCGCCCGGACCGCCTGGACACCGCGAACGACGGCGTGGTCGGCATCGTGCAGATCGAGAGCCGCAGCGCGCTGACCGCGACCGCCGAGATCGCCACGGTGCCCGGTGTGGACGTGCTCTTCGTCGGCCCCCGCGACCTCTCCACCGACCTGGGCTGCCCGGGCCGGTTCGACGCGCCGGAGTTCCTGGCCGCTCTCGACCAGGTCCTCGCGGCCGCGAAGGACGCCGGGATCGCCGCCGGGATCCTGGCCGGTGACCAGCTGCAGGCACTGGCCTACACCGCGTTGGGCTTCCGCTTCGTCGGGGTGGGTTCGGACGCGTCCCTGCTGGCCCGGGCCGCCTCCGACGCCGTGCGCCACCTGCGCGGCGACCCGGAGACAAGCGACGGCCCGAAGACAAGCGACGGCCCGGAAACAAACGACGGCCCGAAGACAAACGACGTCCCGAAGACAAGCGGCGTCCCGAAGACAAGCGGCGTCCCGAAGACAAGCGGCGGCCCGGAAACAATCGATGTCCCGGAGACAAGCGGCGGACCAGAAACGAGAGGCGGCCCGGAGGGAAACAGGACCGCTTTGGCGCGATAGGTCAACCAACAGATGACGGACCGGGTCATCGGCGGCAGGCTGGAGGCATGGGAACCACAGTTGCAGACGATCTTGTCAGTTTGCTGGTCCAGGCCGGGGTGACCCGGATCTACGGGCTGGTCGGGGACAGCCTCAACGCCCTCAGCGACGCGGTCCGGCGCAGCGGCGGCGCCGCGAAGGGCGGCCTGGACTGGGTCCACGTGCACAACGAGGAGGCGGCCGCGTTCGCCGCGTCGGCCGACGCGCAGCTGACCGGCAAGCTGGCGGTGTGCGCGGGCAGTTGCGGCCCGGGCAACACCCACCTGATCCAGGGGGTGATGGACGCGCACCGCTCCGGCGCGCCGGTGCTGGCGCTGGCCTCGCACATCGCCAGCAAGCAGGTCGGCTCCGGCTTCTTCCAGGAGACCCGGCCGCAGGAGCTGTTCCAGCAGGCCAGCCACTACTGCGAGACGGTGTCGACGCCGGAGCAGCTGAGCCGCTGCACCCGGCTCGCGGTGCAGAACGCGATCGGCAAGGCCGGTGCGTCGGTGCTGGTGCTGCCGGGTGACGTGCTCGCCGCGGACAGTGCCGGCGAGGCGCTGGAGAGCGCCACGGTCACCACCCGGCCGCTGACCGTGGCCGACCCGGCCGCGATCCACGAGCTGGCCGAGCGGTTGAACGCCGCCGAGCGGGGCGATCTTCGCGGGGATCGGCTGCGCCGGGGCGCGCGACGAGGTGCTCGCGCTGGCCGGGACGTTGCAGGCGCCGGTCGGGCACACGCTGCGCGGCAAGGACGTGCTGCAGCACGACAATCCGTACGACGTCGGGATGACCGGGCTGCTCGGCTACGGCGCCTGCTACCAGGCGCTGCACGAGGCCGATCTGGTGTTGCTGCTGGGAACGGATTTCCCGTACGACGAGTTCCTCCCGCAGCAGAAGACCGTGCAGATCGACATCGACCCGGCGCGGCTGGGCCGGCGCACCCCGCTGGTGCAGGGCCTCGCCGCCGACGTCGGTACGACCCTGCGGGCGGTGCTGCCGCTGCTGCGCGAGCGCACCGACCGGTCGTTCCTGGACACCATGCTGCGCAAGACCGAGCACAGCCTCGAGCACAACGTGGACGCCTACCGTACGGCCACCAAGCAGCAGACCCCGATCCACCCGGAGTACCTGGCCGGACTGCTCGACGAGCTGGCCGCACCGGACGCGGTGTTCACCGTCGACACCGGCATGTGCTGCACCTGGGCCGCCCGGTACCTGACCCCGAACGGACAGCGCCGGATCCTCGGCTCGTTCGTGCACGGCTCGATGGCGAACGCGCTGCCGATGGCGATCGGTGCCCAGATCGCCGCACCGGACCGGCAGGTGATCACGTTCTCCGGCGACGGCGGGCTGGCCATGCTGCTCGGCGAGCTGCTCACCGTCAAGACGCACCGGCTGCCGGTGAAGGTGGTGGTGTTCAACAACTCCAGCCTCGGCATGGTCCGGCTGGAGATGCTGGTGGCCGGCGACCCGCCGTTCGAGACCGACCACGACGAGGTCGACTACGCCGCGATCGCCGCGCCGATGGGTTTCCTGACCCGCCGGGTGACCGACCCGGACGACCTGCGGGCCGCGATCACCGAGGTGCTGGCGCACGACGGGCCGGCGCTGCTCGACGTGGTCACCACCAAGGATGCCCTCGAGGTGCCGTCGCACGTGACGTTCGCCGAGGCGCGCGGCTTCGCCCTGGCCCTGGGCAAGGTCGTGCTGTCCGGCGGCGTCGGTGACGTGCTGCGGCTGGCCAAGGCCAACGTCCGCAACATCCCGACCTGACGGCTCCCGGCTGGTGCTCAGGGGTGCCTCAAAGGCTTCGAGGCACCCCTGAGCACCAGCCGATGCCCGCAGGCGCGCCGCCACCGCACGGGTCCTCACGAGGAGGCGGGGCGGGTCAGTTCGGCGCGGTGGCGCGGTGCTGAGCGGTGGTGACCAGGCGCTCGGTCAGCGCGGCGTCGACCGGCTCCGGGCCGCTGTGCATCAGCAGGATCACCGTGGGGCCGCTGCGCGCGACGACCAGGTTCTCGTGGACCGAGTAGCCCGGGCCCCGCGCCTCGATCGCCGCGCCGACACCGGTCGCCGCCGGGGTGACGGTCACCTGCAACTGCGGGCCGGTGCCGTCACTGAGCAGGTAGGACCGGCAGGAGGCCAGCATCCCGCGGGTCTCGTCGACGAAGCGGCCGGCGGCGCCGTCATCGTCGTACCGAAGAAGGATCTCCTGGATCCGGGCGAACCCGGCGGCGTCGGCGAAGTTGACCCGGGACTCGTGCACGCCCGGTGCGGTCATCGGTTGCAACTCCAGGCGGTTCATCGCGGGTGCGCAGCCGGGCGGCTCCGAGGTGAGTGCGGTGACCGGCAGCGCGGGCGCCTCGGCGAAGCCGGCGGGCAGATCCGAAACGGTCAGCAACGCCGTGGAGGGCGGGCGCACGACCGGGTCCGGCGCGGACCCGGTGCACCCCGCGACGCCCAGCGGAAGAATCAGGAGCAGCCGCAGCACCGACATGGTCAGCTCGCTTTCGGCAGCGGGCCGCCGGCGACGCTGAGCACGCTGTCGCAGCGGGCCAGCATCAGCAGCAGCGCCTGCCCGGAGGAGGCCGGATCGGTCAGGCTCTGCCCGGCCTGGCGCAGCACCGGGTCCTCGGTCCGGGTCAGGTAGCCGCCGACCCACTGCAGGCCGCCGGGTTCGGCCGGGCCCGGCAGCCCCGCCGGACCCAGCCGATGGATCCAGAGGCAGGCATACACCGGGTTGCCGGTGGGTGGCGGCGCGATCGCGTCCCATCGCGCGCCGTCCGCCGGTTGCGGTTCAACACCTTTCCGGTACGACCAGGGCACGACCGCCACCAGCACCAACGCCGACCACAGCCCGGACAGCACGGCGACCCGCACCGCCCGCGCCGTCCGCCCGGCCCCCGCACCCACCCCGAGCAGCGCGAGCATCGCCACGGTCAGCACCACCACGAGCGGCACCACCCGAGCCGGCGTGAGCAGGGTGGCCGCGAGCACGGCCGGCGACCAGCCGGAACTCGCCGCCAGCCGCACCGCGAGCAGCACGATCGCCAGCGGCACACCCAGCAACGCCACCCCGGCCGTCAGCACCCGCACCGGCCGGGCTCCCACCGCTGCTGCCCAGCCCGCCACACCCACCCCGAGCAGCAGCGCCGCCCCGGCGACCACCACGGCGGTGGCCGGAGCGGCCGCGGTCAGATCCAGCTGCGCGGCCCGTCCCCCGGCCGTCGGGAACGCGGCCCACCAGTCGGCCGACGCGCGGGGCGCCAGCTGCGTACCGATCAGCAACCCGCCGCCGAACACCGCACCGAGACCGGCGGCATGCCACCACCGCAGCCCGGCCGGCAGCCCGAGCCCGCCGATCGCCGGCACCGCGGTCAGCAGCGCCGCCACCAGGTACGCGGTCCACGCGTCCCCCGGGAAGGCCAGCTCGACCAGCAGCGCCAGCTCGGTGCCGAGCAGCCCGGCCCCGGCCCCGGCGACCAGCACGCCGGTGACCGCGGGCCGGGACAGCAGCGCGGGCTCGGCCAGCACCGCGAGCCGGCGGCGCGGGCTCGGCGCGATCCGCAGCGGCCCGTGCGTGCCGTTGCCGATCGCCGCGATCAGCGCGGGGGTGCGGTCCGCGCCGACCGGTGCCCGGGCCGCCGGGTCGTCGCGGAACGCCCGGGCGTCCGCCGCGAACTCGCGCGCCCGGTTCGCCGACCGGACGGCGAGCACCAGCATCCCGGTGACCGCCAGCAATCGCCAGGTGAGCTGCGGTGCGACCACCTGGCCCGGACCGGCCAGCCGCCACGCGTCCACCGCGACCGGCACCACGACCACCAGCAGCGACGCGTACCAGCAGGCCATCGTGGCGCCGTACCGGGTGGCGTCGCCGGTGCGGGCGTGCCCGAGCTCGTGGGCCAGCAACGCCGAGTCCAGCGGCGAGCCCTTGATCGCGCTGACCGTCGACTCGAGCGGCACGACCAGCCGGTAGGGCGGCCAGGCCCCGTAGACGAACATCTCGCCGGCGCCGCGGACCTCGGGGCGGGGCGGGCGGCTCAGCCCGGCCGCGGCCGCCCGGGCCCGGATCTCGCGTCCCATCGGACCGTCCGGCGGCAGCGGGCGGTGCCGCCGTAGCCGGATCAGCGCCGGACGACCGAAGTAGATCAGTACGGCCACGGCGAGCAGCACCGCCGGCCCGGCCAGCACGGCCCGGGCTTCGAGGCCGCGGGCCAGGCTCGTGCAGCCGGTGAAGTCGGTGGCGGCGGCGCAGCGCCCGCCGGTCCCGGCGCGCAGGCCGAGGAACCAGTGCCCGGCGAACATCGCGGCGGCCACCGTGCTGAGCCCGACCGTGACGAACCGCGGCACCGACGGGTCGGCGAGCCCGGCGGGTGCGAGCGGCGGCGCCGGCGGGCTCATCGGTCGCCGGGTGGCCGCAGCCGCCGGGTGATCGCGGCGGCGAACTCCTCGGCCGACCGGTCCGGGAAACCACGCAGCTGCGCGGTCTCGAACGCTGTCGTGTACACCTCGGCGAGCTGCTCGTCGGTGAGCTTCTCCGGCACCGGCGCGGACAGCTGCGGCCGCGGCCGCCGCCAGTGCAGCAGGCGGCGGCCGGTGTATCGGAACACGTCCTCGAGCAGCATCTCGGCCAGCTTGCCGCCGGCGAACCCGACCACGAACATGCTCCACGACGCGATCTGGTCGATCGGCACACCCGCCCCGGTCGGATGCCCGTGCCGGCCCGGCTTCGGGACCGCGGGCCAGGGGCGGCGCCGGTACGCGTCCAGCACCGTCCCCAGCTCCGGCAGCTCCCACGGGGCGAGGTCGGTCAGGACCTCCCGGACGACGTCCTCACCGGTCCGCTGCGCCGGCACTCTCATCGCGGCCTCCACAAAGCCATGCCGAGATACAAGCACCTCCGGAAGCCGCGGAAATCAGCTGAGCGCACGGTGCTGCCTGCCGATCAACGGACCGCGAACGAGGGGTGCCCCGCCACGGCGGAGCACCCCGGAGTGACCGGCTGTCAGGCCGGCAGCGGCACCGCCGCCGGGGCCGGGCGCTGCGTGGTGGTGCCGTCGCCCAGCTGGCCGTTCGCGTTGTTGCCCCAGCACCACAGGCTCGCGTCGGTGCGCAGCCCGCAGCTGTGGTAGCCGGTCACGTAGTCACCCGTCCAGGTGGTCGCGTCACCGACCCGGGTCGGCACGTTCCGGCCGGTGGTGGTGCCGTCGCCGAGCTGGCCGGTGCCGTTGTTGCCCCAGCACCACAGGCTGCCGTCGGTACGGCTCGCGCACGCGGTGTTGAAGCCCGCGTCGACGTCCGTCCACGTGGTACCGCTTCCAGCCTGGGCCGGCGCGGTCTGGTAGGTGGTGCCGGCACCCAGCTGGCCGTAGCCGTTGTCGCCCCAGCACCACAGCGTGCCGTCGGAGCGGGTGGCGCAGGCGAACGCGTAGCCGGCGCTCACGCTGGTCCAGGTGGTGCCGGTGCCGACCTGGGCCGGCGGGATGGACGGGGTCAGCCGGCCCAGACCGAGCTGCCCGTCGCCGTTGTCGCCCCAGCACCACAGGGTGCCGGCGGCGCGCAGCCCGCAGGTGTGCGCGAACCCGGTGGTGACGGCGGTCCAGTCGCTGCCGGTGCCGACCCGGGTCGGGGTGGTCGCGTAGTAGACGGCACCGGGGTCGATGCCCAGCTGCCCGAGCCGGTTGAAGCCCCAGCACCACAGGCTGCCGTCGGTACGGGTCGCGCAGGCGTGGCTGTCGCCGGCGCTGACCGTGGCCCAGGTGGTGGCGTCGCCGACCCGGGTCGGGACCTTCCGGCCGGTGGTGGTGCCGTCGCCGAGCTGGCCCCGGCTGTTGGCGCCCCAGCACCACAGACTGCCGTCGGTGCGGACCGCGCAGGTGAAGCTGGTGCCGGCGTCGATGCTGGCCCAGGTGTCGGTGCCGATCCGGACCGGTGCGGTGCGGCTGGTGGTGGTGCCGTCGCCGACCTGCCCGCTGTAGTTGCCGCCCCAGCACCACAGGCTGGCGTCGGTGCGGATCACGCAGGTGTGCGCGTATCCCGCGGCCACGTCGGAGGTGGCCGCGGCGCTCGCGGCGGTCGTTCCGACGAGGATGAATCCGATGACTGTCGCCGCCGTCGCGAGGACGGCTCGCACCACACGCCAAACCTGGCTCATGCCTTGCTCCTTGTGTCGGCCTGGAAGGAGAGAGCGATTGGGAGCGCTCCCAAGACCTGCACGGCATTCATATCATCGACGTTTCCGAATAGCTACCGGAAGATGACCGGACCCGGCACCGGCGCACCGAAAGCCGGGGTAGCCCTACTCGAAGAACTTCAGGCTGTAGCCGGTGTCGGCGGCCGGGCCGGGCACGTTGGCGCGGGAGTAGGTGGTACCGCCCCACCAGCAGAACGTGCCGGTGTACCAGTACCGGTTGTCCCAGGAATACGCCGTCCCCTTGGGCACCGCGTGATACATCAGCGGGAACCGCGGCCCGGCCGGCGGGCTGGTGCCGATGTCGCCGTTGAGCAGCACGAAGCTGTGGTGCCCGGGCCCGTTCGCGTTCACCGTCGGGTCCCAGCCGGCCATCATGGTGGCCCGGTTCGAGCCGAACAGGCAGCCGTTGGACTTGTACCAGTCCCAGACGTAGGTCGGGTCGCCGCCGGCCCGCAACCGCAGGTCCGCGACGCAGTACTGCTCGCTCCAGCTGCCGTTCGTCGAGTACGTGACGTGCAGCCGCCCGTCCGGGTCGCGGATCGCCTCGGGGCCCTCGTTGATGAACGGGTTGCCGACCACCCGCTCCCAGCTCTCCCGGGGCTGCGAGATCACGTACCGCGCGCCGGTCGTCGCGGCCGGGCTGCTCATCCGGGCGATGTAGAGGTTCTGCTCGACGTTCGTGGTGCCGGCCCAGCCGGACCAGACGAACCAGCGCTGGTTACCGAAAATGAACATGGTGCCGTCGATCGCCCACCGGTCGTCGGGCAGCGCCATCCGGGTCGCCCCGGTGTACCCGGCGTCGGCGGTGGCCGAGCTGATCACGTACATCCGGTGGGCCGCGCCGCGCCCTGCGGTGAAGTACACGTAGTAGCGGCCACCGTCGTAGTGCACCTCCGGCGCCCAGACCTCGCCGAGGTTGCCGGTGTCCGACCACACCTGACGGGCGGGCGCGGCGGCCAGAGCGTCCGGCGAGGACGCCTGACGGACCGCGATGCCGCCGTTCAGCGCCTGCACCGCGACGTAGGTGCCGCCGACACGCAGCACGCTCGGGTCGGCGGCGCGCAGGTTCGTGCGGGCGGCGGTGGCCGGAGCAGGCGCCGCCACCAGGGCGAGCAGGCCGGTCAGCACGAGCAGGACGAGCTTTCGCATGGCAGCTCCACGGCGTCGGTCGAACGACGTACGCAAATGTTGAAGTTTGTTGACAATAGAGCGGTCCGGCGCCGGCGGGCAAGACCGAGAGCGCTCTCTGCGATCGGTCTTGATCCATTGACGTGATTACCGGTGGATGACAGCGTGGTGATCAACAAGTTTCGCCCGCTACCGAAAGGGAGCGTCTGGTGCGCCCACTCGTCCGACGCAGAGTTGCCGCCGTGGCCGCTCTGGCTCTGATCACCAGCGGTCTGGCGGCGACCTCGCCGGCCCAGGCCACCGCGAAGAAACCGCCCGCCGTGATCTCCGGCAACGCCCGCTTCCAGGTCCTGTCCCCCACGCTGATCCGCACCGAATACGCGCCGGGCGGCCGGTTCACCGACGGGGACACGTTCAACGTGATCGGACGCGGCGGCTTCGCGCCGGCGCGCTTCACCCAGCGGATTACGCACGGCTGGCTGACCATCGAGACCGCCGCGGCGACGCTGCGGTACCGGGTCGGTTCCGGTCCGTTCGACAAGGACAACCTTTCGGTACGACTGAAGACCGGCCGGCAGACCGTCACCGCCGCGCCCTGGGCCGGCCTGGGCGCCCCGGACTGCGCGCCCGGAACCCTGTGCGAGGCCGAAGCGCTGTCCCTGAACGGCCTGAGCTCGGCCACCGATCACCGCGACTGGACCGGCCAGGGCTTCGTGGCCGGCTTCGAGGGCACCGGCAACGCGCTCACCTTCGCGGCCACTCCCCCGGCCGCCGGCACCCGCCAGCTGACCGTCCGATATGCCAACAGCCAGGGCGGGGACGGCCAGAACGTCGCCCGCACCCTGACCGTCACGGTCGACGGGGTCGCGGCCGGCACCCTGACCCTGCCGCCGACCGCCAACTGGGACACCTGGGGCCTCGCCTCGGTCCCCGTGGAGCTGACCGCCGGGCGGCACGAGATCAGCCTGGTCCGCACGGCCACCGACTCCGGCAACGTGAACGTCGACAGCCTGGCCCTGCTCGCCCCGGGCGCCGCCTATCCGGCGCCCACCCCGCCCGGTCCGCAGGCGTGCGCGTTCGGCGCGGTCTGCGAGGCGGAGACCGGCCTGTTGACCGGCGGGGCGAAACTCGCCGACGACCACAACGGCTACGCCGGCGACGGCTTCCTGGCCGGGCTGGAGAGCACCACGGCGGGCGCCGCCCTCACCGTCACCGGGGTCCCGAAGGCCGGCGACTACCTGGTGCAGCTGCGGTACGCCAACGGGCAGGCCGGCAGCCAGCCGGTGCAGAGCCGCACGATCACCGTGGCGGGCACCGCGCTCGACCTGCCGGCGACCAGCGGTTGGGACTACTGGCGTACAAAATCGGTCTTGGTGTCGTTGCAGGAGGGCACGAACACCGTGACCCTGGGCTGCCCCACCGACCAGAGTTGCCACGTCAACGTGGACACCGTGGCCGTCACCGCGGCTCACTCCCCGCTGCTCGCCCCGCACGCGCCGCTCGGCGGCTACCGGCGTGGCCTGGACGGCGTGAACGGCGGCGCGCGCACCTTCGCCGGCCTGCTCTACCAGGACGGCTGGTCGCTGCTCGACGACTCGGCGTCGGCGCTCTACCGCCCGGCCACCCGCACCGTCACCCCGCGCCCGGCCGCCGGTCAGGACGGTTACGTCTTCGCCTACGGCCAGGACTACCGCCGCGCACTGCGCGAACTGTCCACCCTGACCGGCCCGACCAAGCTGCTGCCCAAGTGGGCCTACGGCGTCTGGTACTCGGAGTACTACGACCGCACGGCCGCCGAGTTCGAGGCGATCGTGGCGCGCTTCAAGTCCGAGGGTGTGCCGCTGGACTCGTTCGTGGTGGACACCGACTTCAAGGCGCCGGACCGGTGGAACGGCTGGGAGATCGACCCGACCCGGATCCCGGACTGGAAGAGTTTCGCCGCCGCGCTGCGCCAGCAGGGTGTGCACACCGGGCTGAACATCCACCCGAGCATCCTCGGCACCGACCCGCACTTCGCCGGCGCGCAGGCGCTCGCCAAGGGCAAACTGCAGAAGACCGGCTGCAACAGTGGTCCGGACTGCTACGTCTTCGACTTCGGTGACGCCGACCAGCTCAAGGCCTACCTGTGGCTGCACGACCAGATGGGCGCCGAGGGCGTCGACTTCTGGTGGCTGGACTGGTGCTGCGACGCGGCCCGCTCCACCCTGGCCGGGGTCACCCCGGACGCGTGGATCAACCAGCAGTACGCCGACCTGACCGGTTTCGCGTTCTCCCGCGCCTACGGCTCGCTGCAGGCCGGCGGCTACGGCAACCCGGGCGCGGTGCCGACCGGGCCGTGGGCCGACAAGCGGACCACGCTGCACTTCACCGGCGACACCATCTCGAACTGGGAGACGCTGCGCTTCGAGGTCGGCTACACGCCGGGTGAGTCGGCGGCGACCGGGCTGGCCGCGGTCAGCCACGACATCGGCGGGCACACCGGCGGGCTCCAGGAGCCGGGCAGCGAACCGGGCAGCACCAAACTGCCCGACGACCTCTACGCCCGGTGGGTCCAGATGGGCACGTTCCAGCCGATCGACCGCCTGCACTCCAACCACAGCGACCGCCTGCCGTGGCAGTACGGCCCGGCCGCGAACGCCTCCGCGAAGAAGTTCCTCACCCTGCGCAAGAAACTGCAGACCTATTCGTACGCGGCGGCAGCCGAGGCGACCCGCACCGGCACGCCGATGGTTCGCGCGATGTACCTGGCCTACCCGGGTGAACAGGACGCGTACGCGACCGCCGGCAGCCAGTACCTCTACGGCCCGGACCTGCTCGTCGCCCCGGTGACCACACCGGGCACGACGGCGACCACCACGGTGTGGTTCCCGCCCGGCACCACCTGGACGGACTACTTCACCGGCAAGCGATACCCGGGCGGGACCACCGCCGAGGTCAGCACCACGCTCGACACCATGCCGGTCTTCGTCCGTTCGGGCGCGAAGCGGCCGTAACACCGGATCCGTCGCGGCCGGACGGTTCCTGTGGGACCGTCCGGCTGCGAGAATCCGGTGATGAGCGACGTGACGAGCAAGTCCGAGGCCGAGCCGGGCACGATCGGCCGGCGAGCCTTCTTCAGCCGGGCGTTGCTGCTGGCCGGTGCGGCCGCCGGCGTGCCACTACTGGCCGGATGTCCCGGTGGCAGCGGTGACGACGACGATGACGACGACGGGGATGACGACGACTAACTCTTGCCCAGCGCGGTGAGGAAGTCCTGGGCCCAGCGGTCGATGTCGTGGTCACGTACCTGGTCGCGCATCGGCCGCATCCGCTCGGCCTGCTCACCCGCGTCGGCGTTCAGCGCGTCCATCAGCGCGCGCTTGATGTCCTCCACGTCGTGCGGGTTCACCTGGAACGCGGTCGTCAGCTCCGCGGCGGCGCCGGCGAACTCGCTGAGCACCAGCGCACCCTGGTCGTCGTAGCGGGCCGCGACGTACTCCTTGGCGACCAGGTTCATCCCGTCGCGCAGCGGGGTGATCACCATGACGTCGGCGGCCAGGTAGAGCGCGACGAGCTCGGCGCGGTTCATCGACTGGAACAGGTAGTGCACCGGCGCCTGGCCGACCGCGCCGAACTCGCCGTTGATCCGGCCCACCTGGTGTTCGACCCGGGCCCGCAGTTCCTGATATTCCTGGACCCGCATCCGGCTCGGCGTGGCGACCTGGACCAGCACCACGTCGTCGTTGGAGACCGTGCCGTCGGCGAGCAGTTCCCCGTACGCCTCGAGCCGCTGCTCGATGCCCTTGGTGTAGTCGAGCCGATCGACGCCGAGCAGCAGCCGGCGGTCACCGCCGAGCTCGTGGCGCATCCGGCGGGCCTCGGCCTGCACGTCCGGGTCGGCGGCGAGCTTCTCCACCTCGGCGACGTCGATCGAGATCGGGAACGCGCGGGCGGTGACCGTGCGCCCGTCGTACTCGACGTGCTGCTCCTGCGGGTCCAGGCCCAGCAGGCGGCCGGTGAGCTGCAGGAAGTTCTGGGCGGCGAGCGGGCGCTGGAACCCGACCAGGTCGGCGCCGAGCAGCCCGCGCAGCAGCTCGGCCCGCCGCGGCAGCTGCATGAACAGCTCGACCGGCGGGAACGGGATGTGCAGGAAGAACCCGATCCGCAGGTCGGGGCGCAGCTCCCGGAGCATCGCCGGCACCAGCATCAGCTGATAGTCGTGCACCCACACGGTGCCATCGACCGCGGTCAGCTGCGCGGCCGCTTCGGCGAAGCGTCGATTCACCGATTCGTACGCCTGGCGCCACGGCCGGCGGTGCGTCGGCTGCTCGACCGCGTCGTGGAACAGCGGCCAGATGGTGCCGTTGGACTGCCCCTCGTAATACCTGTCGACGTCGTCCTCGCTGAGCCCCACCGGGTGCAGGTGCATGCCGTCGGTGTCGAACGGCTCCGGCGCGTCACCGGGCTGCCCGGTCCAGCCCACCCAGGCGCCACCGTGACCGCGGACGATCGGCTGCAACGCGCTGACCAGGCCGCCGGGGCTGCGTGCCCAGCTGCGGCCGCCGTCGGCGCCGACCACCTCGTCGACCGGCAGACGGTTGGCGACCACCACGAACTCGTACGTCTCACTCACTTCGCTGTCCTCACGACACCGTGATACCGCCGCGCGGACCTGCTGAAACACTTCCGTCGCGGTCACGCGTGCGCCGACCCTAAACCCGCACCCCGGGGTGCGGGTCAACGCGACGCTCATCGCGGTGACAGCGCGCCCGGCGAGCGGCCAGTCTGGTCCGGCACATCAGCACGGATCAGGGAGCAGACGATGACGGCTATCAGCCGGGTGACCGGACGGCAGATCCTCGACAGCCGGGGCAACCCCACCGTCGAGGTGGACGTGGAGCTGACCGACGGGTCGATCGGCCGGGCGGCAGTGCCGTCCGGGGCGTCGACCGGGGCGAACGAGGCGGTCGAACTGCGCGACGGCGACCCGCGGCGCTTCCACGGCAAGGGCGTGAGCCGGGCGGTCGCCGCGGTCAACGGCGAGATCGCCGCCGCGGTGACCGGGCTGGACGCCGAGGACCAGACGCTGGTCGACACGACGATGGTGGAACTCGACGCCACCAAGGACAAGGGGCGGCTGGGCGCCAACGCGATCCTCGGGGTGTCCCTGGCCGTGGTGAAGGCCGCGGCGAGCGCGCACCGGCTGCCGCTCTACCGCTACGTCGGCGGGGTCGGCGCTCAGCTGCTGCCGGTGCCGATGATGAACATCGTCAACGGCGGGGCGCACGCCGACAACCCGCTCGACTTCCAGGAATTCATGATCGCCCCGGTCGGCGCCGGGAGCTTCTCCGAGGCCGTACGCATGGGGTCGGAGGTGTTTCACACGCTGCGCCGGCAGCTGGCCGCGGCCGGGCACAGCACCAACGTCGGCGACGAGGGCGGGTTCGCGCCGACCTTCGGTGACGCCGACGAGGCCCTGCGGTTCGTGGTGCGCGCCATCGAGGAGTCCGGCTACCGCCCCGGCGCCGACATCACCGTCTGCCTCGACCCGGCCAGCTCCGAGTTCTTCCGCGACGGCGCCTACGTCTACGCCGGGGAGGGCCGCACCCGCAGCGTCGACGAGCACATCGCCTACCTGCTGGAGCTGGCCGGCCGGTACCCGATCAGCTCGATCGAGGACCCGATGGCCGAGGACGACTTCACCGGCTGGCGCGCGCTGACCGCCCAGGCCGGCGACCGGCTCCAGCTGGTCGGCGACGACGTGTTCTGCACCGACGCCGACCGCCTGCAGGCCGGCATCGACGGCGGCTACGCCAACGCGATCCTCGTCAAGGTCAACCAGATCGGCACGCTCACCGAGACGCTGCGCACCGTCGACACCGCGCGCCGGGCCGGGTACCGGGTGGTGCTGTCGCACCGCTCCGGCGAGACCGAGGACACCACGATCGCCGACCTGGCCGTCGCCACCGGCTGCGGGCAGATCAAGACCGGTTCGCTGTCGCGCAGCGACCGGACCGCCAAGTACAACCAGCTGATCCGGATCGAGGAGGAGCTCGGCGCGTCCGCCCGATACGCCGGGACCTCCTCATGAACGCGCCTTCCTTGCCGATGGACGGGTAGCCCGACCCCGCCTCGACGTAGGGAGCGTTTTGCCAGGGACCCGAGCCCGTTGGGTGCCGCGCTCGGTGCCGCGCTGGGTGCCGCGCTCGGTGCCGCGCTCGCTGACGCGCTTGGTGCCGCGCTCGCTGACGCGTGACCCTGTGCTGGCCGGGTTGCTCGTGCTCACCGGGCTGGTCCTGGTCGGCTACCTCACGCCGGTCGGTGGCAGCTGGGGCCGGCTGCTGGCGTTCTGGCCGATTCAGATCGCCCTGGACGTGGTCATGCTGGTGGGTTCGTACCGGGTCGTCCGGTTGCCGGACATTCCGGCGGACACCCGGCGGTTCTGGCGGTCGATGACCATGGCCGGCGTGCTGCTGACCCTCAGCGACGTCGTCCAGGCCGCGCAGAACCTCCGGCACATCACGCCGGCGCTGCTCAACTCCGGCAACCTGCAGCTGGCCCTGATCGCGGCCGGGATCGCCGGCCCGATCTGGACCATGCTCACCCACCCGATCCCCGGGCTGCGCCGGGAGAAGCTGCGGTTCTGGCTCGACGCCGGCGCCACGATCATCGCGGCCGCCGTGTTCATCTGGACGCTGCTGATGCCCGACCTCGACAGCCGCGGCGGCGCCGGGCTGCTGCTCTACACGGCCAGCTCCGCCGCGATGCTGGTCGCGGCGTTCGGCGTGGTGAAGCTGACCCTGGCGGACAATCCACCGTTCAACCGCGGCGCCGCGATCACCGGCGGCCTCGGTGCCTGCCTGGTCGGGGTCTGCACCGTCGTGGCGCCGCCGGTCGAGGAGTCCTGGGCCCTGCACCTGTTCATGGTCAGCCGGCTGGTGCCGTGCGTGCTGCTCGCCGCGTGCTCCCGGTTCCAGGAGATCGGCCTGCGCGCCGACGCCGCGGCCGGTGGCGGCACGCGTCCGGCGCGACGCCGGCACAGCCCTCTTCCGTACGTGGCGGCGATCGCGGCCCAGTTCCTCATGATCGTTTTGCTCTTCCGCTCCGGGCTGCCGCTGCAGCTGGCCGGCGGCGTGATCGGCGTGACCGTGGTGATCGGGCTGGTCATCGCCCGGCAACTGGTCACGTTCGCCGACGTCGACACGCTGGTGACCGAGGTCAGCCGGCAGGAGCAACGGTTCCGCGCGCTGGTCCGGCACGCCTCCGACGTGACCCTGGTGGTGGACCGGGCGGGCTCGATCACGTACGCCAGCCCGGCCCTGCACCGTGTGCTCGGCCTGCCCGCGGAGACCGTGACCGGCACCCGGCTGGCCGACATCCTGCACCCCGACGACGCCACCCAGTTCGACGACGTGGTGCTGCGCTCGGCGGCCGACCCGGACCGCGGCGTGCCGTGGCGCGCCCGGGCCCGGCACAGCGACGGCGGCTGGCGCTGGCTGGAGATCATCAGCACCAACCGGCTGGACGACCCCAGCGTCGACGGCATCATCTCCAACGCCCGCGACATCACCCTGGCCCGCGACCTGGAGCAGCAGCTGCGGCACCAGGCCAGCCACGACCAGCTCACCGGGCTCGCCAACCGGCTGCTGTTCACCGAGCGGCTGGACCGGATCGCCCGCGACCCGGTCATCGGCAGCCCACCCGGTGGCGACGCCGGGCCGGACCGGCTCGTCGGGATGCTGGCGATCGACCTCAACGACTTCAAACCGATCAACGACACCCTCGGCCACCAGGCCGGCGACACGGTCCTGATGATCGTCGCCCATCGCCTGAGCGCGTGCGCGGGCGACACCGCCACGGTCGCCCGGCTCGGCGGCGACGAGTTCGCTGTCATCCTGCACCCCACCTCGGTCGCCGAGACCGCGGCGATGGCCGACCGGGTCCGCGCGGCCATCGCCGAGCCGATGCACGTGGCCGGCCAGGACCTGACCGTCGGCGCCAGCATCGGCGTCGCCACCGGCCCGCCGAACGCTGCCGAGGAGCTGCACGAGGCCGCCGACGCGGCGATGTACGAGACGAAGCGCGACGCCAAGGCGAGCCGCTGATCCGTACCCGATCGGGGTGGTGAAAATCGGTCATCCACCACCCCGCCGTCGGCCCGGCGGATGCCGGCCGACTCTCAGGGTCGCGTCGTGACCCGGCGCTTGCGGCGGATTCCGGTCACCGGCACCGCGATGATCGCGGGCAGCAGGAACACGGCGGCGATCTGCTCGATCCGGTGGGCGGTGTGGGCGCCGCCGGTCATCGGACGAAAGTGCAGGTAAACGTAGGTCTGCGCGACCAGACCGACAATGATCGGGACCAGCACGGCCGCCGCCTCGGCCACCCTCAGGCCCAGCCGGTTCCCCATGCCCGCGCGTGCCCTCGGGAACAGCACGACGGCCACCAGCGCGCCACCGGCCAGCGCAGCTCCCGCCGCCGGAATCCAGACCTCGTCCCAGAAGTAGATGGCCGCCCCCCGGTTGATAGACAGCGACGATATCGCGCTGCCGCCATCGAACTCCGCCCTGCGGACCCCGCGCCGGCCCCGTGGAGCAGGACACCGGCGCCCACGAACCGATGGCCGACACGCTTGCCCGGGGTGGGGCGCCGGTCAGATCACGGCGTCGACAGCGTCGGCGCGTCGTACGAACGGCACAGGAATCGGGTGGTCAACTGCTCGAGGACGTACCGCCCGGTCTCGCCGGAGTCGCTCACGTTCAGGAACCGCCGACGGCTGAGTTCCTGACGCTTGTGGGACAGCTGGGAACCGTCGACCTTCCAGTCGTACGTGTGGACCAGCGCGAGACGGTCGTCCACCATCATGCCGAGGTCGTTCGGGATGGTCTGCTGCACGAACACCTGAACGCTCTGCACCCGGTGACTGGTGGCGAGCCCGATCCACTCCTCGCGGCGCATCTTGAGCTGGCTGGCCCGCTCGGCGCCCTTGGCGTCCTTGAACAGTGACCCGATGAGGCTCTCGTCAGGCACGAAGATCTCCACAGCCAGCGCCGGGTGCGGATGATCCTCGAAGTACTGCGAAAGCCTCGAGCTGAAATTCAGTGAATAGCCCCAGATCCGCAGGGTCCGGGGCCGCCGCTCGCCCGAGACCGCCGTGATGGCGAGTTTGATCCCGTCGTCCACGTCCACGATGGCCACCGAGGTGTCGCCGGTCCCGGCCGGGGATCCACCGGCGAAGAGCAGCCGGTTCACCAGCCGGTAGAGGGCCATGATCACGAGAAGCACGAACAGCACGGAGCCGAGGTGGAAGACCAGCCGCAACCGGCCCAGCATGGTCCCGGCGTCACCGGTGGCCGCCGGATCGAGGCCCAGCAGCGAGAACATCGTCGCGTCGGTCAGGGTGAGCACACCCCAGATGCCGAGCGCGCCGGCCAGGGCGAAGGCCAGGACGCGAAGCCGCTGGTCGGCCAGCGGGTTCATCGCCCGGCCACCGGCAGGTCGATCTCGGCGACGATCGGCAAGTGGTCGGAGGCGGTCAGGCCGGACTCGCCGCCGATCACCTCGAGGCCACGGAACCGTTCAGCGACCGGTGCGGTCGCGAACATGTAGTCCAACCGGACGATCGGATCTGCTTTCTCCCGGGACACCGGCGTCGGATACGTGGGGGTCGCCGCTTTCGCGCCCAGATCGGTGTACCCGTGGTTGAGCAGCACCGAGATCGCATCGGTGTCGATGCCACCGCCCGGTCCTCTCAGGCGCGTCGTCATGGTGCGCGGTGCGCCGGCGAGTTCCAGCCCCTCGGCGTCGCCGGGTGCCACGCTGTTCATGTCACCCATCACGATCGCCGCGTCGGCCGCGGCTGCCCGGGCGGCGACGATCTGCATCTCCCCGACCCGGAACACCGACGCGAACGGGTGAAGGTGGGTCGCCACCACGGCCACCGACCCGATCTCCGTCTGCAGGGTGATCCTGGTGTAACCGTTCTGCATGCTGACCGACTTGCCCGACCTCTCCACCACCGGGAGATCCGGCCGGAAGAGGATGGCGATGTGGTTGCCGCTGGCCGACCGGTTCAGCACACCCGTCATCCCGAGCTCGCGCTCGAACAGGCGAAGACGGGCCTCGTCGTCGTCCGCGAACCCCCGGCACTCGTTCAGGCCGAGAATGTCCGGCCCGGCCGTCCGGATGATGTCGATGAGCAGATCGGTGCGGTCACCCTTCGAGAGATTCCCGCCCTCGAGGATGTTATAGGACATGATTTTCATGAGACCCACCCACAAGATCGTCACCGGCCTGGCGGGCGGTGGGCAAGAATACTAACCAGAACACGGCATCCCCGCCGACATCAGCTACTCATGATCGCCAATGCAAGATCACAATTGTGACATTCATGCTGGTCGACCAGATACGCGAGGGTAATTCACTGCGGAATAGCGGCCACCCACCGCTCATGTCCCACCTGACCACGCTTGTCGTCATCCCGCCTATCGGCTGTCTTGTAGCCTCTCTCAGAGAGCTCTCTCAGCAGTCGACGCGGATCTCCTCCTGGCGGTGCGGGCTCCCGGGCACCTAGGATCACGGCCGTTGAGCGTGCCGTGGGGAAGCCACCCCGTGCGGCTCGGGCTCTCCGTGGCTGGGCGCATCCCCGGCCTTGACCAGCGCGGAATCAGAGAGGGCCCTGCCATTTCCCACGTCGCCTCGAACCCCGCGGACGGCGCGGTGGACGACACCCCCGCGTCGGAGACCACGGAACGCCCGGACGCCGGTGGGCGGCTGGCCCGGTTGCGCGCCTCGGCCCGCCTCGCCTCGCCCGCGATCGTGCTGTACCTGTTCCTGCGCTCGCTCAGCCTCGACGTCATGTACGTGCTGGCCGCCCACGCGCACGAGCAGGACCCGGACCGGAACGTCTTCCCGGACGGCTCGATCGGCAACCAGTGGCGCGGCTTCACCTCGATGATGGACGCGCTGCTGTCCTGGGACGGCCGGTGGTACATCAAGATCGCCGGGCAGGGGCTGGGCGGGCCGGTCGGTGCGGTCGACGCCGAGGGTGTCCCGTACGCGCTGCGCCTGGCGTTCTTCCCGCTCTACCCGTGGCTGGCCCGGCCGCTGACGTTCGTGCCGTTCATCTCGCCGGTCGTCGCGTGCCTGATCGTCTCGTTCGTCTCGGCGGTCGCCGCCGCGTGGGGTCTGTACGCGATCGGCCGGCACCTGCACGGTCACCGGACCGGCATCATGCTCGCCGCCGCGTGGGCGGTGGTGCCGACCGCGATGACGCAGAACGGCGCGTTCACCGAGTCGCTGTTCACGGCGCTGGCCGCCTGGGCGCTGTACGCCGTACTCAAGGAACGCTGGCTGATCGCCGGAGTCATCGCCGGGGTGAGTGGACTGAGCCGGCCGACCGCGGTCGCGCTGATCGGCACCGTCGGGCTGGCCGCCCTGGTCGCGGCGATCTCCCGCAAGGGTGGCTGGCGGCCGTACGCGGCGATGGTCCTGGCCCCGGCGGGCCTGGTGGCGTACTTCGTGTTCGCGTCGGCCCGCCTCGGCGGCTTCAGCGAGTACGTCGAGATCCACAACAACACGTTCGGGGCGCGCTGGGACTACGGCGAGAACACCTGGAACATGGTCCGGGACATCCTGCTCGGGGTCGACGGCGACAACGCCGACAAGCCGATCCGGGTGCTGTCGCTGCTGATCCTGGCCGGGTTCGTGCTGCTGCTCGGGCTGCTGGTGTTCCGCGCGCCGTGGCAGCTGACCGTCTACGCGCTGGCGATGCTGATCATGGCGATCGGGTCGCGGACGCACATGTCGATGATGGGGCGGCACCTGCTCCCGGCGTTCCCGGTGTTGCTGGTGCCGGCCGTGCTGATGGCCCGGTTGTCGAACCGAGATCTGGGCATCGTGCTGGGGCTGCTGGCGCTGTTGTCGGGCTGGTACGGAGGCTGGCTGCCGTTCATTTCCGGTCAGGCGATCTGATCGGGGCGGGCCGCCTCCACGAACGGCAGGGCCAGCAGGGCGGGCGCGGCCACCGAGAGGCTCGACCCGTCGGTGAAGCGCAGGTCGAGCCGGCCTTCCGGGTCGCTGACGCCGACCGCGTGCAGGGCCGCCCGGTGGCAGCGCCAGGCCGGCTCCAGCAGCGGCAAGGCGGCGGGTTCGCCCTGGTCGAACAGGCGGCGGCCGATCTGCCCAAGGTGACCGAGAAACCCGGCCGGGCGGGCATCCGCGGCCGGCTCGCGATCCGGCGGCAAAGCGTCGGAGACGGTCAGCAGCAGCAGCCGGGCATCCGTCAGCGCGAGAACCGCAACCGCCGGGTGTTCCGGCAACCGCCGATCCAGGTCGGCGGCAGTGCTGCCCTCCGGCCCGTCCAGCCCGCTCTGCGGATTCGCGGACAGCAGCGAACCGCCCATACCCGGCAACCCCTGCGGCGCGATCTTGACGATCATCGGCAGCCCGGAGTCGCGGGCCACCCACAGCGCCGCCCGCAGCGTCTCCCCCGCGTCCAGGTGCGGCTCGACCCGCGCCCGCAGCTCGGCCTGCCGCCGGGCCACCAGGTCGGCCTGTTTCATCGCGGTGACTCCAGGAGATCTCGGGGCGGGGCTGCGGAGGGCATCGCCGCGCCAGCGGTGAGCGTACCGGGGTCAGGGGAGGGCAGACCGGCCGTCACGGCTCGGGCTATGCGCGCTGCCCGGCAATCCAGAGGCTCAGGCCGGCGAAGCCGAAGATGACGATCAGGCCGGCGATGAACAGCGCTTTCGCCCACGTCAATCCATTCATGGTCCAGCCGCCGAGCACTACCGGGCGCCGCAGGGAGAAGAAGAATCGCCCCTTCGTGTGAGGGTCCTTCTCGTTGACTTCCCCGAGCGTGAGCACCGTCATCAACGTGAAGACGAGCAGGAAACCACCGCCCGCGCTGAACGCCAGCAGGACCACGTTCTGCCCGCCCACAGGGGTGCCGGACAACACCAAGGGTGTCAGCGAGGCCACGAACAACGGACTGACGAGCCGCCACTGCCAATGGATTGGCGGGTGGTCGCTCGGGTCACGAAAGATTCCCTGGTAGACCGTCCAGTACCCCAAGGCCGAAGCTAGATATGGAAGAATCCCGAGCAGCACGGGCATTTCATCGGATCCCAATCGCCGTCACTTTCCAACTCGACGCGTCTGAGCGCCAGATTGTTGTTGCCCTTCCGCTTCAGCTCCAGGCGGGTGTGGATGCGACCCTGTCCTGCGGAGAGCCAGCCGACCGGACCGTCCTCTCCTTCCTCCATGCGCCCGATGTCCCGGCCGCACCGAACGTGGAACTCGTATGGCTGGGCGAAGCGAAAATCGTACTTTCCCTGGTTGTTCGCGATCGCGATGTCGGCAGGCGACAACGTATAGATGACCGATTTTACGGAAAAGTTTTGATAGAAGAGGTAATGATCGAGACGACCGAGACTGTTCGCGTTCTTCCTGGAACTTCGCTTACCGTTCTTGGCGTGCGGGCAGTAGAAATGCCCGATCGTGATGTTGGGCGCCGCGGACTGGTGACCTGCCCACTCGCCGCCCCTCTTGGACTCGCGCAGCACGGCGCTGGTCATTGATTCCGGACGGAACAAGCCCATCATGGCCTCCACTCGTCACGGGCCGCGTCGGCGAGCACCGCATCGAACCACGAGTCGAACAGGAACCGCTGCGCCGTCGCCTGGTAGAGCTCCCGGATGTGCAGGAAATCCAGCCCGGTCCCGCAGATACCGAGAACCGGATCCAGACCGGGCTGGGAAGGAAACAGGTCCGCGTAGAGATCGAAGGGCTCGGCGTTCATCCGGATCCACAACGGTTTCCCGAGCCCATCCCGGGCGAACCCGTCCTCGGCCTCCCGGATCCCGGCCTGGAACTCGTCCGGCGTCACCGGCAGTTCCGCGTCGAACTTGATCACGTCGCACTCCATACCCAGCAACAGGACGACATGCTTGATGCCGTGCCTGGCGAAGATGGCCGCGAAGGCCGCGAGCACGTTCTCCAGACTGGCCGAGCTGGGCCAGCGCACGATCGCGAAGTCCCGGTGCCGCTCCACCTCGAGGTACGGGACGCCGTCGGGCCCTTCACCCTTGCGCTGGTAGGTCAGAGTCCACCAGTCCCCGGCGTGGTCGGCGCTGCGCTCGATCACGGATTGCCAGAACGAGGCCAGGTCGCTGAGGGGGCGGTCCTGCTGTCCGAGCACCCGCGACAAGCTGAGGATCACGTCGAACAGCCGCAGCGGGGACTCCACCGCCTGCCGGTCGCCGTACTGCGCCGACCAGATCGCCATCGCCCGCCGGCTGTTGTCGTACATCCGCTGTGTCTCGGCGATGACCGGGTCACCGACGAACCGCGACAACAGGCCGAGCTGCTGGATGAGTTCCGGCGTGATCCGGCCCTCGGCGGCGATGTCCTCCCAGCGGTCGTTGCCCATCGAGATCGGCCCGCGGTATCCCGCCGAGCTGCGCAGTTCCTTCTCGATCTCGGCCGCGTCGTACATGAGCCGCACCGTATTGTCCGCGACCTGGCCTGCCGTCGCGCCGTCCGACGGCAGGATCAGGTGACTGTAGATGGCCGCGACCGGCGTCCGGGACACCGCCGAGGGATACCCCGTCCGGTCCATGTGCGGGTCTCTGGCCCAGTTCCTTTCGTCGAGCAGCGGACGGGTATCGGTCAGCATGAAGCAGTATCCCGGATACGCCCCTCTCTCGCTCATGCTCCGCAGGCCGGCCACGTCGGCGATGTTCATGGCATCGGCCGCGTTCGGATAAACGGATTTCCGGGACGGCCGGATGGAGCTCAGAACATCGAGTGCGTTCACATACGTCTGCTGATCCAGCAGCGTCTCGCCCGCTCTGGCCCCGAGGTCCCAGATGTATTCGATATTTTTGCGCTGCAGCACGTCGGCCAAGCGTTTTATGGCGCGGGCATGATGCCGATCCTTGCGTATCAGCGTGTCCAGCAGTTCGTTGAAGTCGTAGAACGACGACAACACCCCGAGCCGGTCTACGAAATGCTCATACGATTCGATGCCGGCGACGCGTGGCAAATGTATCTTCGTGCTCCGCTGCACCCGGTGCAGGACCTCGATGAACGTTCCGTGCCCGACGATCAGCGTGATGTCCTGCTGCTCGAGCAGGTACCAGAACTCGACCAGCGACTCGAGCGTCCGACCCTGGTCGTAAATGAATCGGTGCAGAAGCTGATAATCGATGAGGTAACACGGGTGGACACCATCGACGGCCAAGCGTTTGGCGTCCTGGTGCGCGGCCTCCAGCAACGAACGGTGCAAACGCATGGTGTGCAGCAGTAATCTGACTTGATCGGACGGAAGCGAGTCCACCCTGGGACGCTCCTCGATCGGCAGCAGCGCCTTCATACTCGCGATGCTCGCAGGCACCCTCAAGGCCTGACAAGAGGAGCTTCAATATCCACTCCGGCCAGTCACCAAGGAGACAGTGAAACAAATGTTCACCGCCGCGACTCCCACGACATCGCGAGCTGCGGCAACCTCGCCCGAAACCGATACCCCCGGCATGGTCATATCAAATAAAGATCCACCGAAAGATCTGCACAGACCGTCACTCAGGGGCAAGTCTGCCCATATCAGGAATCATCCCCACGTCTGATATTCTTCTTTGGATTTGGCCCGCGATATCCTCCGGCGGCAGACCTCGATGAACACCATCCCGCAGGCCGCCACAACCATCAAAGTTGCACCGACGCCCTCACCGCGCAGAAGAACAGTTGCCCCGATGGCAATGCAGCACAGGAACAGAATCTGCGCGAGAGTCGCATACAGATCCGCAGCGACGCGATGCTCGTTGGCATTCTCGGCATAGTGTCGACGGAATTCAGGCTTCACCCGCCCGCGGCGGTTAATTGCGGCCTGCTGACTCTCCATACCTCATTCTGCCTTGATCACGAAGACCACGCCAGAGACTATCGATGAGTGATTTCCCCGTGGCGCCATGGCATGATGCATACTGGCAATCTGCCAGATAGCAGATGGCGAGCAGGAAGATTTCGAATTCCGCTCTCGGCCGTGGTGACGCTGACCGTTCGGCCGCGATAATCGCGGGCCGGGCCGTCACTGCTCGCGCTACCGTGCGCCTCATGCTCACGACGACCGAGCGGTTCGTGCCCTCCGGCCCGCTGACGCTGTGGACCGAGCGCGCCGGTGATCCCGCCCGCCCCGCCGTCCTGCTGATCGCGGGCGCCGCCGCGCAAGGCATCTCCTGGCCCGACCCGCTCGTCGCCCGGCTCGTCGGCAGCGGGGTCCAGGTGATCCGCTTCGATCACCGGGACACCGGACGCTCCAGCACCGTCGATTTTGACCTTCATCCGTACGCGATGGCTGACCTCGCCACCGACTGCCTCGCCGTGCTCGACGGTCTCGGGCTGGACTCCGCCCACCTGACCGGCGCGTCGATGGGCGGGATGCTCGCGCAGTGGCTGGCGGTGCACGCGCCGGCCCGGGTCCGTTCCCTGACCCTGATCAGCACCTCGCCGATGGGCCACGACCCCCGCCCGTCGTTGGCCCGGGTGAGCGCCGGCCAGTCATCCGACCCGGACGATCTGCCCCCGGCGGCGCCCGCGTTCCTCGCCCACCTGACCCGCCGCCTGCCGCCGGGCGTGGAGTCGGACGTGGCCCTGTTCCGCGTGTTCAACGGCCCGGTACGCCCGTTCGACGAGCCGGCCGCCCGCGCGATGCTCGAGCTGGCGCGATCCCGGGCCACGGATCCGGCCGCGGCCGCCCAGCACCACCGGGCCGCCCCGGTGTTCGCGCCGGACCGGCTCGCCCCGCTCTCCTCGATCACCGCACCGACCACGGTCGTGCACGGCGACCAGGATCCGGTCTTCCCGCTCGGTCACGGGCAGGCGCTGGCGGCCACCATCCCGGGCGCCCGGCTGCACGTCGTGCCCGGTATGGGGCACACCTACTACTCCCCCGGCCTGCCCGAGGAGATCGCCGACCTGATCCGGCGGTGAGTCGCTAACGGCCGGTGTCGGGGCAGTTGTCGGGCTCGCCCGGGCTGCTGACGACGGACTGGTCGCAGACCGGTTCCGAGCTGCCGGACGACGGGCACCCGGCCAGCGACAGCACCGCGGCGGTCGCCAGACCGGCGGCGATCAGAACTCGCCGAATCGCACTCCGTGTGGGCATCGTGACAGCAGTCTATGTCACCGCCACCCCGGGCCACAGTGCACCTCTTAGCGGCGGCTGGTGCTGGCGGCTTTCTCGAGAGCGCGGGCAGCCGTGAACCTGCGCAAGGGCCCACAGCTTGAGTGCCGTAGCCGGCCACCGAGGGGTGGCGTGTTCGTCCGGCGATGGACAGGGCGGCGGGGGTACTCGCTCTGCATCGGAGGGGCGGTGGGAGCACGTGCTCTGGGCTGATGGGGCGGTAGCGGCACGCGATCCGGGCCGGAGGGGCGGTGGGAGCACGCGATCCGGACTGGCGGGGCGGTAGCGGCACGCGGTCGGTGGGGTTCGCGGGCGGTAGCGGTACGCGATCCGGTTGTGCGTGCGCGTGCCGCCCACCGGCGGGCGGTCAGCGCACGCGATCAGCCTTTGCGCACCCCCACCGCCCCTGCCGAGCGCTCGAAGGCGGAAGCCGTGGCGAGGCGCGAGCCGGAAAGGCGCGAGCCGGAAAGGCGCGAGCCGGGACGAGGCGCAAGCCGGAAAAGGCGCAAGCCGGCCGCGGCACGCCTCCGGGTCACCGGCTGGCTTTCAGGGGTGCCTCCCGGGGTTCGACGCACCCCTGGGAGCCAGCCGCCGCGGGGCGGGAGGCGCGCTGCGGTCTGGAGTCGGGGCGGTGTCGCGTGAGACCACCACGGGACTCGGCTCGTAGCCTGCGGACGGGCGCTCCGTATACGTACCGCACAATGTCGGTCGTCAGCCGGGACCACCGCGCGCCGAACGTCGGTCAGTTTGTGTTGTCCGGACGCGGAGCGGCCGTCTCCCATGCGTGACCGTTGTATCCGGCCGGCACCGCCGTCCCGCCTCCCCCGCGCTGCAGGGCGCCGTCGTCGTGGCGTGCTGGCTGGTGGTGCTGGCCGCCGCCCCGCGTGCCCGGACCGCCGGGGCGGTGCACGACGTCGCGCTGTTCGTGCACCTCGGTTCGATGGTCACCGGCTTCGGCGCGGTGCTGCTCGTCGACTGGTTCGGGCTGCTCTGGCTGGCCGGGCGGCGGACGTTCGCCGACGTGCTGCGCACCGCGCAGGGCGCGCACGTCCCGATCTGGGCGGGGTTCGCCGGGCTGCTGGTCTCCGGGCTCTTCCTCGGCCTGCCCGCCGATCTGAAGTCCGTGGCCGTGCTGGTCGTCGGCCTGAACGGCGTGTACGCGGGCCGCCTGCTGCACGAGTTGAGCCGCCACCCCGAGCCACCGCGTGCCCTGCTGGCCCGGTCCGCGGCCGTCACGGTGCTCTCCCAGCTGGCGTGGTGGACAGCGCTCGTGCTCGGCTACCTCACCAGCCGCCCGGGGTAGGGCGTTTCAACGGCGGGTCAGCGCCCCTTCAGCGCCGGCTGCGACCGTTCCGGGAACGTTTCCGAGAGCGTCCCTGGGGGAGCACATGTTCAGTCACGATCGACATCTGCGGGTACCGGGCCGGCTGTTCGCGGCGGTCGCCGGCCTCGCGCTGGCCGGCGCCGGCCCGCTCGCGCTGGCCCAGCCCGCGACCGCGGCACAACCCGCGACCGCGGCACAACCCGCGACCGCGGCACAACCCGCGACCGCGGCACAACCCGCGACCGCGGCACAGCCGGCGACCGCGGCGGTGCCGGGCTGCTACGGCGACTGCCAGCCCGGTGTGGTGCGGTCCGCGGGAGTCCTCAAGTACGACACGCTGCCCGGCATCAAGGACCAGGTGACCGTCAGCGTCAGCGGCGGGTTCCTGACCGTCGACAATCCGATGTCCACTCTCACCGCCGGTGCCGGCTGCACGCTGGTGACCGTGCACCAGGCCCGCTGCCAAGCGGCCGGGAACGTCTTCAGCATCTCGGTGCGCGGCCTGGACGGCGACGACACGATCACCAACGCCACGGCCATCGCGTCGCTGCTGCGCGGCGGCGACGGCACCGACCGGCTGACCGGCGGCTCGGGCGCCGACACGCTCAACGGCGGGTTCGGTGGCGACACGCTGCAGGGCGGCGCCGGGTCCGACACCGCCACCTACGACGAGGTGGGCAACCGGCTCGGGATCCGGGCCGACCTGGACGGCGCGACCGGCGACGACGGCAGCTCCGAGGACGGCGCGGCCGGTGCCCGGGACACCATCGCCTCGGACGTGGAGAACCTGAACGGCACCCACGCCGACGACGTGCTGATCGGCAACGCCGGCGCGAACGTCATCGACGGCTCCGGTGGCCACGACCAGGTCCAGGGTCTCGGCGGCGACGACCAGCTCACCGCGGACGGCGGCGGCACCCTCGACGGCGGCGCCGGCGCCGACCAGTGCACCTCCGACACCCGGCTGGTGCCGGGCACGCCGGACACGTTCGTGGGTTGTGAGCGCACCGCCGTGCTGACGCCGTGACCGGATAGTGCCGTACAAGATCCGACTGTTCGGTCGCACGGTCCCACCTACAGTGGGGCCGTGCGGGTGCGGGTTCTCGGACCGGTGGACATCGTGGTGGGCGGGCAGACCCGCCCGGTCAGTGGCTCGCGCCGCAAGGCGGTGCTGGCGATGCTCGCGCTGCACCGCGGCGAGATCGTCAGCACCGACCGGCTCGCCGACGCGCTGTGGGGCGACACCCCGCCGGCCACGCCGCTCAACACGCTGCAGAGCCACATCTCCCATCTGCGCCGGCTGCTCGGCGGCCGGCACACGATCGTGCCCCAGTCACCGGGATACCTGCTGGACCCGGCCCGGGTCGGCACCGACGTGGCCGACGTCGAGCGTCTGATCGGCGAGGCCGGGCAGGCGCCGGGCGAGACGCGGGCGGGGCTGCTGCACGAGGCCCTGTCGCTCTGGCGTGGACGGCCGCTGGCCGACGTGGCCCCCGGTCCCTGGCTGCAGGGGCAGACCGCCCGGCTGGAGCACCTGCGCCGCCAGGCGCTGCGGATGCTGGCCGAGACGCAGCTGGCGCAGGACCGCAGCGCCGCGGCGGTGCCGCCGCTGGAGGAGCTGGTGGCCGCGCACCCGCTCGACGAGGAGGCCTGCGCCCTGCTGATCCTGGCGCTCTACCGCAGCGGCCGGCAGGCCGACGCGCTGGCCGCGTACCGCCGGATCCGCCAGGCGCTGCTGGACGAGCTGGCCGTTGACCCCTCGCCGGCGCTGCGCGAGCTCGAGACGGCGATCCTGCGTCAGGATCCGTCCCTGGACCGGCCGGTGGAGACGGCGGAACCGGCCGGTCCGCTGCTGGAACGCGAGGCGCCGCTGGCGACGCTGACCGCGCTGGCCGCCGAGGCCCGGCACGGTGAGGGCCGGGTCGCGCTGATCGCGGGCGAGGCCGGCGTGGGCAAAGCCGCCCTGGTCGAACGGCTGCGCCACGAGCTGCCCGATGCGCGCTGGCTGTGGAGCGCCTGCGACGGGCTGTTCACGCCACGCCCGCTCGGCCCGCTGCACGACCTGGCCGGCCAGCTCGGCGGCGAGCTGCTCGACGCCGACGCCGACCGTGACCACCTGTTCCGTTCCCTGTTGAAACAGCTCACCGCCTCACCCGGCCTGGACGTCGTGGTGGTGGAGGACGTGCACTGGGCCGACGAGGCCACCCTGGACCTGCTCCGCTACCTGGCCCGGCGACTGCGCGACGCCGCGGTGCTGCTGGTCGTCACGTACCGCGACGACGGGATCGGGAGCGGCGACCGGCTCCGGGTCGCGCTCGGTGATCTCGCCTCGCACCGGACGACCCGGCGGGTCACGCTGGATCCGCTGTCGCCGGCCGCCGTGCGGACCATGGCCGCGGGCAGTGGCGTCGACCCGGCCGAACTGCACCGGTTGACCGGCGGCAACCCGTTCTACGTGACCGAGGTGCTGCGCGCGGGCAGCACCTCGCTCCCGGCCTGCGTGCTCGACGCGGTGCTGGCCCGGGCCGGCCGCCTCGAACCGGCCGCCCGCGAGGTGCTGGACGTCGCGGCGCTGATCGGGACACGGGTGGACCCGCGCCTGCTCGTGGCGGTCGCCGGAGCCTCGTCCCGGCTCACCGACGACCTGCTGGTCTCCGGGCTGCTGCGCACCGACGGGGGCTGGCTCCGGTTCCGGCACGAGATCGCCCGGCAGGCGGTGGCCGCCTCGGTGCCGCCGCATCACGCGGCGGCCGTGCACGGGCGCATCCTCGCCGCCCTGCGGGACGGCGGGTGTGACGACGACGCGCGGCTGGCGTTCCACGCCGAGGCGGCCGGCGACGCGGCGGCGGTGCTCGCGTACGCCCCGGCGGCCGCCCGGCACGCCCACGCCCTGGGCAGTCATCGGGAGGCGGCGGCCCAGCTGGAACGCGCGTCGCGGTTCGTCGGCCTCACCGCGGACGCCATCGGGTTGCGTGGCGAGCAGGCCACCGTCATGGTGCGCCGGGGCCGGTGGATCGACACCGTCATCGCCACCCGCGCGCTGCTCGCCGGCGCCGGCCCGTCCCCGGCCCACCGGCTCTACGGCCTGATCCGCACGGGTGTGATCGCGGCCCGGCGGGGTGAGCCGGACCGCTGGCGGATGCTCGGCGAGGCGGCCACGATGGCGTCCGCGACGAACGAGCCGCAGCACCTCGTTCCCGCCCTGCTGGCCCGGGCCGAGGCGTACTGGCTCGAGGGCCGGTGGGCGGAGGCCGTCCGCGCCGCCGAGTCGGCCGACGACGCCGTCACCGGCGGCGACCCCTGGCTGCTCGGTGAGGTCGCGGCGTGGCTGCGGCGCACCGGGTCGGCGCGCCCGCCGCGGGGGCCGCTCGCCGAACCGTACAGCCTGCTGGCGGGCGGTGACCCGGCCAAGGCCGCCCGGCTGCTGGCCGACCTGGGGTGCGAGTACGACGCCGCGCTGGCGCTGCTCGACGTGGGCGACGAGGCGTCGCTGCGCGAGGCGCTGGGCGTGTTCACCGCCCTCGGCGCCACCCCGGCGGCGGATCTGGCCCGGCAGCGCCTGCTCGCCGCAGTGCCGGGTTGAACGGTTCCAGGCCGGTTTCAGCGCCGCGCCAGAGCCTGCGGCCAGGCTGGTGGAGCTCCAGCACTGCAGGGAGATCCATGCAGATGCATACCGTCAATTCACTGACCCGCCGGGCGGCGGTGCTGCTGCCCGCCGCCGGCGTCGCCGTTCTCCTCGCCGGTACCGCCTCGGCCGCGCCCGCCTGGGTGATCACGCCGACGGTGGACCCGTCCCCGCTGAAGGCGGCGTTCTCCAACGTTCTCAACGCCGTGGACGCCCGGACCGGTACCGACGCCTGGGCGGTCGGCAACTTCCTCGGCCCGAACGACGACGACGGCCAGGTCATGCTCGCCGAACACTGGAACGGCTCGGCCTGGTCCCGGACGCCCACACCGAACGTGGTGCGATTCGACGAGAAGCTGAACGCCGTCTCGGCGGCCGGCGCGAACGACGTCTGGGCGGTCGGCTCGACCAACCGGACCGGTTTCGCCCACACCGACCCACTGGCGGCGCACTGGGACGGCAGCGGCTGGACCGTCGTGCCGACCCCGGCCACGACCGGCGGCGCGAAATCGATCCTGTTCGGGGTCGAGAACCTGGGCGGCGGTGACGCCTGGGCGGTCGGCCGCAGTGAGGCCAATCGCGCGCTGATCGAGCACTGGACCGGATCGGCCTGGACGATCGTCCCGGCGCCGGACCCGGTGGCGCCGGCCGGCACCACGTTCACCGGCAGCACCCTGTCCGCGGTCTCGGCCCGGTCCGCGACCGACATCTGGGCGGTCGGCTTCTTCCAGTCCGCCAAGGGCACGGCGAGCAACAGTTACACGTTCACCCTGCACTTCAACGGTACGGCGTGGACGGTCGTACCGAGCCCGAACCCGGCCACGCCGAGCCCGCTCAACGGGGTCCGGCAGACCCTCAACGGCGTCACGGCGATCTCGGCGTCCGACGTCTGGGCGGTCGGCAACACCGTCGACACCGTCAGTGGCTCGTTCCAGCCCGACAAGCCGATCGCGATGCACTTCAACGGCAGCGCGTGGTCGGTCGCCACCCTGCCGGACACCGGGAACGGCTCGCTGGCCGCCGTGACGGCGAGCGCGGCGAGCAGTGTCTGGGCCGCCGGACCGGCCGGCAGCGCGTCGATCCTGCACTTCAACGGCACGGCGTGGACGGCCGAGACCACCCCGGTGGGCGCTGACGGGCCACCGGTGCTGCGCGGCGTCAGCGCGGTGCCCGGCTCGGCGACCGAGGTCTGGGCGGACGGCTTCACCCTGCCCGACGGCGGCGGCTACCACACGTTCGCGGTGCACCATCACTGACCGGCACCACCGGCACGGCGCCGGACACCGCCCGGTGTCCGGCGCTCCGGGGCCGGACCGGCACCTTGACATCGATAGTCATAGATTGAAAGGGTAGTCTCGCCGACGGGGTCACCGCGACGTCGCCGCGTCCTCGGACGCCGTCGCGTCCGGAAAGGATCTGCCGTGACCCGATCCCCGCGACACTCGACCGTCCTGCTCGGCGTGGCCGTCCTGGTCCTGGCCGGCTGCGTGCCCGACCGCGACGACAACCGCGACTCCGGCGCCACCACGATCCCCGACACCATCGTGATCGGCTCGACGCTGCCGCTGACCGGCACCGAGTCGAAGACCGGCGGCCGGTTCAAGCAGGGCTACGAGCTCGCCGTCGAGCTGGAGAACGCCGACGGCGGCATCGACCTGGGCGGCACGAAGGTGCCGGTCCGGCTGAACCTGCTGGACGACACCACCGACCAGGCCAAAGCGGTCAACCTCGCGCAACGCCTGATCACGCAGGACAAAGTCAACTTCTTCTTGGGTACGTACTCGACGGCCGTCGTCGAGGCGCAGAGCACCGTCGCCGAGCAGAACAAGATCCCGTACGTGAACGGCGGTGGCGCCGCGACCTCGATCTACGCCAAGGGCTTCACCTGGGTGTTCGGCACCCTGGCACCGGTGGCGAACCTGGCGAGCACCGAGATGTCCTGGATCGATCAGCAGCAGGCGGCCGGCAAGCTGCCCAAACCGGCCCGGGTCGCGATCGTCTGGGAGAACACCTCGCACGGCAAGGACTTCCGCAAGGGCGTGCAGGACTTCACCGCCGCGCACAGCGGCGGCTACCAGGTCGTCACGGACGAGTCGTTCGCGCTGGACGGCAAGGACTTCTCGGCGATCCTCAGCCGGGTCCGCGCCGCCCACGCCGACCTGCTGATGGTCGACGCGCACCTGCCCGACTTCATCACCATGCAGCGGCAGTACCTCAGCTCGGACATGTGCTCCAAGGTGCTCACCTACGGCGCCCGGGGCACCGAGTCGGACGCCCGCAGCGCGCTCGGCGCCGACGGGGTGAACTACATCCTGTCCGCGGTGTGGTGGAACAAGCAGCTGGGCAACGCCGGGCTCAACAAGGAGTTCGTCGACAAGTTCACCGCCAAGTACGGCACCGACCCGGAGTGGTACCAGGCGCTGGGCTACGAGGCGGCCCGGTCGCTGTTCACCGCGATCGCCCAGGCCGGCACGGTCGACAAGGAGCAGGTCCGCGCGAAGCTCTCCGCGCTGCGCATGGACTCGATCCTGCCCGGCGGCACGCTCAGCTATCCCGCGGACAAGGGCGGTCAGGCCGACTACCCGTTCGTGGTGCAGCAGAACCTGCCGGACGGCTCGTCGCCGATCATCTACCCGGCGGACGTGGCGACCGGCACCGGCGTCGCGCCGAACCCGGCCTGCAAGGGCTGATCCGCGCATGGGAGAGGTGGTCGTCCTCGCCGTCTCGGCGGTGCTGCTCGCCGGGTTCTACGCGGCCATGGCGTACGGCCTCGGGCTGATCTACGGGGTGCTGCGCATCGTCAACCTGGCGCACGGCGGCATCATCATGGCCTCGGCGTACGTGACGTGGCAGCTGTTCGACCGCTTCGCCGTCGACCCGTTCGCCGCCATTCCGGTCGTACTGGTGCTGTTCTTCATCCTCGGGATGGGCATCTACCTGGGCCTGGTCCGGTTCCTGCCGCGCGGCCCGGCCGGCGCGGTGCAGTCGCTGCTGCTGCTGTTCGGCGTCTGGCTGGTCATCCGCAACGTCGTGTACCTGCTGTTCACCGGTAACGAGCAGGTCATCCACACCGCTTACGCGACCTCGTCGGTGCGGATCCTGGGCGGGAGCTTCTCGGCCACCCGGTTCGCCGTCTTCGGCGTGGCGGTGATCGCCCTGATCGCGCTGCACCTGCTGCTCACCCGCACCTACCTGGGCAAGGCGATCCGCGCGGTGGCGCAGAATCCGGACAGCTGCACCCTGGCCGGCATCAACGTGGAACGGGTCTACCTGCTCACTTTCGGACTCGGCACCGCGCTCGCCGGGCTGGCCGGCGTGCTGGCGTCGACCCTGTTCGCGATCAACCCGTCGTTCGGCGCGGGCGAGCTGCTGAAGAGCTTCGTGATCATCGTGCTGGGTGGGCTGGGCAGCATCCTGGGCATCGCGCTGGGCGCGCTGGTGCTCGCGTTCGCCGAGGTGTTCGCGGTCTACGCGGTGCCGCCGTATCTCACCACCGCGGTCGGCTTCGTGCTGCTGGTCGTGGTGCTGGTGCTGCGGCCGGGCGGGTTGTTCGGCCAGCGAGTGTTGCGGTGAGCCGGTGGCGGTTCCTGCTGGTGTTCGCGGCCGCCATGGTGCTGCTGTGGATCGCGCCGCTGGTGCTGCCGCTCGGCGACTACACCCACGACGTCGTCGGGCTGACCTTCATGTTCATGGCGGCGGCACTGGCCTGGAACTGGCTCGGCGGTTATGTCGGCCAGATCAGTTTCGGGCACGCGGCCATGTTCGGAGTCGGCGGTTTCGTGGCCGCGCGGCTGATGCTGTCGTCCGGGCTGCCGTTTGTCGTCGCCTGGCTGGCCGGCGGGCTGGTCGCCGGGGTCTTCGGGCTGCTCTGGGGCCATCCGACGCTGCGGCTGCGCGGGCCATACTTCTCCATCGCGACCATCGGCGTCGGCGAGGCCACCCGGCTGGTCGCCACGTACTGGTCCGATTTCACCGGCGGGTCGTCCGGACTGTCCCTGCCGCTGGCCGGCAACCCCACCAAATACCAGCTTTATTGGTACGGCCTGTACCTGCTCGGTGCCGCGGTGCTGATCTCGTACGGGCTGCGGCGGTCACGGATCGGGCTGGGGCTGGCCGCGATCAAGGAGGACGTCGACGCGGCCGGCGACGTCGGCGTGAACCCGACGTTGTACCAGGACCTCGTGCTGTTCCTGTCCGGCACGATGGTCGGGATCTGCGGCGGCTTCTACGCCTCGTACCAGGCGTTCATCGACCCGCAGGACATGTTCAGCTTCGACCGGTCGATCGGGCTGATCCTGATGGCCGTGATCGGCGGCATCGGCACCGTGCTGGGCCCGGTCTGGGGCGCCGTCGTCTTCGTGATCATCCAGGAGTTCCTGCTGGCCACGTACTCCGAGCTCTACCTCGGCCTGTACGGCGCCCTGCTGATCCTGATCATCCTGTTCGAACCGCTCGGGCTGACCGGCCTGGTCCAGCGGGTCCACCGGTTGCTGCTGCGCCGGCCGGCCACCGCGGCGTCATCGGGCGCGCCGCTCACTGCCGATCGGCGCCCGACGTGAGCGCCCTGCTGGTCGGCGAGTCCGTCAGCCGGCACTTCGGTGGCCTGCGCGCCGTCGACGAGGTCGACTTCCACCTCGACGAGGGCGAGATCCTCGGCCTGATCGGCCCGAACGGCGCCGGCAAGACCACCCTGTTCTCGGTCGCGGCCGGGTCGATCCGGCCCACCGGCGGCCGGGTGCTGCTCGACGGAAAACCGGTGAGCGGCAAGCGCGCCCACCGCTCGGTCCACCTCGGCGTCTGCCGCACCCACCAGATCGTCCGGCCGTTCGCCCGGCTCACCGTGCTGGAGAACGTCCTGGTCGGGCACCACTACGGCCGGCCCGGCGGCACCCGGCGCGACCCGCGGGCGGCGGCCTCGGAGATCCTGGAGTTCATCGGGCTGGCCGACCGCGCGGACCGGCTGCCCGGGGAGCTGACCCTGGCCGGCCGCAAACGCCTCGAGGTCGCCCGGGCGCTGGCGACCGGGCCGCGCGTGCTGCTGCTCGACGAGGTCGTGGCCGGGCTCAACCCGGTCGAGGCCGGCCGGTTCGTCGCGCTGATCCGGCAGATCCGCGACCGCGGCACCGCGATCATCATGATCGAGCACGTGATGCACGCCCTGATGAGCCTCTCCGACCGGGTCGTCGTCCTCGACCACGGCCGCAAGATCGCCGACGGGCTGCCCGCCGAGGTGGCGAACGACCCGCTGGTCATCGAGGCGTACCTCGGCACCGGGGACACCGATGCTTGAGATCCGCGACATCGACGTCTTCTACGGCGACGCCCAGGCCCTCTACCAGGTCAGCTGCACCGTCGACGCGGGTGAGCTGGTCACCCTGGTCGGCGCGAACGGCGCCGGCAAGACCACGATCCTGCGGGCCGTCGCCGGGATCCGCCCGGTCGCCCGTGGCGAGCTGCTCTTCGATGGCGAGTCGCTGCGCAAGGTCCCGGCGCACCGCCGGCCCGGCCTGGGCATCGCCCTGGTCCCGGAGGGCCGCGAGCTCTGGCCCCAGCTCACCGTCCGGGAGAACCTCGAACTGGGTGCCTATGACCGGGCGGCCCGGGCCCGCCGCGGCGAGTCGCTCGCCCACGTCCACGAGCTGTTCCCCACGCTGAAGGACCGGGCCGGTCAGCTCGCCGGCAGCATGTCCGGCGGCGAGCAGCAGATGGTCGCGATCGGCCGGGCGTTGATGAGCCGCCCCCGGCTGCTGATGATGGACGAACCGAGCCTGGGCCTGGCCCCGCTCGTGGTCGGCCAGATGTTCGCCGCGATCCGCCGCCTGCACGCGGACGGGCTCACCATCCTGCTGGTCGAGCAGAACCTGGCCCGGGCCCTGCGGGTGGCGGATCGCGGCTACGTCATCGAGACCGGCCGGGTGTCGCTGAGCGGCACCAGCGACCAGTTGCTGTCCGATCCGGCCGTCCGCGCCGCGTATCTCGGCTTGTGAGAGGCCCCCGCCGGATCAGGCGTTGACCTTCACGGAGCTCTTGGCCTGGGCGTATCCGGCCAGCACGGCCGGGTCGTCGCGCTCCAGGCCGCCGAGCTCCACGACCACCGCGCCCTTCGGGGTCGGCACCGCGAACGCCTGCCGGTCACTCCACTCCTCGAGGAGCTTGGAGTACGTCTGGTACTTCAACTCCACCCCGGGCTGCCCGTCGAACTCGACCGGCGCGTAGGTGACCTTGCGGGTCGTCTCGCCGGTCTGGAACGCCTTGAGCGCCGCGCGGGGGTCCTGAACGGACTTCGGTCCGGCCCACACCCGCAGGAACCCGATCGGCCCGGCCGGCCGGGAGTCGACCTCGCAGGCCATCTTGAGCGAGCCCTTGCGGCCCAGCTCGGCCAGCGGGCTGTCGTCCTCCAGGTCGATGGACTTCATCGTCCACTTAGCCGGGATGGTGAAGCTCACCGGCAGGACGCAGGGGCTGCCCTTGGCGCCGACGACACCGGTCGCGCCGGGAGTGCCGGTCGCGCCGGCCGCGGCGGAGGCCGACGGCGTGGTGCTCGGGCAGAACGTCTCGAGCTTCGTGAGCGACGCCTCGAGCCCGTCCGTCCCGACCGTCTCCGGCTCACCGGCCGTCGCGATCTTGTTGGCCTCGGTGGCGATCTCGGTCAGCACCGCGGCGAGCTTCGGGTCGGTCGCCTTGCCGCTCTCGGCGGTCAGGGTGTCCCGCAGCGAGCCGAACGTGGTCGCGTAGATCTTGTTCAGGTCGACGTCCGCGGCGTCGCTGCCGCTCTTCATCACGTCGGCCAGCTGCTTGAACAGGTTGACCACGACGGTCCGGGCCGCTTCACCACCGGACTTGCAGATCTCCGCGGTGTTGTCAGCGGCACTGGCCGCAGCCCCGCGGGGCGTACCGGCCGCACCGGCGTCGTCCTCCGACGTTTCGCAGGCACCGGCAAAGAGAAGGGTCGCGCCGAGCGCAAACACCCGAAGAGTGCGTTGAGGAGACTTGATCATGATCGACGACCGTACGTGATCCCCCCACATCCGCGCAGCCCGATATCGACGTGCCGATCCCCACCCTCGCGCACGACCGTTCTGCGGATCTCCGCCCAAGATCACATTCAAGATCTTGATGTCGTGCGTCCGCCGGGGTACAGATCGCCGCTCCCGCCGGGACCCCTGCGGGCTTCGCTGGCCGCTGGCGCGTCCAGAACGCGAAGCCCTCCGGGGCGACGTCCGTGGGTGGTCACGGAAAACCCCGGCGGCGCCCCTCCCGCGCCGGAACTCTTCATCCGGCAGGCCGGCGTCTCGGCACCACCCGCCGACCGGCGCCCCTAGGCCCGGGCCGGGCGGTCCCGGTAGGCGGCGGTCAGCGGCAGGCCGCGGAACGCCTGCTCCGCCGCCGCGTCCAGCGCCGCTCGCGCCACGCCACCCTTGGCCATCACGTCCATGCCTCGGTTCAGAGCCAGGATCATGCAGGCCAGGGCGCAACCGTTCGCATCCGCTGCCAGGTCGCCGTGGCGCTGGGCGGCGGTGACGCAGTCGAGCAGGATCTGCTGCTGCTGGGAGAAGACGCCGAGGATCAGCGCCTTGGCCTCCTGATCGGTCTCGGCGACCTCGACCGCGAACTTGCCGGCCATGCAGCCGAAGTGCTCGTCGTCGTCGAGCACGAAGCCGGCGCCGCTGACGATCCAGGTGTGCAGGCGGTCGATCGCACTGTCGTCCGGGCCGTCCAGCATGGCCCGGGTGTCGACCAGGGCCTGTCGGACGTACTCGGTGAGCGCCTTGATGAAGACCGTGTGCTTGTCGCCGAAGGACGCATACAGGCTCCCGCGGCCCAGACCGGTGGCGGCCGAGATGTCGTCGAGGCTGGTGCCGGCGTAGCCCCCGGCCCGGAACTGACGCACGGCGGCATCGAGGACGGTCTGTTCATCAAAGGTGCGAGGTCGAGCCATGCGCCCAGCTTACCGCGTTTTTGGCGAGGTAGTACAGAACACATTCCGAGTTCTTGACGACTCAGTACAGAACCGTGCTACGTTTTTGACACGGCGGTACAGAACCCATCGAGGAAGAAGCAGAACCATGGCATCGGTACTCATCACCGGCACGTCCAGCGGCATCGGCCGGGCCACCGCGATCGAGCTGACCAAGCGTGGCCACCGGGTGACCGCGACCGCACGCACCCTTCGTACGATCGAAGATCTTGACGTTGACACCCGCCTCGCGCTCGATGTCAGCGACCAGGACTCGGTCGACGCGGCCGTGGCCGCGGCCGGACAAGTCGACGTGCTGATCTCGAACTCGGCGCAGTACTTCCGGTCGGCAGTCGAGGAGACCCCGGCCGACGAGCTGCTGCACCTGCTCGACGTGAACACGGTCGGCGCGCTCCGGGCGACCCGGGCGGTGCTGCCGCAGATGCGCCGCCGGGGCAGCGGCCGCATCCTCTACGTCTCCAGCATCAACGGGCGGATCTCGTTCCCGCTGGACAGCGCGTACTCGGCGTCGAAGTTCGCCCTCGAGGCGATCGCCGAATCACTGGCGCAGGAGACCGCCACGCACGGCATCTCGGTCGCCCTGCTGCAGCCCGGCCCGGTCGCCAGCGGCGCCCTCGACGCGCCGCGGGAGATCCGCGGCCCCGAGGACGCGTACGCGGACCTGCACGCCAAGACCAGCTTCCCCGGCATGATCCCGACCGAGGAGGCGGCCGCGGTGATCGCGGACGCGGTCGACCTGGCGGAGCTGCCGCTGCGCATCCCGGTCGGCGAGTTCGCGCGCCAGGTGCTGGCAGCCCGCAAGGCCGCCCCGGACGACCGCATTTTCGGCGCCTGACCCTCCCCACCCCCGGCTGGGCCGCCCCGCCCGGCCCAGCCGGCAACTCTGCTCTACGCGAACATCGAAATCCCGCCGGGGAGGGGGTGATGGACTCGGCTTTTCGGCGTGACGAGAGGGACGAGTCCATGAACATGCTGGCCCGAGCGGCGACCGCGGCCGTAGGCGTGATCGCCGGCACGGCGTTCGGTGTCTGCCCGGCCTCGGCCGCCACCGAACCGCCCCGCGATCCGGTCCCCTACCTTCTGGTCGGCGTGCACCGGAAACTGTGCGGAGCCCTGGCCTCGCAGCAGGTCGACCAGACCGAGATCCTGCTGAGCGTCGCCAACCGCAGCCGCAAACCGGCCATGCTGTATTGGCACAACACGAGCGGGGGCCGGGAATCGGGCCAATTCATCCCGGCGAACGGCACCGCCAATTACACCACCTACCGGGGGCACGTCTGGGAGGTCGCTTCCGGCGACGGAACGTGCCTTTCGCAGTACGTCATCGCGGATGATTCCACGAGGTCGCACATCGGCCTCAGCTAGAATCCGCCCAATGATCGTGCGGATGGCAGGTGCGGCTGACGTGGCGGCGCTCGCGGAGCTGCGGGACATCGCACCCGATCAGCTCCCGGCGTTCACCGCCTGGGTCACCGCCCACGCGCAGACCCACCTGCCGTTCGTCGCCGAGATCGACGGCCGCGTGGTCGGCGCGGCGTGGCTGTTCGTCGCGGACCGGGTGCCCGGCAACGGCTCGCTGCACCGGCAATACGGCGACATCCAGTCGGTGATGGTCCGCGAGGAACACCGCAAGCAAGGCGTCGGCGCCGCGCTGATGGCCGCGATCCTGGCCAAGGCCGAGGCCCGCCACCTGCTGCACGTCACCGTTCACTCCGGCCGCCGCGCCGTCGACTTCTACCTGCGCACCGGTTTCCGCCACCACCGCCAGATCCTGCTGTGGGAACCGTGACGGCATCCGATTTTCACAAAGCCAAATCCCTTGTGTACGACCAGATCGGCGTCGCCTGCTCCGATCTGACACCGGAGCCAGAGAGCGCCGAGTACTGCGCGCACTCGTTCCTGCTGAACAACCGGGCCGTCCGCTTCCGCACAGCCAAGACGACGCCCACGAAGGTCGGACAGTTCGTCACCCTGTGGGCACGGTCCACGACCGGCCCGATCCGCCCGCTGGACACCACCGACGCTGTCGACCTGGTCGTGATCAGCAGCCGCGACGCGGAGCACTTCGGCCACTTCGTCTTCCCAACGGCAACCCTGGTAGCCCGCGGCATCATGTCCCGCGACGGCGCAGGCGGCAAACGCGGCTTCCGCGTCTATCCCCCTTGGTCCACCCCGGCGAACCGCCAGGCCACCAGCATCCAGTCCTGGCAGCTGGCCCACTACTTGCCCGTCGACGACGGCCGCAACCTGGACGTCACCCGGGCCCGGGCACTGTACGGCGCCTGACCAGCGCCGCGCTCCTTTCGTACCAAAAATCGTCCTTGCCCAGCGCAACGGTGACATCGACGACAACGCCGGCCCGGAGCGGCTGGCGGTCCTGCCCCGCCAAGGGAATGATCACCGGATGCTCGAGTTGCCCGACGGGCCGTGGTGGGACTGGGACATCCAGTCGTATGACAGCTCGCGGCTGTGTCTGGCCGCCGACCACGACCTGACCTACAGCCACCGGCTCGAGGTCGTCTTCACCGACGTCGCCTACCTGCAGTGTCCGACGCAGTTCACCGAGCCGGTGTTCCGCGAGCCGACCCCGGCCGAGCGCGATCTGGTGCGCCGCTACCTCGGCGAGGACCCACCGGTGATCGTGGCCTTCGACCTCGAGGCGGAGATCGGCTGGTCGGGGCCACTCCCCTGCCTCATCGCCGCGGAAACCGTCGAGGTCACGGTCGGCCGGGTCGACCGTACGATCGCGGGTTGAAAAACCGAAAAACCGGCCGGCGGTGGCTGAGGAGCCACCGCCGGCCGGCGGGATGAAACGGTCAGACAGCTATCAGAGCAGGCCGGCCTCGGTGAGGAAGGCCTTCGCCACCGTGGCGCTGTCCTGCTTGTCCACCTGGACCTTGGCCAGGTAGGTGGTCAGGTTCTCGGTGGTCAGCTTGGCCGAGAGGGCGTTCAGCGCGCCCGACACCGTGGTGTTGTTCGCCGCGGTGCGGATCAGCGGGATGACGTTCTGCGAGGTGTAGAGGTTCTTCGGGTCCTGCAGGACGACCAGCTTGTTGGTCGCGATACCGGAGTCGGTGGAGAAGATGTTGCCGACGTCGATGTCGCCGTCGACCAGGGCCTTCATGGTGAGCGGGCCACCGGCGTCGAGCGCCTTGAACTCCTTGAACTTCACGCCGTAGACCGACTCGAGGCCCTTGAGGCCCTGGTGGCGCTCCTGGAACTCGGGACCGGCGCCGACCTTCAGCGTCGGCGCGACGGCCTTGAGGTCCTCGATGCTGGCCAGCTTGTACTTGGTGGCCGTCGCCGAGGTGACGGTCAGGGTGTCCTTGTCCTCGGCGGCCGACTGCTCCAGCACCTCGGTGCCGGCGGGCAGGACCTTCTTCAGTGCGGCGAGCACGTCGGTCGGGCTGCTGACGCCCTCGGGCACCCCGCCGGTGGAGAGCGACGCCAGCAGCGCACCGTTGTACTCCGGCAGCAGGTCGATCGAGCCGTCCTGCAGCGCCTTCAGGTACAGCTCACGGGCGCCGATGTTGAACTGACGCTTGACCGTGACGCCCTTGGCTTCCAGGGTCTGCGAGTAGATCTCGGCGAGCAGCTCGCTCTCGGCGAAGTTGGCCGAGCCGACCGTGACGGTGCCAGCCGTGGGCTTGGTGGTGTCCTCGGCGAGCGGGTCGCTGTCAGCGCCGCACGCGGCGACGGAGAGGGCGAGGCTGATGCCGGCGATCGCGGCGCCGATGGTACGTATGCGGGACATGTTCGACCTTCCGATGGTTTCAGGTGGTGGCGCGGCGCGAACGGGTCTGGTCCCGTCCGGTCAGGCCGGGTGAGACGATCCAGCGCTGTACGAGCGCGAGGAACAGGTCGAGCAGGACGGCGAGGACGGCGACGACGATGGCGCCGGCCAGGACACGGGAATAGTCGTTGACTGCCAGGCCGTCGATCAGCAGGCGGCCCAGGCCGCTGAGGCCCACGGCGGCCGCCACTGTCGCGGTCGCGACCACCTGCAGGGCCGCGCTGCGGAACCCGCTCATCAGGACTGGCAGGGCCATCGGCACTTCGACCTTGAACAGCACCTGCCAGGGGCGCATTCCCATCCCCTTGGCGGCGTCGATCACACCGCGGTCGAGGGTGCGCATCCCGGCGTACGCCGAGGTCAGGATCGGCGGGATGACCAGCACGGTCAGCGCGATCAGCACCGGGGTGAGCCCGAGCCCGAGCAGGGTGACCATCAGCATCAGCAGGCCCAGGGTGGGCAGCGACCGGCCGGCGTTGCCCGAGTTGATCGCGATGAACGAGCCGCGCCCGGTGTGCCCGATGAACAGCCCGACCGGCAGCGCGATGATCGTGCCGATCAGCAGGGCCAGGGCGACGTACCCGAGGTGGGCGAGGATCAGCTGCGGGATGCCGCCGGGGGCGCTGAGGTCCCAGTGCGCGGCGTCGAAGAGGTAGGAGAGGTTCACGCGGCGCCTCCACCGTGCTGGTGCCGGGTCCACGGGGTGAGTGCCCGCTGGACGAGCACGATGATCAGGTCGGCCAGGCCGGCGAGCAGCACCGACAGGATGATGCCGATGATGATCGGTTCCAGGTAGAACAGCTGGAAGCCGCGGGTGAACAGCTGCCCGAGCCCGCCGACGCCGATCAGGGCGCCGACGCTGACCAGGCTGATGTTGGAGACGGTGGCGACCCGCAGGCCGGCCAGGATCACCGGCAGCGCGACCGGCAGCTCGACGTCGAACAGCCGGCGCAGGCGGCGGTAGCCCATCGCGGTGGCCGACTGGGTGATCACCGGGTCGACCGAGCGCAGGCCGTCGGCGACCGTCCGGGCCAGCAGCGCCACCGTGTAGATCGTCAGCGCCACCACGATGTTGACCGGCGCCAGGATCTTGGTGCCGAGCAGGACCGGCAGGAAGACGAACAGGGCCAGCGACGGGATCGAGTAGAGCACGCCGCAGACGTTCACCAGCGGGTGATAGAACCAGGGGAAACGCACCCCGAGGTAGCCGATCGGCAGGGCCACCACCAGGCCGATCAGGATCGGCAGCAGCGCGAGGTAGATGTGCTGCTGCAGCGCGGCGAGCACGACCTCGTGGTTGTTGGTCAGGTATTGGATCATGCGCTGCGCTCCGCCGCCCGCCGGTCTCGCCGGGCGGCCAGGAAGTCGACCAGGTCGTGGTGGCGGACCAGACCCTCCGCCTTGCCGTCCGCCCCGACGCGCACCGCGACACCGACCGGCGAGGTGATCGCCAGGTCGGTGACCATCCGCAGCGAGTCGCCGGTGGTGAACACCCCGGCGGTCGGCTCGATCGTGCCGCCGTCGCGCCGCCAGCCCAGCGGACGGCCGGCGTCGTCGAGCACCAGCTCCGCCCCGTCGAACGAACCCACCGGCTGGACCGGCAGGTCGGCCGCGGTGTCGAAGGAGAGGCTGCGCAGACCGCGGTCGCGGCCCACGAACTCGGCCACGAAGTCGTCGACCGGCTGCTCCAGCAGCTCCTGCGGTGTGCCGAACTGGGCCAGGTGCCCGCCCTGCCGGAAGACCGCGACCATGTCACCGAGCTTGATCGCCTCGTCGATGTCGTGGGTGACCATCGCGATCGTCTTGCCCAGGTCCTGCTGCAGCCGGAGGAACTCGCGGTGCAGGCCCTCGCGCACCACCGGGTCGACCGCGCTGAACGGCTCGTCCATCAGCATCACCGGCGGGTCGGCCGCGAGCGCCCGGGCGACGCCCACCCGCTGCTGCTGCCCGCCGGAGAGCTGGGCCGGGTAACGCTTGGCGAACTCGGCGGACAGCCCGACCCGCTCCAGCAGCTCCATCGCCGCCGACCGGGCCTCGCGGCGGGTCTTGCCGAGCAGCAGCGGCACCGTGGCCACGTTGTCCAGCACGGTCCGGTGCGGGAAGAGCCCGGCGTGCTGGATGACGTAGCCGATGCCGCGGCGCAGCACCGCCTCGTCCTGGCCCGAGACGTCCTTGCCGTCGATCAGGATGCGGCCCGACGTCGGGATGACCATCCGGTTGATCATGCGGAGCGAGGTGGTCTTGCCACAGCCGGACGGACCGACGAGAACCGTCATCTTCCCGGTGGGCAACTCCATCGAGAGGTGGTCCACCGCGGTGCTCCCACCGGGGTAGACCTTGACGACGTCCTCAAATGTGATCATGGCGCTCCTGGCGGTGGCAGACGTTCTCGTGAATACTGGTATTCATACTTGTGGTGTAGTGAATAACAAGTCAACGGCCTGGTAAGAGCCGTTACGTCTCCTTAATACGCCCGCAGGAGGGTACATGCAGGCGGCCACCGGCGTTCCCCTCGACGGGCGGACCTTGACCATCTCCGGTCTGCTCGCGATCGCCTCCGGGCGGGCCGTGGCCGAGGTCGGCCCGGCCGCGCTGCAGCTGGTCGAGGCCCGGCACGCCCGCCTGCACGCCGCCCGGGAGCGCGGCGCGGTCTACGGCGCCAACACCGGTGTCGGCGCGAACCGGCACGAGAAGTCCGACGACGCCGCCGAGCACGGCCTGCGGATGCTGCGCAGCCACTGCGCGGCGGTCGGGCCCGAGGAGGACGACGTCACCGCGCGGGCCGCCATGGCCGTACGCCTCAATCAGATCCTGGCCGGCGGCTCCGGGGTGTCCCGGCGCGTCGCCGAGGCCCTGGCCACCGCGCTGCGCGACGGCGCCGTCCCGAGCCTGCACCCGTGGGGCGCGATCGGCACCGCCGACCTCTCCGCCCTCGCCGAGCTGGGCCTGACCCTGGCCGGCGAACGCCCCTGGCGCTCCGGCAACGGCCCGGTCATCCCGATCGACGGCACCGACGCGCTGCCGATGATCAGCTCGAGCGCGCTCACCGTCGCGACCGCGATCCTCGCCCTGGCCCAGGTGGAGGAGCTGATCCGGGCCTCCGTGGTGGTGGCCGCGCTCTCGTTCCTGGCCCTGCGCGGCAATCCCGAGGCCTACCACCCGGCCGTCCACCAGGCTCGCGCCCACCCCGGCCAGGTCGAGGTGGCCACCCTGCTCAACACGCTGGTGGCCGGGTGCGCCCCGCCGCTACGCATCCAGGACCCGTTCGGCCTGCGGGTGGTGCCGCAGGTCACCGCTCCGGCGATCCACGCGGCCCGGTCCCTGCACGACGTGCTCACCGCCGAACTCAACGCCGCGGTGGAGAACCCGCTGGTCACCGACGACGGCGTCCTGCATCACGGACAGTTCCACACCGCGACCCTAGCCGCCGGTCTCGACGCCGTGCGCAGCGCGTTCCTTCCGGTGCTGTCGCTCTCCTCGGCCCGGGTCGGCCTGCTGATGCGTCCCGACATGACCGGTCTGCGGGCGTTCCTCGCCGACGGCCCGGCCGGCAGTTCCGGCCTGATGATCGGCGAGTACGTGGTCCAGGACGTCCTCACCGAGATCCGCGTCGGCATGCAGCCGATCGCGGCCGGCACCCTGACCATCTCGCTCGGCCTGGAGGAGCACGCCAGCTTCGCCACCCAGGGCGCGCGTTCCCTGCGCCGGATGACCGAGCTCGCGCCGACCCTGCTCGCCGCCGAGCTGGTCGCGGCGGTCCGGGCGCTGCGGATGGCGCCGGGCCGCCTGCCGGACGGCATCGCCCGGGACGCGTTCGACATGGCCGCCAAGAACCTGGTGCCGGGGTTCGACGACCGCCCGCTCGGCACCGACCTGGAGAACGCGGTCGCGGTGCTGCCCGCCATCGCCGCGCTTCTCTGACGGAGCTCCGCGACAGCGGAATCATGGTCTGCCACGGGAGACTCCCTGCCCCGAAAAATTGAAAGGACACAATCCGATACCAACCCGAGACGTTGATCATCGTGAATGGTTAGGGTCGCGCCAGCGGTGACCAGCGGTCATCGCGTTTGTCCGTACTAATAGGACGGAGTGAACACGATGCGCGCACCAGGAAGGCAGCCGGACCGGCTCCGGGCCCTCATCGCCGCCGGCGTTCTGGCGGTCATGACGATCGGCGCGGCCGGCTGCGCGGAGAGCGACCGGGACAACGGCGCCGACAAGGGCGCCGGCGGCGGCACCTTCATCCTCGCGGGCGCCGGCGACCCGAAGAACTTCGACCCGATCTTCAACGATGACGGTGAGTCGTTCCGGCCGATCCGGCAGATGTACGACACGCTGATCACCCACAAGCCCGGCACCGCCGAATTGGTCGGTGGCCTCGCCGAGAGCTGGTCCAACGACCCGACCGGCAAGATCTGGACGTTCAAGCTGCGCCAGGGTGTCACGTTCCACGACGGCACCGCGTTCGACGCCGCGGCCGTGTGCGCGAACTTCGACCGCTGGTCCGCCATGAAGGGCGAGGCCGCCCAGTCCCAGATGATCTACTACGCCGACGTCTTCGGCGGGTTCGCCGGCAGCCCGGACGCCGTCTACGACAACTGCAAGGCGCCCGACGCCGGCACCGCGGTCGTGACGATGAAGAAGTACAAGGGCGCGTTCCCGGGCGCGTTCGCGCTCACCGCGTTCTCCATCGCGAGCCCGGCCGCGATGAAACAGTACGGCGCCGACACCGTGACGCAGAGCGGCGACTCGTTCTCCTACAGCGCGTTCGCGAACGAGCACCCGACCGGCACCGGCGCGTTCACGTTCGGCGGCTGGAACAAGGCGACCGGCGAGCTCACCCTGAACAAGAACCCGAACTACTGGGGTGACAAGGCCAAGGTCGACAAGATGATCATCAAGGTGATCAAGGACGAGAACACCCGGAAGCAGGAGCTGCGCGCCGGCACGGTCCAGGCGATCGACTTCCCGGCGCCGGCCGACCGCAAGGCCCTCGCCGCCGAGGGCTACCAGGTGCTCGAACGGCCCGCCTTCAACATCCTCTACCTGGGCATCAACCAGAAGAACAACCCGAAGCTCAAGGACCTGCGGGTCCGGCAGGCGATCGCGTACGCGCTGAACCGCGCCCAGCTGGTGCAGACCAAGGGCCCGGGCGGCGCCGCGGTGGCCGACCAGTTCCTGCCCAGCACCGTGCTCGGGTACGCGCCGGACGTGCAGAAGTACGAGTACAGCGTCGACAAGGCCAAGCAGCTGCTGGCCGACGCCGGCGCGACCGGTCTCACGCTGAACTTCTACTACCCGACCGAGGTCTCCCGGCCGTACATGCCGAACCCGCAGGAGATCTTCACGGTGCTGGCCAACGATCTGCAGGCGGCCGGTATCAAGGTCAACGGTGTTCCGCGGCCGTGGAACGGCGGCTTCAAGGACGACGTGCAGCAGTTCGGCAAGCAGGACCTGCACATCCTCGGCTGGACCGGCGACTACAACGACCCGGGCAACTTCGTCGGCACGTTCTTCGGCCGGGCCAAGCCCGAGTTCGGCGACCAGTCGATGACCGAGATGTTCTCCGCCATCGCCAAGGCCGACGCGACCGTCGACCAGGCGGCCAAGAAGACCGCGTGGGAGCAGGTCAACCGGGACATGGCCACCAAGTGGCTGCCCGCCGTGCCGATCTGGCACGCCCCGCCGGCCCTGGTCACCACGAAGAACGTCCAGGGTCTGGTGCCGAGCCCGCTCACCGCCGAGACGTTCAACACGGTCTCGATCACCAAGTAAGCGCCGGGTGCCGCCGTGGTCCGGCCACCGGGCCACGGCGGCGCGATTCTGACAGGAGTCGCCGTTCCATGGTGAGAATCGTCCTACGCCGCCTGACCCAGTTGAGCGTCACCCTGATCGCCCTGATGACCCTGGTCTTCTTCTGGCTGCGCAGTCTTCCCGGCGGACCCGTCGACGCGTTGCTGGGCGAACGCGCGACCCCGCAGACCCGCGAGACGCTGACCCGGGCGCTCGGCTACGACAAACCGATCTGGGTCCAGTACGGCCGCTTCGTCGAGAACGTGGTGACCGGCGACTTCGGCAACTCCATCCGTACCGGAGAGCCGGTGACCGCGGTGATCGGCCGTGCCTTCCCGGCGACCGTCGAACTGGCCATCGCGGCGATCATCGTCGCGGTCGGGCTGGGCATCCCGCTGGGCTACCTCGCGGCCCGGTACCGCGGCCGGCTGCTCGACAACGCGACGATCGTCGTCACCCTGATCGGCATCTCGATCCCGATCTTCTTCCTCGGTTACCTGCTCAAGGACTGGCTGACCCAGGACATCCACGTCTTCCCGCCGTCCGGCCGGATCAGCACCGGCGCCGACAACACCGACGTGACCGGCTTCTTCGTGCTGGACGGGCTGCTGACCCGGGAGTTGGACGCCTCCGCCGACGCGCTCTGGCACCTGGTGCTGCCCGCGCTCACGCTGGCGACGATCCCGCTGGCGATCATCGTCCGGATCACCCGGGCGAGTGTGCTGGACGTCCTGGACGAGGACTACATCCGGACCGCGGACGCCAAGGGCCTGCGCGACGCCACCATCCGCCGGCGGCACGTGCTGCGCAACGCGCTGCTGCCCGTGGTCACCACCATCGGGCTGCAGACCGGGGCGCTGCTGGCCGGGGCGGTGCTGACCGAGAAGGTCTACAACTGGGGCGGCCTGGGCACGGTGATCACCGACTCGATCAGCGGCAGCCGTGACTATCCGGTGCTGCAGGCGCTGATCCTGCTCGCCGCGGTCGTCTTCATCGTGGTCAACCTGCTGGTCGACCTCTCGTACGCGGTCATCGACCCGAGGGTGCGTGTGCCATGAGCCGAACCGGAGGGATCACGACGCTCAGCGACCACAAGCGCCGCCGCATCGACGAGCTGACCGCGCGGACGTCCACGGCAGCCGGGGTCAGCCTGATCCGCGACGCCGGGCGGCGGCTGCGGCGCGACCCGGCCGCGATCGTCGGCGCGGCCATCATCCTGCTGTTCCTGATCATCGCGATCTTCGCGCCGCTGGTGGCGCCGCACGATCCGGTGCAGCGGTTCCCGGAGCTGACCAGGGACCTGACCGTCGACTCGGTGCCGGGCGCCAGCGCGGGACACCCGCTCGGCAGCGACCCGCTGGGACGCGACTTCGCCTCCCGGATGATCTACGGCGCCCGGCAGACCCTGTTCGTCGGTGTCCTGGCCACGCTGATCGGCCTGCTGTTCGGGGTGCTGCTCGGCGCGGTCGCCGGCGCGGTCGGCGGCTGGGTGGACGTCGTGATCATGCGGATCACCGACGTGATGCTGGCGCTGCCCAGCCTGCTGCTGGCGATCACGCTGGTCGCCCTGGCCCGGCAGTCGACGCAGTGGACGGTGATCGTCGCCGTCGCGGTGGTGAACGTGCCGATCTTCGCCCGGCTGCTCCGCGGGTCGATGCTGGCGCAACGGGAGAGCGATCACGTGCTCGCGGCCCGCGCGCTCGGCGTGAAGCGGCACGACATCGTGACCCGGCACATGCTGCCGAACTCGCTCACCGCGGTCATCGTGCAGGCCACCCTGACCTTCGCGGTGGCGATCCTGGACGCGGCCGCGCTGTCGTTCCTGGGCCTCGGCGACCCGGACATCAACCGGGCCGAGTGGGGTCTGATGCTGGGTGTGGACGGCGTCCGATACCTCGAGGTCCGCCCGGAGCTGGCCTACTACCCGGCGATCGCGATCGTCCTGGTGGCTCTCGGCTTCACGCTGCTCGGCGAGAGCATGCGGGCGGCACTCGACCCGAAGAACCGGCGGTGATCTGTCATGGCCCTGCTCGACGTTCGTGATCTGTCGGTGGTCTTCCGGCGCAGGGGCGCGGAGCCCTTCACCGCGGTGGACGGCGTCGGCTTCACGGTGGAACCCGGCCAGACCGTCGGGCTGGTCGGCGAGTCCGGCTGCGGCAAGTCGGTGACCAGCCTGGCGATCATGGGGTTGCTGCCGCGGCGCGGCAACCAGGTCACCGGCGAGGTCCGGTTCGAGGACACCGACCTGCTGAAACTGCGCCCGCAGGACCTGCGGGACCGGCGCGGCCGGGACATCGGCATGATCTTCCAGGATCCGCTGTCCTCGCTCAACCCGGTGATCCCGCTCGGCCTGCAGGTGGCCGAGGTGCTGGAACGCCACCAGGGCAAGACCCGGCAGGCGGCGCTGCGCCAGGCCGGTGGGCTGCTCGACGCGGTCGGCATCCCGGATCCGGCGCGGCGGCTCAAGGAGTTCCCGCACCAGCTCTCCGGCGGCATGCGGCAGCGGGCGCTGATCGCGATCGCGCTGGCCTGCAAACCGCGGCTGCTGATCGCCGACGAGCCGACCACGGCGCTGGACGTGACCATCCAGGCGCAGATCCTCGCCCTGCTCAAGGAACTGGTCGACCAGTCCGGCACGGCCCTCGTGATGATCACCCATGACCTCGGTGTGGTGGCCGGGCTCTGCGACACGGTGAACGTCCTGTACGCCGGCAAGGTCGTCGAGCGGGCCGGCCGGCACGACCTGTTCGCGGATCCGCGGCATCCGTACACCCACGGGCTGCTGCAGTCCGTACCCCGGCTGGATGTCGATCGCGGCGGGCGCCTGCACCAGATCCGCGGCTCGGTCAGCGACAACATCCCCTGGCCGGAGGGCTGTGCGTTCGCGCCGCGCTGCGATCGGGTGATCGACGACTGCGTCGGCGCGACGGTGCCCCTGGAACCCACCCGCCGCGACGGCGCGCTGCGGTGCACGAACCCCGTACCGCAGGAGGTGCCGGCATGAGCGACGTGCTCGTCGAGATCGACGACCTCAAGGTTCACTTCCCGATCAAGAGCGGACTGCTCTTCGACCGTACGATCGCTCATGTCCTCGCCGTCGACGGCGTGTCACTGAAGATCGCGCGGGGCGAGACCTACGGCCTGGTCGGCGAGTCCGGGTGCGGCAAGTCGACGCTCGGCCGCGGGCTGCTGCGGCTGGTCGAGCCGACCCACGGCCGGATCATCGTGGACGGCACCGACGTGCGCGCGCTCCAGGGCGAGCAGATGCGGCTGTTCCGGCGGCGCATCCAGATGGTGTTCCAGGACCCGATGTCCAGCCTCGATCCCCGGCAGTCGGTGGAGTCCCTGCTCGTCGAGGGTCTCAAGGCGCACGACATGCATAGAGACAAGGCAGCGGTACGACAGCGGCTGCGCTCGACCCTCGACTCGGTCGGCCTGCCCGCGTCGACACTGAACAAGTACCCCCACGAGTTCTCCGGCGGCCAGCGCCAGCGCATCGGCATCGCCCGGGCCCTGATCCTCGGACCGGAACTGATCGTGGCCGACGAGCCGGTGTCCGCGCTGGACGTGTCGATCCAGGCGCAGGTGGTCAACCTGCTCGGCGACCTGCAGGAGTCCCTCGGCCTGACCTACCTGGTGATCGCCCACGACCTGGCGGTGGTGCGGCACATCTCGGACACGATCGGCGTGATGTACCTGGGCGCGCTGGTCGAGGAGGCGGACGGCGACCGGCTGTACCAGCGACCGCTGCACCCGTACACCCGGGCGCTGCTCTCGGCGGTGCCGATCCCCGACCCGTGGACCGAGGACCGGCGGGAGCGGATCCTGCTGGCCGGCGACCTGCCGTCCCCGGTCAACCCACCGAGCGGGTGCCGGTTCCGCACCCGTTGCCCCTGGTCACAGCCCCGCTGCGCCGAGGACCGGCCGGAGCTGCGGGTGTTCGACGACTCCGGGCAGCGGGTCGCCTGCCACTTCGCCGAACAGATCCACAGCGGCGAGCTGCGGATGCACGAGGTGCACACCGAACTCGTCCGCCCGGCACAGGGCTCTGCGCCCGACGTGGGCTCGGGCCTCATCCAGACGCGGAACGACCTGCCCTGACGCCGCTGACCACGGCGGTGCCGACCAGCCAACTCACCGCGACCACGAGCAGCACCCGTTCCAGCACGGCGCTCGTGGCGCCCCGCCCGGCGAACAGCATCATCAGGCCCAGGGCCGCGCCCAGCGGCACGGTCAGCGTCAGAGCGGCCGCCGCGAGCCGCCGGATCACCTGTCGCGCGCTCGTCCACCAGGTCACCGCCATCGCGGCGGCCAACACGGCCATGCCCAGGATGCTGACCGCGGTGTGCACGACATCGGCGGGTGTCGTCGTCTCGTAGGGCGGCAGCGGGCACCCCTCGCTACATGACACGACACCGGACGTTCCGGCGAGCAGCGCCGCGACCAGCAGCAACACCCCGATCCGCGGCACCGCCCGGCTCAGCAGCGCCACACCATACGCCAGCAAGATCAAACCAAAGCGATAACCCATAGCGTACGGCTGGCCGGCCGCCCCGGCCTCGCTCACGTATCCCCGCCACCACGACCCCGGCCCGGCAACGAGCGCCACCAACATCACCCCGGCGCCCCCGGCGACCGCGAGCCCGGCCCCCACGGCGAACCGGTTCCGCACCATCCCGCCATCATGATCGCTGCTGCCCTGATGATCCAATCAAGCCATGCCGCGAACAGTGGTGGCCGGCACCGCCATCGCGGCCGAGCACGAGCACATCCACGTGCTGGCGAACACCGCCGGCCTGGTTTCCTGCTCACCCACCTGCTGCTGGACCGCCTGCGGGCCGCCGCCACACCGGAGGCCCCATCTCGTCTGGCTGGCCACCGCCCCCGAGGCCCTGCTCCCCGGCGCCCATGTCGCCAGCCGCTCCCCGTTCACAGCAACCACCCGCTCCACCTATCCGACACGGGCCCAGCGCCTATGGCAGTCAAGCCTCACCGCGGTCGCCTCACCCACAGCGGAGATCCAGTGACCCAGGACGGGCCGCCGCAGGGGCGGTACCGGTACGCGATGCCCGTTCGCGGACGCCCGCCGCCCCCAGGTGGGCGACAGGAGTCCGCAGAACCCGACCGCGTCCTGCCACCGCCCCGCCAGCATCCAACGGGGCGCTCTCGCGTACCAGAAACGGGGAGACAGTGACCGACGACGGTCCGGCGGCGATGGTCAGCCGTCGATCGGGCGCAGTTCGTCGGCATAGCTGACCGAATTGCGGCGCAGGACGCCGTCGCCGCTGATCGAATACTGGCCCATTCGCCACAGCGGCGGTGAATACGCGTGCAGCGACACCGAGCCGTCCACCGCGCCGCCCATCCGGTGGATGTGGTCCGGGCCGAAGGCGAACGTCCGGCCGGCCGCGACCACCCGCCCCGACGGATCGCCGCCGATGCGCGGGGTCGCCTCGCTGACCGCGCCCCGGACGACCGCGACCGCGCCCGAGGACACGTCGTGGTCGTGCCAGCCGGTGTCGTCCTCGAGGTTCCAGCACAGCACCCAGACGTCGATGTCGCCGTCGCGGTAGAGCGACACGTAGTGCCGCTTGCCGGTGTCGTGGCGGACCAGGTCCTCCCACAGCTCCGGGCGGGCGGCCAGCTCGGCGACCCAGAGTTGCAGTTCCTTGGGGGTCAGGGCACGGCCGGGAAGGGCGGGAAGCACGCCGGGGCCGGCGACCGTCGTCATCGCATATCTCCTGTCAACAGGTGGCGGGGGTTCGCCGTGAACATCGCGTGGGTGAAGGCCGCGCCCAGGCCCGGGTCGGTCGGTTCGGCGTACGGGCGGTCCGACCCGTGCACGATCGGGTCGACGCCGACCACCCGGACCAGCGCGTCGATCGCCCGGGTGCCGTACGACGAGGTCTCGTAGTACACACACGGATCCAGCGGCCCCAACGCGCCCCCGCGCGCGGCCAGCCGTTCGTGGTGCAGCGGCGCGAGCCCGGCGAGCGCGACGAAGGCGATCCGCAGCCGCGGGTGCTGCTCCCGCCCGGCGATGTGCCAGGCCAGCCATGCCCGGTGCTGCTGGGCCACATACGGCACCAGCGCCGGCCACCACGACGGCAGGTCCGGGGCGCAGGCCGGCGCCGGCCCGGGGTGCACCAGCACCGGCTTGTTCGCGTTCTCCGCCTCGGCGAGCAGCGGCCCCATCCGGGTGATGCCGGCCGGCTCGGCCAGCGCGGTCGCGGGCAGTTGCAGCCCGGCGACCCGGTCCTCGCCGAGCACCTTGGCCAGCGCCACCGGGTCCGGGTCGGCGACCGGCGCGGCGGCCCAGATCCGGTACGGCTCGGGCAGCTCCAGCGCGCTCTCGTGCCAGATCGCGACGAGCTCGGCCGCGTCGTCGCCGGGCAGGTGCTCGATGCCGAGCGGGCTGGAGAGCGAGAGCAGCACCTGCTCCCGGCCCTCGGCGAGCTCACGGTCCCGGCGCAGCCCGACGTCGTGCGCGGCCGGGTCGACCTGGTACGGCGCCTCGCCGGGCAGGTGCAGCGTCCAGTCCCGCAGGTACGGGTACGCGTCCCGGCGGCGCAGCGCCTCGATCAGGCGCGCGGGCCACAGGTGCTGATGGCAGTCGATGAGCACCGGTGACCTCCGATCCGTTCCCGTCCAGCGGAAGTGAAGCGCTTCACTCCACCGCTAAGTGAAGCGCTTCACACGCCGTAGCGCAAGGTGATCTCAGCGACCGGTATCTCCACGCGGTGTTACCCTCGGTCGATGCAACGAGGCCCGACGCCACGAGGGCAGTCCCGGCGCACCCTGCAGGACCTCGCGACCGCCGCCGGCCTCTCGCTCGCCGCCACCTCATATGCGCTGCGCGGCGTCCGCGGCTCCCCCGCCACCATCGACCGGGTGCGGGCCCTCGCCACCGAGCTGGGCTACACGGTCGACCCGATCGCCCGGGCGCTGGCCAGCGGACGGACCGGCTCGGTCGGGGTCAGCGGCTCGCTGCGCGACCTGTGGCAGCAGGACCTCTCGGTGATGCTGACCCGCGCGCTGCGGCACCGCGGGCGCTACGCGACGATCGCCGACGCCGACGCCGACCCGGAGCAGGAACGCCTGATCGTCGAGCAGTTCGCCGCGCAGCGGGTGGACGGCGCGCTGGTCTCCCCGGTCGACCCGGCCGCCGACTACTGGCGGCTACTCGGCCCGGACGTCGCGGTCGTCTCGATCGGCGATGCCCTGATCGCCCGGCCCGGCTCCGGCAGCGTGCTGTTCGACAACGCCTATGGCGTGCACACCGCGCTGGCCCACCTGACCGCTTTGGGTCACCAGCGGATCGGGCTGCTCGCTCCGTCGCTGCCCACCACGCCGGGCCGCCCGGCCGAGGTCCTCGCCGGTGAGGTCGCCGCCGGCCTGGGCATCGAGCTGTCCGTGGTCGCCGCGCCGGCCGCCACCACCGACGCCGTCACCGTGGTGGCCGCGATGCTGGCCGGCTCCGACCGCCCGACCGCGGTCTTCTGCCTGACCGATTCGCTCGCGTTCGCGGTCTACCGGGCCGCCCGCGAGGCCGGCCTGCGCATCCCGGCCGATCTGTCGGTGGTCGGCTACGACGATCATCAGCTGGCCGCACTCGTTGACCCGGGCCTGACCACGATGGCCTGGGACGAGGACGCCATCGTCGAGGCCGCGGTCGCCCAGCTCGACAAGCCGGCCGACGCCCCGATGTTCCGCCCGGAACTGATCGTCCGCAGCTCGACCAGCCCGCGCACCGAAGCCCGCTGACGCACCGCGAAGCGAAACCAGCCCGCTCACTCACCGACCGCGGTTGGTCCAGACCGATCAAAACCAGCCAAACCTTGCGGTACGACGATCAGCCGCCCCGACCGTCAAGATCGCTAGCTGACCGAACCCGCCCACCCCGCTCGCAGCAGCTCCACGAGCGTGTCCAGATCCCGCCCGAACGGCCGGTCCGCAGTGCCACCGGGCAGCACACCGACCGGCAGGATCGGGGCGACCGCACCGGACAACAGCCCCGCCTGGTGCACCGCCAGCAGCTCACAGGCCAGCACGTCCCGCAGCCCGTCCACCGCCTCACCCAGGCACTCCGCGGCCTCGAACCCGAAGCTCTGCACGTCCTCCTGACCCCCGGACGTCTCCATCGCCCCGATCAGCGCCGGCATCGCGAACCGCCGCATCCGGTGCGCCACCCCGGCCGCCCGCTTGTGCACCGCCACCATCCCGGCGTGCACCCCGGGCGCGTCGGAGAGCTGTTTCGGCAGGCCGGTGACCGCCGGGTCGAGCAGCCGGTGCAGCCGGGCCGCGCCGATCTCGGCCAGGTGGGTGAGCGCGGTGGTCAGCGCTGCGCAGGCCGCGGTCAGGTCGGTGCCGGCGAAGCCCGCGGTGCCGTAGAACCGGCCGTCCAGGTGCGCGGGCGAGTCGGTCACGCCGGTCAGCGCCCGCTCGACGGCCGCCTCCAGCGCCGCGGCGGCCCGCACCACCACGGCCAGGGCCGGCCCGGTCACCCGGAACGACACCGGTGCCTGCAGCGCGCGGGCCGGTCCGTCGCCGCGCGCGGCCAGGAGGGCGGCGTTGACCGTACCCAAATCGTCGTCACCGAAAGCCAACTGCGGCCGCAACGGATCAGCGCTCGCCCCGACCACCGCCTGGGCCGCACCGGCCACCGCGACCACCTGGCCGACCAGCACCCGGACCTCGTCCGTGGCGAGCAGCGCGAGCCCGGTCAGGCCGGGCACGCCCTCCAGGAACGCGACACCCTCCTTCGCCCCGAACGACCCCGGACGCAGCCCGGCCGCGGCCAGCACCGGCCCGGCATCGACCGCGCTCCCGGCGGCGTCGAGCACCTGACCGGTTCCGATCAGCACAGCACCGGCGTGCGCCAGCGGGATGATCTCGCCGGCCGCGCCACCGCCCCGCGCCGGGATGGCCGGCACCACGTCGGCGTTCAGCAGGTCGGCGAGCCGCACGCACAGCTCCGGCGAGACGCCCGCGGCCGGGTGCAGCAGGGTCCGCAGCCGCACCGCGAGCACCGCGCGGGCCTGGTCACGCCGCAGCCACGGCGCCGACCCGACCGCCCGGCCGGCCATCAGGGTGTCCTGGTGCCGCGCGCGGGACTCCGCGTCGAGGCGGATCCCGGCGAGCGCGCCCATCCCGGTGTTGACCCCGTAGACCGCCTGGTCGCCATCGAGCGCCGTCAACACCGACGCCCGGTTGGCGGCGACGTGCGCGAGCAGCGCGGGTTCCAGCACGACGCTGGTCGCGGTTCGGGCGACAAGGCCCATTTTCGTACGATCGAAGTCCGCCGCCGAACGCACCCGCAGCACGCCGGTCATCGGTACCGGAGCATGGTTCCGGTGTCGGCCGCCTCGGCCCTGGTCAGGATGAGGTGGGCCAGGGCCACGTCGAGGATCGACAGTCCGCGGTGCCAGAACAGGATCCGCTCGTCGGGGCGCTCGCGGCCGGGCTTGGCGCCACTGACGATCTCGCCGATCTGGGCGTGGAGCGACTGCTCGGTCAGCCGGCCGGTGTCGACGTGCGCGCGCAGGGCGCCGAACCGGCCGGACCGCGACTCGCGCCAGTCGTCGACGACCACCTTGTCCATCACGTCGAGCAGGTCCAGTTCGACGGCGCTGACCGTGCCGTAGGGGACCACGAACGCTCCGGGTTTGACCGCCGCGGTGCGCAGCAGCGGGGTCGGCTGCTCCAACCGGGACGCCTCGACCAGGATGTCGGCGTCCGCATACGCCTCGTCCGCGGTGGCGACGGCGCGGACCGGGGTGTCGGTGACCGTGCGCAACCGGTCGGCGAACGCCTCCCGCGACTCCGGCCGGCGGCTGGTCACCCGGATCTCCTCCAGAGGGAAGAGCCGGTCGAGCATGGTGACGTTCGCGAACGCGGTGCCCCGGGCGCCGACGTGCCCGAGGATCTTCGAGTCCGGGCGGGCCAGGTGCTTGGCGCCGACCGCGGTCATCGCCCCGGTACGCACCTCGGTGATCAGGGTGGCATCCATGATCGCCAGCGGGACGCCGGTGGCCGGGTCGAACAGGGTCATCATGGCCAGCTCGCTCGGCAGGCCCTGCAGGTAGTTCGGGACGAAGTCGCCGACCACCTTCACCCCGCTGAGGCCGTGGTCACCCAGCGTGGAGACGTGCCCGCGAAGGATGTTGAAGTGCCCGGCGCCGCCGTTGTCCGGCACCAGGTGGGTCCGCGGCTCGAAAACCGTCCGGCCCCGCCCGTGCGCGTCGACGACCCCCTCGACCGCGGCGATCACCTCGTCCGTGCCGATGTTCAGCTCGTCGATGTCGAAGCCGGAAAGGAACCGCAGCCAGATCGCCCGTTCGGTCATCAGCCCATCACACCTTCGCCCGGCCTGCCTGAATCGTCGAATGCACCATATCTCCCGTGTGTTTTAGAGTATTCACGGAGAGCAGCGCGACGAAGGGCATCGATGGAACACGACGGGGCCGTGGATTGGCTGCTGAATCTGGCGCAGGCGCACCGGCTCTCGCCCGCGCAACGACAGATCGTCCGGCGGATGCTGGGCATGTTCCCGGACGTCGCGTTCCTGTCGACCATCGAGATCGCCGAGCGCACCGGGGTCAGCCAGCCGACCGTCACCCGGCTCGCGACGGCGCTGGGTTTCGCCGGTTTCCCGGAGTTCCGAGCCGCCCTCCGCGACGCCGTCCTGGCCCGCATCCCGGAGCAGCGCGGCCCCGGCACCGGCACCGGCCAGCTCGGCGTCGGCGACCAGCACGGCCTCGAGCAGCGCGGCGGCGACCAGCAGGGCCTCGACCGCCCCAGCGGCGCCCAGCGGGGCTTCGACCGCCCCAGCGGCGACCGCCGCGGCCCCGAGCGCCCCGGCAGCGACCAGCAGGGCCCCGACCAGCGCGGCGGCGACGGGCACGGTGTCAGCCAGCACGGTGTCGGGCAGCACGGCCTCGGGCAGCGCACGGACCTCGGCGGCGCCGCGATCGAGCAGGAACGCGCGAACCTCGCGCGCCTTCATCGGGTGGTCTCCGGTGACCTGATGAGCCGGGCCGTGCACCTGCTCGCCGGCACCACCCCGCTCGGCGTGGTCGGCCTGCGCGCCTCGGCCGCCCTGGCCCAATATTTCGGATATTTCGCCCGTCGGGTCCTGCCCGCGGTCAGCGTCTGCACCGACGCCGGCGAGGTCGACGACGCCGTGCTGCAACTGAGCCAGCAGGGCGCGACCGCGCTGCTGGTCTTCGCCATGCCGCGCTACCCGGCCGGCACGGTCGCCGCCGTCCGGCTGGCCCGCAGCCTCGGCCTGGCCACCGTGGTGATCGCCGACACCGCGTTGGTCCCGTTCGCCGACGACGCTGACGTGCTGCTGGTCGCCCCGGTCGGCACCGGCCTGGTCTTCGACTCACACGCCGCCGTGGTCACCCTGGCGATCAGCCTCTTGGACGCCATCACCAAAACCGACCCGCAGCGAACCCAGCACCGCCTGGAAGCCCACGAGTCCCTGGTCCCCCGCTGGTCCCACGACACCTGACCCGCTGCCACCGGGCGACGAGCGGTTTGGCCCCGGCGGCGGCGTCCCCGAGAACCTACTGAACCTTGAACCAGTCCGACCAGTCGTACATCTCATTATTGGTGCTGATCTTCCAGACGTTCTGACGCACCCAGAGAATGGACGACTCATAGTAGTCCTTGTTGCAGACAGCCCAATGGTTGAAGCCAAGGCGGTTGCTGCAGATACCGGTGCGGTAGAGCGCTCCGTCCTTGTAGTTCTCCCACCGGATGAAGGGGCGCCCGCCGTCATCCATCCGGTCGAGGATGTACCACTTGTCACCGGCGGCGACATAGCAGGTCTTCGCCCAGTACTGGGTGACACAGTGCGAGGTGTCCGACGGCGCCCCGGAGGCTTCCGCGTAGTCCAACTCCGAACTGGGCGCTGCCGCAGCCGGCGACGGAACCGCTATCACGGCGACGGCGGTGACAAACAACGTCGCGAGAACTGTCCTGATCTTTTTCACGCTACTCCCCGTAACTGACTGGGTGAATCTCGCGTAAAGTTAGACGGCTCTCGATGTAAAGCCAAGATCAATGTCGGGTTGCTGAACATTTCTTGACTCCCGAATGGCGGCCGGATAAACAGGACGGCGCATCAGGAGACATAGACCTCGGCCATCGCGGTGACGACGCCGTTCTGAGTGGTCACGCGTACCATGAAGAAACCCTCCCCCTGGACCACACGTGCGGTGAAATTCTTGCTGCTGATGGCGCACGTGCCGACGGTCACCGGGTCGCCGGCGCAGCGTTCCGTGTCGTCGAGGACCGAGGTGAGCTTCGGGGCGGCCGCGACCGGCAGGGTGACCACCATCCGGCTGTCCTCGGTCACCCACTCCCGCTCGCACGGGGCGTCGGCCGACGGCCTCAGCGCGAACGTCTTGCAGTATTCGTCGCCGCTCATGAACAGGACCGGCTCGACCACCACCGAGTGGTACTTCGGGTAGTACCCGCGCACCTTCACGATCGACGTCGTGCTGCCCTTCCGCACGTCGGTGAACGTCGGCGACGCCGCGGCGGGCGCGGCGGTCGTGGCGGTCGTGGCGGTCGTGGATTCGATCGGCCTTATCTCGGTACGGGCGACGAGCGCCCCGATCGCCACGTCGTCGGAGTCGCTCCGGGTGACCGGAGTGAGGCCGAAACCGACCTTGCCGGCCAGCAGGCTCGGATCGGCCATCGTGGCGTCGAGGATCCGCGCGCCGTCGACGGCCACGATCGCCTGCGTGCCGAGCAGGATCAGCCCGACGGTACGGCGCTGTTTCGGGGCGAACAGGGTGGACGGGGTCTCGCTCAGCGTCTCGGTGTTGTTCACGCCCTGGTGCCGGATCCGCACGGTCGTCGGGCAGAGGTCCAGCCAGTACGCGCTGTCGGCCACCGCCCGGAACGAGACGGTCACGCAGGACAGCGCCGAGTCCAGGGTGACGTCGGCGCTGATCGACTGGTCGCCGGCGAACGACTCGGTGGTGCCCGGGCACTCCAGCGCGAAGCTGGTCGTCGCCATGACCAGGCCCTTGTCGAACCTGCAGGTGCCGTAGCCGGACGGGTCGTCGTAGTTCTTCCACTGGCCGGGGCGGTCGAGCACGTCGGCCACCCACGGGCCGCGGACGGCGTCCGGCACCGGCATGGCGGGCTGCGTGACGAGCGCGACGGCGGTGTCCGGTCCCGGTGACGGGTCCGCGGCGGCGTCCTCCCGGCTACGGCCGTAGACGCCGGCCGCTGCCGCCAGCACGGTGGCCGCGGCGGTGACTGCTATGACCGTACGAAATCTGCTTCGTCGGCCCGGAGCCGGCGGGATGACCGCGCCCAGACGCTTGCTGCTGCCGGAGGCGTGACGGCCGGAGAGCTGAGCGGCCTCGGCGGCCTCGCGCAGCCCCGGGTCGAGCGTCGGCGACCGGCCGAACGAGTGCTCGCCGGTGTGCTGGGCCAGCAGCAGGTTGAGCAGTTCGTGCGCGGTCGGCCGGTCCTCGGGGTTCTTGGCGAGGGTGAGCGCGACCAGGTCGGCGAGCGGGCCGGTCAGCCCGGTCAGGTCCGGCGGCTGGGTCAGGATGCGGGCCGCGGTCGCGACCGGCGAGTCCGCGCGGAACGGGGTGCGGCCGGTTCCGGCGTACGCGATGACCGCGCCCCACGCGAACACGTCCGCGGCCGGCGTGATGTCGCGGTGATCGCCGTCGAAGCGCTCCGGTGCCATGTAGGACACCGTTCCCACCATCTGGTCGGGCCGGGTGTGCTGGCTGGTCACCTCGAGCGCTCGGGCGATACCGAAGTCGATCACCTTCGGCGAGCCCAGGGCGAGCAGCACGTTGCGCGGCTTGAGATCCCGGTGGATAACGCCCGCGCCGTGGATGGCGGTGAGCGCGGTGGCCACCCCGACCGCGACGCTGTGCAGCCGGCTGTCCAGCAGCGGGCCACCGCTCTGCACCACCTCGTCCAGGCTCGGCCCGTCGACGTACTCGACGACCAGGTACGGCGTGCGGTGCTCCGGGTCGGCGTCGAGCACCGCGGCGGTGCAGAACGGCGGCACCTGCCGGGCGCGCTTGACCTCGCTGCGGAACCGCCCGCGGAACTCTTCCTCGTGGGCGTACTCCGACTTGATGACCTTGATGGCGACCAGTGGCCCGTCGGCGCGCCGGCCGAGGAACACCGAGCCCATGCCGCCCTCACCGAGCCGGGCCAGCAGCTCGTAGCCGCCCAGGGAGGTCGGATCGCCGGGGCGCAGCGGGGTCTTCATCGGCTACCCATCTACGATCATGAACAGGACCGGGCATACAGTACGCGCGGCATGAACACCCGTGACGACGCCGCCCTCGCCGGCCTGCCGCGGCAGCTCGCGACCGCTGTGCTCGACTGGCTGGCCGACGCGGAACAGCACGGCGGGCGCCGGCATCAGGTGCGGCTGTTCCCGTTCGAGATGGGGTTCGTCGACGTCGTCGACGGATGAGCCGGGTCAGGGCTTGCGGGCGACCGCGCCGAACTCGTCGACCTCGCGCAGGTCCTCGCCGGCCGCGTCCGGCGACGGCCGCCAGCGTGAGCACGGGACCAGGCCGGGCTCGAGGATCTCGAGGCCGTCGAGGAAACGGGCGATCTCGTCGGGGTGCCGCAGGTGGTAGCTGAGCGGCGCGTTCGCGTTCCACACCGCGATCGCCTCCTCGAACGCCGGCCCGTCGAGCACGTTGGTGCCGTCGGCGGTGATCAGGTAGCTGCCCGAGGGCAGGCCGGCCAGCAGCTCCCGGACGATCAGGATCGCCTGGTCGGCGTCGGGCACGTGACCGAGGATGTTCATCAGGATCAGGCCGACCGGCCGACTCAGGTCGAGCGTCGCGCCGGCCGCCGTGAGGATCCGCTCCGGCGCGTGCAGGTCGGCGTCGAGGTAGTCGGTGCGCCCCTCCGGCGTACTGGTCAGCAGCGCCCGGGCGTGCGCCAGGACCAACGGGTCGTTGTCGACGTAGACGATCTTCGCGTCCGGGGCCGCGGCCTGCGCCACCTGGTGGGTGTTCTCCGCGGTCGGCATGCCGGTGCCGACGTCCAGGAACTGCCGGATGCCGGCCTCGGTCACCAGGAACGTGACGGCTCGCCGCAGGAACGCCCGCGAGTGCCGCGCCACCACGGTGATGTCCGGGTAGAGCTTCGCGAAGTCGTCGCCGACCGCCCGGTCCACCGGGAAGTTGTCCTTGCCGCCCAGCCAGTAGTTCCACACCCGCGCCGAGTGCGGCACGCTGGTGTCCAGTTTGGCGGCAGCGTCACTCTCGGTCATCGTGGTGTCTCCCGTCGCGGCGGTTTCCGACGAGGATACGCCGTCGTCCGATCTGGTCCACTCTGGACCAGTCCGTCGATCTTGCTGAATCCGGGCCGTCGCCACCAGGCGCATCCTGTCCCCCACCAGGCACTCCGGCAGACCCCCGTCACCGATGGCCGCGACAACCGGAACCGGTGGTCCCGGTCGCCCTAACCTGAGGGCATGTCCTACGTCGCCACCCGTGACGGCCGCCGGAATCGCAGCGCCGCACACCGAGCCCCAGCCGTCCCCGACCGGATCGACGACCTGCACGGCCACAGCCTCGGCGTCCTCGAGGTGCCCCACCACATGAGCTGCGGGCACGCCAGCCGCCGCCGCTACGACCTGCAGGACCCCGCCCAGCTGCGTCACGCCTACGAGCAGGTGCTCTGCGAGGCGGCCGGTTGCGGCGAGGTCGAGGATCTGATCAACCCGGCGATGCTGCGCCGGGTCTGGCGCGATCTGCACCTGCCTGTCCGGGTCCGCGAGGCGTGGGAGACCCGTCATCCGGGCCTGCGCCGCACGGTGAACCGCACCAATCCGGGCTCGACCGGCGGCGAGACCGCGGGCCGCCTCCCGGGCACCGGTCCGGCGTCGCAGGGCTTCGCACGACGCGGCCGGGCCCAGGTCTCCAGGACCTCGACGGTCCGCTCCGGGGCGGTTCGCTGATCACTCACGACCGCGGCACACCGCGAGAAATTCAAGATCAAGATCCGTGGGTACGACGGAGCCGGCACCCGGCGGCGCAGAGTCGAGCAGCTCGGTCAACGGACGGCCGGCGGCCAGGGTGGCCGCTGCCCGTACCGAGGCGGGCAGCAGGCCGCTCCGGCGGACGACCTCGCGCACTGCGGCGGTCTCCTCCTCGGCCGCCGGCCGGCCGCGCACGGTGGTGAACATGGTGATCGCCTCGGGCTCGGTGAGGCCGCCCAGCTCGATCCGGTGCGCGCCGTCCAGGCCCGGCAACCACCGGCGGCTGGTGACGATCGCGGCGCAGTCGGCGGTGCTCGGCAGCAGGGCGCGGATCTGGGCCTCGCCGGCCGCGTTGTCCAGCAGCACCAGGACCCGGCGGCCGGCCAACTCGCTGCGGAGCATCCCGGTCCGCTCGGCCGGATCCTCGGGTACGCACGTCGCCGGCACCCCGAGCGCGCCGAGGAAACGACGGATCACGACGGAGGGATCCACCGGCGCCCCGCACTCGTCGTGCAGGTCCGCGTAGAGCTGACCGCCCGGGTAGTCACCGCGTACCCGATGGGCCAGCGTCGTCGCCACAGCGGTCTTGCCGGTGCCCGCGGGCCCGGAGACGGCCAGCAGCGGCAGCGCGCCCTGAAGGTCGGCGGTGAGCACCCGGATCCCCTGGGCCAGCTCGGCCTGCCGGCCCACGAAGCCGGCGGCGGCCGGCGGCAGCAGGCACGGCGCGCCCCGCAGCCACGGGGTGGGGCCGGCGGGCCGCCCGGTCAGGATCGCGCGGTGCAGGTCGGTCAGTTGCGGGCCGGGTTCGATGCCGAGGTCGGCGGTCAGCGCCGCGCGGGCGGCCCGGAACACCTCGAGCGCCGCCGACGCGTCGCCGTTGAGGTACAGGGCGCGCATCAGCTGCGCGTACGCCTGCTCGCGCAACGGCTCGGCCCGGATGCTCCCGCGCAGCCCCGGGATCACCTCGGCCGGCTGGCCCAGCATCAGCCGGCATTCGACGAGTTCCGCGGCGACCTGCGCCCGGTCCTCCTCCAGGTGCGAGGCGAACGTGTTGAGCACCGCGCCGGCGCGCAGGTCCTCCAGCGCCGGACCGCGCCACATCGCCAGCGCCCGGTCGAAGTGGTCGGCCGCCGCGAGGGGCGAACCGTTGTTCATCTTGGCGCGGCCGAGCCGCACCTCGTGCCGGAACTCGTCCAGGTCCAGCCGGTGACCGTCACCGGTCAGCGCGAGCCGGTAGGCGCCGGGCCGGGCCACCACGTCCACCGAGGACGGCCAGAACCGCAGGGTGCGACGCAGACCGCCGACATAGGTACGGACATTGGCCACCGCCGACGCCGGCGGGGTGGCGCCCCACAGCTCCTCGACCAACTCGCCGATCGGCACCGTACGGTTCGCGTGCACCAGCAGGTAGGCCAGCAGCACACGCGGCTTGGTGCCGCCCAGCCGCATCGCCCGCGTCCCGTTCTGGATCTCCAGTGGACCGAGCACCCGCAGGACCAACGTCACGACTATCCTCCCTACGATCAACTCGCTGGGGAAAGGGTCTGGCCGGACGCTTACCGCAGGCTTACCTCGGTGACGTCTCCGCAGCTCAGAGCTGGTTGATGTGATCTTGACAAGGCTTGGGGAGTGAGTGGTCTGACAACCGCATTTCACGTGCTCGGCACGGTCGGGGTGACCGTCGACGGTGAGCCGGTCCCGCTGGGCGGCCAGCAACGCACCGCGCTGCTGGCCATGCTGCTGCTGCACGCCAACCGGGTGGTGAGCGCGAAACGGCTCGCCGAGGTGCTGTGGGACGACCGGCAACCCCGCACCGCCCAGTCCGCCCTGCACGTACGGGTCTCCCAGCTGCGCCGGGCCCTGTCGGACGCGCACGCCGGCGACGACCGCCTGCTGCACCGGCCACCCGGCTATCTGCTGCGAGTGGACGCCGGCGAACTCGACCTGCAGCGCTTCACCGAGCTCGCCGACCGCGGCCGCGAAGCCCTGTCCGCCGGTGACGCCGAGCAGGCCGCCGGACTGCTGGGCGAGGCGCTGGCACTGTTCCGGGGCCAGCCGTTCGAGGACGTCACGGCGCCGGCGCTGGACGAGCAGCGCGATCGGCTCCGGCAGCGGCGGCTGGCGGCCCGTACCGATCGGATCGAGGCCGACCTGCGGCTGGGGCGACACGCGGCGGTCGTCGACGAACTCGTCGCGCTGGCCGGCGAGCACCCGCACGACGAGGGGCTGCGCGGACGGCTGATGCTGGCCCTGCACCGGTGCGGGCGCCGCGGTGATGCCCTCGCCACCTACCGGGACCTGCGGCAGACGATGGCCGGCCAGCTCGGCCTGGAACCGGGCGAGGAGTTGCAGCGCCTGCACAAGGCGATCCTCACCGCGGACCCGTCGCTGAGCCTGACCGCCGTCCCGGTGGCCGCGCCGGCGATGACCCCGGCACAGCTGCCGGCCGACCACCCGCACTTCACCGGCCGCGCGCAGAGCCTGCGCCACCTGGACGCCCTGCTCCCCGGCCGGGCCGCCCCGGTGGTCATCTCGGCGATCGCCGGACTGCCCGGGGTCGGCAAGACCACCCTGGCGGTGCACTGGGCACACCGGGTCCGCACCCGGTTCCCGGACGGTCAGCTCTACGTCAACCTGCGCGGCTTCGACCCGGTCGCCCCGCCGGTGACACCCAGCGACGCGCTGCGGGTGCTGCTCGACGGGCTGGGTGTCGCGCCGCAGCGCATCCCGTTCCGGCTGGACGCGCAGGCCGGCCTCTACCGCAGTCTGCTGACCGGCAAGCGGATGCTGATCCTGCTCGACAACGCCCACGACGCGGAACAGGTGCGCCCGCTGCTGCCCGCCACCCCGGGCAGCCTCGCCGTGATCACCAGCCGCAACCAGCTGACCGGGCTCGTCGCGATCGACGGCGCGGACGTGCTCGCCCTCGACGTGCTCAGCCCGGCCGAGGCGCGCGAGATGCTGGCCGGCCGGGTCGGCGCCGACCGGGTGGCGGCCGAACCGGAAGCCGCCGACGAGATCGTCAAGCGGTGCGCGGGGCTGCCCCTCGCGCTGTCGGTCGCCGGCGCCCGGGCCGCCGCGGACCCCCGACTGGCCCTGGCCGACCTGGCCGCCGAGCTGCGCGACAGCGAGTTGGACGCGCTGACCGTCGGCGACGCGGCCAGCGACGTGCGCGCGGTCTTCTCGTCGTCGTACCGGATCCTCGACGCCGGCGCGCAACGGCTGATCCGGCTGCTCGGGATCCACCCCGGGCCGGACATCACGGTGCCGGCCGCCGCCAGCCTGGCCGGCGGCACCCTCGCCGAGGCCGGCCGCGACCTGCAGGAGCTGTGCCGGGCCGCGTTCGTCACCGAGACCGAACCCGGCCGGTACACGATGCACGACCTGGTGCGGGCGTATGCCGTCGAGATGGCCGGGCGCGACGACGCCGAGCCGGACCGGCAGGCAGCGGTCGTCCGCACCACCGACCACTACCTGCACACCGTCTGCGCCGCGGCGCACCTGCTCGTCCCGCACGGTGATCGCTCCGATCCCGGAGAACCCGATTCCGGGGTACGACCGGAAGCGCTCACGGACTCCACCGCCGCGAAAGCCTGGTTCGCCCAGGAGCAGGCGGTGCTGCTCGGCGTGTTCCGGGCAGCGGCCGCCGCCGGACTCGACCGGCAGGTGACCGAGTTCGCCTGGGCCCTGGCCCGGTTCTTCGACCTGCGCAGCCGCTACCACGACATGGCCGCCACCCAGCGGGTCGCGCTGGCCGCCGCCGAGCGCCTCGACGACCTGGCCCGGCAGGCCCGCGCGCACCGGCTCATCGGCCTGGCCGCCAGCCGCGAGGCCCGGTACGACGAGGCCCGCGACCACCTCACCCGCGCCCTGGAGATGAACCGGGAACTGGGTGATCACGTCGCGCAGGGGCACACCGCCATGACGCTGGGCCAGCTGCACGCCCGGACCGGTTCGTACGAGCTGGCCCTCGCGCACGCCGAGGCGGCCTACGCGGCGTTCCAGGCCGGTGGCCAGCGCTACGGCCAGGCCAACGCGCTGAACTCGGTCGGCTGGTACCACGCCCAGCTCGGCCACTACGACCAGACCCTGATCCACTGCACCCGTGCGGTCGAGCTGGCCCGTGAGCTCGGCGACACCCGCAGTGCCGCGGCCGCCTGGGACAGCCTGGCCTACGCCCACCTGCGGCGGGACGACCGGAGACAGGCCGCGGACTGCTACCGGCGGGCCGTCGAACTGTTCGCCGAGCACGGCGACCACTACTTCGAGGCGGACACCCTGCTGCACCTCGCCGACGCCCTCGACCCGCACGAGCAAACCGGCGAGGCGATCGCCGCTGCCGAGCGCGCTCTGGAACTGTTGGAAGCCCTCGGCCACGCGGACGCCGCGCGCGCCCGGGAGAAGCTACAAGCGCTGACCGCCGATTTGTAGATCGGCTGTAGCTGACCTTCCTAAGGTCATCCTCATCATCCACGGCGGCCCGGCGCCGGTCCATGATCACCGCCACGGGGGCGGTGATCAGCGGTCCGCGCGGCGGGCCTCCCTGCATTCCCGGGGCAGGATTGGCGATCACGGCGGGATCCGGGGCTCGACGAGGTGGGTGGTGTGGTGCAGAAGGTTGCGGTGATCGAGGCGGCGCGGGAGGGTGACCTGCTCACCCTGCGACAGTTGCTCGACGAGGATGCGGCCGCGGTGGGCGCCCGCGGGTGGATGGGCGAGACACCTCTGCATGCGGCGGCCGGCGCCGGATCGGCCGGCGCGGTCCGGATGCTGCTCGGCGCGAGAGCGGATGCGCTGGCCTGCCGGACCAATGGGTTCACGCCGTTGCACGAGGCAGCGACCGGAGAGATCGCCGAGTTGCTGATCCGGGCACTGTCCGGCGCCAGCCTCGATCAACTGAACGCATTCGGGCAGACGCCGCTGCACCGGGCCCGGGACCCCGAGGTCGTCACCGTGCTGCTGCGCGCTGGCGCGTCCTTCACCGCCCGGGATTTCCAAGGGGACACACCCCTGCACAAAGCCGGTGCGGCCAAGGCCAGGCTGCTGCTGGACGCCGGGGCGGAACTCGAAGCCCGGAGCGGCCGCGGCGAGACTCCGCTGCACCATGCGGTCTGGGGAGGCGACGACGCTCTGGTCGCGCTGTTGCTCGCCGAGGGCGCAAATCCGATCGTACGCGACAAAAGCGGCAGTAGCCCGCACCACCTCGCGCGAAGCCGCGGTCCTGAGGAGGTTCGGGTCCGGCTGGCCGCCGCGGGCGGATCGCTGCTCGAGCCCACCGACCCGGTGATCGTTATCGGTAGCGCGCAGAGCGCTGTGCGGACCGGCCGGGCCGCCGTCAGCGTGGCCGGGCACGCAACCCTGGTCCGCTGGCGGCTCGACGGGGTGCCGCGGCCCGAGGTGATCGTGCCGACCGAACACGTCGCGATCCACGACCTCGCCGTCCATCCGCTCCGTCCTCTGATCGCGGTCGCGCCGGTCGACGCCCCCGTCGAGCTCCGCGGCGACGACCTCGCCGACCCCGAACTGCTCGGCGAGCTGGCGAACGTCTCCGCGCTGGTCTTCTCCCCGGACGGCCGGTGGCTGGCCGCCGCCCTGGACCCGGAACGGGTGGTCCTGCTCGACCTGGACACCCGGACGGTCACCGCCGACGTCGAGGCCGGTGAGCGGACCGACTGCGTGGACTTCTCTCCCGACGGCGCGTTCCTCGCCACCACCTGCTCGTTCCAGGGTGGCGCCCACGTCCGCATCGACCGGGTCACCGCCGGCGGCGGCCTCGAGCCGGTCACCGAGATCGAACGGGCGGCCCGCGACACCATCCCGGCGGCCGTGTTCGCCCCGGACAGCCGCTACCTGGCGATCTGGGAGACCTCGGGTATCGACCACCCGCGCCGTCCGCCGGGCTGGCGCGGCGACGTGCTGCTGACCGATACCGACGGCTTCGTAATCTGGCAGCGCTCGGTCGACGCCGAGATCACCGGGGTGGCCACGCCGCAGGTGGGCTGGTTCACCCGGCCGTGCTTCACCGCGGACGGCGCGATGATCGCGCTCGGCTTCGACGGGGTGGTCGTGCTGCTCAGGACGAACGACGGCGCGACGCTCGCGGTGGTGCCGGTCGGCGGCGATGCCCTTTCGGTGGCCGCCTGCCCGGTCACCGGCGGCCTGATCGTCGCCACCGATCACGGTTTACGGAGGATCGAGGCGCGGCGCCCGTTTCGCACGTGGACCACAGCGCGCCGCTGATGATCTACGATCCGACGACATTGATGAACATTGCCTGAACGACGGGGGTCCACATTGTCCAGATCCATCTGGCTGACCAGAGTCGGCGTGGCTCTGCTCTCCACCACCACCGCGGTCGGCGTGTTCGCCGCGCCCGCCCAGGCCGCCGCCACCGGCACGGTCTACCTGGACACCAGCGGTGAGCGGGGCGACCCGATCAGCGTCGTGTTCAAGGCCGGCTCGGGCAAGAAGAACGCCGTGGTGGTCACCCGCTCCGGGCGTACCGTGACGATCGACGACCGGGTCAGGGTGAAACCCGGCAAGGGCTGCAAGGCGGTCAAGGGCGACAAGACCAAGGTCCGCTGCACCACCTCGCTCGAGATCGGCCAGGTCGTGACGTATCTCGGCTCCGGCAACGACAAGGTCACCAACCGGACCGGCCTGACGCTCTTCGCCACCGGCGGTTCCGGTGCGGACACGCTGATCGGCGGTCCCGGCGACGACCTCCTGCTGGGCGGTTCGGGCGCGGACCACCTCTACGGCCTGGCCGGCACCGACTTCCTGGCCGGCGGGGACGGCAACGACGCGCTCTCCGGCGGCGACGGCAAGGACAACCTGCAGGGCGACAAGGGCAACGACCGGGAGTACGGCGGTGCCGGCGACGACACCCTGGCGCAGGGTGCCGACACGTCCGGCCCGGACGCGGACCTGCTCTCCGGCGGCGCCGGGACCGACATGATTTCCTACTCCAGCCGGAAGAAGGCGCTCACCGCCGACTCCGACGGGGTGAAGGGCGACGACGGCCGCAAGGGCGAGGGCGACACCATCCTCAACGCCGAGTACCTCGTCGGCGGCCTCGGCAACGACCACCTCTACGGCACCAACGGCCCCGACCGGCTGTCCGGGCTGGCCGGCAACGACGTGATCATCGGCAACGGCGGCAACGACGTGCTGGAGGACTACACCGGCACCAACCGCCTCGAAGGCGGCGCCGGCGACGACGTGCTCGAGTCCGGCACCGGCGACGACCTGCTGCTCGGTGGCGCCGGCAGCGACACCGTCGACTACAACTGGCGGTTCGTGCCGGTCACCGTCGACCTGGACGGCGCCGTCGCCGACGACGGCCAGGCCGGCGAGAAGGACACCATCGGTACCGACATCGAGAACATCCACGGTGGCCAGGCCGCCGACACGCTCACCGGCAACGACGGCGCCAACCGGCTCGACGGCTCCGAGGGCGACGACATCATCCGTGGTGGTGGCGGCCTCGACACGCTGATCGGCGGCGGCGGCACCGACCACCTCTACGGCGACGCCGGCGACGACCACCTCGACGGCACCAAGGACGGCAAGATCGACACTCTCGACGGCGGCGCCGACCACGACACCTGCGTCCCCAACTCCGACCCCGACACCGCGGTCAACTGCGAGTCCTGAACGGTCAGGCCGGGCGCTCCGGAGAAGGGCAGCGCACTGTCACCTTCTCCGGAGCAGCTCGGCCGAACCGGCGCGGTCAGGAATGGACGGTACTGAACCACACGTAGATGGCGAGCAATGCCGGCACCAGCAGCCCGTAGGCCGCCGGCCGGTCCAGCAACGGTTTGCCGGGCTTCAGCGTCCGATCGTTGGCGGGCCGCTCCGATTCCGGCAGCACCCGGATCCGCGCCCAGCGCACCGCGTTCAGCACCAGCACCCCGGCGGTGATGAACAGCGACGCGAAACCCCACCAACCCCGCATGAGCGTGTGCGCGCTGATGTCGCGGAATGCCGCCAGGCCGCATTCCCGGCAGAAAGGCCCATCGGTGCGACTGAAGCGCATCAGCACCAGCAGCCCTTCGTGGCCATGGAAACTGACGTCGGCGGCCGGCGCCCGATGGCAGACACGGCACGAGCTCTCGGACAAGGGCACTCCCTCGGCAAACGTCCCGTGCCGAGGCCGCAACCCCGAGGGCTACGCTGTCGAGCCAGGCGTGACGACGATAATCAATACGGGCCGCCACATTTTATGACCCCGTCGAAGACCATCGATCACGGGGCCGGACGTTCCTGCCGTGCGATTGCTGCGGTCGCCATCCCCGCGCACTGCTGCAGGAAGCGTTGGATGCCCTTCCGGCACCGGCGTCGAGAGCGCTGGCGAATGTGCTCAGCGAACCCGACGAGGAATTTCGCCGGCGCCGACCTCAGTAGCAGCCGTGCCGGACCACGACGCCGTCGATCAGGGCCAGCAAGGCGCTGACCGCTCGCGTCGGTTCCGGGGTGCTGAGCCGCGCCACGGCCAAGGTCCACGGGCGGGCCGGAGGATCCAGTTCGATCGGTACGACGCCGGCCGCCGCCTCGGTCGCCAGCGGCGGCACCAGCGCCACCCCGATCCCGGACTCCACATAGCTCGGAATCGTCGTCACGTCGCTCACCTCGACCGCCACCGTGCGGGTCAGATCCGCGTCGCGGAAGTCGGCGTCGGTACGGGCCCGGTTGCAGAACCCGACCGGCAGATCGATGAACGGCTCGTCGGCCAGCTCGGCGCGCGTCACCCGGGACCGGCCGGCCAGGGGGTGGTCGGCGGGCACGATCAGCCGCGGCTGGAACGTCGCGATCGGGTCCAGGTGCAGGCCGGGAATCGTCGTCGACTGCACACCCACGAACGCGACGTCGAGTGTCCGCGCCCGCAGCCCGGCCAGCAGCCCGTCGCTCCCCGCGGCGTCCACCCGCATGTTCAGCTGCACGCCGGGGTGCCGCTGCCGGAAGTCGCGGACCAGCCGGCGCATGTCGACAGCGGTCAGCCCGGACAGCGTCCCGATCCGCAGGCTGCCGGTGATCCCGGCGCGGAGCCCGTCGACCGCGGCGCGGGCCTGATCGAGCGAGTCGAGGGAGCGCCGGGCCTCGGGCAGCAGCGCCCGGCCGGCCTCGGTGAGCTCGACCCGGGTGGTGCTCCGCGCGAACAGCGGTGTGCCGAGGTCACGTTCCAGGGCTCGGATGCTCGACGAGACGGTCGACTGCACGGCGTGCGTCCGGCGGGCGGCCCGGGTGAAGTTCAGCTCCTCGGCCACCGCGACGAAGAATTCGAGCTGGCGCTGTTCCATCGGCTCAGCTTATCGCCGTGGGCGATCAGGTGAATCGAGACTATTCGTTTCTCACGAACACCACGGACGGGTAGATCTTGACGTGCACAAAGTCCCCGTTACGAGGAGCACAGCGTTCATGAACGTCTTCCTGACCGGCGCGACCGGCTACATCGGCTCGGCCCTGCTGCCCGCCCTGATCTCGGCCGGTCACACCGTGACGGCCCTGGTCCGCGACGACGCCAAGGCCGAGCGGGTCCGCGGTCTCGGCGCCGTACCGGTGATCGGCAGCATCGACGACCGCGATCTCGTCCGTCGCCTCGCGGCCGGGACCGACGCGGTCATCGCGACCGCGTCCCCCGGCGACCAGAGCAGTTCCACCGTCGAGACCGCGTTCGCCGACGCCGTCCTCGACGGGCTCCGCCCCGGCGGCACGTTCGTCCGCACGGGTGGTGTGTGGGTGCACGGCTCCGGCGCGGAGATCACCGAGCGGACGCCCCGGAACGCTCCGGACCTGGTCGCCTGGCGCGAGGCGCTGGACACCCGCGTGCTGTCCGCGCCGGGCATCCGTTCGCTGCTGGTCGAGCCCGGCCTCGTCTACGGTCACGGCAAGGGCATCATCACCTATGTCGTCGGCGCCGAGCAGGCCGGCGGAGAGCAGGCCGGCGGAGAGCAGGCCGGCGCCGGGCAGGCCGGCGAGCCCGCCGCGCTGCGCCTGGTCGGCCCGGGCACCCAGCACTGGACCAGCGTGCACGTCGACGACCTCGCCGAGCTCTATCTCGCGACCCTCACGCACGGCGCGACCGGCGAGGTCTTCCTCGGTGTCAGCGGCGACAACCCGACCGTCCGCGAGCTCGGCGAGGCCGCCAGCCACCGCCTCGGCCTGCAGGGCCGCGTGGTGCCGGAGGCCCCGGACGCGCTTGTCGACCGGCTCGGCGGCTTCGGCGCGGCACTGCTGCTCGACCAGCAGGCCACCGGCGAGAAGGCCCGCACCGTTCTCGGCTGGAAGCCGTCCCGCCCGTCGCTGCTGGACGACATCGCCGGCGGCGGCTACGACCCTCAGTAGCGTCTCAGGAGAAGAAAAGCCGCGCGAGAGCGGGCCAGACACTCCACAACTGGGGTGTCGGCCCCTCGACGCCGGACACCGCGGCCACCACCACGAGCCCCGTCACCGGGACCAGAACCAGCGCCGGCGGGATCAGAGCCGCGAGCAGGACCACCGGCCGACGGCTCAGCGGCCGGAACACCGCGACACCGGCCAGGATCCCGCCCAGCGCACCGATCAACGCACCGATCGTGGACCTCGTCGTGGACCGGTAGAACGTCACCTCGGTGCCGGACCCCTGGTGCGCATAGGCCATCACCAGGTCGCCGCGCCGGAAGTTCCAGCTCGAGCACTGCCGGCCGGTTATCTCACCGGCCTCCTCCCAGCCGTGCTTCGCCGCGTTCTGCCAGGCGAGCCGGTCCAGGTCGCAATCAACCCCTTTTTGGTACGAGATCTGCACATACCCCGGCCCGTACTCCTCGTCGCCGCGGTGCGCGCCGTACAGGAAGTCGTGCCGGTCGATCTCCTCGGCAACCGCCGTCCCCGGCAGGATCTCCTGCGCCAGGCGCACCGCCTCGACGTCGTCCGGCAGCGCCCCGAACTCCCGCCCGGCCACCCACGACCCCGCGGTCGCGCCCACGATCCCGAGCAGCAGCGCCCCGAGCACCACCGCCGCGACCCGGGTCCACTGTCCAAAAAAGATCAAGCGCACGCCATACAGTGGCGGGCGAACGGCCGCGCGGCAAGCCGCTCCCCCGCGATCGCCCGCCCGCATCGCTCGCAGACGCCGTAGGTCCCCGCGTCCACCCGGCCCAGCGCGTCGTCCACCTCGGCGACCCGCTCCCGCGAGGCGGCCAGCAGCGCGGTCAGCTGGGCCCGCTCGAAGCCGATCGTCGCGCCCTCCGGATCGTGCTCGTCGTCGGCGTTCGAGTCCCGCGACGCCGCGAACAGCGCCTCCAGATCCCGGGCCAGCGTCACCGCCTCGGCCTCCGCGCGCTCCCGCAACCGCATCAGCTCATCCCGGACCATCCCCGCAGCCTAGCGAGAACCGGGTTGAGCGGTCGCTCAAACCGGCGTAGGCTCCGACTTGAGCGACCGCTCAAACCCGGCCCGGAAGGGAAGGCACCCCTGATGAGAGCCCCTCGGTTGGTGAGCGTCATCGAGCGCCGCCTGCTCGTGAACTACCGCACCGACCCGGAGACCACCGCGCGGCTGCTGCCCGCGCCGTTGCGCCCGCAGGTCGTCAACGGGTGGGCGGTGGCCGGCATCTGCCTGATCCGGCTGGCCGGTGTGCGCCCGCCCGGCCTGCCCGCGCCGGTCGGCCTGCGCAGCGAGAACGGCGCGCACCGGATCGCCGTCGAGTGGGACACCCCCGGCGGGGTCGCCCACGGCGTCTACATCCCGCGCCGCGACACCGGTTCCCGGCTCAACGCCTGGGCCGGCGGCCGCGTCTTCCCGGGGCATCACCGGCTGAGCCGCTTCGACGTACAGGAAAATCCCGACGCCTTGCGGATCGCTTTCCGCGACGCGGAGGTCCACGTTCGTACGACAGCAGCCCTGACCGGCAGTCGCCTCTTCGACGACCTGGACCAGGCGTCGGAGTTCTTCCGGCGCGGAGCGGCCGGCTTCTCCAGCACGCCGGACCCGCACCGGCTCGACGGCCTGGAGCTGCGCACCCCGGACTGGCGGGTCACCCCGGTCGAGCTGACCTCGGTGCGCTCCACGTTCTTCGACGACCCGGTCCGGTTCCCGCCCGGCTCCGCGCTCCCGGACTGCGGGCTGCTGATGCGCGACGTCGCCGCCAGCTGGCACCCGCTGCCCCCGATGGCCGTGCTACCCGCCGGGCCCGCGCACGAACGGCTGCGTGGTCCAGTGCGGGCTGAGGGCCTCCGGCGCGGTGTCCACGGCGAGCACCCACTCGTCGCCGAGTGAGCCGATCACCAGGTCACCCCGGTCGAAGCGCAGCACCAGCCCGGCGCAGACCGCCTCGCCCTCGTGGCCGAGAATGATCGCGCCGTCGACGAGCCGCCCGCCGACGAATCCGGCCAGCACGTCCGGCCGTGACGCCGGTCCGGCCCGGGTCTCGTCGTACGCCGGGTACGGATACTCCTTCGCCAGCAGCAACGTGTCGCCACGGCCGTGCAGCCCGACCGCGACGGCGTGCTCGAAGTGCAGCCAGGCGTGCGGCGGGCCCTCTCCCCGGTACCGTGCCCCGGTCACGTCGAGCAGACGCTGGCCGACCATGTCGCCCAGCCACGCGGTCACCATCAGCGGATCACTGAACCCGACGTACGGCACGGCGCTCAGCGCCTCCCACACCGCACGGGCGGTGGCCTCGTAGACGTCCCCGGTCCCGGTGTCGATCTCGGTGGTGACCACGTCGGTCACGGTCACCTTCGCCGGGGCGGCGTCGCGCAGGGCCCATCGGGCACCCAGCACGGCCTCCCGCCGCCGGTCCTCGTCGACGGTGGCGGTCACGTCCACCTCGGTCTCGCTCGCCGGCGCGACCTCGACGGTGACCTTCGCGAATCGGCAGGAGCGGCTCGTCTGTCGCAGCAACCGGTAGGTGACCATGATCGGGATCATGCCCGACCGGCCCGGGGAACCGACACCGATATCGACGGCGGTGACCTGACATGATCATCCACATGTCCACCGCATCGACGAACACCCCCACCGGCCCGGCGGCCTTCCCGCCGCGGCGCTCGGCCTGGCTCCCCGCCTCACGGAACGCGAAGATCGCGCTCTGGGTGGCGATCGTCGTCGCGGCCCTGCCGGTGATCTACTTCCTCTTCGCCGCCGTGATCTCGCTGGCCTGCTTCAGCGACTCGTGCGCCGACCAGGACATGCTCTATGCGGTGCCTGCGGCGGCCCTCGCGTTCCTGATGGCCGTGTCACCGTTCGCCGCGGTCCGGGTCCTTCAGCAACCGGGCACGGTCCCCACCGGTGCCCGCACCACCGCGGTCGTGCTCGGCCAGGTCACCCTGGTCTGGGGAGTCACCGGAGCGATCCTCGCGCTGCTCGCACACCTGGTCGGGGAGTAACCGCCGGCCGGACTCGCGCGACGCCGCAGCCGGTCCGGGCCGCAGCGCGCCGCACTTCCCCGGCTGGTGCTCAGGGGTGTCTCGCGGGCCGCGAGACACCCCTGAGCACCAGCCCACGCCCGGCGCCGGGTAGCAGCCGGGGTTCAGGCCGAAACATTTTCTCGTGGCCGCCGGGGCCATGCCGATGATCGAGCCGTGACCGAACAGGTAGACCGCTTCACGCTGACGATCGGCCCCGACGGGCGGGGGCTGCTCCACCTGGCGCTACGGCGTCATCCCCGGGCCAACGGCGACGGTTTCGCCCGGGCACAGCGCTACTGGGCGTGCGCACCCGGCGGCGCCCAGCCCCGGTGGCTCGCGCTGGCCCGGAGCCCGGGCGCGCCGCAGCGCGCGGGCGAGCACACCGAGGACCCGCGGGAGGCGGCCGACGCGCACGCCGCCGCCGAGGCCTACCTGCCGGGTGTCGCCTGTTCCTGGTGCGGGCAGCGCTCCTGGAAACCGGTGAACCGGGTGGCCGTGACCAAGTACGTCCTCACCGGCACCACCGGCGGCTGCCTGATCTGCCACGATCCCGCGCCCGAGGCCAAGGCCGCGCCGGCCACCGTGCCCCGGCCCGCGCCGGTCACCATCGACCTCGGCCCCCCGATCGTGGCCGAGGCGCGCATCCTGCCCACCGTGACGGTACGCATCGACGGCGCGGCCGCCGCCATGCTGTGGACCGCCACCGGCGGCGACACCCAGACCATGTCGTCGCTGGTGACCGACCTGGTAGCCCGCAACTTCGGCATCCAGCGCGCCGGCAGCGCCCTGATGTGAGCCGCAGTTCAGGGCACGAACGAGGCGATCTGCTCGTCCAGCCACGGATAGAGCTCCTCGGCCTTGGTGCTCAGCCGGGACTTCAGATACCGGGTCGGCTCGTCGGCCAGCACTTCGATCGAGCCGTCCACCACCGCGTCGTACGCCTGGGCCACCACGCTCTGCGGGCTGACCTTCGGGATGTCCCAGCGCGCCGACATCGGGGTGTCGATCATGCCGACCAGCAGCCCGATGACCTGGGTGCCCTGGCCGCGCAGTTCGACGCGCAGCGCGTTCGTCGCCGACCACATGGCCGCCTTGGACGCCGCGTAGCCGGTCGGCACGTTGATCCACGCGGCCGAGGACAGGATGTTCAGCAGGGTGCCGCCGCCGTTGGCCGCGAGCACGGGAGTGAACGCCTTCGCGACCCGGACCGTACCGAAGAAGTTGGTCTCGAAGATCCGGCGTAGCTCCTCCTCGGGCCCGGAGATCGAGTCACCGGCCGGCGCGACGGCCGCGTTGTTGATCAGCAGGTCGACGTCCGGCGCGGTCTGAGCAGCACGGACGATGCTCTCCGGGTCGTCGAGGTCGAGGGTCAGCGGCTGGATCCGCGGGTCGTCCCACTGCTGCGGGGCACGGGCCGCGGCGTAGACCTTGGCGGCGCCGCGCTCGATCGCCTCCCGGGTGAAGTACTGGCCGAGGCCGCCGTTCGCTCCGGTCACGAGCACCGTGCGGCCGTCGAGAGACGTGGTCATCTAGACTCCTCCAACAAGTGGGGACTATCCCCGGATTGACTATGTGGGGACAGTCCCCAGTTAGTCAAGGAGGAGTGATCATGGCTGCTGTCCGGAAGCCGGCCGGGCCGGCGACCCGGCCACTGCGCGCCGACGCCCAGCGCAACCGGGACGCGATCCTGCTGGCGGCGCGGGAGACGTTCGAGACCGAGGGTGTGCTCGCCTCGCTCGACGCCATCGCGCTGCGGGCCGGCGTGGGCAACGCCACCCTCTACCGCAACTTCCCCACCCGCGACGACCTGCTCGCCGCCGTCATGCAGACCAGCATCACCGAGGCGCTGGCCGGTGCCGACGAGCTGGCCCGCACCCTTCCGCCCCGGGACGCGCTCGCCGAATGGCTGTTCCGGCTGACCTGGCAATTGCGCATCTGGCACGATCTGCCCTATTGCCTGGCCACCGCATTCGCGGACGATGACTCCCCGATGAAAACGACGAGCGACCCACTGCTGACCCGCACCGGCCTCTTCCTGGAAAAGGCGCAGATCGACACGGTCACCGCCAATGAGGCCTACGAGTTGATTCTCGCGCTCTCCTGGGCCGTCGACCGTTTCCACGACGACGAACCGGCCGCCCGCCGCCGGGTCGCGACGGGCACGGCCGGCATCGTTTCGGACCGATCAACAAAAACCATTTAGGGTACGAATAACGAGCGCACGCCCGTAGGCTACAAGCCGCGTCCCGTGGTGGTCTCGCGCGAGGTCCGCGCCGCTTTCCGGCCCGGCCGCGCCATCGGCCGACGCGCGCCGGGACCACCGATAACACTTTCTGGATAGTGTTGTGAAACTGCGTACGAATGGGCAGTTTTTCTTTGTTTTGCGTTAAGTGCCTGTGCGGCGCGCGGCGGGCCTGCCTACCATTCCGGCGGCCGCTCGATCCCGGCCATGTCATCTTGCGCCGCCTGCTGGGGAGTTAG
>NZ_BOMS01000130.1 GCF_016862315.1 Actinoplanes palleronii | reverse complement strand
TAGCCGCACGCGATCTGGCATTGCGGACTCTCACTGCCCCGCCCGGCGGCGACAGGTACATCGCGAGCGGGCATGTGTACCCCCGCCGCCCACAAAGTGATCGAGGGGCGATCAGCCGACGATCATCGTGCTCGACATTCCCCGGGCAAACACCGTGTTCACCCCCCCGGCCTGGCCCGCGAGGGCATCCCGGCCGGGAGCGCACGGCCGAGTACTTGCCGGCAGCCGGTCACCCGCGCCACTGCCCGGACCGGGATGCCCTCGCGGGCCAGGGGCGGTTCCGGGCCGCCAACGCCCCACCAAGATCAACTTAAGCGAAGCGGCATGGGGTCTGCGTGAGGAGGCGATGGCCTGCGCGGGTGAGGCGAGCAGGTTGGCGGCCAGCGCGGCGATGGGGACAGGCGGGTCCCGCGGACGGGACACATGGCGGGCGGAACGCCGTGCGCCAGGTTGCTCGTGCGGGCGGGGCGGGACACTCGGGGGTGCGTCGTCGGCGATGCGCGGCCGCGGGGTGCACCGAGGGCGGGGCGCGTGGAGGTCGGATGCACCGTGGGTCGGATGCACCGTGGGTCGGATGCGTGGCGGGGTGCACCGAGGGCGGGGCGCGTAAAGGTCGCATGCGCCGTGGGTCGGATGTCGGCGGGGTGCACCGGGGGCGGGGCGCTCGTGGGCCGCATGCGTCGTGGGCCGCGGGTGGCGCGAGCCGGATGGGCCGCGAGCTGGATGCGCGGCGGGCGGTGGGGCGGGCTGCGTGGTGGTCAGGTCAGGGAGATGACGGTGGCTGCGGCGGTGGTGACCGCGTAGAGCCAGACGGCGGCTCTGATGGCGCGGTGGCGGCGGGGCTCGGGCCAGCCTCGCTGGTGCAGCAGGACGGCGAGCAAGGGGAGGACCAGGATGGCGTGCAGGGCCACGCCGTGCACCGGCTTCAGTGAGCCGGCGGTGGTGTAGGCCGCCTGGGGGCTCTCGGTGCGGAAAAGGATCGAGCCCTTCGCCACCATGGCGACGCCGGTGAGCAGGGTGAGCAGGAGCAGGGACCAGCCGGCGCGCAGGGCCAGGGCGAGGTCGGACGGGCCTCGGATGCGGCCACGGAGCGCTACCAGGGCGAAGGTGGTCAGGACCACCACCAGCACCGCGCCGCCGAAGGCCAGGGACATGGCGATCGCCCGGGAGGACGGGGTCTCGGTGTTGAAGTGCGAGGGGAGCCGCCGCCAGGCCTGCACGGTGATGCCGGCGACCTCGAGGACACAGTCGGCGGTGAAGACGCCGAGCAGCCAGGCGCGGGCCCGGGGGCTCATCACCAGATAGGAGGTCACCCAGGCGACGGTGATCAGGGTGAGGCCGAAGGAGAGGCCGAACGTCGTCGGTTTGCGCCAGGAGACCGGGCCCTCCCAGGGGCCGCCGTCGACCAGGAAGACGCCGAAGTGCAGCACGCCGGAGAGCATCAGCAGCGCGCCGACCAGGTGCGCGGTCCGCTCGACCGGGCGCAGGGCGCGGCCGGTGCGTGCGGCGGTGGCGAGGACCGTGGTCATGCCGACGATCCTGCCGCGCGCCGACAGGTTCCGTCGTCGGACCCAGGTCGTATTTCGAGTACGCCACCGGGAGTAGGCCGCAAGCAGGACCGGTGGCAGGTCCGGGAAAGCCGGGTGTAGAGCGCGAGCAGGTCCGGGAGAGCCGGGTGCAAGGCGCGAGCAGGACCGATGACAGGATCGGGAAAGGCCGGCAGCGGAGCAGTCACGGCGATAATCGGCTCGCGCGCCCCCCACCCCGTCCTAGATGATCGTGGCCATGAGTGCCAGGTTGCGAGCGATCGCCAACGAGACCGTGTCGATCGCCGAGCAGGGTCACTACGACGGCCCCGACGGACGTGTCGAGATCGCCGACCAGGTCGCCCGCGCGGTCGCCGGCACCCGCCTGCACCTCCCCGGCGACGAGCTTGCCGCACCCACCACTCCGCAACCGCATCCGCCGACGATCGAGGTGACCGCGGAGTCCACCCTCTGGGCGGCCCGCCGGCTCGGCGGGAACCCGGCCTGCCTGAACTTCGCGTCGGCCCGCAACCCCGGCGGCGGTTTCCGCAACGGCGCGCAGGCGCAGGAGGAGAGCCTGGCCCGCGGCTCGGCGCTCTACCCGTGCCTGCTCGCGGCCGGCGACTTCTACGCCTACCACCGCGCGGACCCGTCCCTGCTCTACACCGATCGGGTCATCTACGCACCCGCCGTGCCGGTGTTCCGCGACGACAAGGGCCGGATGCTGCCCGCGGCGTACCCGGTCTCGTTCCTGGTCTCGGCCGCCCCGAACCGTTCCGCGATCGCCCGCAATCAGCCGGAGGCGGTCCCGGAGATCAAGGGTGCGCTGGAGCGCCGGGCCGCGCGGGTGTTGCGGGTCGCCGCCGCGCACGGTCACCGGGAGCTGATCCTCGGCGCCTGGGGCTGCGGCGTCTTCGGCAACGACCCGGCCGAGGTCGCCGAGGCGTTCGCCGGCGCACTGGCGATCAGCCCCTGGTTCGACCACGTCACCTTCGCGATCCTGGACCGCACCGGCACGATCCGGAAAGCCTTCGAGTCCGTCTTCCCCGCCGCCTGAGGGCCTGGCACGCGAGGTCCGCGGCACCGGGCGCCGCCGACGCGCGGTGCGGTCCGGCTGGTGCTGACGGCTGTCTCAAGGCCTTGGGTACGACCGTGAGCACCAGCCGGTGGCCGGAACGTGCCGAGTTCCGCCGCAACCCCGCCGTGCGCCCATAAACTGGCGACGATGTCCGACGATTTCGGCGATCCGCTGGTCCGGTTCGGGCGCTGGGCCCTCGCCAAGGTCTGGGTGGGCTGCATCGTCTCCGGTGGGTATGCCCTGGGCCGGCACTACCACTGGCCGCAGATCTTCCTCACCGGCGCCGCCGTGCTCGGCGCGGTGCTGCTCGCCCTGGCCGGCTCGTTCCTGCCGGTGTGGACCCGGCAGCGCCCGAGCGGCATCCCGGTCGTCGACGTCGGCCTGCGGGTGATGGTCTGGTCCGGCCTGGTCGTCTCGGTGATCGCCCTGCTGATCGGCCTGCCCGCGGTCGGCATGGTCGCCGCCGCGCTGCTGCTCACCATCGCCGGCCGCACGTTCCGGGACCCGTTCGCCCCGCTCCTGCGGCGCCTCCGGATCACCCCGCCGGTGGTGCACCACTCCGCCCGGGCGCCCCGCCATCCGGCCAACGCGCCCAGCCCGGCAGCCCGCACCGCCCGCGCGCCCAGCCCGGCAGCCCGCACCGCCCGACCGGCGCCAAAAACGGCATCCCACCCATGAAGTAAACCGCTCGGCGGCCTTCCCCGGAACCGTGAAGTTGATCAACACGAGCGTCGGCTGCGCCGTGGCCCTCACCGCCAACCCCGCGTTCGGGCACGACCGGGTCCCGGCGACCGGTCAGGCCCAGCACCGGATCCCGTTCACCGCCGCGACCGTCACCCAGAACGCCGACGGCACGTTCACCCTGACCTGGGCGGCTCATCCGGCCCGGCACGTCACCGCCGGACCGGACCGGTTGCCGGCCGGGGTCACCTACCTGACCGCGAACGTGCTCCACCACTGCACCGCGGGCAAGGACCGGACCGGCTGGGCCAGCGCCGCGCTGCTCACCGCGCTCGGCGTGCCGCGCGCGACGGTGCTGGACGACTACCTGCTCAGCAACACCTACAACGCGGCGTCCAACGAGGCGGCCCCGGCGCAGGTCCCGGCCGTCGTCCGCCCCGGCTACCAGGCCGTGCTCGACGTCCGCGCCGAGTACCTGCAGTCCGGCTTCGACGAGGTCACCGCGACGTTCGGCACGTTCGACGGTTACCTGCGCGCCGGCCTCGGCCCGACCGGCAAGGATCTGCGGGCGCTGCGCGCACTGAGCCGTGCTCTCAGCAGTGTCGATCCGGTGCCGACCTTGTCTTGTGCAGGGGTGGCACCAGGTTCAGGGGTGAGACATGAAGCGGTTCTGGGCGGACCTCAGCGTCAACGTCAAGATCATGGTGGCGATCTGCGTCGCCGCGGTGGTCGCGTTGGTGATCGGTGTCCTCGGGCTGTCCGCCCTGAGCTCGGCCAGCGCGGCCGCCCAGCGCATCTACGAGGGCAGCCTGACCAGCGTCGCCGCGCTCGGCCGGGTGCAGAACGGGGTCACCCAGTCCCGCCTCGACGTGGCGCTCGAAGCGATCTACGAGGACAAGACCAACAAGGCGACGTTCGAGAAGAACTTCCTCGCCGACCTGGCCGAGGTCGACACGGCCCTGGACGAGTACGCCGCGACCGAGCCGGCCGGTGCCGAGGCGACCGTGACGACCCTCCGGGAGACGTGGCAGAAGTACGCCGACGTCGGGCAGAACCAGCTGGTCCCGGCGGCCCGGGCCGGCGACGTCGACGCCTGGCAGAAGCTCCGCACCGAGCAGGCGGCGCCGCTGCTCAAAGTGGTGGCGGCGAACCTGACCGAGCTCGGCGCCGCGGAACGCACCGCCGCCGCGGCCTCCGCCGCCGAGGCGCAGGACAGTTACCACGAGAACCGCCTGCGCTCGATCGTGCTCCTGGTGCTCGGTATCGTCGCGGCCCTCGCGCTCGGCCTGGTGGTCGCCCGGGGCATCGTCCGGTCGCTGCGCCGGGTCACCACGATCTGCGAGGCCCTGGCCGGGGGTGACCTCACCCGGAGCACCGGCATCACCTCGGCCGACGAGGCGGGCCGGATGAGCCGCGCGCTGGACGCCGCGATCCTGCGCCTGCGCGAGACGATCACCACGATCGGCACCTCCGCGGTCACCCTGGCCGGCGCGTCCGAGGAGCTCAACACGGTCAGCTCGCAGCTGCAGAGCGGCGCCGGCGACGTCGCCGACCGGGCCGGCAGCGCAGGCACGGCCAGCGAGGAGGTGAACGCCGGGGTGCAGGCGATCGCGGCCGGCGCCGAGCAGATGAGCGCCTCGATCATCGAGATCACCTCGATCGCCGAGCAGACGAACCTGCTCGCGCTGAACGCGACGATCGAGGCGGCCCGCGCCGGTGAGCTGGGCAAGGGATTCGCGGTGGTGGCCGGCGAGGTCAAGGAACTGTCCCAGCAGACCGCGAAGGCCACCGAGGAGATCACCGCCCGGATCTCCGCGATCCAGAACTCGAGCACCTCGGCGGCGACCGCGATCGGGGAGATCACCGAGGTCATCCAGCGGATCGGCGACTACACCACCACGATCGCCTCGGCCGTCGAGGAGCAGACCGCGACCACCGGGGAGATGAGCCGGTCGGTGGCCGAGGCCGCTGCCAGCAGCGGCGAGGTCGTTCGTACGGTCAACGGCGTCACCCAGGTGGCCTCCGCGACGGCCGAGGGCGCCCGGACCACCCAGCTCGCCGCGGCCGACCTGACCCGGCTGGCCGGTGACCTCACCAACCTGGTCGGCGGATTCCGCCACTGACTGTCGTACCGTTGTCCCGGAGGAGGCTCTTGTGAAGATCGAGGCATACGACCGTCTGGCCGAGCCGGGGCGTCTGACCGAGCTGGCGCGGTACGACCTTTTCGACCCGGCCCTGCGCGCCGAGCTGGACGTGGTGGCGATGCGCAGCGCCAAGCTCCTCGAGACGCCGGTCTCGCTGGTGTCGGTGCTGACCGCGGACCGTCAGCAGATCATCGGCTCCTACGGGCTGGTCGGCTGGGTGGCCACGCCGCAGGGTGCCCCCGCGGAGTGGGCGGTGTGCAGCCGGACCGTGCTGAACGGGGAGCCGTACTGCGTGGCCGACTTCAGCGACGACCCGGTGCACGCGGCCAACCCGTTCCTGGCCAACAGCGGGCTGCGCAGCTATCTGGGCGTGCCGCTGGCCACCCCGGACGGGTTGATGCTGGGCGCGCACTGCGTGGTGGACTCGCGGCGGCGCATCTACACCGACGTGGACATGGCGATCCTGAGCGACAGCGCCGACGAGGCGATGGAAGCGCTGGCGAAGTACCGGACCTAGGCCTGCCGTTGGTGATCCGGCTCAGGCTTGCCAGCGCCATTCGCTCTGGCGCGGGTGATCGGGGAGCGCGGCGCGGCCGGTGGCCCAGAGCAGGGTGGGCCACGGCTCGTGGCCGGCCGGGGCGTCCGGGAAGATCCGGTGCAGCACCCGGCGGCACACGTCCGGGTCGGGTGACCAGGGGAACCTCAGCGTGCCGGCCAGGTCGTGCAGGTGGACCAGCACCTCGACGATGCCCATCGCGGCGAACCCGCCGGCGTCGGCCACCCCGAACGGGTGGAAGCCCCGCCGCTGCGCCGGGCTGAGCTGGACGACCGCGGCCAGCAGCCCGCCGGACGACTCGAGGACCTGCAGCAGACCGGCCGGGCCCTCGGACCGATCGACGTGGACGGTGAGCGCGGGCGCGTCCGGGCGGGACCGCCGGTAGCCGAACGGGACGTACCGGTCGGTGGGCGGCCGGTCGGCGGCGAGCTGGCCGGCGTAGGCGAACAGGTCGTCGGCGACGTGCTCCACCGTCTCCCAGCAGGACCAGGTGAGATCACCGGCCGGGACCTGCCAGTCCTGATCGGCCACCGAGCGGAGCGCCTCGGCGGCCCGCGCGACCACGGCACGCACGTCCTCGGCGGTCGGTGCGACCGTGAGTGAATCCGTCATCGGGTGAACCTATCGAACAAATTGTCGTACCCCCCGCGCATCATCGCGGTATGGGAGAACCAGCCATGCCGATCCGTCGCCGCATCGAGCTCTCCGTCGCCGAGACTCGCCTGCGGTTCCAGCAGCTCGTCCGTCTCACCAACCTCACCGGGCAGGTCACCGTCGTGGTCGACGGCGGCCGCCCGATCGCCGCCATCGTCCCGGCCCGCGACGTCCTGGAGCCGCCGGCGCCGCCCGCGCCGGCCCCGGCGCCCCGGCCCGCCCCGGAGAGCAGCGCCGGCTGGCTCCGCCGGATAGAGAAGGTCCGCGAGGACGTCCGCCGGCAGCACGCCGGCCGGGTCCGCGAGCTGTCCCAGGCCCTGGATGAGGCCTGGCGCCTGCTCGACGAGATCCGCCCGCCGGGCACCGACCGCCAGGCGGACACCCTGCGTGGAGCCCATGGAGACCTGCGCCGCAACGGGTGATCAATTACCACTTCCCCTATCGGGGCGGAGGTAAGATCGGCCAATGGCGCGCCAGCTCGATCTGTTCGTCCCCGGGGTGGTGTTCCTCGACGTCATCTTCACCGGGCTGCGTGAGCTGCCCGAGCCGGGCACCGAGGTGCGGGCCTCCGGGATGGGGTCGTGCCCGGGCGGGGTGGCCAACCTCGCCGTCGCGGCCAGCCGGCTCGGCCTGCACACCGGGCTCGGCACCGCGCTGAGCACGGACGCCTACGGCGAATTCTGCCACCAGGTGCTCAGCCGGCAGGAGGGAATCGACCTCTCCGCCTCCCGCCGGGTGGACGGCTGGCACTCACCGGTCACCGTCTCGCTGGCGTACGACCGGGACCGCAGCATGATCACCCACGGGCACCCGCTGCCCACCGACGCGGACGGGCTGGTCAACGGGCTGCCGGCGGCGCGCGCGGCGGCGGTCAGCCTGGGCGGCGCGGGCACCGGCTGGGTGCCGCGGGCCGGGGCGAACGGCACGCTGATCTTCGCGGACGTCGGGTGGGACGAGACCGATCAGTGGTCGGTCGAGGCGCTGGCGGTGCTGCCCGACTGTCACGCGTTCCTGCCCAACGCGGTCGAGGCGATGCGTTACACCCGCACCGGCACCCCGGCCGAGGCCCTCGACAAGCTGGCCGGGCTGGTCCCGATCGTGGTGGTGACCGACGGCGCGGACGGCTCGCTCGCGATCGACTCGGCCACCGGCGAGGTGGCGACCGTCCCCGGCGTGCCGGTGGAGGCACTCGACCCGACCGGCGCCGGTGACGTGTTCACCGCCGGGTTCATCACCGGGACGCTCGCCGGGTGGCCGCTCGCCGACCGGGTGGCGTTCGCCAACCTGGTCGCGGCGCTCAGCGTGCAGCACTTCGGCGGCTCGCTCTCCGCGCCCGGCTGGGGCGACATCGCCGACTGGTGGCAGGCCACCCTGGCCGCCGCGCAGCGGCGGCACCCGGAGTCCAGCGAGGCCGCACTGGCCCGGCGCTACGCGTTCCTGCCGCAGGTGATCCCGCCCGGCAGCCGCACCGCGGTGCACCGCGCGACCGCCACCATCGCCCGGCTCTCCGACGCGCACGCCGAGCGATGAGCCGGCGTAACCGGGACACCGTCGCCGGCTACGCGTTCCTCGCTCCCAGCCTGCTCGGCGTGGGCGGCTTCCTGCTGCTCCCGGTCGTGGTGGTGCTCGGCATCAGCCTGTTCCGGTGGGACCTGGTCAGCCCGGCGCACTGGACCGCGCTGGACAACTACCGGTCGGTGCTCACCGACCCGGCGTTCGGCCGATCACTCGCGGTCACGGCGGGCTTCGTCCTGCTGGTCATCCCGGTGCAGACCGCGCTCGGCCTGGCCGCCGCCGTGCTGCTCGACCAGCGGTTGCCCGGGTCGGCCTGGTTCCGGGCGATCCTGGTGCTGCCGTGGATCAGCGCGCCGCTCGCGCTCGGCGTGGTCTGGCGCTGGCTGTTCGACCCGTCCGACGGCGCGGTCAACCAGCTGCTCGGGCACCGGGTCGAGTGGCTGACCAGCCCGGTCCTGGCGCTGCCGTCGGTCGCCGCGGTGACCGTCTGGACCAATGTCGGGTACGTGGCACTGTTCTTCCTGGCCGGGCTGGCCGGCATCCCGCCGCAGTACGCCGAGGCCGCCCGGATCGACGGCGCCGGCCCGTGGCAGGGCTTCCGCCGGATCACCTGGCCGCTGCTGCGCCCCACCACGTTCTTCGTCCTGGCCACCGGGGGGATCAGCAGTTTCCAGGTGTTCGACACGGTTTACGCGATGACGCAGGGCGGGCCGGCCGGGCGCACCGAGGTGGTGGCGTACGCGATCTATCGGGAGGCGTTCGTCGAGTTCCGGATGGGTCGCGCCGCGGCCATGTCGGTGCTGCTGTTCCTGGTGTTGATCACGGTGACGATCGCGCAGCAGTCGTACTTCCGCCGGCGCACGACGTACGAAATGGGGTGAATGATGCGCCGTGTCGTGGTCACCTATCTCGCGCTCGGGGTCGGCGCGGTGCTGATCCTCGCGCCGTACCTGCTGAGCGTCCAGACCTCGGTGAAGACGCCGCGGCAGTTCGCCCAGCAGCCGCTGCTGGCCCTGCCCGACCCGGTGACCGGGTCCAACTACGCGGAGCTGGTGGTCGGCGGGCACACCCTGATCCCGCCATTGGTGATCACCGTGCAGGTGGTGCTGGTGGTCGTTCTCGGACAGCTGACCTGCTCGGTGCTGGCCGCGTACGCGTTCGCGCGACTCGACTTCCCCGGCCGGGACGCGCTCTTCTGGGTCTACCTGGCCACCCTGATGGTGCCCGCCGTGGCGGTGCTGGTGCCGCGGTTCGTGCTGCTCAGCGAGGCCGGCCTGGTGAACACGTTCGCCGGGATCGTGCTGCCGTCGATGTTCGGCTCGCCGTACGCGATCTTCTTGCTCCGGCAGTTCTTCCGCGCCATCCCGCAGGAGCTGCTGGACGCGGCGCGCATCGACGGCGCCGGCCACCCACGGGTGCTGCGGCACGTGATCCTGCCGCTGAGCCGTCCGATCCTGGCCACCTTGCTGATCATCACGGTGGTCACGCACTGGAACGACTTCCTCTGGCCGCTCGTGGTCACCAGCGGGGTGCGCTGGCAGGTGCTCACCGTCGCGGTCGCCGGCCTGCAGAGCCAGTACCAGGGCAACTGGACCCTGGTCATGGCCGCAACCACGCTCGCCACCATGCCGCTGCTCGTGCTCTTCGCGATCTTCCAGAAGCACATCGTCCGTTCGATCACCATCACCGGGATGAGGTGAGCAGATGCGACGCACGGCTTTGTTGATCCTCCTGTTGCTGGCCGGCTGTTCGGTGGCCGGCGGCGGGGACGAGGAGGGGAAGACCACCGTCACGTTCCGGCTCTGGGACGACCAGGTGGCCACGGCGTACCAGCAGTCGTTCGCGGCATTCGAGAAGGCGCACCCGGACATCAAGGTCACCGTGCAGCTGGTGCCGTGGGCCGACTACTGGACGAAGCTGCCCGCGGACATCGCGGCCGGCACCGCCGCCGACATCTTCTGGACCAACACCTCGAACTTCGGCCTCTACGCCGACAACAACCAGCTGCTGCCGGTCGACGTCGACAGCGGCTGGACAAAATCGGTCGTCGAGCTCTACACCCGCAACGGCAAACTGTGGGGCGTGCCGCAGCTGTGGGACTCGATCGCGCTCTTCTACAACAAGGACCTGGTCAGCAAGGCCGGCGTCGACCCCGCCACGCTCGCCTGGGACCCGGCCGCTCCCACCGACACGCTGCGCGCGGCCGCCCGGAAACTCACCGTGGACAGCGCGGGCAAGACCGCCGGCCAGGCCGGCTTCACCCCACAGAAGATCCAGACGTACGGGTTCAACGCCGCGTTCGACCAGCAGGGGATCATGTGGGACTTCGTCGGGTCGAACGGTGGCACCTGGCAGTCCGGTGACACGTTCACCTTCGCCGACCAGCCGAAGACCGTGCAGGCCCTGCAGTACGTCGTCGACCTGATCAACAAAGAGCACGTGGCGCCGCCGGCCGCGGACACCAACACCAACGGCGACAAGACTCTCCAGCTGTTCACCCAGGGCAAGCTCGCGCTGTTCCAGTCCGGGCCGTACCAATTGAAGAGCGTCCAGGAGGGTGCCGGCTTCGCCTGGGGACTCGCGCCGATGCTGACGGGGCCGGCCGGGCGGGTCGGCGTGGTGCACGGGGTGGCCGCCGTCGCGTCGGCGAAGACCGCACACCCGGACGCCACCCGCGAGGTGCTGAACTGGATCGGCACGGCCGACGGGGTGAAGCCGATCGCCGAGGGCGGTTACGCGTTCCCCGGCGTCACCGCGGCACAGCCGGCGTTCGTCGACTACTGGAAGAAGCAGGGCGTCGACCTGCAGCCGTTCCTCGACGCGGCGGCCGGGACGACGTTCCCGGCACCGGTCGGGCCGCGGGTCGGCGCGGGCGGGACGGCGTACACGCCGATCCTGCAGCAGGTCTTCCTCGGCCAGGTCGGTGTCGCCGAAGGACTGCGCAAGGCACAGGACGCGGGCAACGAAGCGATGAAGGGCTGACATGCGGTTGACGATTCTCGGCGGGGGCGGCTTCCGGGTCCCCCTCGTCTACCAGGCGCTGCTCGCCGACCACCGGCACACCGGGATCACCGAGGTGGTGCTGCAGGACGTGGACCCCGGGCGACTCGCCGGGATCGGGAGCGTGCTCGCGGCGCTGGCCCGGGACGTGCCGGACGCGCCGGCCGTGGTCACCACGACCGACCTCGACGAGGCGCTGGCCGGGGCGGCGTTCGTGTTCTCCGCGGTGCGGGTCGGCGGGCTGCGCGGGCGGGTGGTCGACGAGCACGTGGCGCTGGCCGCGGGCGTGCTCGGGCAGGAGACCGTGGGTGCGGGCGGGATCGCGTACGGGCTGCGGTCCGTACCGGAATCGATCCGCATCGCCACGCGCGTCGCCGCGGTCGCACCGGACGCCTGGTTGATCAACTTCACGAACCCGGCCGGGCTGGTGACCGAGGCGATGTCGCGGATCCTCGGCGACCGGGTGATCGGGATCTGCGACTCACCGACCGGCCTGGTCGACCGCGTCCTGCGGACGCTCGGGGTCACACCTTCCGAGGTACGGATCGACTACGCCGGCCTGAACCACCTCGGCTGGCTCTACGGCGTCCACGACGCCACCGGCCGTGACCTGCTGCCCGGCCTGCTCGCCGACCCGGGGCGGCTGGCGACGATCGAGGAGGGGCGGCTCTTCGGCGACCTGCGCGAGCTGGGCGCCGTCCCGAACGAGTACCTGCACTACTACTACGACCCGAAGGGCACCCTGGACGCGGTGCGCTCCGCCCCGCAGACCCGGGGCGCGTTCCTGCGCGAGCAGCAGGACCGGACCTACCACGAGATCGCCGCCCGGGAACCGCTGCAGGCCTGGCGGGACGCGTGGCGGGAGCGGGAGGCGACCTACATGGCCGAGAACCGGGAGCTGACCGGCGCGGGGGAGCGCGAGCACGACGAGAGCCGGCCGGCCGGGTATGAGGGGGTCGCGCTCGCGGTGATGCGGGCGCTGGCCCGGGACGAGCCGGCCGAGCTGATCCTCAACGTGCGCAACCGCGGGACCCTCGACGTGCTGGACGGCGACGCGGTGGTGGAGGTGCCGTGCCGGGTGGACGGGCGCGGGGCGGTGCCGTTGCCGGTCGGGCCGCTGCCGGGACATGCGGTGGAGCTGGTCCGCGCGGTCAAGGCCACCGACCGGCTGATCCTGGAGGCGGTCGGCAGCGGCTCCCGGGCGGCGGCGATCCAGGCGATGGTCACCCACCCGCTGGTCGGTGACCCGGCCATCGCGGAGCGGCTGGTGGACACGTATCGCGCGGAGCTGCCCGAGCTGGCGTATCTCCGCTGACGCCGCCCGCCGCCCGGCCTTGCCGCGATCTCGGCGAGTGCGGGGGTCAGCGGAGGTGGGTGATGGCGGCGTAGAACTGGCTGGCCAGCACGATGCTGAGCGCGGCGTGCGCGGCGGTGCCGGGCAGACCCGCGGCCAGCAGCGGCGCGGCGGCGAACCACACCGCGGCGGTAGCCAGGACCGCCGCGGCAACGGCGGTCCGGCACCGGTGGTCCAGGCTGTTGTACAGCGCGACGACGGACCAGATCACCACAGTCGCGTCGAGGAACGCACCGACCGGGCGTCCGAGCAACTGGATCAGAGCGCACGCCGTCAGCGCCAGCCCCGCTCCGATGGCAGCCCGGCGCAGGGTGACCCACCCGGAAACGGCGCCCGGCGCCGTGGCGACATCGGAGACCACGCGAAGCATCCTGAGGCCTGCTGGTGTCGGCCGTGTGTCCACCGGTTGAACAACTGTCTCGAATATCGGCCAGATCCGGCGCGTGCCGGACCCGAAACGCCGGTCACGACCCCGGTGCCAGGCCGACCCCGGGGTGGGCGCGGCATCGCGCGGGACCATCACGGGACCCGGCTCGTAGCCTGCGGGCGGGCGCTCCGCGCGCGTACCGAAAAGGTCGTCAGTCCGGGGTGGTGAGGTGGCGGCGATAGGCGGTGGGGCCGGGGTGCCAGCGGGGTTCGGGGGGTTCGGTGAAGGTGGGCGGGTCGCCGAGGAGACCGGCGGCGCCGAGCAGCCGCAGCCAGCTGTCGCGGTAGTGGCCCTTCTTGGTGAGCCAGGTCATGCTGCCCGCGCCGATCAACTCCGGGTAGCGCGGGCCGAGCACGAACTCGTCGACGAACGTGACCAGGTCCGGGGCGTACTCGACATACAGGCCGTCCTCGAGCTGGCTGTCCCCGAACGATCCCTTGTAGAGCAGGACGTAGTAGTCCGACTCGATGTAGTAGACCCGGCCGTCGAACGGGTCGAGGTAGATCTGCGCGGGGCCCTCGACCAGCTCGGTGCCGATGCTGGGCGGGGAGCCGAGCGGGCAGTACGGGTCGGGGTCGCGGCTCAGCCACGCGTCCCGGCTGAGCAGCTCGGCGGGCTGCCGGAAGCTCAGGTGGCTGCCCTCGAGCCGGCTGAACAGCTGGTACGCCTCGAGCGCGCCGGGTGGCGCCTCCGGGAACGGGTCCACGCCGGTGGGTGGCTCGATGATCACGCCGAACCGGTGTTCGGCCTCCACCTCGCGGAGCAGGTCCAGCTTGGAGCTGATCGTCACGTCAGTCGCCTATCGGGAAGAGGATCGGGAGTCGCCTATCGGGAAGAGGATCGGGCTGAGGAGATGCTGGGTGCGGTCCGGCGCCGGGGTGTGGCCGAGCCGGGGGAGGATCGCGGCGCGCAGCTCGCCGATCAGGTCGGTCAGCTCGGCGGGGCTGAGCCAGATCGCGTGCTGCCGATAGCCGACCAGGTCGCCGGCCGGGTCGGCGCCGGGCCGGTCCAGGTAGGCGCCGAACTCGGCGGCCAGCGCGGTCATCGCGATCGCGAACGCCCGCCGGTGATCGTCCGGGGTGAGCGCCGCGGCCGCCGCGGCACTGATCGACGCGTTCTCCTGGCGCAGCCGGTACCGCCGTTCGACAGCGCCGCGGACCCGCTGTTCGGACGCCACCTCCAGCACGCCGCCGTGTTGCAGCAGGTCGACGTGCCGATACACGGTGGCCTTGGACGTGTCGGGCAGGCGGGCGCAGAGCTCCGTGGTGGTCATCTCCCGGTCGCCGCGCAGCGCGTGCACGATCCGCAGCCGGACCGGATGTGCCAACAGCTCGGTGGTGTCCACCCCATCAATCTAATCGGTGCTACCTTTCGCAACTATGAGAAAGGTGGAGGCTGACGCGCTCGAGGTGATCGAGCTGGCCGGCGCGGGGCGCTTCGCGGAGCTGGCCGAGCGGTTCACGCCGCGGATGCGGGAGGTGGTGTCCGCGGAGACGGTCCGGGTCGGCTGGTCGGTGCAGACCGGTGGTGCGCCCTGCACGCCCGGCGTTCCCGCCGCGGAGGCGACGACCGAAGACCTTTTCCGGGTACGGACACCAGTGTCCTGCCCGGCCGGTGACTTCGTCGTGGTGATGTCGCTCGACCCGGCCGGCCGGCTGCACGGGCTGCGCCTGGCCCCGCCCGCCGAGCAGGTCTGGCAGCCCCCGCGCTACGCGAAGCCCGGCCGGTTCACCGAGCGTGACACCGGCTCCGGCACGCTCACCCTGCCACGTGGGGCCGGCCCCGTGCCCGCCGTCATCCTGCTCCCCGGCGGCGGCGTGCAGGACCGGGACGGCACCCACGGCGCGGACAAGCCGCTCAAGGACCTCGCGTGGGGACTGGCGTCGAGGGGTGTCGCGGTGCTCCGCTGGGACAAGCCGATGCCGGAGCACACCCTCACCGAGGAGTACGTGACGCCCGCGCTCACCGCCGTACAAGAAATGTGTCAGGAACCCACCGCCGACCCGGACCGGATCTTCCTCCTCGGCCACAGCCTCGGCGGAAAGGTCGCGCCGCGCGTGGCCGCGGCCTCGCCGATGATCGCCGGCCTGGTGCTGCTGGCGGCCGAGGCGATGCCGATGCAGCGTTCCGCGCAGCGGGTGGTGCGGCACCTGGCCGCCCGTGACCCGGGCCCGGCCGCCGACGCGATGATCGCGGCCGCTGACCGGCAGGTCGCAACGGTCGACGGTGACCTGGGGCCGGACACCCCGGCGGCCGATCTGCCGTTCGGGTTCCCGGCGTCCTACTGGCTCGACCTGCGCGGTTACGACCCGGTGCGGACCGCCGCGGAGTTCGGCCGGCCGATGCTGATCCTGCAGGGCAGCCGGGATCACCAGGTGACCGTCGCGGACGATCTGGCGCTCTGGCGTGCCGGGCTGCGCGATCGGAAGGGCGTGACGATCCGCGTGGTGCGCGGCGCCGACCACGTGTTCCACCGGCGGGGCCGGCACGTGACCGGAGCGGTGATCCGGAGAATTGCCCGCTGGCTCCGTAGCGCCGGGTAGCTACTGGAGAGTAACGTGCGGTGATCCTGGTGGTCGTCGATGTATGCAGGGAGTGTGCCGGGTGCCGCACGTCGAGGTGGGCGTCTCCGCCGGAACCGTCATCGTGGTGATCGGTCTGCTGCTGATCCTGGCGCAGCCGGGTGCGATCCCGTTCACCTACGCGATGGCGCATCGCCCGCACCGGCGCAGCGAACGCCGGCAGGCCATCGCCACGGCCGGCGCCTACCTGCTCGGCTGCGCGCTGACCCTGATGTTCGTGGCGGTCTTCACCTGCGGGGACTTCCCGTTGCTGGCGGCGCTGGTGCTCGGGTACGTGCCGATGTGGCTGTTCGCGCTGCTCATCCTCAGGAAGAACGGGGTGCGATCCACCGGACCGCACCCCGAGTGAGCAACGTCAGACCGAGACCGAGACCGGCTCGGCCGCGACCTGGGGCCGCGGCGGGCGAGCCGGGTCGACCGCGCGGGCCGGCTTGCGGTTCGGGAACGACAGGCGGATCACCTTGGCCCAGGCCGAGGCGACCTGCACCGGCAGCGGGCCGGTGACGTAGGGCAGGTCGTACTTCTCGAACAGCGCGCGCACCTTCACCGCGACCTCGGCATACCGGCTGGCCGGCAGGTCGGGGAAGAGGTGGTGCTCGATCTGGTGGGACAGGTTGCCGGTCATGATGTGCATCAGCTTGCTGCCGGAGATGTTGGCCGAGCCGAGCATCTGCCGCAGGTACCACTCACCGCGGGTCTCACCCTTGATCGAGGAGCGCTCGAACGTGGAGACGCCGTTCGGGAAGTGACCGCACATGATCACCGAGTGGCTCCACACGTTCCGCACGATGTTGGCGGTGAAGTTCGCCGCGATGGTGTGCAGGAACGACGGGCCGGACAGCGCCGGGTGGATGATGTAGTCCTTCAGCACCTGGCGACGGATCTTGCGGCCGACCGCCTTGACGTTGGCCACGAACTCCGGGTTGCTGCGCTTCTTCTTGGACTTCAGGTTGCGGCCGAGCTCCAGGTCGTACGCGGCGATGCCGTACTCGAAGAACAGCGCGTTGATGAAGTTCCACAGCGGCTGGGCCAGGAAGAACGGGTGCCACTTCTGGTTCTCGTCGACCCGCATGATGCCGTAGCCGAGGTCGTTGTCCTTGCCGATCACGTTCGTGTACTTGTGGTGCAGCTCGTTGTGCGAGTGCTTCCACTGCGCGGCCGGCGTGACGTGGTCCCACTCCCACTTGGTGGAGTGGATCTTCGGGTCGCGCATGAAGTCGTACTGGCCGTGCAGGATGTTGTGGCCGACCTCCATGTTCTCCAGGATCTTCGCGACCGAGAGGCCGGCGGTGCCGACGATCCAGGCCGGCGGGAAGATCGAGAACAGCAGCACGGCACGGCTGCTCATCTCCAGGCTGCGCTGGACCTTGATCACCTTGCGGATGTAGGCAGCGTCGCGTTCCCCCCGGACCGCGAGCACCTCGTCCCGCATCGCGTCCAGCTCGCGGCCGATCGACTCGATGTCCTCAGCGGTGAGGTGACCGATCGGGTTGACTTCCTGGCGTTGCAGCGTCGTCACGTGTGTTCCTCGGATTCTCTCTTCGGCGGGGGGTTGGTCTTCGGCGGTGCTGGTGGTCAGAAGTCGAAGTGGCAGGGGCCGGCCGCGGCCGAGATGCACGTCTGGACGAGGACGTTGTCACCCTCGACGGCGGTGGTGACCTGGCCGTCGCGGACGTCCCGGACGATGCCCTCGCGCATCGGCAGCACGCACTTGTAGCAGATACCCATCCGGCAGCCGGACGGCATGAGCTGGCCGGACGCCTCACCGGCGTCCAGGATCGTGACGCCGCCGGGCGACTCGATGGTGGTGCCGGACTTCTCGAACGTCACCGTGCCGCCCTCGCCGGCGACCAGCACGGTGGGCCGGAACCGCTCGACGTGCAGCCGCTCCGCGACGCCCGCCTCGGCCCAGTGCTCGGTCATCGCGTCGAGCATCTCGCCGGGACCGCAGGCCCAGGTCTCCCGCTCGAACAGGTCGGGGACCAGCTCGTCCAGGTCGGCGGGCTTGAGCCGGCCGTCGGTGGCGGTGTGCCGCTCGACCAGCCGGATCTTGCCCTGCTCGGCGAGCGCCCGCAGGTCGGCGCCGAAGACCACGTCCTCGGGGGTGCGGGCGGAGTGCACCACGACCGCGTCGGACAGCTCGTGGATCAGGCTGCGCAGCATGCCCATGACCGGCGTGATGCCGCTGCCGGCCGTGATGAACAGGCTCTTCGCCGGCCGCTCACGCGGCACCACGAAATCGCCGGCCGGGAGGTCCAGGTGCACGACCATGCCCTTGCGGGCGTTGTCCCGGAGGTACGAACTGACCACGCCGTCGCGCACCGCGTTCACGGTCACGCTGATCCAGCCGGCCGGGTGACCGGCGGCGCTGCTCACCGAATAGGCGCGCCAGAGCCGGATGCCGTCGACGTCCACGCCGAGCCGCACGTACTGACCGGGCTGGTGCGGGAGCCAGCCCCGGCCCGGGCGCAGCTCCAGGGTGACCGCGTTGTCGGTCTCCCGGTGCACCGCCTCGACCCGGGCGCGCAGGACATGGGGGTTGCGCAGCGGGGCGATGACGTCGAGGTAGTCGGTGGGCACCACGGGGGTGGTGATCAGCTCGACGACTCGCCAAGCGCCATTGCGCAATGTCTTGGTAACCGGCACCTGACCAAGACTCGTCGTTCGGCCGGGCGAAAGCATGACCTACAGAAGTGAATCGAGAGGGCCATAATTGTTCGGCGGGGACAAAGGCCGGACCGAAAGAGGGGTCATAGTGATCGAACCGTTACGAGATGTCCGGTCCTACCGTTTGCCCAAGTCCGTTATCGCCCCGTTGCGCCAGGGTCTGGCCGACGTCTCGGTGCAGACGATCACCGCGATCACCATGGAGGTGCCGGCGTACGCGCAGGCCTTCGCGGGAGTGCTCGGGCACAAGATCGAGCGGGCCGTGCAGGCCGCGCTCGGCACCTTTCTCAACCTGGTGTCCCGGCCCGGCACCGATCCTGGCACGCCGCTCGCGTCGGCGCTGGAGGGGGCGTACGCGCTGGGCCGGGGCGAGGCGCGCTCCGGCCGCAGTCTGGACGCGCTGCTGGCGGCGTACCGGGTGGGCGCCCGGGTGGCCTGGCGGGAGCTGGCCGCGATCAGCGTGAACAGCGGGCAGCCGGCCGGGACGATCGCGGACTTCGCCGAGCTGGTGTTCGCGTACATCGACGAGCTGTCCGCGGCGAGCGTGGCCGGGCACGCCGACGAGCTGGCCGCGTCCGGCCGGATCCGGCTGCGGCACCTGCAGCAGCTCGCCCAGGCGCTGGTCGCCGGGGAGTCGGCGCACGTGGTGCAGGCGGCCGCCGAGCGAGCCGAGTGGGTGACCCCGCAGACGCTGACCGCGATCCTGCTGCCGGAACGGGCCGCGCGGTCGCTGATCGACCTGCTCGACCCGCGCACGCTGCCGCTGGCCGGTGCGCTGCCGGACCTGCCGGGCACCGCGGTGCTGCTGGTGCCGGACCCGCAGGGCGCCTCCCGGTCGCACCTGACCCGGCTGCTGACCGGGCACGACGCGGTGATCGGCCCGGCCCGGCCCTGGTTGCAGGCGCAGCTGTCGGTGGAGCGCGCGGTCCGGGTCCAGCAGCTGCACACCCCGGCACCCGGACAGGTCGTCGACACCGAGGAGCACCTGCCCGAGCTGGTCGTCTCGGCCGACCCGGCAGCCCTGGCCGACCTGCGGGAACGCGCGCTCGCGCCGCTCGCCGGGGAGCGCGGGTCGGCGGCGGCCAAACTTGTCGAGACGCTGCGCAGCTGGCTGCTGCACCACGGGCGGCGCGAGGACGTGGCCGCCGAGCTGTTCGTGCACCCGCAGACCGTGCGGTACCGGATGACCCGGCTGCGCGAGCTCTACGGCGACCGGCTCAAGGATCCGCGCTGGGTGCTGGCCCTGACGATCGCGCTGGCGGTCCCGGCCCCCGACGCATGATCACTTCTAGACCAAAGTCGGTGCCTGCCGACTTTCGCCAACTGGTTCTGCCGGTGCCCGGCACCTAGCGTCACTGGCATGACCAGGGACACCGCCGAGCTCGGCTTCGCACCGCCGGACCGCCTGCTGATCACGTGCGGGCCGGCGGCGCTCGGGCTGCTGCTCGCCTGGCTGCTGCCGATGGTCGCGCGCTGGGCCCTCGACCTGCACTTCTGGCTGCCGTTCCGGCCGGCCTTCGCGGTCGTCGGCGCGGTCGACGAGCCGTGGGAGCTGGCCGTGCAGGCGGGCATCCTGGTGGTGCTGGGGCTGCTTGGCACCGCGACGCTCTACGAGAACCTGACCACGGTCACCGTCTCCCGCTTCGAGGCGCGGATCGGCACGGCCGTGCTGCCCCGCGGCGAGGTCACGGCCGTCTACCTGGACGGTGACGACCTGGTCGTGCTGGACCGCGAGTCCCGGCAGGCGGCCCGCTGCATCCCGCGGGCCCGGCGCGGGGTGCTGGCCGCGACGTTCCCGGAGTTCGGCTACCCGTGGCGGGACGCCGACCCGTACGCCGGGCTCTACCACCGGTGGACGCCCTCGTCCGACGCGCTGCCCCCGGCCGCCGACGCGGTGCTCTCGGCCCGCGCCGTCGCGGTCCGCAAGAAGGCCGCCACGGAAGCCCGCGAGTTGCGCGCCACCCTGGAGAAGCTGGGCTACTCGGTCCGCGACGAGGGCGGCGAGCAGCTGTGGCGTCCGCTGGTGCACTCGTGACCGCGCTGGAGCGGCTCGGCGGCCGGGTCTTCGACCTGGCCGCGATCGGGGCGTCGGTGTTCGGCGCGCTGGTGATCACCTCGGAGGCGGAGAGCAGCGGGCGGATCGCCGGCGACGCGACGTTCTTCAGCCTGCTGCTCGCGCTGGCCGGGTCGATCGCCCTGTGGTGGCGGCGCCGCCACCCGGTCGGGGTCACCGTCCTGCTCGTGGTGATCGCGGCGGTGACCGACTTCGCGTCGTTCGCCGGGCTCATCGCGCTCTGCACGGTCATCGCGCGCCGGCGCGGTCGCACGCCCTGGGTCCTGACCGGGCTGTACCTGCTGGCCGGGACGGTCTACAGCGTGTGGCGACCGGACCCCACCCTCCCGCCGCCGATCGAGTTCGTGCTCAGCGTCGCGTTCCTGATCGCGACCGTCGCGATCGCGGTCGCCATGCGCTCGCGCCGGGACCTGGTCGAGTCGCTGCGGGAGCGCGCGGTCCGCGCCGAGCAGGAGGCGCACGACCGCGCCGACCGGCTGCGCGGGCTGGAGCGCGAGCGGATCGCCCGGGAGATGCACGACGCCCTCGCCCACCGGATCTCGCTGGTCAGCCTGCACGCCGGCGCCCTGCAGATCAATCCGGACCTGACGCCGGAGCAGGTGGCGAACGCCGCGGCGACCATCCGGGACAGTGCCCACCAGGCCCTCGAGGACCTGCGCGAGATCCTCGGCGTGCTGCGCGCCGGCACCGTCGACCCGGGCGGTGAGCTGCGCCCGCAACCCGGCCTGACGCTGCTCGGCGAGCTGATCGGCGACGCCCGGGCGGCCGGCGTGCGGGTCGACTTCGCCGACCGGTCCGGCGACGCGCCGACCGGAGCGGCTCTCGGCCGCACCGTCTACCGGCTGGTCCAGGAGGGCCTGACCAACGCCGCCAAACACGCCTCCGGTACGACGGTGAACGTCGAGCTGTCCCGCCTCACCCCGAGTGAGCTGCACGTCCTGGTCACCAACCCGATCCCGGCCCGCCCCGGCCCCGCGCCGCCGGGCGCCGGCGCCGGGCTGGTCGGCCTCGCCGAACGGGTCGGCCTGCTCGGTGGCCGGCTGCGGCACGGCGTGCACCGCGCCCCGGACGGGTCGCTGTCGTTCCGGCTGGAGGCGTGGCTACCGTGGCCGGTGTGATCAGGGTGCTCATCGCGGACGACGATCCGCTGGTCCGGGTGGGGCTCTCGATGGTCCTCGCCGCCGGCAAGGACCTGCAGATCGTCGGGGAGGCCGCCGACGGCGCGGAGGCCGTCGCGCTGGTCCGGCGCCTGCACCCGGACGTGGTGCTGATGGACATCCGGATGCCGCGGATGGACGGGCTGGCCGCGACCGCCGAGATCCGCCGGGCCGGCCCGGAACCGGCGATCATCGTGCTCACCACGTTCGACACCGACGACCACCTGCTCGGCGCGCTGCGCCGGGGTGCGAACGGGTTCCTGCTCAAGGACATCCCGCCGGACCGGATCCTGGACGCGGTGCGCCGGGCCGCGGCCGGTGAGTCGATCCTCGCGCCGTCGGTGCTGCCCCGGCTGATCAGCCACGCGGTGGGTGCGTCGGCAGGGGAAGCGGAACCCGGCCCGGAGCCGGCGGCGCTGGCGGCGTTGCAGAGGCTCAGCGAGCGGGAGCGGGAGGTCGCCGAGGCGGTGGCGACCGGCCGTTCCAACGCGGAGATCGCCGTCGAGCTGCACATGAGCGTGCCGACCGTGAAGGCCTACGTCTCCCGGCTGCTGGACAAGCTGAGCTGCGCCAACCGCGTGCAGGTCGCCATCATGGTGCACGATGCGCGGCGGTGAGACGATCGGTGCATGGATGAGGACCAGCACATGACCGACGCCGACGCCGAGGGTTCCCGGGTCGAACGGTTCCGCGCGCTACCGCCCCGGATCCGCCCGGACGAGATGGTCGAGCTGGCCGAGACCCGCCCGGCCCGCGGCCGCCCGGTCTCCGCACTCACCGACGACGAGCAGGTCGTCCGCTACGCCGGCTGATCGCCCTGCTCTCCTCGCGGACCGTCGCCGGCAACGTGGCGTTCGCGCTCGAGGTCACCGGGGTGCCGCGCGCCGAACGGAAGTCCCGGGTCGCCGAACTGCTCGACCTGGTCGGGCTGACCGAGCGGGCCGACGCGTACCCGGCGCAGCTCTCCGGCGGGCAGAAGCAGCGGGTCGGCATCGCCCGGGCCATCGCCGCGCGGCCCAAGGTGCTGCTCTCCGACGAGGCCACCTCGGCGCAACATCGGCCGGTCGGTGCCGTTCATCGTCCTGCTCGTGGCGATCATGCCGTTCACCCGGCTGCTGGTCGGCACCACGATCGGCACCGACGCGGCGATCGTGCCGCTCACCGTCGGCGCCATCCCGTTCTTCGCCCGGCTCGTCGAGACGTCGCTGCGGGAGGTGCCGCCGGACGTGATCGCCGCGGCCACCGCGATGGGCGCCACCCGCCGCCAGATCGTCGCCAAGGTGCTGCTCCGCGAGGCGCTCCCGGGCCTGGTCGCCGGCCTGTCGATCACCGTGATCGCGCTGATCGGCTATTCCGCGATGGCCGGCGCGATCGGTGGCGGTGGCCTCGGTGACCTGGCGATCCGCTACGGCTACCAGCGCTTCGAGACCGATTTCATGATCATCATCGTGGTCGTGCTGGTGGTCCTGGTCCAGATTCTTCAGCTGGTGGGCGACGGTTTCGTCCGCCGCTTCTCCCACCGATAAATCCCTTCAGGAAAGGCACCACTGATCATGCGCCGCCGTTCTCTCGCCGCCGTCCTGGCCGCCACCACCCTCGTCCTGGGCCTGGCCGCGTGCGGGTCCTCCGACGACGACAAGGCCTCCGCGTCGTCGGACACCTTGAAGGTCGGCGTCAGCCCCGTCCCGCACGGCGAGATCCTCAAGTACGTCGCCGACAACCTGGCGGCCAAGGAGGGCCTGAAGCTGGACATCGTCGAGTTCAACGACTACGTCCAGCCGAACGTCGCCCTCAACGACAAGCAGCTCGACGCGAACTACTTCCAGCACATCCCGTACCTGGAGGAGGAGATCGCGTCGAAGGGCTACAAGTTCACCGCGCTCAAGCCGGTGCACATCGAGCCGCTCGGCGTCTACTCCAAGAAGGTCAAGAGCCTGGCCGAGGTCCCGGCCGGCGGCATCGTCGCGATCCCGAACGACCCGTCGAACTCGGGCCGCGCGCTCACCCTGCTCGCCAAGAACGGCCTGATCACCCTGAAGGCCGGCGTCGGCGTCAAGGCGACCGAGAAGGACATCGCCACCAACCCGAAGAACCTGGTCTTCAAGGGCCTCGAAGCCGCACAGCTCCCGCGCAGCCTGGAGGACACCTCCCTCTCGGTGATCAACGGCAACTACGCGATCGAAACCGGTCTCAAGCCGGCCACCGACGCCCTCGCCCTGGAGAGCGGCGACGACAACCCCTACGCGAACCTGGTCGTGGTCCGCACCGGCGACGAGACCGACCCGCGCGTCGTCAAGCTCGAGAAACTCCTGCACTCCGCCGAGGTCAAGAAGTTCATCACCGACAAGTACCAGGGAAGTGTTCTCGCTGCTTTCTGATCGGAATCGGACGACAGTAAAGATCAAAATCCAAGTCAAGATCTTTTTGTCGTGCGTCCGCTGTGGTGCGGATCGTCGCTCCCGCCGGGACCCCTGCGGGCTTCGCTGGCCGCTGGCGCGTCCAGAACGCGAAGCCCTCCGGGGCGACGTCCGTGGCGGGGCACGGTCACCCCCACCTCACAACCCGCAGCGCCGTCCCGTCGAGGGTCGGCGCTGCGCCGTTTCCGCCCGGCATCCGCGCCCTGCGCCCGCCCGTGCCGGCCGGCCCACGCATCACCTGTGAGGGTGATCGGGGTCACTGTGGGTCAACCCTGCGGCGAAAGGTGGCCACTGATCGGTGACCACCTTTCGCCGAGTAGCAGGGTCATCACGCAGACCGGTGCGCATTCCATCAGCTCCACGCCCGCAACGTCCCTATCCGCCCCGGCCGCCGCGACGGCCACCGCCCTCCGGCCCGGCCGGCCCGCACGGTGGCCGCCGGTGACCGGGTTGTGATCTTCCGGTTCGACCGTGCCCTCCCGCAGGGGTCCCGGCGGGAGCGGCGATCCGGACCCCGGCGGACGCACGACATCGATCTTCTGAATTTGATCTTTATCAGGCCGCCCGGCGCACCCCGCTGCTGCGCCTGACCACCCACCAGGCCACCAGGCCGGCCAGCAGCAGGACCGCGCCGGCGGCCAGGCCACCGCCCGCACCCTCGCCGGTCTGCCCGGCCGCCGCGCCGTCGGTGTCCTCGTCGTCGAGACTGCCGTCCCAGACCGCCGGCTCGTGCGCGATCGTCACGGCCGACCGCAGGTCGTCGACGCCCTGCACGGCGTCCACCGCGGTCGACGACGCCTCGGACAGGCCCTCGGCGGTGAGCGTGGCCGCGGCCGTGGAACCGACCTCGACCAGCCCGCCGAGCTGCGGGTCCTGGACCACCTGACCGGCCACCGTGCCGGAGACCAGCGCGGTGCCGGCCGCCACGTCGTCGTCGACGTAGGTGACACCGACCGTGCCCGACGCCGACAGCGTGGCCGCGATCGTGCCCACCACGGCGCCGTCGCGCAGCAGGCCGGCGACCCAGACGTCGGTGCCGACCGCGACGCTGTCCGAGCCGCCGGAGACGAACGCCGGGTTCCAGTCGTAGAGCCGGATCGGCGTGCCCGCGGTGTACCCGGTCGCCGGCAGCGAGACCTCGTCCTCGGAGTCGACCGCCGAGGCGGCGAGCACCCCACCGGCCACCGACGGGGCCTGCTCGGCGAACCAGGCGGCCACCGCGGCCGGCGCGGGCTCGGCGGCCGACGCCGGTGCCGCGGCGCCGAACAGTGCGGTCACCACGAGAGCGGCCAGCCCGGCCGCATGCAGCGTCACTCTGCTGATCCTCATGCGGTCCTCACTTCTCGTAGAGGTAGATGAGAGCGGTGCCGATGGTCCAGCTCGAGTTGGAGAGGTAGCTTCCCCACTCCCGCGACGTCGTGGTGCCGCTCGCCGGGTCCATGTAGGACACGCCGTAGGAGTAGCCGGTGTTGTAGTAGCCGCGCAGCACGTGCGCGTGCCCGCCGCCGGCCCGCCAGCGGATCGAGCTGTAGATCGGGCGGCCGATGATGATCTCCGACTTGGCGTAGTCCCAGGTCAGGGTGATCTCAGTGCCGGGGTTCACGCCGTACTTGTTGAGGGCGCGCCGCACGTTGGTCTTCGACCCGGCGGAGTTGGCGCAGGTCGACGTGTTCTTGCCGGACTTGACGATGCCGCACTGCGCGACGACCGTGCCGGTCTGGAACTTGATGATCGACTTGGACACCGCGGCCCAGCACCAGTTCGACTTCTCCTGCTTGTACTTCGTCACGGCGAGGTACTTCTCCACCGCCTGCGCGGCCGGGGCGGACGTCAGGGTCAACCCGACGACCAGCGCCAGCACGGCGAGCACCCGCGCCCAGATACTTCTCGATTCCATTCCTGCATCTCCCCCATCCGATGGAACGGTGGTGGAGGGCATCGCCCACGTCAGCAACGAGATATCGGGCGACCCGCCGGAAGATCCACCGTTCATCGAAGCGTATCGACACATTTAAAAATCTAAATAGGGCGATCGAGGGTGGTGGCGCGGGAGGTCAGCTGGTAGGGGCGGTCAGTTGCCGCGGCGGTGTTCGAAGATGAGGTAGGTCTCGGTGCCGGCGATCAGGCGGGTGCCGCTGAGGCGTTCGGTGATCACGGTGCGCAGGTCGTCGACGTCGGCGGCCGCGACGTGCAGCAGGAAGTCGTAGTTGCCGGAGACGAAGTAGACGTCGCGGACCGCCGGGATGCCGGCCAGGGACTCGGCGAACTTGCCGATCGCGTCGCGGGCGTCCGACCGGATCCGGACCGCGATCATGGCTTGGATCGGGCGGCCCATCCAGGCCGGGTCGACGTCCGCGTGGAAACCGCGGATGGCGCCGAGCTCGCGCAGCCGGCGGATCCGGGTCAGGCACGTCGACGGGGCGATGCCGACCTGCTCGGCGAGGGCGTTGTTCGGCGCGCGGCCGTCGGCGCGCAACAGGCTGAGCAGCTCCAGATCGATGTGATCCAGGCCTCGAACATCCTTCGGCAGGTCCACCGTCACACCCCACCGCATCGAACGAAGTGCAGCACAGGGCTCCCGTACAGAATCTTCTTCGCTGCACTTGCCCGCCTGCTGCACATCGTTTCACTCTAACCGCATCGGGCGTCACCCCACGGCGCCGGGCGAGAGGAACCCCCATGCACATCGGTGTGCCGACAGAGGTCAAGAACCACGAGTACCGGGTGGCCATCACCCCGGCGGGCGTGGTGGAGGCTGTACGTCACGGCCACGACGTCGTCGTGCAGGCCGGCGCGGGGCTCGGCTCGGCGATCACCGACGCGGACTACGAGGCGGCCGGGGCCCGGATCCTGCCGGACGCCGACGCGGTCTGGGACGCGGCCGACATGATCCTCAAGGTCAAGGAGCCGATCGCGTCCGAGTACCACCGGCTGCGGGCCGGCCAGGTGCTCTTCACCTACCTGCACCTCGCCGCCGACGCCGACGGCACCAAGGCGCTGCTCACCAGCGGGACGACCGCCATCGCGTACGAGACGGTCCAGCTCGCCGACGGCTCCCTCCCGCTGCTGGCCCCGATGTCGGAGGTGGCCGGACGGCTCGCCCCGCAGGTCGGCGCGTACAGCCTGATGCGCAACAGCGGCGGCCGCGGCGTCCTGCCCGGCGGCGTGCCCGGCGTGGCCCCCGCGAAGATCACCGTGATCGGCGGCGGCGTCTCCGGCGCGAACGCCGCCACCATCGCGCTCGGCCTCGGCGCCGACGTGACGATCCTCGACCTCAGCATCCCCCGGCTGCGGCAGCTCGACGTGCAGTTCGGCGGCCGGGTGCGCACGCTGGTGTCCAGCGCGTACGCGATCGAGCAGTCCGTCATCGAGGCCGACATGGTGATCGGTGCCGTGCTGGTCCCCGGTGCGAAAGCCCCCACACTGGTCAGCAACGACCTGGTGAAGCGGATGAAGCCCGGCTCGGTGCTCGTCGACATCGCGATCGACCAGGGCGGCTGCTTCGAGGACTCCCGTCCCACCACCCACCAGGACCCGGTCTACCAGGTGCACGGCTCGGTCTTCTACTGCGTCGCCAACATGCCCGGCGCGGTGCCGAACACCTCGACGTACGCACTGACCAACGCGACTCTGCCGTATGTCCTGCGGCTCGCCGACCAGGGCTGGCAGGACGCGCTGCGCGCCGACCCGGCCCTCGCCCTCGGCCTGAACACCCACGCCGGCATCCTCACCAACGACTCGGTCGGTACGGCCCTCGGTCTCCCCACCGAGACCGTCAGCTCGGTCCTCGCGGCCTGACCCGACCACCCCGCGCGCCCTCCTCGCCCCCCGCGACGGAGGGCGCGCCCCGTTGGTCGGGCGTTGTGTGGGGAGTTGGGGTGCGGAGCGCGCCGAAAGTCCCCACGCTCGGGTGGGTCGGGCGTTGTGTGGGGAGTTGGGGTGCGGAGCGCGCCGAAAGTCCCCACGCTCGGGGTCAGGCCGGGGCCAGGCGGTCGCTGAGCAGGTGGACGGCGAACAGGTGGAAGCCGACCATCAGCGGGAGGGTGACCGGGACGGCCAGGACCAGGAAGAACGCGATCACGCCGATCAGGGCCAGGACGGTGGCGGCCTTCGGGTGGTCCCAGGCCCAGCCGGCGGCGGTGCGCCAGGGCAGCTCCGGGTCGCGGCCCAGGGCGACGAGGGTCAGCGCGGCCACCCCGGCCAGCCAGGCCGTGACCACCGCGGTGATCCCGAGCAGCACCGGGCCGCCGGGGACCCAGCCGCCGCGGACCGCGACCAGGTCGATCAGCAGCACGGCCGCGGCGAGCAGGGCCGGGAGACCGGGCAGCACGCCGCGGCGGTACTGGCGCAGCAGCGGGCGCCAGGTGGGCAGCCGCCCGCCGGCATAGCGGGTGCGCACCGCGGCCGAGCCGGTGGCCAGCGCCGCCGGGGCGGTGACCACCGGCAGGGCCAGGGCGGTCACCGCGATCCCGATCAGCGCCAGGTCGGCGCCGAGAGCCAGCCGCTCCCGCCAGTCCGGTCGCGCCGCCGGCATGTCGTCGACCGGCCAGTTCGGCGGCGCTTCCGTCGTACCGGAAAGGGGGTAGCCGGGCAGGAGCGGGCCCGGAAGCGGACCGGCGTCCCGGTGTGGCAGCGTCATCCCTTCAGGCCTGTCGTGTTGATGCCCTCGACCAGCAGGCGCTGGAACGCGACGAAGAACAGGAAGACCGGGGCCAGCGACAGCACCGACATCGCGAACATCGGGCCGACCGCGGACTGGCCGGTGGAGTCGATGAACAGCGTCAGCGCCACCGGAGCGGTGTATTTCTCCAGGTCGGAGAGGTAGACCAGCTGGCGGAAGAAGTCGTTCCAGGTCCAGATGAACGAGAAGATCGCGGTGGAGACCAGGGCCGGCCGGGACAGCGGCAGGACCACGTGGCGGAACACGCTGTACGCGCTGCAGCCGTCGATCTTCGCGGCGTCGTCCAGCTCGCGGGGGATGCCGCGCATGAACTGGACCATGAGGAACACGAAGAACGCGTCGGTGGCCAGCAGGTGCGGCGCGATCAGCGGGAGGTACGGCCACGGGCCGCCGACCCAGCCGAACGACCGGAACATCACGAACTGCGGCACGATCAGCACGTGGCTGGGCAGCAGCAACGTCCCGATCATGACGGCGAACCACAGGCCGCGCAGCCGGAACCGCAGCCGGGCGAAGGCGTACGCGGCCAGCAGGCAGGACACGCAGTTCGCCACCACGGTCAGCGCCGCGACCATGAAGCTGTTCAGGAAGTACCTGCCGAACGCGATGTCGAAGTGGTTCCAGCCGTTCGGATAGTTGGCCGGTGTCCAGGTCCGCGGCAGCACCGCCACGTTGTTCAGGATCTCGTCCGGCGCCTTGAACGAGCTGCCCAGCATCCACGCCAGCGGGTACAGCACCAGCGCGGTCAGCAGCAGCAGGACCGCGGGACGGATCAGTGAGCGGGGCCTGAACGGCCGGCGCCCGGCGACCACGGTGACCATCAGTCGTCTCCGTCCGAGTAGTGGACCCAGAACCGGCCGGTCCGGAAGATGACCACCGTGACCAGGCCGATCGCGAGCAGGAAGACCCAGGCCATCGCCGAGGCGTAGCCCATCTCGAAGTTCGCGAAGCCCTTGAGGTAGAGCTGGAGCGTGTACATCAGGGTCGAGTCGACCGGGCCGCCGGTGCCGCCGGAGAGGACGAACGCCGAGGTGAAGCCCTGGAAACCGTGGATCGTCTCGAGCACCAGGTTGAAGAAGATGACCGGGGAGAGCATCGGCAGGGTGACGCTGAGGAACTTGCGGAACGGGCTCGCGCCGTCCACCTCGGCCGCCTCGTACAGCTCGACCGGCACCTGTTTCAGGCCGGCCAGGAAGATCACCATCGGGGCGCCGAACTGCCAGATGGCCAGCAGGATCAGCGTGCCGAGGGCGGTGCTCGGGTCGTTCACCCAGGCCTTGCCCTCGATGCCGAACCAGGCCAGGAACGCGTTGACCGCGCCGGTCCGGTCGAAGATGCTGCGCCAGATCATCGCGACCGCGACGCTGCCGCCGAGCAGCGACGGCAGGTAGAACAGCCCGCGGAACACGCCGGAGCCGCGGAACGACCGGTTCAGCAGCATCGCCACGCCGAGCGCCGCGCCGAGCTTGAGCGGGGTGCCGATCAGCGCGAAGACCAGCGTCACCCGGACCGCGTGCCAGAAGGCCGGGTCCGCGGTGAACATCTCGCGGTAGTTGTCCAGGCCGATCCAGGTCACGTCGGACCAGGGGCTGAGGATGTCGTAGTCGGTGAAGCTGAGGTACAGCGACATCAGCATCGGGATCGCGGTGATCGCCGCGAGCCCGAGCAGCCAGGGTGCGAGGAAGACGTATCCGGCACGCCCGTCGTCGGAGTGCCGGGCGGGCCGGCCCCGCCGCTGGGAAGCGGCGGGACCGGACTGCGGCCGATGCGCGGGCGACCGGGTGCTGACGGCCACCGGGCTCACCCGGCGACCGCGGCCTGCGCGGCGGTGAAGAACTGCTCGGCGGCCTGTGCCGGGGTGACGGTGCCGAACTGTGCGGCCTCGGCGGCCTTGACCAGCTCGGTCTTGACCGTGCTGTGGCCCTTCGGCGGGACGCTCGGCGGGGTGCCGAACTTCGGGAGCAGTTCGCTCTCGAGCGCGATCGAGGCCTTCATCGCAGGATCGGTGGTGGTCGCCTCGACCTGCTTGCGGATGTCCAGGTTGGACGGCAGGCCCCGGTCGGTGCCGAGGATCTTGCCGGCCTCCGGGTCGTTGGCCAGGAAGTTGATCACGTCGACCGCGGCGTCCTTGTCCTTGCTGCCGCGGTAGACCGAGAAGTACATCGAGGCGCGGGCCCACTGCGCGGACGGGTCACCGGGGTAGGCGACCACACCCAGGGTGTCCTTGGTGTTCTTCTGGATGTCCGGCATCTGGTTGGCCCAGACCCACGAGGTGAGCGCCTTGCCGGTCACCACGGTCTGCTTGGTGATGTCGGTGGCGTTGCCCTCGTGGATCACGTCCGCGGTCGGGGTGGCCTTCGCGTCGCGGGCGCCCTTCCACAGCTCGAACCACTTCTGCACGTCTTCCTTGGCGAAGCCGAGCTGGTTGCCGTTGTAGAACTGCTTGCCGTTCTGCCGCAGCCACACCCAGAGCGCCTTGTAGTCGGCGCTCGGGTCCATGGTGCCGGCCACCTTGGTGGCGGCGCCGGCCTTCTGCGCCCAGGCGATCAGGTCCTCCCAGCTCATCCCGGTCTTGGGGAGCTCCTGCTTGGCGGCCTCCAGCTTGGTCTTGTTGAAGACCAGGCCCTGGGTGTTCTCGCCCATCGCCATCCCGGCCAGCTTGCCGTCGACGAGGCCGTACTTCCACAGGCCCTCGGGGAACTTGGTGAGGTCGAGCTTGCCCGAACTCTGATAGCTGGTCAGGTCCTCGGTGACGTTGCGGGTGCCGTACTCGGCGAGGTAGTTGTCGTCGATCTGGAAGATGTCCGGGGCGTCCGAGCCGGCGGTGAGCGTCGCGAGCTTGTCGAAGTAGCCCTGGTTGGCCTGCCAGGTCGTCTTGAACGTGATGTCCGGGTGCTTCTGGGTGTAGAGCGCGAGGGCCTGCTCGGTGAGCTTGGCCCGGGCCTCGCCGCCCCACCAGAAGAAGGTCAGCTCGGTCTTGCCGTCACTGCTGGAATCGTCGCCACCACAGGCGCCGAGCAGCGCGAGCGGCAGGGCGATCACGGCGGCCATCAGGCCGCGCATCATGCGGGGTGCGGTCATGGGGGTGGGTCACTCCTTGGCGTATGCGGCGACCTCTGCGGTGGTCGCGCCGGCCGGGGCGTAGGGCCCGGGCCCGGTGGAGTTGCGGATGACCAGATCGGTCCGGAGGGTGACCTGTCCGGTGGCGCCGTCGTCGCCCTGTTGAAGCAGCATGTCGACGGCGGCGCGCCCGGCGGCCGCGGTCGGGTTCGCCACCGTGGTGAGCGTGGGGCGGACCAGTGCGCTCGTCGCGATGTCGTCGAAACCGACGACGCTGATCTGCCGTGGCACGGCGACGCCGCGGTCCTGCAACGACTGGAGCAGGCCGATGGCCATCAGGTCGTTGTAGGCGAGCACCGCGGTGGCGCCGGTGGCGAGCACCGCCCCGGCGGCGTCCGCACCGGCCTGGGAGACCGGCACGTGCGGACCGAGGACGGTGAATTCCGCTCCGCCGGCCCGGGCGGCAGCCCCGGCGGCTTTGCGGATCTCCCGGTTGGTCCACGACCCGCGCGGACCGGACAGGTAGACGAGGTGACGGTGGCCCAGGTCGACCAGATGGCGGACGGCCGAGCGAGCGCCCGTGCCGACGTCCATCACCACCGCCGGTAGCCCGTTGATCAGGCGGTTCACGACGACCAGGGGCACCTCGCGGCGCAGGTGCTCGATCTGGTCGTCGCTCATCCGGGGACTGCAGAGCAGGATCCCGTCGACCTGCTTGGCCAAGGCCCGGACCAGGTCGTACTCGACGACCGGGTCCTCGTCGGTGTCGGCGACGAAGACGTGGTAGTCACGTCGCCGGGCGTGGGTCTCGGCCGCCTTGATCATGGGCGGGAAGAAGGGGTTCGCGATGTCGGCCACGATCAGGCCGATGTTGTGGGTCCGTCCGGTGATCAGCGCCCGGGCGGCCCGGTTCGGGCGGTAGCCCAACTCCTCCGCGGTGGCCAGCACCCGGGTACGGGTGTCCGGGTTGACCAGGTGCGGCGCCGAGAAGGTGCGCGACACCGTGGAGATGTGCACTCCGGACGCCTTGGCGACGTCCCGGATGGTCACGGCCACGGATGCCTCCCGGCAAAGAGTGTGATCCGGCTCTCTCTGGTGGAGCCATTAATGCAAACGGTTGCTGAGGTGTCAACGCCCTTCGATGTCCCTTCTGTTGCCGATGCATGACGTAGATGCGGCAAACTGGGGCATATTTGGACCGTCCATTGACTTCGATCGAGGTCTCGTACCTAATCTGTTGCAAACGTTTGCCGAACGGAGGCGATCGCATGCTCCGCTACGCCTTGGTCGGTGCCGGCGCCCGGGCCGGGATGTTCATCCGGGCGCTCACCGACGACCACGCCGATGTGGCCCAGCTGGTCGCCCTGGCCGACACCAACCCGGAACGCCTGGCCGTCCACAACAGACGGCTGGCCTCCGAGGGCAAGGGCCAGGTGCCGCTCTACGCCGCTGCCGACTTCACCGAGATGCTCAAGCGGGAACGGGTCGACGTCGTGCTGGTCACCACGGTCGACAGGTACCACGACGAGTACCTGGTCGCCGCGATGGAGGCCGGCTGCGACGCGGTCACCGAGAAGCCGATGACCGTCGACGTGCCCGGCTGCCGCCGGATCCTCGCGGCGCAGGCCCGCACCGGCCGCCGCGTCCGGGTCACCTTCAACTACCGCTACAACCCGCTGCACCAGGCGGTGAAACAGGTCCTCGCGTCCGGGGAGATCGGCGAGATCGGCTCGGTGCACTTCGAGTGGCTGCTCGACGTGCGGCACGGCGCCGACTACTTCCGCCGCTGGCACCGGGACAAGGCCAACTCCGGCGGGCTGCTGGTGCACAAGGCCGGCCACCACTTCGACCTGGTCAACTGGTGGCTGGACGACGCGCCGGACCAGGTGTTCGCGGCCGGGCGGCTGTTCTTCTACGGCGAGCAGGGCCGGCGGCACGGGTACGCCCGCGACTACGACCGGGCGCACGGCGCGGCCGCCGCCGAGGGTGACCCGTTCGCGCTGCGGATGGCCGACGAGCCCGCGATGCGCGAGCTGTACCTGCAGGCCGAGCAGCACGACGGCTACCTGCGCGACCAGAACGTCTTCGCGCCCGGGGTGACCATCGAGGACGACATGGCGGTGCTGGTCCGCTACGCCCGGGGCCCGTCGATGAGCTACCACCTCACCGCGTACGCACCCTGGGAGGGCTACCGGGTGATGGTCAACGGCAGCAAGGGCCGTCTCGAGCTCGAGGTGGTCGAGACCGATCACGTCGCGCCGGGCGCGGCCGGGGCGGTCAAGGGCGAGCCCGGCTCGCTGTCGAGTGCCGAGCAGGGCTGGCGGCGCCTGCTGGTCCGGCCGTTCTGGGCCCCGCCGCGTGAGATCACTGTGGACGGGTACTCCCGGCAGGGGCACGGTGGAGCCGACGTGCGGATGCTCGCCGACCTGATCCGGCCGGACGCGCCGCCCGACCCGCTCGGCCGGACCGCGAACGCCGTGGACGGCGCCCGCGCCCTGCTCACCGGCCTGGCCGCCAATGAGTCACTGGCAACCGGACAGGCCGTCCGCGTATCGGACCTCCTAGATCTCGAGGAGATCAAGTGACCCTGTTCCCCGCCGAGGCGACCCAGCGCGGTATCGCCCGTGAGCTCTACGCCCACGCCCGCGACCTGCCACTGATCAGCCCGCACGGCCACGTCGACCCGGCGCTGCTGGCGAACGACGAACCGTTCGGCGACCCGGCCCGGCTCTTCGTGGTACCCGACCACTACGTCACCCGGATGCTGAACAGCCAGGGCATCCCGCCCTCCCGGCTGGGCGTGCCGAGCGTCGACGGCAGCGCGGTGGAGACCGACGGCCGGGCCATCTGGCGGCTGCTCGCCGCGAACTGGCACCTGTTCCGCGGCACACCGTCCCGGCTGTGGACCGAGAAGGTCTTCGCCGAGGTGTTCGGGATCGAGAAACGGTTCGGCGCGGACACCGCCGACGAGATCTACGACGAGCTGTCCGCCCGGCTGGCCGAACCGGAGTACCGGCCGCGGGCGCTGTTCACCCGGTTCAACATCGAGGTCCTGGCGACCACCGAGAGCCCGATCGACGACCTCGCGGTGCACGCGAAACTCGCCGCCGACGGCTGGGGCGGGCCGGGCGGCCGGGTGATCACCACGTTCCGGCCGGACAACCTGGTCGACATGGAGTGGACCGGCTGGGCCGGGCGCGTGGCCGTGCTCGGCGAGCTGACCGGGCTGGACGTCGGGACGTACCCCGGATTCCTGTCGGCGTTGAGGGCGCGCCGCGAGTTGTTCGTCGCCGCCGGCGCCACCAGCTCCGACCACGGGCACCCGACCGCCGCGACGGTCGAGCTCAGCGACGCCGACGTCGCCGTGCTGTACCGCAAGGGCCTCGGCGGGGCCGCCGACGCGGCGGACGCCGAGACGTTCCGGGCGCACATGCTCGTCGAGTTCGCCCGGATGTCCCTCGAGGACGGCCTGGTGATGCAGCTGCACCCGGGCTCGGTGCGCAACCACAACCGGGCGCTGCACGCCCGGCACGGCCGCGACGTCGGCGGCGACATCCCGTCCGGCACCGAGTACGTGCAGGCGCTGCGCCCGCTGCTGGACCGCTACGGCGACGACCCACGGCTGCGGATCGTGCTCTACACCCTGGACGAGACCGCGTTCACCCGTGAGCTCGCGCCGCTGGCCGGTGGCTACGCCGCGATCTACCTGGGCGCGCCGTGGTGGTTCCTGGACAGCCCGGAGGGTCTGCGCCGGTTCCGCGAGACGGTCACCGAGTCGGCCGGGTTCTACAACACGGCCGGGTTCGTCGACGACACCCGCGCGTTCTGCTCGATCCCGGCCCGGCACGACGTGGCCCGCCGGGTCGACGCCGGATACCTGGCCCGGCTGGTCGCCGAGGGCCGGCTGCCGCTCGACGAGGCCGCCGAGACCATCGCCGACCTGGCATACCACCTGCCGAAGAAGGTCTTCCGGCTGGACCGAACGGCATGACGGTGACCACCACGCTGCGCCTCGCCGCGCTCGCCGGGCTCGCACCGGAGTGCCGTCCGGCCGTACCGCCCGGCGCCGTCCGGCCCGGCATCCTGCACCTCGGGCTCGGCGCGTTCCACCGCGCGCACCAGGCCGTCTACACCGAGACCGCGGTCGCGGCGGCCGGCGGCGACTGGGGCATCGTCGGGGTCGCGCCGCGCTCCCGGGTCATCGTCGACAAGCTGCGCGCCCAGGACCGGCTCTACAGCGTGCTCACCGTCGGCGACGGCCCGGACCACGCGCGGGCGGTCGGCATCCTGTCCGGGCTCGGGCACGCGGCCGGCGACCCGTACGGCGTGCTGGCCGCGATCGCCGACCCGGGCATCCGGATCGTGTCGCTGACCGTGACCGAGAAGGCGTACCGGCTCGGACCGGACGGGCGGCTGCTGGTCGACGACGAGCTGCGCGCGCAACTGACCGGGGCGGCGCCGCCGACCAGCGTGCCCGCGCTGCTGGCCCGCGGGATCATGGCCCGCGGCACCCCGCTGACCGTGCTGTGCTGCGACAACCTGCAGGGCAACGGCCCCCGGATCCGCGGGATGGTGGAACAGGCCCTCGAGGTGGCCGGCGCGTCGCTGCCGGCCGGGGTGGCGTTCCCGGCCACCATGGTCGACCGGATCGTGCCGGCGACCAGCGCCGGCCATCTGCGCCGGGCGGCGGCCGCGCTCGGCGCGCAGGACAGCGTGCCGGTCGTCGCGGAGCCGTTCCACCAGTGGGTGATCGAGGACCGGTTCCCCGGTGGCCGGCCGGACTGGGCCGCGGCCGGGGCGATCATGACGACCGACGTGGAGCCGTGGGAGACGCTCAAGCTGCGGGCGCTGAACTCGGTGCACTCGGCGTGCGCGTACCTCGGCGCGCTGGCCGGCCGCGAGATGATCTCGGACGCGCTCCAGCTGCCCGGGATGGGCGGGCTGCTGCGGCGGTTCCTGGCCGAGGACATCGCGCCGTCGATGACCCCGCCGGCCGGGGTGACGGTGCTCGGGTACGGCGAGACCGTGCTCGAGCGGTTCGCCAACCGGGAGCTGGGTCACCGTACCCACCAGGTCGCGATGGACGGGAGCCAGAAACTGCCGTACCGGCTGCTCGGCACGATCGCCGACCGGCGGCGGGCCGGTGCCGTGCCGGTCTGGGCCGCGCTGGTGCTGGCCGGGTGGATGCGCTTCGCGCGGGGCGTCGCCGACGACGGGTCCGCCCTGCCGCTCGACGATCCCCTGGCGGCGCGGATCCGGGACGTGGTCACGCAGCGTCCGGACACGCCGGCCGGGCTGGTCGACGCGCTGCTCGGGCTCGACGAGGTGTTCCCGGCGGCGCTGGCCTCCGACGGCGAGTTGCGGGCCGAGCTGATCCGCTGGGTGGGGGAGCTGGAGCGGCACGGCGCGGCGGCCACGATCGCGGCGGCCGGCCGATGACGCCGCGGGTCGCGCTGATCGGCGCGGGGGGTCACGGGGTCTCGCACCGCCGTACCCTCAAAGATCTTGCCGATCGCGGCGATCTGGAGATCGCCGCCCTCTGTGACCGGAGTCCGGTCGAGCCCGAACCGGGTGTGCCGTTCTTCGACGACCACGCCGCGATGCTGCGGGCCGTCCGCCCGGATGCGGTGATCATTTGTACGCCGCCGCACACCCACCTGCCGATCGCCCTGGACTGTCTCGCGGCCGGCGCGGACCTGCTCCTGGAGAAGCCGCCGGTGACCACGCTCGCCGAGCACGATCGGCTGGCCGCGGCGATCCGGGACAGCGGGCGGCGGTGCCAGGTCGGTTTTCAGGCGCTCGGTTCGGCGGCGCTCGACCGGTTCCGGACGGCTACCGCGGGCAGCGCTACACCGGTGTCCGCGGCCGGAGCGTGGTGGCGGGCGGACTCCTACTACCGGCGGGCGCCGTGGGCCGGTCGGCAGGCGACGTTCGACGGGGCGCTGGTCAACCCGTTCGCGCACGCGCTGATGCAGGCCCTGTCCGTGGCGGACGGGTTCGAGCCGGTGACGATGGAGTTGGAGCGCTATCGAACCCGGGAGATCCAGACTGATGACACGACGTTCCTCCGGCTGGCCGGTTCGGATCAGCGGACGATCACGGTGGCGGTGACGCTGGCGTCGTCGGTGTTCGTGGCCGGGGAGATCCGGGTCGGGGCGGACGTGTTGGAGTACCCGACGGACCGGGTGGTGCTGTCCGGTGACACGTCATTCCACGAAATATCCGGACGTGTTGGGCTGCTGGAGAACCTGCTCTCCGGCGACCCGCTGATCGTGCCGCTCGAGCGGACCCGGACGTTCACCGCGGTCGCCGAGGCGATCGTCTCCTCGGCGCCGCCGGAGCCGATCCCGGCCTCGTTCCTGCGGCCGCACCCGGACGGCGGCGGGAACATCCTGCCCGGCGCCGACGAATTGGTCCGGCAGGTCGCCGCCACCGGCCTCCTGCCGTCCGAAAGTGATATCGCCTGGGCGGTCAGCCCATGGAAGGGAGCCCTGCACCATGCGCAAACTGAAGCTCACTGACCTGGCGGACCACCACCGCGGTCCGACCTTCACCAGCGTCCTGCCCGGGCACGTCGTGGAGCGGGGCGGGTTCCGGGTCTACGCCCAGCCCGGCTTCCGCACCCACGACGAGCCGGGCCGGCACGTGCACACCGTCCCCGAAGTCTTCGTCATCGTGCAGGGCAGCGGCGCCATCGAGATCGAGGGTGTCGAGGCCGACCGGTTCCAGGCCGGTGACGTCGTGGTGTTCGAACCGGGCGAGGACCACCACCTGATCAGTCAGGGCGCCGACCCGCTGGTCTTCACCTGGATGCATCTAGAACCCGTCGCCTGAATCGGAGCACGTCATGCTTCTTCGACAATCCGCTCTCGCGGTGACCGCCGGCCTCCTCCTCGCCGGCGTCGCCATCACCCCCGTGTCCGCTGTTTCCCTGACCGTCCCCGCTGTCGCCAGGGACGTCCTTCCCGCCTCCGACGGCTGGGCGGCGTCCGGGACCGGGACCACCGGTGGCTCCGCCGCCGCCGACGATCACGTCTATGTCGTCCGGACCCGGGACGAGCTCGCCGCCGCGCTCGCCGGGACCGACACCGCACCCCGGATCGTGCTGGTCGCCGGCACGCTGCGGCGCAACGGCGACTGCGCCACGTACGCCGACCCGGCGTACTCGCTGGACGCGTTCCTGGCCGCGTACGAGGGGACCACGGTCAAACCGGCCGGGCCGCTCGAGGAGGCTCGGGTGCGGTCGGCGAAGAACCAGGCCGCCGACGTGCAGCTCAAGGTGCCGTCCAACACCACGATCGTCGGGCTGGCCAACGCCCGGCTGATCGGCCTGAACCTGCTCGTCTCCACCGCCGACAACGTGATCATCCGGAACCTGCGCCTCGAGGACGCCGCCGACTGCTTCCCGCTCTGGGACCCGACCGACGGCGCGGCCGGCAACTGGAACTCCGCGTACGACCTGATCACGCTGACCGGCGGCACCCATGTCTGGGCCGACCACAACACGTTCAGTGACGGGAACAATGTGGACTCGGGGCAGCCGGAGTACTTCGGGCGGCCGTACCAGGTGCACGACGGGGCGCTCGACGTGATCCGGGCTTCGGACCTGGTGACGATCTCGTACAACGTGTTCCAGGAGCACGACAAGACCATGCTGATCGGCTCCACCAACACGGTCGGCGCGGACGTCGGCAAACTCCGCGTCACGGTCCACCACAACAAGTTCGCCAACGTCGGCCAGCGCGCGCCGCGTGTCCGATTCGGACAGGTGGACGTCTACGACAACTACTACTACGCCACCGACGAGGACACCTACCAGTACTCGTGGGGCGCCGGTGTCTACTCGGCGATCTACGCGGAGAACAACTTCCTGCTCCGCAGCGCCGACATCGGCCTCGACGAGATCGTCTACAACTGGGGCGGCAGCGCGCTGACCGAGAAGGGCACGCTGACCCGGATCGGCACCGGCCCGGTCACCGCGGTCAGCCTGCTGTCCGAGTACAACGCGACCCACGACCCGGACCTGGGCGCGGATGCCGGGTGGACGCCGGTGCTGCGGGCCGGCCCGCTCACCCCGACGGCGCAGGTCCCGGCGGTGGTCACCGCGCAGTCCGGCGCCGGCCGCCTCTGCCTGCGATAACCCCTTTCCGGTACGCACTGACCGCAGCCACCCCGCCCTGTGGCGGCACGCTTCGGCCCGCACCGGGCCGTGGCGTGCCCGCCGGGCGGGGTGGTCGCGTGTTCCGCGCCGGAACTCCGCCCCCCCGGCCGGGCGGGCCGCGGCGGGGGTCACGGGGAGGCGTAGGAGCGGCGGACGTTGGCGAGGATGCCGGTGCGCAGGTCGGCTTCGGTGATCCAGAAGGTCACGCTGGTCACCGGCCCCCACGTCGTGCCCTCCTCGGCGGTGAGCTGCAGCAGCGGGCGGTGACCGGTCACCGGGATGTCCCGGTTGTCGTGGTAACCGAGCAGGCGGTGGCGGGGCTTGGGCAGGTGCGGGGTCAAATCCTCGGACAGATCGATCAGCTCGCGGATGGTCAGGCCCAGGTGCTCGGCGAGGTCGTCGTGCCAGTTCGGGATCGCTCCCCGGGCGGTCGGGACCAGGGGGAGCGCGGGGATGGTGCGGCGCGGCTCGGGGAGCGGGGCGACCGGGGCGTCGGCCACGTGCAGGACCTGGCAGCCGTCGTCACCGTGGTCGCCGGGGAAGCCGGCCGAGAAGTCGTCGTCGTGGAAGAACAGCAGGCGGCCCTCGGCGGGGAACGGCCACTCGCGGCCGAGCAGCTCGACGGACTCGGCGCAGTCGATCTGGGCCAGCATCAGCATCGGACGACCCTGGAACCACGGCCAGACGAAGGCCGCCACCGAGGGGTCGCCGCCGAACGCGCTCCAGCCCTCGTCGGCCGGGGCATAGCCGATCGAGGGGCGGGCCAGGTTCAGGTAGGCCGTCGCGGTCTCCGGGGCGAGGCGGGTTCGGACGATCGCGCGGACCTCGGGAGGCAGGGTCATGGTCGCCGAGTGTGGCATATCGCCCGCCGGAATCAACCACGATCTTGACAGGTTCAGCCGGTCCCTACCGTCGCCCGAGCGGGGCCCGCCGCCCGGGCGGAGCGCTTTGTGCGCACCGGCACAGAGGCGATGTTCGGGGCCGAAGCCACGGTTACTCGCCGGTAATGTCCGGCGGCATCGTCCATAGTGCTCCGAAGGGTTCGTCCTTGCGTAAGGCTCTCCTGGCGTCCGCCCTCGTGCTGACGCTGTTCCTCGGGTCGCCCCCGGTACCGGCCACCGCCGCCACCGGCACGACCTCCTCCTCCCTCGAGATCCTGACCCAGTGCCTCGATCAGGTGCTGCCGCCCGGAACGAGCGGGAACAACGACACGCTGCTGCAGAAGGTGGCCCGGCTGGCGAAGTTCCGGCAGTGCGCCGTCGACTCGGGCTTCACCCTTCCGGCCGCTCTGACCTGCGTCAACAGTGCTTCGGGCAGCACCCTGACCGTCCTTTACACGCAGGTCAAGCAGTGCATCACCGACACCCGGGTGCGCGTCGGCGCCGTCGCCGCCCAGCTGGTGACCTCGGGTTACGCGATCGACGTGTTCCGCGGCAGTGTGCCCCCGCTGAGCGCGGACGCCCGCGCGATCGTCGCCGACCTGACCGAGGCGTTGGGCGACGGCACGGGGCAGATCGCCGCGCTGCGGTCGGCACTGGCCGCTCAGCAGTCCGGCGGTTCCGCGGCCACCCTGCGGCCGGAGATGACCACCGCGCTGGCCGGCTTCTCCGAGTGGAACGGCACGATCGGCGCGGTCCTCGGCGGCTGGCAGGGCGACCTCGACGAGCGCCGCACCCGGTATCTGTCCGCGGCGAGCGCGCTGGCACAGGGCGCCACCGCGCTGACCGGCTCCGGGAACACCATGACCGCGCTGGTGCCGTCGACCGGTGCGATCAGCGCGAAGGTCACGGGCACGATCGACGACCTGAAGACGGTGGCTCAGGGCACCGCCGCCGTCGCGCAGGTCCTGGCCACGCTCGCCGAGGCGCTTCCGGGCATCACCAGCGACCTCCAGCAGATCAACACCGGGCTCGACGGGGCGAACCGGGCGATGACCCAGATGAACGCCGCGATCGGGCAGGTCAACCAGAGCCTCGACGAGATGAACCGGTCCATCGCCGCCGCCAACGTCGCCATGGATCAGATCAACGCCGGGATCAAGCAGGCGAACGCCGGTATGGACCAGATGATCGCCGGGCTCGACGAGATGAACGCCGGCATGGATCAGATGAACGCGGCGGTCGCCGACTTCCCGAACATCAAGGCCATGCTGGGCAGCGGCATGTCGCTGTCGAACTTCGGCGACTTCTACGACGACCCGTTCCAGGGCACTCCGGAGGAGCGCCTGCAGCGGCTCAACGACCAGCAGAGCCGTGACCAGTACATGTCGCTGCTGCTCGGCGTCACGCCAGGGATCGGTGACGCGCTGGGCCTGTCCGGGGCGATCACCGGCAAGGACGTGGTCACCGGGCAGCCGCTCAACGGCACCGAACGGGCGCTCGGCGCGGTCTTCGTCCTCGGGTACGTCAAGGGCATCGGCAAGGCCGCGGACCTGGCCGGGGTGACCGGCAAGCTGAACAAGGCCGGCGGGGTGCTGAAGAAGACCAAGGACGCGGTCGCCGCACTGCGGGCCGGTGCGAGTCTGCCGGCCGGCTGGACCACCCGGGTCCTGTCCGGCCCGCCCGCGGGGTTGTCGAAGCAGGCCGGGGTGACGTGGACCGAGGCGGTCCTCTCCGGCGGCGGCGCCAAGCTGTTCTACAGCAGCGACGGCCGGATCTACGCGCAGACCGACGAGGGGCTCACCTACCTCGGCACCCGCACGCTCGACGACGTCGGTGACGCCTGCCTCAACAGTTTCCGGCCGGAGACCCGGGTGGTGCTCGGCGGCGGGGGTACCGCGCCGATCGCCTCGCTGCGGGCCGGCGACCTGGTCCTGGCCGGGGACACGATCACCGGGCGTCCGGTGCCGGAGCCGGTGACCGCGGTGCACGTGCACACCGACACCGAGCTGACCGACGTCACGGTGGCCGGCGGCGGGCCGGACGCCGTCGTGCACACGACCGGCGAGCACCCGTTCTGGGACGCGGACGCGCGTGCCTGGGTCGACGCGGAGGACCTCGCCGAGGGCACCGCGCTGCGTACGCCCGCCGGGGTGACGGCCGAGGTGGCCGGGGTCCGGTCGTTCACCGGCAGCCAGGACATGTACAACCTGACCGTCGCGGGCTATCACACGTACTTCGTGCACGCCGGCGACACGGCGGTGCTGGTTCACAACTGCCCGATGGCGCGGTCCCCGAACGCGCTCAAGAACGTCAAGCTGCCCAAGAGCCTCAACGGCGTGGACATCCCGCACGTGCGGGAGAACCACGTGCCGGGCGGCGCGGGGGTGCACAGCGGGAAGAACCTGTGGCCGAGCACCGTGACCGACGACCAGATCACCGAGGTGGCCGCGTCGGCGTTCCGGAGCAATCCTCGGGTGGTCGGCTGGGACTCCGGGACCCGGATGATCCAGGCGCAGGCCCGGGTCAATGGCAAACTGTACGAATTCATCATCAACAAGGACAGCGGGATCATGCGCACCATCTATCCGAAGCTGAACTGATGGCCGGCCCGATCACCTGGCGGGTCGCCGGGATGCGCACACCGGCGACGGCTGACGGGATCGTCACCGGCCGGGTGTGGCTGACGCTGCACGGGGTGGACTTCCCCGGCAGCGACTGGTCCGACTTCCCGCTGTCGGTTCTCGGCTCCGCGGTGACGGCGTACGCGGCGCTCCGTGACGGTGAGCCGGACGCGTTCTCGTACATCTTCGACGGGTCGTACTTCCTGTACTACCGGCGGACCGGTGCGGCCGAGCCGACGGTGCACATCGAGGCGAACTGCGACGAGGACGAGGAGAACGTGTACTCGATCGCGACCGGTGAGGTGCTCCTGGACGATCTGCGGGCCGCCCTGCTGGACGGGCTGCGGGTGATGCGGGCACAGATCGACGGCCGGCCGCACACCGAGGAGGCGGTCCGGGGCATCGACCGGCAGATCGGCGTGCTGGGCCATTTCGTACAGGAAAGCTAGCTGTCCGGAACGGAACGCGGAAACCCCTGCCGATGGTGGGGGTTTTCGCAGTTCAGCGGAGCTTTTCCGGGAATGGCGGGGAGCCGAAGAATAAGTGCGACCTTAAGACGTCTGCCCCTTGATCCTTAAGTTTTCCTTTAGTTCGATCCGCAGTGGGAGCGTTCCCGTAAGGACGGATTGAGAAACACGAACGTGGTCCGAGGGGAAGGCGACACACATGAAGCGCTACCGGAGCTACCGGAGTAACGCGGGGGGATCCAATGTGCGGCGCTGGCGAGGCTTCGCCATCGCGGGCGTCGCGGTGGCCGTGGCCGGCGTGGGTCTCGGTGTGGCGAACGCGGCGACCTCGGAGGCCGTGCCCACCGTGAACTGCCCGCAGGTCGCGCCGGCGCTGCCGGCCGTCCCGGCGTCGGCCAAGGCCGAGGTGGAGCGCAACCTGGCCCTGCTCAACACGCAGATCCAGGAGGCCAACAAGCGCCTGTCGACCTCAGTCGGCGAGGGCGGGGTGAACTTCATCCAGAACGCGATCCTCGGCCCGCTGAAGGACAAGCGCGCGTCCACTATTGATCGGATCGCGATCTCGATCGGGCGCACCGCGGCCAAGCCGAACCTGCCGGTCGACTCGCTCGCCACCTGCGCGCTGAACCAGAACGGCGGCGGCAACGCGGCGCCCGAGCCGACCGCGGTCCCGGCCGCGACCGGTGCCGCCGGCTCGACCGGTGGCACGGCCGCAGCGCCGACCGTCAACTGCCCGGACGTGAAGATCAACGTCGCGATCCCGGCGTCGGCCCAGGCCGAGATCGATCGGAACCTGGCGCTGCTCCAGACGCAGATCAAGGAAGCGAACAACCGCCTGGCCACCACGATCGGCCAGGGCGGCGTGAACTTCATCCAGAACGCGATCCTCGGCCCGCTGGAGGACAAGCGGTTCGCCACGATCAACCGGATGGAGACCGCTATCGGTCGCCAGGCCGCGAAGCCGGACCTGAACGCCGAGGGCCTGTCGGCCTGCTCGCTGAACGAAGCGGGTGACGCCGCCGGCGGTGGCGCCACGGCGGAACCGACCGCGACCGCGACGGCCGCGCCGACCGCCGGCGCGACCACCGCGCCGGCCGGCAACAACACCGGCACCGCGACGGTCAACTGCCCGGACGTGACGATCAACGTGGCGATCCCGGCGTCGGCCCAGGCCGAAATCGATCGGAACCTGGCGCTGCTGCAGACCCAGATCCAGGAAGCCAACAACCGGATCGTCTCGACCAAGGGTCAGGGCGGCGCGAACTTCATCCAGAATGCGATTCTTGGCCCGCTGAAGGACAAGCGGTTCTCGACCATCAACCGGATGGAAACCGCGATCGGCCGCACCGCCGCGAAGCCGAACCTGAACGCCGAGGGCCTTTCCACCTGCTCTCTCAACCAGTAGGCAAATGACGGGAAAGGGGCCCTCCGGGGCCCCTTTTCCGTGCGTCTATGCTCCCCTGCGGTTCGAGGGAAAAACGGGGGAGACTGTGGACGAACGTCTGCCGAAAGTGGTCCGGCGCGGGTCGATGCTGCTCGGCGTTTGCGCGGTGGCGGCGGCGCTGATGGCGGCCGTAGCGATCGACTGCTGGTGGCGGGTCGGCGTGGTGGCGGACGCCTATCACGGCTTCGCGTGGCCGGCGAGCGCGCTGACCTACCTCGACCGGGATGCCGGCCATCTCCGGACCGCCCTCGCCGTCAACGCGATCGTGCTGACGGTGACCGCGGTGGTCACCACGCTGCTGGCGCGCGGGGTCCATCGGGTCCGGCCGTGGGCCCGGCCGGCCACCTTGTGGTTCGCGGCCGCCGCCGGGGTGGCGCTCGTCGTCGCCCTGGTGCTCACCCCGGCCGAGGTGGCGCAGCCCTACTCGGACTCGCCGATCCCCGACATGCTCGGCGTCGGGCTCGCGCAGGCCGGGCTGGGGGAGCACGTGCTCTCCCAGGGGTACCCGACGATCGCCACGGTTCTGACGCTGATCGCGCTCGGTGCGCTGATCGCCGCGGCCGTGCAGGTGAGCAGAGTGTCGCAGCTCGACTTCTTCCGGCCGCCCGACCCCGGCCTCACACGGTGAGCTCGCGATAGGCGGTCAGCACGGCGGACGTGTGCTCGGCCAGGTCGAGGGTCTCGTGACCGGGCGCCGGGGACGGTGCGCCGATCAGATAGTCCGACTCGCGCAGCAGCGCCCGGGCGTTCGCGAGTGCCTGCTGCTGGCGGACGAACGCCTCGGTCTGATCCGCGAGCCGGGTGAGATGACCGACCCGGGAACCGGCCGCCACGTCCAGCTCGCGCAGGCGGGCCCGGGCGTGGGTGGCGCGCGCGGCCAGCTCGGCGCGGAGCGGGCTGCCCCGCGGCACGTCCGGGTCGGCCTCGGTGAGCTGCTCCCAGGTCAGCCGGACCCGGTCACGGTCGGTCAGCAGGCCGGCCAGCTCCCAGACCGCCTGGGCCAGCTTCGGGCTCGGATCGGACAGTCCGACGTGGTCGCGCAGCACCGGCCAGCGGTCCATGGTCAGCACCGCGGCGTCGACGGCCCGGCGCAGGTCGGCGCGGTCGTCCTGCTGCACGACGAAGCGGTAGTCGGACGGCGAGCGCCCGAACAGCCGCCAGCCGGCCGCCCTCGGCACCTCGAAGGACACCCGCAGCTGCCCGTGCAATCCGGGGCGGGGGCGGAGCACCACGATCGAGCCGAGCTCCAGCTGATCGCACGGCACCGACGACGCCGGGGCCCGCAGGCCGACCACCGTCTCCTGCACGCCCTCGGCCAGGTACACCCGCACACCGACGATTCTGCCCGGTGATCGCCACCCGGCCCAGACCTGTCGTCCTCCAATGGGGCCGGTAGCTATCGGATAGCACTCGCTTTCGCGTGCGGGGGCGGTTACGTGATAGAAATCCGCGCCAGCAAGAATGCCCCGACGACGAGGAGGACCCGCGGTGCCAGGCAGTGCACGCACGATCACCGCCAGCAGCGTGGTCGTCTATCTCGCGGTCAGCCTGCGGTCCCGGCTCCGGGAACACTCCGCGGCGGCCGGTCGGTCACACACCCAGATCGTCTTCGACGCACTCAACGACACCCATCACCGCCTGGCCGAGCTCACCGGCAACCCCCTGCCGGAGCACGCCCAGGACGGCATTTTCGTGGCCCAGCGACCCGCGCGCCGGCAGCACCGTGAGGACCAGGTGCAGGTGTCGATCCGGCCCAACCCGGAGAACCTCGCCGTCATCGACGGGCTGGCCTGCACGCACACCGCCGGCAACCGGTCCGCGCTGATCGCGGCCGCACTCGACGCGTACCTTCCGGTTCCGATGAAGGGCTCCCCCGGATGAAAGACCTCAACGCCCAGATAGGCAACTTCTGGACGGACTACGCCGCCCTGGCGAGTCTGGCCGGAGGCGTGCTCGGCGTGCTCCTGCTGATCAGCTTCGCGATCTGGGCGAAACGGTCCGGCAAGCCGCTGCGCCCGATCGCCCTGTCGTTCAGCATGAACCTGGCGCTGCTGCTCAACGCCGAGGGCATGTGGGTGATCGCCACCGACCAGCTGAACCTGCCCAAGGTCTTCGCGGTACTGGTCTTCGCGGTCTTCGAGATCTGCTTCCTCACCGCGACCAGTCTCGCCGCCGAGCAGTACCGCAACACCTCGGTCTACGGCGAGGACGGCCGGATCGAGACACCCGGCCACCCCGGCCCGATGCTGTGGATCGCCGCCCTGATCGCCGGCGTGTCCGGTGTCATCGTGGCCAGCAACGCGGTCACCGGCACCGAGAAGCTGCTGCGTCTCGCGGTGCCCTGCGTGATCTTCCTGATGTGGTGGGCGGCGCTGACCGCGGCGGGGCAGCGGGTCCGGCGTGGCCGGTTCGCGTACAGCCCGCGGCGTCTCGCCGAGCGCTGGGGCTGGCTGATCCCGGACGACGACCCGGACCTGGCCCGGATGGGCAACGAGCGGCAGGTGCGCCGGATGGTGGTCAACCACCACCGGGTCAGCTCGGCCCGCTGGCCGAAGTCGTGGTGGCGCAACCGCCTGCTGAAGGACGCCCGTACCGCCGGTGAGCCGGAGGTCGAGGAGGTCATCGAGCAGCTCGCCCGGATCCAGCGGGTGATGGACCTGCTGATCCCGGCCGACGCGCGGCCGGCGGCGCCGGTGGCCCTGCTGCCCGCTGCGGCCGCGCCGGTCGCGACGGTGGCGGCGGCAGCCGAGCCGGTCACCGAGCCGATCCGGTCCGCCCCCGCGGTCCCGTCGGCGCCGCCGGTGTCCTCGGGGCAGCCCGCGCAGCCGGTGCAGCCGGTGCAGTTCATGCCGCCGGCTGCCGCGCCGACCGCTCCGGTCGCGCCGGTGGCCAGCTCGCCGGTTGTTGCCGCGGCCGCTCCGGCCCCGGCCCCGGCTTCGGCTTCGGCTTCGGCTTCGCTTGAGGCTGACGAACAAGGGCCGGTCCGGCCGACGGTCGCGAGGCTCGCCGCGCTGGTGAACTCGACCGCCGAGTCCGGCAGCCTGGGTGAGCGGCTGGCCGCGGCGGTGACCCCGGAGGAGATGCTCGGCATGCCGGCGAACGGCGCCGAGGTGCCGGCCCAGCGCCGGTCCGCCGAGGACGTCGCGGTGCCCGGCGCGGTCCCGGCCGTGCTCGGCTCCATCCCGGCGATTCCCGCGCCCCGCCCGTATGTGGCCGCGCCCTCGAACGGCACCAACGGCAGTCACAGCGCCGACGGCACCAACGGCACCAACGGCTCCAACAGCACGAACGGCTCCAACGGCACCAACGGCACGAACGGGCAGCACAACCTGCCGTCCTGGGCGGCCACCCCGACCGGCGCCCAGCGCGCCGTCAACATCGTCGGCTCCCCGTGGTGGCGGCTCGCCGTCGAACGCCTCAGCCGCATGGTCGCCAGCGAGGTCACCGCGGACAACCTGCCCGAGATGACCTACTCCCGGGTCGCCGAGCTGGTCCGCTCCCTGGCCCCGCGGGTCCCGGACCTCGGCGAGGGCGTCGTCCGGTCGTTCGTCAACGACTACGTGCGCGAGATGAACGGCGAGCCCGGCGACGCCGCGTATCCGTGGCGGGACCTGCTCCCCGAGCCGGTCACCGCGCCGGTGGGCTCGGCGGTCTGGATGGCGGCGATCGAGGACCTGCGGACCGCGCTGATCGAGGAGATGGAGGGCAGCGACGTCACCGACGCCCGCGAGCTCGCCATGATGCTCGCGCCGAGCGTGCCGCGCCTCGACGAGGCCACCGTCCGCGAGTTCGTCAGCGACTACCTCTCCGCGCTCGGCGGTCAGCCGTCCGGCGCCGACCAGCCGTGGATGCACCTGCTGCCCCGGCCGCAGGGTGGCCGCGGGCCGAGCGACGAGGAGGTCCTCGAGCAGTACGGCGTCCAGCTGCACGAGCACCTGCGCACCACCGGCAAGCTCACCCGTTACCGGGTGACCGCGCTGACCGGCGTCAAGAGCCGCCTCCAGGCCGACCGGATCCGGGCGGCCATCGAGGACCAGGCCGCGGAGAGCACTCCGGCCTGAACGTGATCGATCGAGGCGGCCCTGGAACTCCAGGGCCGCTTCGGCGTATCCGGGGACGACCAGCGCGCCGAGATCTGGGTACATTGCCGGCATGACCGATCTCGCCCGGGACCGCCGGACCTCCAGGCCCGGACGCGCGGTCGTCTGGGTCCAGGTGGCGTTTCTGATCGCGTACCTGATGGGCAGTTTCGTGGTCCTGATCCTGGCGGCGGTGCGCGCGGACGACCTCGGGGCGATCCTGCACCCCGGCCTGGAGCGCCTCGGCGACCCGAAGGACTCGCTGCCCGGTGTCGGCCCGGACTCGCTGGTCAACCCGCTGGTCTGGATCTTCGGAGGGTGCCGGCTGATCGCCTGGCTGATCTATCCGATCGGCATCGCGATGCTGCTGCTCGGCGCCGCGACGCTGGCGCACACCTGGCGGTCCGGCGATCGGCGCACGTCCCTCCAGCTGGCCGTGCTCACCGTGATCTGGCTGATTCTGATCGCGCTGGCCGCCACCCCTTACGGCAACGGCCTGCTCCGCTGGCTGCTGGATTAAAACCCCATTGGGTACGAATTACGGAGCGCCCGTCCGCAGGCTACAAGCCGAGTCCCGCCCGTGAGGCCCCGCGACACCGCCCTCACCCCCGACCGCAGCGCGCCCCCACGCAGCCGGCTGGTTGCCAGGGGTGTCTCGCAGCCCCTGAGGCACCTCTGGGGGCCAGCCCGAGCTGTTCGGCTGGTTGCTGGGGGTGTGTCGTGGCCCCTGAGGCACCCCTGGAAGCCAGCCGGGCAGCGGGACGCGCGCTGCGGCCCGGGGCGGAGCGGTCTGGGGTTGCGGATGGTTCGGTGGGGTCAGAGGGAGGGGGCGGTGCAGCTGGAACGCCAGATGATTTCGGCGGTGGCGGGTTCGGAGATCGGGCCGGGGTCGTCGCCCAGGGCCAGCGCCATGGCTCGTTCGCCCATGCCGACCAGGGGGAGCCGGACCGTGGTCAGGGCCGGCGTCACGTCGCGGGCGATCGGCATGTCGTCGAAACCGGTCACCGAGATCTGGTCGGGGACGCCGATGCCGCGGTCGCGGAGGGTGGCCAGGGTGCCGACGGCCATCGAGTCGTTCAGGGCCAGGATCGCGGTCAGGCCGGGGGCGGCGGCGAGCAGCTCGGTGGCCGCGGTGGCGCCGCCGTCGCGGGTGAAGTCGGCGTAGACGATCTGGTCCGGCGGGAGCGGCACGCCCAGCTCGGCGGCGGCGCGGCGGATGCCGGTGAGGCGGTCGGTGGTGGTGGTCAGCGCGCGCGGGCCGGCGATCACGCCGATCCGGCGGTGGCCGAGGCCGAGGACGCGGCAGCCCAGCTGGTACGCCCCGGTCTCGTTGGCCGGCAGCACCGCGCTGCCGACCAGCTCGTGCCGGCCGATCACCGCGACCCGGCCGCCACCCTGCTGGTACGCGTTCAGCTCCCCGTTGAGCCGGGCGGTGAACGCGTCGTCGTGATAGCCGGAACCGGCCAGGATCAGCGCGTGCACCTGCTGGGCGCGCAGCAGCGCCACATAGGCCAGCTCGCGCTCCGGCTCCCGGTAGCTGTTGCAGATCACCAGCAGCCGGTCGTGCGCGCCGGCCTGCCGCTGCAGGCCCCGGGTGATCTCGGCGAAGTACGGGTCGGAGACGTCGTGCACGATCACCCCGACCGCGGACTTGCGCGGCCGGGCGACGTTCTGCGCGTGCGCGTTCGGCACGTAGTGCAACTCGGCGACGGCGGCCAGCACGCGCTCCCGGAGCTCAGGAGCGACCTTCTTGGCGCTGTCGTTGATCACGCGGGAGACGGTGGCGGGGGAGACCCCGGCCAGCCGGGCGACATCGGACAGGGTGACCGCCATCCGGACAGCATAGATAAGCCGGCCGGATGCCGTGTGGCCGGAGCTAACGACCCAGCAGGGAGAGCGTGTCGATCACCCGGTTGGCGAAGCCCCACTCGTTGTCGTACCAGGCGACCACCTTCACCAGACGGCCGTTCGCGGTGGTGAGCAGCGAGTCGAAGATCGACGATGCCGGGTTGCCGGTGATGTCGGTGGAGACCAGCGGGTCGGCGGAGAACTCCAGGATGCCGCGCAGCGGGCCGTGCGCGGCCGCCTCGAACGCACTGTTGATCTCGTGGGCGGTGACCGGGCGCTCGACGATCGCGTTCAGCTCGACGAGCGAGCCGACCGGGACCGGCACCCGCACCGAGTACCCGGTGAGCTTGCCGGCCAGCCGGGGCAGCACCACGCCGATCGCGGTGGCCGCGCCGGTCGTGGTCGGCGCGATGTTCAGCGCGGCGGCGCGGGCCCGGCGCAGGTCACGGTGCGGGCCGTCCTGCAGGTTCTGCTCCTGGGTGTACGCGTGGATCGTCGTCATCGAACCGGTCTCGATGCCGGCCAGGTCGTCGAGGACCGACGCGATCGGGGCGAGGCCGTTCGTGGTGCAGGACGCGTTCGAGACCACGTCGTGCGCGGCCGGGTCGTAGTCGCCGTGGTTCAGGCCGTACGCCACGGTCAGGTCGGCGCCCTTCGACGGGGCGCTGACCAGCACCTTGCGCGCGCCGGCGGCCAGGTGCGCGCGGGCGTCGGCGGCGGCGGTGAACCGGCCGGTCGACTCCAGCGCGACGTCCACGCCGAACTCCTTCCACGGCAGCTCGGCCGGGTCGCGGACGGCGGTCACCTCGATCCGGCGGCCGTCGACGAGCAGGTGGTCCTCGTGCGCCTCGACGGTGCCGGCGAACCGGCCCAGCGAGCTGTCGTAGCGCAACAGGTGCGCGAGGGTGCCCGGGTCGGTCAGGTCGTTGATCGCGACGATCTCGACGTCACTGCCGGCGGCGGCGCGGAGAACGTTGCGCCCGATGCGTCCGAAGCCGTTGACGGCCACTCGTGTTGTCATGTCCTCAGCGTGCCGCCGCTGCCAGGTGCCCGGCAGGTGCCGGGACGTCAGCTGTCGTAAGCTTTCCGCCAGCGAATGTCCGCCGGTACTCGCTCGGCGAGGTGCCGAGGATCCGCTGGAAGTGCATCCGCAGGTTCGCGCCGGTGCCGACACCGGTCCGTGCGGCGATCTGGTCGACACCCAGGACGGTACGTTCGAGCAGCTCCCGGGCCAGGTCCACCCGTGCCCGCAGCACCCACTGCATCGGCGTGTACCCGGTGTCCTCGACGAAGCGCCGCCCGAACGTCCGCGCCGACACCCCCGCGTGCCGGGCCAGCCCGTCCACCGTGAGCGGCGTCTCGAGATGCCGCAGCGCCCACTCCCGGGTCGCCGCGAACACGTCGCCGAGCGGCTCGGGCAGGCTGCGCGGCACGTACTGGGACTGGCCGCCGCTGCGGTACGGCGCGGCCACCAGCACCCGGGCGATCGTGTTCGACGCGCGCACCCCGTGGTCACGCCGGACGATGTGCAGGCACAGGTCGATCCCGGCGGCCACCCCGGCCGACGTCAGCACCTGGCCCTCGTCGACGAAGAGCACCTCGCCGTCGACCCGTACCTTCGGGTACTCCCGGGCCAGCACCGGGGCCATCTGCCAGTGCGTGGTGGCCCGCCGGCCGTCGAGCACCCCGGCCGCGGCCAGCGCGAACGCCCCGGTGCAGATGGCCACCATCCGGGTGCCGCGGAAGGCGGCCGCCCGCAGCGCGTCGAGCACCCGGCCGTCGATCGGGCCGGTCGGGTCCCGGAAGCCGCACACGATGACCGTGCCGGCGTCGTTGAACGCCTCGAGACCGGCCTCGACGGTGAAGCCCAGACCGTCCCGGCCGGGCACCGCGCCGGGCTGGGCCGCGCACGGCACGGGCTGGTAGCCCAGGCCGTGCCGTGGCGCGAAGACCTGCGCGGGGATGCCGACGTCGAGGGGCGCGGCCCCGGGCAGAACCAGCATGGCGACCTTGTGTTCCGGCATGCCACCCACTGTGCCGGGCGGAGCGCGTACCCCGGAAGTGGCTGTAACGGCGGTAACCGCAAGGATCCCGCCACGCACCCCTTCCACCGGAATGCCGAGAGCGCTCCCGCGGTCCGAAAGTCGACCACTAGAATCATCGGCCCGGCGGCTCGGCGGTTGTACCTTGTCTCCAGCCGGTGACGCGGAAAGGACGGCTGGCCATGAGGGACCACAGCAACCGTTCGGCCGGGCGGCCGACCCTGGAGGAGGTCGCGGCGCGAGCCGGCGTCGGCCGGGGCACCGTCTCCCGGGTGGTGAACGGGTCGGCCCAGGTCAGCCCGAAAGCCCGCAAACTCGTCCAGGACGCCATCGAGGACCTGGGCTACGTGCCGAACCGCGCGGCCCGCGCGCTCGTCACCCAGCGCACCGACTCGATCGCCCTGGTCGTCTTCGAGTCGGGTGAGCGGTTCTTCGCCGAGCCGTTCTTCGGCCGGATCGTGCAGTCCGTCTCGTCCGTGCTGGTCGCCCGGAACCTGCAGATGGTCCTGATGATCGCGCAGGCCCCGGAGGAACGCCGCCAGCTCGAGGGCTACCTGACCCGCCAGCACGTCGACGGCGCGCTGCTGCTGTCGCTGCACGGCGACGATCCGCTGCCGGCGCTGCTCGAGGAGCGCGGCGTGCCGACGGTCCGGGTCGGTCGCCCGGTCCACCCGGAACCGGTCAGCTTCGTCGACGCGGACAACCGGGGCGGCGCCCGGGCCGCGGTGTCCTACCTGCGTGAGCAGGGCCGCCGCTGCATCGCCACGATCACCGGCCCGATGGACATGGCCCCCGGCGTGGCCCGCTACCAGGGCTACCGCGACGTGGTCGGCGACGGCCCGGCCGCGGCCGGCGACTTCGGCGAGATCAGCGGCGCGATGGCGATGGAGTGGCTGCTCACCAACTATCCGCAGCTGGACGCGGTGTTCGCGGCCTCGGACATGATGGCGGCCGGTGCGCTGCGGGTGCTGCGCCGCGCGGGCCGCCGGGTGCCGGAGGACGTCGCCGTGATCGGCTTCGACGACTCGGTGATCGCCCGGCACACCGATCCGCCGCTGACCAGCGTCTACCAGCCGGTCGAGCAGATGGGCCAGGAGACGGTCCGGCTGCTGCTGGCGAAGCTGGACGGCGAGGAGCCGGTCGAGCGCGAGACGGTCATGCCCACCCGCCTGATCCTGCGTGGCAGCGCTTAACCCTTTTTTCGGTACGGATAGGGAGCGCCCGCCCGCAGGCTACGAGCCACGTCCCGTGACGGTCTCGTGCGAGGTGGCTGCCGGTCCGGGCCGCGGCGCGCCCGAAGGGCCGCCGGCTGGTCGTGAGGGGTCTCTCGGGGTGCCGGAGGCACCCCTGAGAACCAGCCGGTGACCGTGCGGCGCGGCTGGGCCCGGCGTGGTGGCGGCCTCGCGGGGGTCTGACCGGGACCACCCACGGACGTCGCCCCGGAGGGCTTCGCGTTCTGGGCGCGCCAGCGCCCTGCGGAGCCCGCAGGGGTCCCGGCGGGAGCGGCGATCTGCACCCCGGCGGACGCACGACATCGGTTTTGTGATCTTGATTTTGACGCTCGCCTGGGAAAACCCTCCTGCGGTTGACACAGCGACCGGCGTGGGCGAATGTTCCGGCATGCACGATGTATGGCCGGCGCCGGGTGCCCTCCTGGTCTCGCGGTACCGCCTCGTCACGTTGCTCGAGACGGGCGGCATGGCGCAGGTCTGGCGGGCCACCGATGAGCTGCTCGACCGTCCGGTGGCGGTCAAACTCCCGGCCGGTGACGTCCGGGCCGCGCACCTCGCGTGGCGGGAGGCCCGGCTCGCGGCGCGGCTCTCGCACCCGGGGATCGCGGCCGTGCACGACTACCGCGAGGCGGTGCGGCCGGACGGTTCGGTCGTGCCGTTCGTGGTGATGGAGCTGCTCTCCGGGGAGACCGTGGCGGCCCGGCTCTGCGACGGCCCGGTGCCGTGGCCGGCCGCCGCCGCCGTCGGCGCCGCGGTGGCCGGAGCGCTCGCCGCCGCGCACGCCGCCGGGGTGGTGCACCGCGACATCAAGCCGGGCAACGTGATGCTCTGCAAGGGCGGTGTGAAGCTGCTCGACTTCGGGATCAGCGCCACCGCCGGCGAACCGGACGACGACGACACCGGCGCCACGTTCGGCACACCGGCCTACGCCGCGCCGGAACGCCTGGACGGCGAGCCCGCCGAGCCGGCCACCGACCTGTACGGGCTGGGCGTGCTGCTCTTCGAGATGGTCGCCGGGGAGCCGCCCTACAGCGTGGACACCTGGGAGGAGCTGGCGATCGCCCGGCAGTCCGGCCCGACGCCGCTGCCCGGTGGCCTGCCCACCCCGCTCGTCGACCTGATCCAGCGCTGCCTGCTCGACGACCCGGAACGCCGGCCGTCCGCGGCCGAGGCGTGGAAGGTGCTCGCCGAGCTGGCACCGTCCGAGGACAACAAGGCGCCGACCGTGCCGCTGCCCGGCGCCCGCCCCACCGGGCACGCCCGGGTGCCGGCCGAGACGCCGGCGGTGCGGAACAGCCGCGGCCGCAAGATCGCGGTGGGGGCGGCGCTGGGCGCGACCGCTGTCGCGTTCCTGGCCCTGGTGCACGTGGTGTCGCAGGCCGACGACGACCTGGCCGCGCAGCCCCAGCCGCCGGTCGTGCCGTCGGTGGCGCCGTCGGTCGTGCCGTCCGTCGCGCCGCCTGCGCCGAGCCCGTCGGCGTCGGCGTCGGCGTCGGCGAAGGTGACGGTGGAGCGGACCGCTGCCCCGCTGACCGTCGACGTCGCGCTGGGCCGGGTGCAGGACGCCGTGGAGAAGGGGGAGCAGTCCGGTGACATCCGGCCGGACGTCGCCCAGGACTTCCGCAACATCCTCGGCCAGCTCGCCGTCTCCGACGATCCGGACGTGCCGGGCGAGGTCGACCTGCTCCGCAAGAAGGTCCGGCAGCGGCTCGGCGAGGGCGGGCTGACCGCCGGTCAGGCCGCCGTCCTCCAGGAGCGCCTGACCGATCTGGGACAGGCCGGCGCGTAGGAAGGGTCAGGTCGGCGCGCAGAAAACGCTAACAACCGCCCCTCCCGGGCCGATCGCTGCAAGGACGGATGTGACTCGGGTGCGGTAGGGGGTGAGGCATGCGCTGGCGTGATCCGGTGCTGGCCCCGTTGGTCCTGTCGGCCCTGGTCGTCCTCGGTGGCTACGCCCTCGATCTGGGCACCACCCGGGAGAAACTGCTGCTCTGCTGGGTCGTCGCGCCGCTCACCGACCTGGCGCTGTTCGCGCTGTCCCGGCAGGTGTGGCGCACGCTCGCGCTCACCCCGGCGAGCCGGCGGTTCTGGCGGGTGATGGGCCTCGCCGGGCTGGTCTTCGCGGCCGGTGACGTCACCCAGCTGGGCTACGTGCTGTCCGAGCCGGGCCGCGACACGTTCGTCTTCCACCCCGCGCAGCAGCTGCTCGGCGTGGCCGGCGTGCTGATGGTCGTCGGCGTCGCCCTGTTCCACCCCGGTCAGGTGTGGTCGCGGGGCAGCCGGATCCGGGTCACGCTGGACGCCGCGACGGTGAACACCGCGGCCGGCGTGGTGGTCTGGGCCCTGCTGACCCGCACCTCGATCGGCGACGCCGGCGCGGCCGGGTACGTCTCCGCGCTGTTCGGCTGCGGCGTGGTGCTCTGCGGTGGCTTCCTGACCGTGAAGGTCGGCCTGAGCGGGTCGAGCCCGATCGCCATGCCGGCCGCCGTCCCGATCGTCGCCTCCACCGCGGTGCAGGCGATCGGCAACGTGCTGCTGCCCACCGCCAGCGTCAGCGGGGTGATCGTCCCGTCGTTGCTGGTGCTCGGCCCGTGCCTGCTGATGGTCGCGGCGCCGCGGCTGCAGCTGCTGGAGGCGCGGGCCGGGCGGGGCGAGACGGCCCGCCGGGAGGCCGGCTCCGGGCGGCGGTACAGCCCGCTGCCGTACCTGGGCACGGTGGTCTGCGCCGGCACTCTGGTGATCACCCTGCTCACCCAGGGACTCGGGCTGTCGGCCTGGGGCGCGCTGGCCGGGCTGCTGATCAACGTGGCGCTGGTGGTGGCCCGGCAGCTGCTCGCGCTGGCCGAGAACAACACCCTGCTCGATCAGCTCGACGAGAGCCTGGCCGAGATCCGGCGCCGGGAGCGCCGGCAGGAGGCGCTGCTGCGGCACGCGTCCGACATCACCGCGATCGTACGGACCGACGGCATCGTGAAGTACCTGAACCCGGCCGTCGAACGGATCATCGGGGGCACCCTCGACGAGTACGTCGGCCGGCAGATGCTCGACATGATCCACCCGGACGACGCGGACCGGGTCGCCGCCGAGATGGCCGGGGTGTACGCCACCCCGGGCGCCAAGGTGGCCTTCGAGATGCGGGTGCAGCACGAGGACGACAGCTGGCGCTGGCTCTCCGTGGTCGGGGTGAACCTGGTCGCCGAGCGCGGGATCAGCGGCGTGGTGATCAACGCCCGGGACATGACCGAGGAGCGCGAGCTGCGTGAACGGCTGCGGTTCCAGGCCGGTCACGACGCGCTGACCGGGCTGGCGAACCGCCGGTTGTTCACCGACCGGATCGGCGAGTCCGGCGCCGGCGAGGTGGCGGTGCTGCTCGTCGACCTGAACGGGTTCAAACAGATCAACGACACCTACGGGCACGCCACCGGCGACGCGGTGCTGCGGCACGTGGCCGCGCAACTGCTGGCCAGCGGCGGGCCGGACGACCTGGCGGCGCGGCTGGGCGGCGACGAGTTCGCCGTGCTGGTCGGCGCCGGGCAGGACGAGGCGAACCGGATCGGCGCCCGGCTGCGCGCGGCGCTGGCCGTGCCGGTCGAGCTCGGCGGCCGGATGCTCACGGTGGGCACCAGCATCGGGGTGGCGTCCGGCCCGGCCGACCAGCCGGACAACCTGCTGCACGTCGCCGACCTGCGGATGTACGCCGACAAGCAGCGGTCCCGGGAGCTCACCCGGTGACCGGGGAGCGGCACTGGCGCTACGCCGCGCTCAGCGGCGCCACCGCCCTGACCGGCGTGCTCTGGTACGTCTGGTGGTGCCTGGCCCCGACCGGCCCGGCCGCCCTGGCCTACCTGGTCATGCCGATCGCCGGCGCGATCGCCGTCCCCGCGGTGCACGCGTTGCGCCGCGACGTCGTGCTGCCCCCGGCCGGCCGCCGCTTCTGGCTGCTGCTCGAGGTCGCCACGGTGCTGCTCACCGCCGGGTACGCGGTCCTGGCCGTCGCGGCGTTCCGCTCGTCGCCGGCGCTGCCGTACCTGCCGCTGCCCAGCACCGTGCTGATCGGTCTCGGACTGCTGGCCGCGATGATCGGGGTCGGCGCCGTGCCGCTCGGCGTGACCAGCTGGGCCGAGCGGGGCCGGCAGTGGCTGGACCGGTCGATCGCGTTCCTCGGCTGCGCCGTGCTGCTCGGGCACTTCGGGTTGTACCCGATGTTCGCCGCGGAGCAGCGCTGGAGCACCGGGGTGCTCGCCGTGGTGCTGATGGCGTTCCTGTTCGCGGCCGGCGCGGTCACCAAGGTGTCGTACATCCCGGGCGGGCCGGTGGATCGCACCGCGGTCCGGTTGGTGGCCGGCACCGGGCTGGTCGCGGCGGCGTTCGCGCTGCTCGCCGTCGCCCGGCCGGAGGACGGCTCGATCCCGGCCCAGGCGGTGCTGCTGCCCCTGGTGCCGGTGCTGATCACGCTGGCCGCGCTGCGTCAGCGGCACGCGCCGGTCGCCCGTACGCTGCGGTCCGACTCGTGGTTGCCGTACCTGGCCATGCTGGCCGCCGACGTGCCGCTCGCGCAGGTGCTGTTCGGTGAGCCCCGGCTGGACACGATCGGCGAGGGCCGGCTGGTCATCGGCGGCGCCGCCCTGGTCAGCACGCTGGTGTCGGTCCGCCAGTGGGTGGTCAACCGGGACAACACCCGGCTGCTGCACGAGCGGGAGGCCTCCGAGGCCCGGCTGCAGTACGACGCCACCCACGACGCGCTGACCGGCCTCGGCAACCGGGTGCTGTTCCGCGAGCGCCTGGACGTCGCGCTGGCCACCACCGGCGCCACCGTGCTGCTGGTCGACCTGGACGACTTCAACGCGGTGAACGACTCACTCGGCCACGACGTCGGCGACGAACTGCTGATCGCGTTCGCCGCGACGCTGCGGGTCGCGGCCGGCGCGGACGGCGAACCGGCCCGGCTGGCCGGTGACGAGTTCGCGGTGCTGGTCACCACGCCCGGCGTCGACGAGGCGGTGGCGCGGCGGATCATGACGGCGATCGCCGCACCGATCAGTGGGCACCGGCTGCTGGTGCACGCGAGCGCCGGCATCGCGTCGGCGCCGGCCGGCACCGCGGCCCGGAACCTGCTGCGCGACGCGGACGCCGCGATGTACACCGCGAAACAGCGCGGCAAGGCCAACTGGATCCGGTACGCCCCCGGCATGGAGAAGCCCGCCCAGGCGCACGCCCAGCTCGGCGGCGACCTGCGCCGGGCCCTGGACGCCGGCGAGTTCCGGCTGGTCTACCAGCCGCTGGTGGACCTGCGTGACGGCCGGGTGGTCGGCGTGGAGGCGCTGGTGCGCTGGGTGCACCCGGAGCGCGGCACGGTGCCGCCGATCGACTTCATCCCGGCCGCCGAACGGACCGGGCTGATCGTGCCGCTGGGCCGCTGGGTGCTGCGCGAGACGTGCCGGCAGGCCGCCGCGTGGCTCGCCGAGTTCGGCCCGGACGCGCTGCGCAAGGCCTCGCCGAACGTGTCGGTGCGCCAGCTGCACGACCCGGACTTCGTCGCCGACGTGCGGGCCGCGCTCGCCGACACCGGCCTGCCGGCGAACCGGCTGGTGCTCGAGCTGACCGAGTCCGCCGTGCTGCGCGGCCACCAGGTGCTCAAGGTGCTGCACGAGGTGCACGACATGGGGGTGCGGCTGGCCCTGGACGACTTCGGCACCGGCGAGTCGTCACTCAGCCTGCTGCGCGCGTTCCCGGCCGCGATCGTCAAGCTGGACAAGTCGTTCGTCGACAACATCGAGGTCGACGAGCCGGGCAGTGCGGCGGCCGGTGCCCGGCAGGCGGTGGCCCGGGCGGTCGTCCAGCTCGCCGACGCGCTGGGCCTGGACACGGTCGCCGAGGGCATCGAGAACCAGGAGCAGGCGGACCGGCTGCTCAGGCTCGGCTACACCGTCGGCCAGGGCTATCACCTGGGCCGTCCGGTCAGCGCCGAGGACTTCACCGCGCTGCTCGCCGCGCAGGTCCGGCACCCGTCCGCGGTCATGACGGTGGACAAGGATCTGCCCGCGGCCGCCTGACAAGATAAAAATCCGGACCCCGATAGGGTACGGACAATGGACACGGCGGACGACGGCACCTCTACGGCACACTCCCTCGCCACCTGGCTGGAGCGGCTGACCTTCGCCGACCTGACCGCGGACGAGGCCACCGCCCGGATCCTCGCCGCGATCGAGGAGTGGGCCACCTGGCAGCAGTGGCGGGTCTACCGCCGCGCGCCCAGCGTCGTCCCGCTGCCGCCGCCGTTGCGCGGCAACTCGGTGCTCGACGTGGCCTGCGCCCGCCCCGGCGGCGCCGCCCCGATCGCGGTCGAGGTGGACCGGCTGGACCGGCAGCGCACCGTCGACAAGCTGCTCGCCGAGGCCGCCGCCGGCCGGGTGGCGATCTGGGTGCGCTGGGGCATCGGCCCGTTCGTGCCGCCGCCGCTGCCGGTGCACCTGGTGACCGTCCAGGCAGCTCGCCGGTCGGGTCGCTGGTCTACCGTGTCCGAACGACCTGCCCCGGAGCACTCCGGGTCCGCGCCCGTCGTCACCGAAGCCGAGGAGCTGCCGTGGGAACCGTGACCGAGAGCCCGTCCCGCCTGGCCTGGCGGGTCACCGAGCCGCTGCACGCCTGTGTCTACCTGGTGCCGGAGGGCCCGGCGGCCTACGCCCGGCTGGGGCTGCACCCGATGGGCGGCTACTTCGCCGCTCGCGCCGCCGCCCTGGGCCCGGCGGGCGCGGCGCTGGTGGCCGCCACGTTCTACAACTTCAACCCGGCCGTGATCGCCAAGACCGTCCCGGCCGCGTGGGACACGGTGACCCCGGAGCAGATGGTGGCCACCCGCCTGGCGGTCGCGGACGCCGCGCTGACCCGGGCGCTGGGCGTCGCGACGCTGGCCGGCCCGGAGGTGGCCGAGGCGGCCGAGCTGGCCCGGACGGCGGCGCTGCACGCGGCCACCAGGCCGCACGGCCGGCCGCTGTTCGCCGCGCACGCCGAGCTGCCCTGGCCGGACGCACCGCACCTGGTGCTCTTCCACGCGCACATGCTGCTGCGCGAGTTCCGCGGCGACGGGCACATCGCGGCGCTGCTGGCCGCCGGGATCAGCGGCCTGGAGTCGATCGTCCTGAAGGGGGCCGCCGACCAGGTCACCGGCCGGTTCCTGCTGGCCTCCCGGGGGTGGAAGCCGGAGCAGTGGGCGGCCGCCGCCGACGGGCTGCGCGAGCGCGGGCTGCTGGCCGGCGACGAGCTCTCCGACGAGGGCCGTCGGCTCGGCGCCGAGCTGGAGGCGACCACCGACCGGTTGGCCGAGCCCGCCTACGCCACTCTGGGTGACGCGGGGTGCCTTCGGCTGGCCGAGCTGACCCGGCCGCTGAGCCGGGTCGTCGTCAAGGCCGGTCTGCTGGACCCGGCCGGTCTGACATCTTCCGCCGGTGATCGTTCGCACCCCGCATGATGCCCAAAACGCTTGTCGCTCGGTAGTAAACGGGTCACGCTTGGTCACGTGATCCGACAGCCGCAGCAGCACCCCGCGTCGTGGTGGGACCAGTTCCAGCAGGTCTCCGAGAGATTCGACCTGGGCTCTCTGACCGAGAGCCTGGGCGACGAGATCGTTGCGAAGATCCCGTCGCCGCTGCTGCGCCGGGAGGCCGAGATCGCGCTGAACATCATGGTGCGGTTCCTGAACAAGCCGGCCAGCGAGGAGCTGTCGGTGCGGGCCGAGCAGGCGGTGGCCCGGCTGGCCGCCACCGTCGACCGGCTCGAGGAGCGGTCGAGCGACGGGTTCGAGCTGCGCGAGGCGCGGGCGCTGATCTACCTGCTGCAGGGCCGGACCGGCGACGCGGCGCACGCGTCCGAGCCGTTCCTGAAGCCGCAGGTGATCCTGCGGTCGTTCGTGGCGGCGCTGCGGCTGGAGCGGTTCGACACGAACCTCGCGGTCAAGCTGCTCTCCGCCGGGCAGGACCCGCGGCTGGCCCTGCACTCCGGCCAGGTGGTGGGCAAGTACTCGTGGTGGCCGAGCTGGCTGCTGAAGGTGGTCACCGAGCGGGCGATGGCCGGCGAGCTGGACGACGACACCATCACCGCGCTGGACCGGTGCGCCTACGCGGAGCTCAGCCCGGCGCAGGCCCGGCTGGCCCGCCGGCTGCTGGACGGCGAGGAGTCGCTGATCGACGCGTCGGCGGTGCGGCTGGCCGGGCTCGGCGAGGCGGACGCGGCGGCGAAGCTGCGCGAGGGCGACCTGACCACGGTCGCCCTCGCGGCTCGCCTCATGCCGATCTAGCTCAACTTCCACCCTCGTTCAGGGTCACGGTCGCCGGCTGGAAACCGGTGCCGTTGACGTCCACGCCGGCGGTCTTTGCCTGCTCGATCGCCTGCTTGATGTAGTCGTTCGTGTAGGCCAGGCCCTCCGGCGCCTTCGTCAGCACGGTGTCACCGGTCTGGTTCTTGGTGGTCTGGGAGAGCTGCACGGTCTGGTTCCAGGCCGTCTCGTCGATCACGCCGATCCCGCCGGTGGCCGGCCAGACCAGCTTGTTGACCTCGTTCATCTGCCACAGCTGGTGGCTCTTGCCGAGCTTGGAACCCTTCGCGACGACCAGGTCACGGCACTTCTCCGCGTTGTCCCGGCAGAACGCCCAGCCCTTGATCGTGGCGGTCAGGAACTTCACCGTCTGCTGCTGGTAGGCCGGGTCGTTGAGCTTCTCGGTGTTCGCCCAGACCGCGTCCTGCAGCATCGACGAGCCCTCGGTCTTCCAATCGATGATCGAGAAGTCGTCGGCGGTGTACTGCTTGCCGGTCTTCGGGTTCTTCGCCTCCAGGAGCTGGGCGTACTCGTTGTAGCTCATCGCCTGGGCGGCGTCGATCTCCTTCTTCAGCAGCGCCTGCATGTCGAACTGCTGCTGCACCAGGGTGACGTCCTTGCCCGGGTCGATCCCGGCCTTGGTCATCCCGGCGAACAGCTCGAACTCGTTGCCGAAGCCCCAGTTGCCGACCTTCTTGCCCTTGAGGTCGGCGGCCTTGGTGATGCCGCTGTCCTTCCAGGCCACCTGGTAGGTGCCGGACCGGCCGAAGATCTGCCCGACGTCGGTGATCCCGGCGCCCTGCTCCCGGGACGCGAGGGCCTTCGGCACCCAGGCCACCGCGTAGTCGGCCCGGCCCTGGGCGAGCACGGTCTGCGGGACGATGTCCACGCCGCCCTCGAGCAGCTGCACGTCGAGGCCCTGCTCCTGGTAGAAGCCCTGGTCCACGGCGGCGATGTAGCCGGCGAACTGGGCCTGGAAGAACCACTGCAGCTGCAGTTTGATCGGGGTGAGCGCGCCGCTGGCGCCCGGTGCGGGGGTGCTGGCCGGGTCGGCGGTACCGCACCCGGCGAGCACCAGGGCGGAAGTGGCGGCAATAGCGGTAAATATCCGATTCAGTCGCAAAGTGTCCTCTTCCGGTTAGGTTACGAGGGGATCAGGCGATCAGCCGCTGACGCCACGGCATCGCCAGACGCTCCAACAGCAGCGTCACCAGATAGAAAGTCAGACCGAGCAGGCACGCGCCGGCCACGTAGGCCCAGGCCCGGGGGTACGCCGTGAACGCCGCCGCCGAGGTGATCCGCGAGCCCAGCCCGTCCTGCAGCCCGCCGAAGTACTCGGCGACCACCGCGGCGATCACCGCGAGCGACGAGGCCTGGCGCAGGCCGGTGAACAGGTGACCGAGGGCGCCGGGCAGCCGCACCTTGACCGCGAACGTCCAGCCGCTCGCCGCGTACGTGTGCATCAGCTCCTGATGCACCGGGTCCACCTCGCGCAGGCCGCGCAGCGTGTTCAGGAAGACCGGGAAGAAGACCACGATCGCGGTGACCAGCCGGCGGGGGACGCTGCTGGTCGACTCGAACATGTTGTTGAGGATCGGGGCGAGCGCGATGATCGGCAGCGCGTTGAGCACCGCGGCGAACGGCACCGACACCTCGCCGAGCAGCCGGAACCGGCTGGTGGCCAGCGCCGCGAGCACCGCGATCAGGGTGCCGACGACCAGGCCGATCAGCGCGTTGGCGCCGCTGGCCAGCGCCGCGTCCCACACGTTGCCGCGCTGCACGGTCAGCTCGTGCCAGATCGCCGACGGCGCCGGCAGGATGAACGGCGCGACCCGGCCGAGCCGGACGAACAGCTCCCAGCCGGCCAGGGCCAGGATGCCGAAGAGCAGGGGTGGTACCAGCGAGGGAAGGGCGCGTCTCATGGCACCGGAACCCCTCGCAGGGCCTGGCTTACCTCGGTGATCTTCTCGAAGAAGGCCGGGGACTGCCGGCCGGCGTCGTCCCGGGACGGCAGGTCGACCGCGATCGACGCGGTGATCCGGCCGGGCCGGGCCGACATCACCACCACCCGGTCGGAGAGGAACACCGCCTCGGAGATCGAGTGGGTGACGAAGACCGTGCTGGTCCCGGTGGTGGCGCAGATCGACAGCAGCTCGGACTGCAGATGCTCCCGGGTCATCTCGTCGAGCGCGCCGAACGGCTCGTCCATCAGCAGCAGCGGCGGCTGCACGGCGAGGGCCCGGGCGATCGCCACCCGCTGCTGCATGCCGCCGGAGAGTTGGCCGGGGTAGTGCCCGGCGAAGTCGGCGAGCCCGACCAGCGCCAGCATCTGTTCGGCGCGGGTCCTGCGCTCGGCCCGGCCGATGCCGCGCAACTCCAGGGGGAGTTCCACGTTCTTGCGGACCGTGCGCCACTCGAAGAGGCCGGCCTGCTGGAAGGCGAGACCGTAGGCCTGCTCGCGGCGGGCCTGCCCGGCGGGTTTGCCGGCCACCGTGACGGTGCCGGTGGTCGCCGGGATCAGGTCGGCGATCAGCCGGAGCAGGGTGCTCTTGCCGCAGCCGGACGGCCCGATCAGCGAGACGAACTCGCCGTCGCCGACGGTGAGATCGACGTCGGACAGCGCGAGGACCTCGTCGCCGCGGCCCTGGTTGAAGATTTTCACGACGTTGTCGATGACCACGGCACTCACAGAGTCACCACTTCCACGTGGCGGCGGTGCCGCATCAGCGGCACCTCCAGCAGACTGACGGCGCCCGCGACGACCAGCCCGAGCAGCGCCGCTCCGAGCATGGCCGTGTAGACCTTGGCGGGATCCGAGGTGGCCTCCCGGGAGTACTCGATGATCAGGCGGCCGATCCCGCCCCGGGTGCCGGTGGAGATCTCGCCGACCACCGCGCCGACCACGGCGGCCGCGCCGGCCAGCCGCAGCGCCGGGAAGAGGTAGGGCAGCGCCGCCGGGAAGCGGAGCTTCACCAGCGTGCGCCACCACCCCGCGGCATAACTGCGCATCAGCTCGGCGCCGCTGGCGGACGGCGACTGCAAGCCACGCAGCATCCCGACCGCGACCGGGAAGAAGGCCAGGTACGCCGCGATCACCGCGACGGTCGCCCAGGCCGGCATCAGCGTGCCGCCCCAACCGGCCACCAGCGGCGCGAGAGCCACCAGTGGCACGGTCTGGGACAGGATCACGTACGGAAGAAGCCCGCGCTCGACGATCCGGAACCGCTGCATGGCCATCGCCAGCAGCAGCCCGACCAGGGTGCCGGCCAGGAACCCGGCCGCGGTGATCCCGAGCGTGAACAGGCAGGCGCGCAGCACCACCTGCCACACCGGGTCACCGCCGGCCAGCTCGGGCCGGCCCAGGCGTTGCAGGACGGTCCACAGGTGCGGCATGGAGAGGTCGTCGGCGCGGGGCAGCACCCGTACGCCGAACAGCACCGTCCCCTCCGGGTCGCCGACCGCCTTGTAGCCCTCCCAGAGCAGCGCCAGGGTGACGATGCCGGCCAGGATCGCGAGCGCGCGCCTCACGAGAACGCCGGGATGATGTGCTCGCCGTAGGCGGCGAGGGTCTCGGCCTTGTTGTCGTGCTGCAGGTAGACGGCGAACTGGTCCACGCCGAGCGCCTTGAGCTGTTCGAGGCGTTTGACGTGGTTCTCCACCGGCCCCAGGATGCAGAACCGGTCCACGATCTCGTCCGGCACGAACGTGGTGTGGCTGTTGCCGGCCCGTCCGTGCTCGGCGTAGTCGTAGCTCTGCCGTGCCTTGATGTAGTCGGTCAGCGCCTGCGGCACCGCGCCGCCCTCGCCGTACCGGGCCACGATGTCGGCCACGTGGTTGCCGACCATCCCGCCGAACCAGCGGGTCTGCTCCCGGGCGTGCGCCAGGTCGTCACCGACGTAGGCCGGCGCCGCCACGCAGAACGTGATCGACTCCGGGTCGCGCCCGGCCTTCTTCGCGGCCTGCCGCACCGCCGTGATCATCCATTCCGCGATGTCCGGGTCGGCGAGCTGCAGGATGTAGCCGTCACCGACCTCGCCGGTCAGGGCCAGAGCCTTGGGACCGTACGCCGCGACCCACACCTCGAGGCTGCTCTCCGCGGCCCAGGCGAACTGGATCTCGTTGCCCCGGACGGTCACCTTCTCCCCGTTGCCCAGGCCCTTGATCACCTGGACGCTCTCCCGGAGCTGGCCGAGGGTCTGCGGCGTGAGGCCGAGGACCCGCAGCGCCGAGTCGCCCCGGCCGATGCCGCAGACGGTCCGGTTGCCGTACATCTCGTTGAGCGTGGCGAAGGTCGAGGCGGTGACCGTCCAGTCCCGGGTGCCCGGGTTGGTCACCATCGGCCCCACCACGATCCGTTCGGTCGCGCCGAGGATCGCCGAGTAGACCACGTACGGCTCCTGCCAGAGCACGTGTGAGTCGAACGTCCAGAAGTGGCTGAAGCCGGCCGCCTCGGCCTTCTTCGCCCAGTCGACGAGGGCGAGCGCGGGTGGGTCGTTCTGCATCACCACACCGATGTCCATGTGCGCCCTCCGTTCAGAGCAGGTAGTCGGAGAGGCCGCGCGGGACGTACTTCCCGCGGCCGGGACGGCCGGTGTACTCGCCGTTCCGGGAGATCACCTCGCCGCGGGACAGGACCGTGTCGACCTTGCCGTCGATCTCCCAGCCCTCCCAGGCCGAGTAGTCCATGTTCATGTGGTGCGTCTCGACGCTGATCCGGGTGCGCCCGTTCGGGTCGTAGAGCACGATGTCGGCGTCCGAGCCGGGCGCGATGATGCCCTTCCTCGGGTACATGCCGAACATCCGGGCCGGTGTCGTCGCGATCGTCTCCACCCAGCGGGCCAGCGACAGCTTGCCGTCGACCACGCCCTGGTAGAGCAGGTCCACCCGGTGCTCGACGCTGCCGATGCCGTTCGGGATCTTGGAGAAGTCGCCGATGCCCATCTCCTTCTGATCCTTCATGCAGAACGGGCAGTGGTCGGTCGACACCACGGACAGGTCGTTGGTGCGCAGGCCCTGCCACAGATCGGCCCGGTGGCTCTCCTCGCCGCTGCGCAGCGGGGTGGAGCAGACCCACTTGGCGCCCTCGAAACCGGGCGCGCCGAGCTGGTCCTCCAGGGTCAGGTAGAGGTACTGCGGGCAGGTCTCGGCGAACACGTTGCGGCCCAGGTCCCGGGCGTTGCGCACCTGCTCGAGGGCCTTCGACGCGGACAGGTGCACGATGTAGAGCGGGCAGTCGGCGGCGACGCTGGCCAGCCAGATCGCCCGGCTGGTGGCCTCCGCCTCGAGCTCCTGCGGCCGGGTCAGGCCGTGGAACTTCGGATCCGTCTCGCCGCGCTCCAGGGCCTGCTTCACCAGCACGTCGATGGCCGGGCCGTTCTCCGCGTGCATCATGATCATCGCGCCGTTGTCGCGCGCCTTCTGCATCGCCCGCAGGATCTGACCGTCGTCGGAGTAGAACACCCCGGGGTACGCCATGAACAGCTTGAAGCTGGTGATGCCCTCGGTCGCCACGAGCTGGTCCATGGCCTTGAGCGAGTCGTCGTCGACCCCGCCGAGGATCATGTGGAAGCCGTAGTCGATGTGGCACTGGTCGGCGGTCTTGCCGTGCCAGGCGGCCAGCCCGTCCTGGACCACCTCGCCGTACTTCTGGATGGCGAAGTCGATGATCGTGGTGGTGCCGCCGATCGCCGCGGCCTTGGTGCCGGTGTCGAAGGTGTCGCTGGCCTGTGTGCCGCCGAACGGCATCTGCATGTGGGTGTGCGCGTCGATGGCGCCCGGGATCACGTACTTGCCGGTCGCGTCGATGACCTCGGGGCCCTCGGGCGCCTGGCCGGGTGCGAACAGCGCGACGATGGTCTCGCCGTCGATCAGCACGTCGGCCGGGCTCGCCCCGGTCGGCCCGACCACGGTGCCACCCTTGATCAGGATGCTCACGGTTGCACCAGCCCGTTGTAGCTGTCCGGGCGGCGGTCGCGGTAGAACTGCCAGCGGTCGCGGACCGTGCCGAGCAGGCTCAGGTCCAGGTCCCGGATGATCAGCTCGGGGTTGTGCGTGTCGCCGACCTCGCCGACGAACTTGCCCTCCGGGTCGACGAAGTACGTCTGCCCGTAGAAGTCGTTCTCGCCCAGGTCCTCGACGCCGACCCGGTTGATCGCGCCGATGAAGTACTCGTTCGCCACCGCGCTGGCCGGCTGCTCCAGCTGCCAGAGATAGCTGGACAGGCCCCGGCTGGTCGCCGACGGGTTGAAGACGATCTGCGCGCCGTTGAGGCCGAGCGCCCGCCAGCCCTCCGGGAAGTGCCGGTCGTAGCAGATGTAGACGCCGACCCGGCCGACCGCGGTGTCGAACACCGGGTAGCCGAGGTTGCCGGGACGGAAGTAGAACTTCTCCCAGAAGCCCTTGACCTGCGGGATGTGGTTCTTGCGGTACTTGCCGAGGTACGTGCCGTCGGCGTCCAGGACGGCGGCCGTGTTGTAGAGGACGCCCTCCTGCTCCTTCTCGTACATCGGCAGGATCATCACCATGCCGAGCTCGGCGGCGAGGGCCTGGAAGCGTTCGGTCGTCGGGCCCGGGATGGCCTCGGCGTACTCGTAGAACGCGGCGTCCTGCACCTGGCAGAAGTACGGCCCGTAGAACAGCTCCTGGAAGCAGATGACCTTCGCACCCTGGGCGGCGGCGTCACGAGCGTAGTCCTCGTGTGCCTTGATCATCGATTCTTTGTCGCCCGTCCAATTGGTTTGGACGAGGGCGGCGCGAACGACTCCGGTCGTCATGACGACCCCTTTCTGTTGATCTCCCGCACGCGCAGTGCGCCGCAAAAGCGCCTGTGATCGTGTGTCTACTCCCTGTCATACCACCAGCGCCAGGTCTTGCTTGTCGCCGTCCGATGCCGTAGGACCTTAACGACACACATTCAAGCGAACAATTGCTGGTATGTAACCGATTGTTTCGGAGAGGTAATTTGCTTCCCCTGATCACCGGGGCGGTCGAGGACCGCAGCGCCCGGGGAATTGCCGCGGCCGTGAGCCGATTGATCACCGCCGGCCGGTTGCCGGCGGGGGAGCGGCTGCCCACCGTGCGCGCCGTCGCCGGCGAGCTCGGCGTCAGCCCCACCACGGTCAGCGAGGCCTGGCGCAACCTCACCCTGGCCGGCGCGATCGAGACCCGGGGCCGGTCCGGGACGTTCGTCTCCGGCCTGGCCAAGCCCCGGTTCTCCCGGCTCAGCCGGCCGCCGGTGACCCTGGCGACCGACCTCTCCACCGGCGTGCCGGACCCGGGGCTGCTGCCCGACCTGAGCGGCGCGCTGCGCCGGATCGGGGACGGCCGCTGGGCCGGCAGCTACCTCGACGAGCCGGTGCTCCCGGAGCTCGAAGCGGTGCTGCGCGAGCGCTGGCCGTTCCCGCCCGAGCGGCTCACCGTGGTCGACGGCGCGATGGACGCCCTGGACCGGATCGCCTCGGCGGTGCTGCGCTACGGCGATCACGTGCTGGTCGAGAACCCGGCCTTCCCGCCGCTGCTCGACCTGCTCCAGGCGCTCGGCGCCACCGTGATCGGGGTGCCGCTCGACGAGCACGGCCTCGACCCGGAGGTGCTGCGCCAGGTGCTCGGCGAGCGCCGGCCGGTGGCGCTGTTCCTGCAGCCCCGGGCGCAGAACCCGACCGGGGTGAGCATGACCGCCGGGCGTGCCGCCGCGCTGGCCGGCCTGCTCCGGGACGCGCCCGGCCTGCTGGTGGTGGAGGACGACCACGCCGGGGACATCGCCATCGCGCCACCGGTCAGCCTCGGCACCCACCTGCCCGGCCGGACCGTGCACGTGGCCAGCTTCTCCAAGAGCCACGGCCCGGACCTGCGGCTGGCCGCGATCGGCGGACCGGCCGCCGTGGTCGAGCAGGTGATCGACCGGCGGCTGCTCGGGCCGGGCTGGTCCAGCCGGCTGCTGCAGGGTGTGCTGCTGGACCTGCTCACCGACACCAGGACCATCGCGCGGGTCGCCGAGGCCCGCGGGATCTACGCCGAGCGGCGGGCCGCCCTGCTCGCGGCGCTCGGCGGGCACGGCGTGACGGCCACCGCGGCCGACGGCATCAACCTCTGGATGTCCGTTCCGGATCAGCAGAACGCGATGGTCACCCTGGCCGCGCACGGCATCGCCGCGGCGCCCGGCGCGCCGTTCTGCGTCACCCCGCTCGGCAGCGACCACCTGCGCCTGACCGCCGGCCTGGTGTCCGGCGGGCAGACCGACCTGGCCACGGCGCTCGCCGCGGCCGCCTTCCAGACCGGCCGCGGCAGCGGCCCCCGCGGCCGTGGGCACCCGCACGGCTGGCGGTGATCCCCCGTTCTCGTCGAACTCACGATCAGGAGCCTGACATGTCCCTGCTGGACCGGCATCGCGCCGTGATGCCCACCTGGATGCCCGTCTACTACGGCGACGACGCGCTGGAGATCGTGGCCGGCTCCGGCCGCCGGGTCACCGACGCGGCCGGGCGCTCCTACCTCGACTTCTTCGGCGGTGTGCTGACCACGATGGTCGGCTACGACATCGCCGAGATCAGCGACGCGGTCCGCGCCCAGGTCGGTACGGGCGTGGCGCACACCTCGACGCTCTACCTGATCCGGCAGCAGGTCGAGCTGGCCGAGAAGATCGCCCGGGTCTCCGGCATCCCGGACGCCCGGGTGTTCTTCACCAACTCCGGCACCGAGGCGAACGAGTCGGCGCTGCTGTTCGCCACGAACCTGCGCCGCTCCAACCAGATCCTGGCGATCAAGAACGGCTACCACGGCCGGACCTTCGCCACGATGGCGGTCACCGGGCATCGCAGCTGGTCGTCCAGCTCGCTCAGCCCGCTCACCGTGCACTGGCTCGCGTCGGCCGACCGGCTCCGCGGGCGGATGGCCGGGCTGTCCGACAGCGATCTCATCGACGCGGCGGTGGACGACCTGCGCGAGGTGCTCGCCACGGTCAGCGCCGGCGACGTGGCCGGGCTGATCGCCGAGCCGATCCAGGGTGTCGGCGGGTTCGTGGCCGGGCCGGACGGGCTGCTCGGGGCGTACCGGAAGGTGCTCGCCGAGCACGGCATCCTGCTGATCGCCGACGAGGTGCAGACCGGCTGGGGCCGCACCGGCGACCACTTCTGGGGCTACCAGGCGCACGGCGTCACCCCGGATCTGATCACCTTCGCCAAGGGGATCGGGAACGGGTTCGCGCTCGGCGGGGTGGTCGGGCGGGCCGAGGTGATGAACGCGGTGCCGGCGATCAGCTTCTCCACCTTCGGCGGGAACCCGGTCAGCGCGGCGGCCGGCAACGCGGTGCTCGACTACGTGCTCTCGCACGACCTGCAGGGCAACGCCAAGCGGGTCGGATCGGTGCTGCTGGAGGGGCTGCGCTCACTCTCGTACGACATCGTGGGTGAAGTCCGCGGCCGTGGGTTGATGATCGGTCTGGAGTTCATGCGGCCCGGCACCGGGGAGCCGGACCCGGTCGCGACGCTGCGGGTCTTCGATCTGTGCCGGGCCGGCGGCCTGCTGGTCGGCAAGGGCGGCCTGTACGGCAACGTGATCCGGATCGGACCGCCGCTGACGCTGACCGAGGACGAGGCCCGCGAGGGCCTGGCGATCCTCACCGACGCGATCGCCACCGCCGACGCGGAGTCCCGGATCGCCTGAGCGGTCGTCCGCCGAACCCCGCGCCCGGCTTTCGCTGGGCGTGGGGTTTTGTCGATGGCTCGTGAACTTTCGCTTGTTCTGAAGAAACTTCCCTTCTCTTCAGACGAAACCTCTCGGTAACGTCCCTCAGGCATATCGATTTATCGATAGAGGGGGACCGCAATGTCGCCGTCACTCAGCCGCCGTCATCTTCTCGGCGCCGCCGCAGCCGCGGGCGCCGCCGCCACCGCCGGGATTCCCGGAGCCGCCGCCGCGGGCGGGTCGGGCGCCCCGCACCGGGTGCCGAAGGACCAGATCAGCGTGCAGCTCTACACGCTGCGCGACCAGCTCGCCGTCAACCTGGAGGCGAGCCTCGCCGAGCTCGCCGCGATCGGCTACACCCGGGTGGAGCACGCCGGTTTCGTCGGGCGCACCGCGGCGCAGTTCCGCGCCGCCCTGGACGCCGCCGGGCTGCGCGCCACCTCCGGGCACGTCGGCATCCCGCAGCCGTTCGACGCCGCCACCTGGCAGCGCGCGCTCGACGACGCCGCGGTGGTCGGCAACAGGTTCATCGTCCACCCGTTCTTCGGGCAGGGCGCGTCCGGGCCGATCCGGGACGCCGCGGTCTACCGGGCCTTCGCCCGCGACCTCAACAAGGCCGGTGAGCTGGCCCGCCGGGCCGGACTGGACTTCGGCTACCACAACCACCAGGCCGAGTTCCTCCGCCAGGACGGCACCAGCCGGACCGGGTTCGACATCCTGACCGGCGAGACCGATCCGCGCCTGGTGCACCTCGAGGTGGACCTGTTCTGGGCGTTCCGCGGCGCGCACGACCCGGTCGACCTGATCGCCGAGCACCGCGGCCGGATCAAGCAGGTGCACGTCAAGGACCTGAACGTGGCGGGCAGCTTCGCCGACCCGGGTGACGGCCTGATCGACTTCGGCCGGATCTTCCAGCGGTCCCGGGAGGCCGGGCTGATCGAGTACATCGTCGAGCGCGACGACGCCGGCACACCGCCCCGGACACCCGCCGATGCCCTGGTCACCGCACGGCGCGGGTATGCGTACCTGTCAGGGTTGAGATTCTGATGTTCTCCCGTCTCGCTCTGCTCAGCGCTGTCGGAGTCGCCGTCCTGGCCGCGCCGGCCGTGGCCGTGGCCCATCCCGGTCACGAGTTGCCGCCGTCCTCGGACTTCCAGAAGGTCACCCTCGACGACTTCCCGGGCGAGCCGATCGCGCTCGCTGTGCTGCCGGACCGCCGGGTGCTGCACACCGCCCGCAGCGGCGAGGTGCGCATCCACGAGCCGTCCACCGGCCGCAACGTCCTGGCCGCGAAGATCCCGGTCTACCTGCACGACGAGGAGGGCGTGCAGGGGGTCGCGATCGACCCGGACTTCGCCCGCAACAAGTGGGTCTACCTCTACTACTCGCCGGTGCTGAACACGCCGGTCGACGACCCGGCCACGCCGGCGGTCAACGAGGGCGACGCGCCCGCCGAGGGCACCGCCGCCGACTTCGCGCCGTTCAAGGGCGTGATGCGGCTGTCCCGGTTCAAGCTGGCCGGGAACACGCTGCGGCTGGACACCGAGCAGAAGATCATCGAGGTGGGCACCGACCGGGGGATGTGCTGCCACGTCGGCGGCAAGATCGACTTCGACCGGTCCGGGAACCTGTACCTGTCCACCGGCGACGACACCAACCCGTTCTTCTCCAGCGGCTACGCGCCGATCGACGAGCGGGCGAACCGCAACCCGGTCTTCGACGCCCAGCGCTCCGCGGCGAACACCGACGACCTGCGCGGCAAACTGCTGCGGATCACGGTGGGGCGCAACGGCGGGTACACCGTCCCGCGCGGCAACCTGTTCCGCCCGGGCACCCCGAGGACACGGCCGGAGATCTACGCGATGGGGCTGCGGAACCCGTTCCGGTTCACCCTCGACCCGGTCACCGATGTGGTCTACCTGGCCGACTACTCGCCGGACGCGCAGGTCGCCGACCCGCTGCGCGGCCCGGCCGGGCAGGGGCGCTGGATGGCGATCGACAAGCCGGCGAACTACGGCTGGCCGTACTGCGTGGCGCCGGACCAGCCGTACGTGGACTACGACTTCGCGACCGGGGTGTCCGGGGCGCCGTTCAACTGTGCGAAACCGGTCAACGAGTCGCCGCACAACACCGGGCTCCGGGTGCTGCCGCCGGTCGAGAAGGCCGAGGTCATCTATTCGTACGGCGCCAGCGCCGCGTGGCCCGAGCTGGGCACCGGCGGCATCGGGCCGATGGGCGGGCCGGCTTACCGGTACTCGGAGCGCCTGCGGTCGCCGGTGAAGTGGCCGTCGTCGTTCGACGGGCTGCCGCTGTTCGCCGAGTGGACCCGCGACTACGTGAAGGCGTTCCACCTGGACCGGCGCCACCAGGTCACCCAGATCGACCCGGTGCTGCCGGAGATCGTCTTCGACAACCCGATGGACCTGGAGTTCGGGCCGGACGGGGCGCTCTACGTGCTCGAGTACGGCGACGGGTACTTCAGCGAGAACCCGGACGCCCAGCTGGCCCGGATCGATTACGTGCGGGGCAACCGGACGCCGATCCCGCGGGCCAGCGCCAATCCCGGTGGCGGGCAGGCGCCGCTCACCGTGCAGTTCTCCAGCGCCGGGACGGTCGATCCGGACGGGGACGCGCTGACCTACGCGTGGGACTTCGACGCGGACGGGACGGTGGACTCGACGGCGGCGAACCCGACGTACACGTACACCGTGAACGGGAACTACCGGCCGGTCCTCAAGGTCACCGACAGCACCGGGCGGTCGGCCTCGGCCGAGGTGATCCTGCCGGTCGGGACGCTCGCGCCGCAGGTGACGTTCGTGAGCCCGGTCGCGGGGCAGCCGTTCGCGTTCGGGCAGACCGTGGACTACGAGGTGACGGTCGCCGACGACGCGCCGGTGAACTGCGCGAACGTGACGGTGACGTACATCCTCGGCCATGACCAGCACGGGCATCCGCTGTCCACGTCGTCGGGCTGCACCGGGTCGATCACCACGTTCGTGGACGCCGGGCACGCCGGCGCCGGGAACCTGACCGCGGTGTTCGTGGCGTCCTACACCGACACCGGCAACCCGCCGCAGACCGGGACCGCGACCGTGGTCCTGACCCCGACCAGCTGATCTTTCCGGGAATGAGCCGGCCGGGCCGCATGGCCCGGCCGGCTCGCGGTCTCTCCGCGGCTGACACGGGTCGATACCTTGTCCGGCATGGATGAGGCGGATCTGACCGAGGCCGAGCGCGGTGGCTCACAGCCTGCTCGCCCGCGACGGCTTCGCGAGCCACGGCGAGCTGCGCATGGACGGCGCCGAGATCGGCGGTTCGATCCGGCTCACCGGTGCCGTGCTCGACAATCCCGGCAAATGGGCGGTATACGCGCCGGGCTTGCGGGTCGGTGCGGTCCTCGACCTCTCCGGCGGGGTCCTGGCCGCCGGGTAGGTCCGGTTGAGCAACGCGGTGATCGGCAGCGTGCTCTCGCTCAGCCAGATGACCCTGACCGATCCCGGCACCCGGTCGGTGGACCTGCGCAACACCGCCGCCGCTGAACTGATCATGCGGTTCGCCGCGCGGCTCGCCGAGCTGTACCGCGCCGCCGGGCGGGACGACGACGTCCGGGAGGTGCTGCTGGCCGGGGAGCGCCGCCGCCGGCCCGCGCAGACCCTGGCCGGGCGGTTCTGGGGTGGGCTGCAGGATGTCACCGTGGGTTACGGCTACCGGCCCGCGCGTGCCGCCGGCTGGCTGCTCGGGCTGCTCGCGCTCGGGTGGGTGGTGTTCGGCCTGGTCCCGCCCCGGGCCGCCGAAGCGCCGAAAGCACCCGAGTTCCACGCGCTCGCGTACGCCGCCGACCTGTTACTCCCGGTGATCGACCTGGGGCAGCAGTCGGCGTATCTGCCGCGGGGCTGGACGGCCTGGTTCGCGTACGTCCTGATCGGGGCCGGACTGCTGTTCGCCACCACGGCGGCGGCCGCGATCGCCCGCCGGTTGCGCCGCGACTGACCGAACGGCCGAGGGGTATTAGCTGGGAAATGTTCACCAATCCTTTGTTGACAGACACTGTCCGTGCGCTTCCAGCCACCTGGAGGCAAATTTAGGGAAACATCAGGTTAACGAGAGCGGAATCTTGTACATGTCCCGTTCGGCCTCTGGCAGCCGGCCGGTAACTCGGTAACGATCACGGCGTGACTGAAACATCCGTGATCCTCGCGCTGGTGGTCATGACGGCTCTCGCCTTCGACTTCACCAACGGGTTCCACGACACGGCGAACGCGATGGCCACCTCCATCGCGACCAAAGCCCTGCGGCCCAAGACCGCCGTAGCCCTCTCCGGTGTGCTGAACCTGATCGGCGCCTTCCTGTCCGTGGAGGTCGCGCTCACCGTCACGAACGCGGTGGTCAAGATCCAGGACAAGACCGGTGCCCCCAAGGCCGAGTTGCTCGCCGACCGGGGATCCGGGTTGCTGCTGATCGTGCTGGCCGGTCTGGTGGGCGGTATCGTCTGGAACCTGCTGACCTGGTTGGTCGGCCTCCCCTCCAGTTCCTCGCACGCGCTGTTCGGCGGGCTGATCGGCGCGACCGTCGCCGGGCTCGGCTGGGCCGGCGTCAACTGGAACGGCGACGGCTCGAAGCTCGACGGCGTGGTCGGCAAGGTGTTGCTGCCCGCCGTCCTCTCGCCGGTGATCGCCGCGCTGGTGGCGTCGTTCGGCACCTGGCTGATCTTCAAGATCACGAAGGGGATCTCGGCGCGCTACACCGACAAGGGCTTCAAATGGGGCCAGATCGGTTCGGCCTCGCTCGTCTCGCTCGCGCACGGCACCAACGACGCGCAGAAGACGATGGGCGTGATCACGCTCGCCCTGATCGCCAGCGGTGACTGGAGCGACACCAAGAACATCCCGCTCTGGGTGAAGGTGTCCTGCGCGGTCGCCATCGCGGCCGGCACCTACCTGGGCGGCTGGCGGATCATCCGCACCCTCGGCAAGGGCCTCACCGACATCAGCCCGCCGCAGGGCACCGCCGCGCAGTCCGGCGCCGCCGCCGTGATCCTGGCGTCCAGCCAGCTCGGCTTCGCGCTCTCCACCACGCACGTCGCCACCGGTTCGGTGCTCGGTTCCGGCCTCGGCCGCCCCGGCGCCCGGGTCCGCTGGGGCGTCGCCGGCCGGATGGTCGCCGCCTGGCTGATCACCCTGCCCGCGGCCGGCCTGATCGGGGCCGTGATGTGGTGGATCGGGCACTCGATCGGCGGCCTGGCCGGCGCGATCGTGGTGTTCCTGCTGCTGGTCGCGGCGTCGGTGGCGATGTGGCTGCGGTCGCGCGGCGAGCAGATCGACCACGACAACGTCAACGACGACTGGGACTCCCCGCCGGCCACGACGCCGGCCGACCCGGCCGTCAAGGAAGCCGTCCGCGTCGTCGCGGCGAACTGAGCGGAGGCGACATGCACAACCTGGGATTCGCGCTGGACGGCGCGTGGCGAGTGCTCCTCGCCGGTCTGGTCCTCGGCGCCGGCCTGCCGGTGCTGTTCGCCCTCGGGATCCGCTCGCTGGCCTGGGGTGCCGGCGAGGCCTCGGTCGACGCCACCGGCGTCACCCCGGGCGCCAAGCGCCCGCTCGGCACGGCCGTCGGCTATCTGCTGTTCGCCGTGGTCGTGATCGGCGTGCTGCTCGGCCTGACCTTCATCGTCGCGTCCGGCTTCGGCAACAAGCTCAGCTTCGAGAACATCTACCCCACCATCGTCCCGAAGTAGCCCCACCCGCCCGCTTCGGTCCCCGCAGCACCAGCCCACCCACGGCTGGTGCTGCTCTGTTTCCACCCCCGGCTGGTGCCCACGGCTGTCTCCGGTCCTCGGAGGCAGCCGCCAGCACCAGCCGGGACCGGAAGCCTGCCGCGTGCCGGGACCGGCGGCTGGTTGTCAGGGGTCCCTCGGGGTGCCGGAGGCACCCCTGAGGGACAGCCGGGACCGTGCGGCGCGGCCGGGCCCGGAGTCCCGCGGCCCGGCGCGAGACCATCAGTGAGCGTGGCTCGTAGCCTGCGGACGGGCGCTCCGTACTCGTACCGAATGGGGTGGAAAGCGGTCTAGACCAGACTGCGGGCCAGGACGCCGACGTCGGCCTGGTCGGTGAAGAGTCCGTCGATGCCGGTACGCAGGAAGGTGACCTGCTCGTCGATGGCGCGGCCGTAGGCGGTGACGTCCGCGCCGACCTTGAGCTCGGCCGGCAGGAAGCTGTTCTCGGCGCGGAACGTGTACGGGATGACCTTGAGGCCGGCCCGGTGCGCGTCCTTGACCAGAGCGGTCGGGGTGGCCAGGGTGCCGTCCGCGTTGCGCGGGATGATCTGGCTCTTGTCCGGGCCGAGGCCGTCGACGTATTCGGACAGCTCCTTGAGGCCGACCGGCGTGAGGTAGTCGGCGTAGCTGCGCGGGTCGTTGAACGGGTTGCCGTCCGCGCTGCTGAGGAACACCAGCGGCACCTCGACCCGGTGGTGGTCGGCGAGGGTGCGCAGGTTGACCGCCTCGAACGACTGGACGAAGACCTTCGCGCCCCGGCGGTCCAGGCCGTTGCGGCGCAGGATCCGGACCAGCGGGGTCTCCAGCTCGAGGCCGATGCCGCGGAAGAACGTGGGGTGCTTGGTCTCCGGGAAGACGCCGATCTCCCGGTCCAGCTCGTGGGAGAGGCGCTTGCGCAGGTCCAGGACCTCCTGGAAGGTCGGCACCGGGAACAGGCCGTCGTAGAGCGTGTTGTGCTGGCGGATCGCCGGGATCCGCTCGGTGGCGCGCAGCGTCTTCAGCTCGGCGAGGGTGAAGTCCTGCGTCCACCAGCCGGTGACGCTCACCCCGTCCAGGACGACGGTGCGCTTGCGGGCGGCGAACTCCGGCTTCGAGGCGACGTTGGTGGTGCCGCCGATCTCCGGCTCGTGCCGGCAGACCAGGACGCCGTCCTTCGTGCTGACCAGGTCCGGCTCCATGTAGTCGGCGCCCATCCGGGCGGCCAGCTCGTAGGAGGCCAGGGTGTGCTCGGGCCGGTAGCCGGAAGCTCCCCGGTGCCCGACGACCAGCGTCGACGGGTGCCGGCTCGGCTTGTCGTGCGCGAACGCCGGAGCCGAGATGGCCCCACCCAGCGCCGGGGCGGCGGCGGCCATCGCACCGAAGCGCAGCATCTGACGGCGATCTGCCACGGTTTCCTCCACGGAATCGGCATCCGGCGCTGGTCGCCGTGATGTCCGAAGGGCAGTCGACGCGATCGAATCGTCGCCGAAGCGACGGTTTCGTGGCGTGTCCGCAAACGGCCGGCCAATGGTCGTCCAGGCGCCGGAAGCCCGGCCGGCCGTACCATCGGCGCATGGCCGCCCCGCTCCGATCCCTGCTGGCGGAACCGCGGCCGCCGGGCGCCCCGCCGCTGTCCTGGCGCGACTGGCTGCTGACCGCGGTCTGCGCCGCCGCGGCGCTGCTGGAGGGCGCGCTGCGTCCCGGCCAGCCGGGCGGGGTGGTCGCGGTGCTGCTGGCCGCCGGCCTCGCTCCGGTCCTGCTGATCCGGCGCAGCCGGCCGCTGCTCGCGGTCACCGTCGCGTTCGGCGCGACGCTGATCGCCCCGGCCCTCACCGGCGGGGTCAAGGCGGAGGAGGGCGCACTGGTCTACCTGCTGGTGGTGCTCTACGCGCTGTTCCGCTGGGGTTCCGGCCGGGAGGCCGCGCTGGGGCTCCTGGTGGTCATGGTCAAGCAGGCGGCGGCGCTCGCGCTGAGCCAGGAGCCCGCCGGTGACACCGCGGGCGGGACGGCGATCACGATCGCGGTCTTCGCGCTGGGTGCGGCGGTCCGGTACCGGTCCGGTGCCCGGGCCCGTGAACTGGACCAGGTCCGGGCCACCGAACGCGAGCGCCTCGCCCGTGACCTGCACGACACGGTGGCGCATCACGTGTCCGCGATGGCGATCCGCGCCCAGGCCGGGCTGGCCACCGCGGGCACCCGTCCGGACGCGGCCACCGACGCGCTGCGCCTGATCGAGAACGAGGCGAGACAGGCGCTGGCCGAGATGCGCACGGTGCTCCGCGCGCTGCGCACCGACGAGCCGGACACGCCGCGCCTCGCCGACCTGAGCGGTCTGGCCGCGGGCGCGGGCCCGCCGGTGGAGATCGAGGTCGGTGCCGGTCTCGGTGCGGTGGCGCCGGCGATCGGCGCGGCGGTCTACCGGATCGTCCAGGAGGCGGTCACCAACGCGCGGCGGCACGCCCGGGGCGCGACACACATCCGGGTCCGGGTCACCGCGGAGGAATCACGCGTGCGCCTGCGGGTCGAGGACGACGGCGCGGCTCCGGTTCCGCGTGCCACGATCGAGGGGTACGGGGTGAGCGGCATGCGGGAGCGCGCCGAACTGCTCGGCGGCACGTGCGTGGCCGGACCCGGCCCGGAGCGTGGCTGGCATGTGGAGGCGGTGTTGCCGTCGTGACCCTGCGGGTGCTGGTCGCCGACGATCAGGAGATCGTCCGTACCGGACTGACCATGATCCTCAACGTGCAGCCGGGCATCCAGGTGGTCGGCGAGGCGGCGAACGGGCACCAGGCCGTCGAGTTGGCCCGCCGGCTGCGCCCGGACGTGTGCCTGTTCGACATCCGGATGCCCGGGATGGACGGGATCGCCGCGACCCGGGAACTGGCCGGTCCCGGCGTCGCCGACCCCCTCGCGGTCGTCGTGATCACCACGTTCGACCTGGACGAGCACGTCTACGGGGCGTTGCGGGCCGGCGCCCGCGGGTTCCTGCTCAAGGAGGCCGGTGCGGAGCTGCTGGCCCAGGCGGTCCGGGCGGCGGCGGCCGGCGACGCGATCATCGCGCCCGCGGTGACCGGACGGTTGCTGACGGCGTTCGCCCGCAGCGGCGCCGGCGGCCCGCTGCGGCAGCCGGTCGAACCGCTGACCGGCCGGGAGGAGGAGGTGCTGCTGGCCGTCGCCGCCGGTCGGACGAACCTCGAGATCGCCGGCGCGCTGTTCATCAGCCTCAGCACCGTGAAGACCCACGTGGCCAGTCTGATGGCCAAGCTCGGGGCGCGGAACCGGGTCGAGATGGCCATCTGGGCATACGAGACCGGTCGCCGGTAACGGCCGGAAGTACGGTTCTTCCCCGTTCCCCGGCAGGAGCCGGGCCCGGTCCGCGGGCCGATGCCCCGGCCCACCCCGGACGGCCACGATCGACGCATGACGAATGCGGCGCTGGAACCGGCACGGTCCGACAGCGGCACCCGGCCGGAACCGGCCGGTGAGCGCGGTGCGCGCCGGCGGCGCGGCGGCTGGCGGATCCCGGCGGCCCTGATCGCGCTGAGCCTGGTGCCGTCGCTGGCGGGCGCGCACCGGCTCGGCGAGCTGGCCACCGGTGTCCCGGTCACCGCGGAGAACGCCCGCTTCTTCGCGATGCCGGCGCCGGTCGTGGCGCACATCGTCGCCGCGGTCCTCTACTGCGTGCTGGGCGCGTTCCAGTTCGCTCCGGCGTTCCGGCGCCGGCGGCCGGCCTGGCACCGGGTCGCCGGCCGGATCCTGGTCGCGGCCGGGCTGGTCGTGGCGGTCAGCGGGATGTGGATGGCGGTCGCCTACGACCTCCCGCCGATCGACGGCGCCGTGGTGGAGGTGACCCGCCTGATCGTCGGCACCGTCATGATCGTGGCGCTGGTCCTGGCCGTGCTGCTGATCCGCCGGCGTGACATCGCCGGTCACCGGGCCTGGATGATCCGGGCCTACGCCCTCGGCCAGGGCGCCGGCACCCAGGTCTTCACCCACCTGCCGTGGACCCTCGCGATCGGGACGCCCGGCGTCGGCGCCCGCGCGTTCCTGATGGCCGCCGGCTGGGTGATCAACATTCTGGTCGCGGAGTGGATCATCCGAGGCCGCCCGGTCCGCCGGGCCCGCCCGGTCCGCCGCCCGGCCTGACGGCCCGGGCGGCGGCGGGTGGGACTCAGAGGCGCAGCGCCGGCCAGTCCAGCAGGCCGTCGCCCAGGTCGCGGACCGTGGCGAGCAGGCCCAGGCGGGCGGCCCGGATCGCCGGGTCGTCCGCCATCACCAGCACGTCGTCGAAGAACGTGTTGACCGGGCCGACCAGCGGGCCGGTGGCCGTGACGAACCGGGGCAGGTCGATCAGGGCCGGGTCGAGCGCGGCGCGGACCGTGGTGACCGCGTCGTGCAGGGCCAGCTCGGCGGGCTCCTTCAGGGCGCCCACGTCGTACGTCGCGGGGGTCCCCTCCGGAACGATCCGCCGCGCCCGCTGGATCGCGGCGGTGACCGAGGCGAAGTCCGCGTCGCCGACGGCCGTCGCGAGCTGGGCGAGCAGCGTGTCGGCCACCGACGGCCGGGCGAAGTGCGGCAGCACGGCCCGCACCCGGTCGACCGGCTGGCCCTCCTCGGTCAGCATCTGCTCGAGACGCTTGGCCAGGAAGTCACCGGTCGCGGCGAGCACCTCGGCGGAGACCGGCACCGGCTGCGCGGCGGCGGCCACCGACAGCGCCTCCACCAGCGACAGCGACGCGAACTCCGGCGTGGACCGGTGCACCGCGAGCAGGCCGAGCACCGCCCGGCGCACCGCGAACGGGTCGCTGGACCCGGTCGGCAGCCCGACCGTGGCGGCCAGGCCGGTGACCAGGTCGAGGCGGTCGGCGAGGGAGAGCAGGGCGCCCGGGATGGTCCGGGGCAGCGCGTCGCCGGTGTTGCGCGGCAGCTCGGCCTCGAACACCGCCTCGGCGACCGCCCGGGACTCACCGGCGCGCAGCGCGTAGTCCCGCGCCATCACCCCGGCCAGGCTGGTCATCTCGGTGACCAGCTGCGAGCCCAGGTCGAACTTGACCAGCTCGGCGGCCCGGGTCAGGGCCGGTGAGCCGAGGCCGAGCCGCTCGCCGAGCTGGCCGGCGAGCGTGCCGATCCGGTCGGCGCGGTCGGCCATCGAGCCGAGCTTGTCAGTGAACGTGAGCCGGGTCAGCTTGGCCCGCATGTCGGCCGGCGCGGTGTCCAGGTCGGCGCGGTAGAAGAACCGGGCGTCCTCGTACCGGGCGCGCAGCACCGCCTCGTTGCCGGTGCGGACCAGCTCCACGTCGACCGGGCCGTTCGCCACCGTGACGAACATCGGCAGCAGCTTGCCGTCCTCGTCGCGGACCGGCAGGTAGCGCTGGTGCTTGCGCATCACCGTGGTGAGCACCGCGTCCGGCAGGGTCAGGTAGCCCTCGTCGAACGTGCCGAGCAGCGGCAGCGGCTGCTCCACCAGGTCGGTGATCTGGTCGATCAGCGCGGACTCGCCGGCCACGTCGATCCGCCCGTCCGGGTAGACCAGGTCCTGCGCGCCCACCACGATCAGCTCGCGCCGGTCGTCGTGGTCGGCGACGATGCCGTTGACGCCGAGCGTCTCCACGAACGTCTCGGCCGAGGCGATCTCGACGATCGGCGTGGCCGCGGTGCGCAGCAACCGGGTCTGGCGACCGGCCGCCAGGGTGGACACGGTGACCGGCACCACGTCGTCACCCCAGAGCGCGGTCAGCCAGCGCAGCGGCCGGCTGAACGCCAGCTTCGGGTCGTTCCACCGCATGTTCTTGGCCGAGCGCAGCCCGCCGACGACCTTCGCCAGGACCGCGGTCAGGACCTGCGGTGCCGCGCCACCGGATTCCTGCTTGCGCAGGACCAGATGGGGTACGCCGTTGAACTCCTCGGTCGCCAGCTCCTCGGGGGTGACCCCGTGACCCCGCGCGAAGCCCTCGATGGCCTTCGCCGGTGCCGACGTCTTGGGCCCGCGCACCGTGCGGACGAAATCCTCCTCCCGCGCGGCCACGGCCTGGACCACCGCGATCAGCCGCCGCGGGGTGCCGAACACCCGGATCTCGCCGTGCTCCAGCCGGGTGGCGGCGAGCCCCTCGGTCAGCAGGCGCTGCAGCTGCGCGCGGGCGTTGCGCAGCTCGGCCGGCGGCAGCTCCTCGGCACCGATCTCGAAGAGCAGGGTGCGCGGCCGGTCACCGGTCTGCGCGGCGCCCGCCGGACGGGCCGGTTCGAGGTCGGCGACCAGGCCGAGCGGGTGCTCCAGCTCGGCGCGGCGGGCCACCCAGAGCTTGGCGACCTCCCCGGCGAGCCGGCGCATCCGGGCGAACTCGGAGGCCCGCTCGGCGGTGGAGACCGCGCCGCGCGAGTCGAGCACGTTGAACGCCTGCGAGCACTTGAGCACGTAGCTGTGCGCGGGGACCGGCAGCCCGGCGTCGATCATCCGCTGTGCCTCGCCGGCGTAGAGCTCCAGCAGCCGGCGGTTCGCGTCGATGTCGGCGTCGTCGAGGTAGTAGCGGGACATCTCGTACTCGGCCTGGCCGAAGACCTCGCCGTAGCTGACGCCCGGCGCGTACTCGATCTCCTTGAAGTGCTGCTTGTCCTGCAGCGCCATGATGATCCGCTCGATCCCGTAGGTGATCTCCACCGAGGGCGGGTCGAGGTTCAGGCCACCGGCCTGCTGGAAGTAGGTGAACTGGGTGATCTCGAGCCCGTCGAGCCAGACTTCCCAGCCCAGGCCCCAGGCGCCGAGTGCGGGGGAGGCCCAGTTGTCCTCGACGAAGCGCACGTCGTGCGCGGCGACGTCGATGCCGAGGGCGGCCAGACTGCCGAGGTAGAGCTCCTGCGGGTTGCCCGGGTCGGGCTTCAGGATCACCTGCATCTGGGTGTGTGTCTGCAGCCGGTTCGGGTTCTCGCCGTACCGGGAGTCGTCGGGCCGCACCGATGGCTCGACGTAGACGACCCGCCACGGCTCGGGACCGAGTACCCGCAAGAATGTGGCCGGGTTCAAGGTGCCGGCGCCGACCTCGGTGTTCATCGGCTGGACGATCAGGCATCCCTGTTCGGTCCAGTACGCCGTCAACCGGGTCAGAGCCTCCTGCATGGTGAGCATGCGCCGAAGTCTAGGGCGCGGCCCCGCTGGGCATGTAAGCGAATATGCTCGCCGGAGATCTTTACGCCTTTCAGGGACTGCTGTCCGAGGACGAGGCCGCGACCGTGCACCGGGTCCGCGACTTCCTGACCGCCGAAGTGGTCCCGATCGCCAACGACCACTGGGCCCGGGCCGAGTTCCCGAGTCACCTGATCAAACAGTTCGCCGGGCTCGGCCTGGCCGGCCACGAACGCTCCTCGTTGCTCAACGGCTGGCTGGCGCTGGAGATGGCGCACGCGGACGCGTCCATGGCCACGTTCTACGGCGTGCACGCCGGCCTCGCGATGGGCAGCATCCAGACCTGCGGCTCGCCGGAGCAGCGCGAACGCTGGCTGCCCGGGATGACCGCGTTCGACCAGATCGGCGCGTTCGCGCTGACCGAGCCGACCGGCGGGTCGGACGTGGCGGCCGGTCTGCGCACCACGGCCCGCCGCGACGGCGACACCTGGGTGCTCGACGGGCAGAAGCGCTGGATCGGCAACGCCACGTTCGCCGACCTGATCGTGGTCTGGGCCCGCGACGTCGCGGACGACCAGGTCAAGGGCTTCGTGGTGCCCGGCGACGCGCCCGGCCTGACCGCCACCAAGATCGAGAACAAGATCGCGCTGCGGATCGTGCAGAACGCCGACATCGAGCTGGTGGACGTCCGGGTGCCGGAGACCGACCGGCTGCAGAACGCGAACTCGTTCAAGGACACCGCCAAGATCCTGCGGGAGACCCGCAGCGGGGTGGCCTGGCAGGCGGTCGGCGTGATGCTGGCGGCCTACGAGATCGCCCTGGCGTACGCCGGCGAGCGCGAGCAGTTCGGCCGCCCGATCGCGAAGTTCCAGCTGGTCCAGGACCTGCTGGTGCGGATGGTGGGCAATGTGACCGGCGCGCTCGGGATGTGCGTGCGGCTGGCCCAGCTGCAGGACGCCGGCCAGTACCGGGACGAGCATTCGGCACTGGCCAAGGCGTACTGCACCACCCGGATGCGCGAGGTGGTGGGCTGGGCCCGTGAGCTGCTCGCGGGCAACGGCATCGTACTGGACTACAACATCGGGCGGTTCGTGGCGGATGCGGAGGCGCTCTACTCGTACGAGGGCACCCGTGAGATCAACACGCTGATCGTGGGCCGGGCGATCACCGGCCACGGGGCGTTCGTCTGAGCTCTCTCCTCGGCGTTCTCCTTGGCGTCCTTTTCGGCGTTTTACCTGGCGTTCTACTTGGCCAGGTGCACGCCGCCGCCGGAGCGCTTGGCCAGGTACATCGAGGCGTCGGCGTCCTTCAACAGGGTGCCGAACTCGACGGCGTGCCGCGGGAACAGGGCGACGCCGATGCTGGCGCCGATCTTGACCTCGCGGCCGTCGATCTCGAACGGCTCACGCAGCCGCTCGCAGATCAGCTCGCCGACCTCGACCGCGGACCGGTCGTCCGGATTGCCGGTGAGCAGCATCGAGAACTCGTCGCCACCGAGCCGGGCGGCCATGTCCGGCCAGCGGACCAGCGCGTCCAGCCGCATCCCGACCAGCTGCAGCAGCACGTCGCCGGCGTGGTGCCCGATGGTGTCGTTGACCTGCTTGAAGCCGTTCAGGTCGAGCATCAGTAGCGCCATCCGGGTGCCGGTGCCCATCGCTATCTCGATCGCCTGCTCGCCCCGGTCCAGCAGGTGCTTACGGTTCGGCAGCCCGGTCAGCGAGTCGTGGAACGCCTGCCGGGTGAGCTCCTGCATGTGCATCTGGTTGGCCTGGCGCATCCGGGCGCTGTCCATGATCAGCGCGCCCTCGGCGGCGAGCTGCTGCGCCAGGATGCGGTCCCGGGCGGTCCACTCGCGGGTGCCCGAGGAGTCGCCGCACATCACCATGCCGACCGGCCCGAAACCGGACATCAGCGGCATCGCGATGAACGAGCCCAGCCCCAGCGTCTGCGCCATCCCGCCGAGCCGGGTCTTGGTGGTGGACGCGTTGTTGATCAGCGAGGGTTCGCCGGACTCCACGATGCTGCGCCAGACCGGTGACTCGATCGCGGGCTTGCCGACCAGGTTGGTGCGCAGCTGGTCGAGGCGCTCGTCCGGGCAGCCGACGCCGTAGACGTACCGGATCCGCCCGTCGTTGTCGATCAGGTGCAGGCTGGCGTGCTCGGTGCGGAACGCCGTGGCGCACGAGTGGGTCAGCAGCTCGGCCGCCTCCTCCACGCTGCCCGCGGTCATCCCCTTCTCGAACAGCTCCTGGATGGTGGAGCTGGTGTGCGCCACGAACTGCCGGGCCTTCTCCGCGGTCAGGCCCTGCAGGGTGGTGGCGAAGTGCAGCGCCACCGTCGAGATGGTGTCCTGGCGCAGCTCGGCCAGGGTGTCGCCGGTGAGCAGCAGCACACCGACGGTCTGGCCGCCGATCCGCAGCCGGATCGCCATCTGCTGACCGCTGATCACCGGCGGACCACCGGCCGCGGCCCGGAACACCTTGCCGGCGACCATCTGGTCCCGGCGCCCCGGCTCGCCGAACTGGGCGGTGCCGGTCATCAGACCGGTCTCCGAGTCCAGCTCGAAGACGGTCGCCGCGGTCAGCCCGGCGAGTTCCCGCAGGTGCGGTGTCATCAGGTCGAGGACGTGCTGGACCGAAGGGGTGTCCTTGGTCATGAAGCCGACCAGTTCGGCCAGCAGCAGGACCTGCCGGTCCGGCGTCACGCCTGTGTCGCCGGGGGCCTCCATCAGAGGTCCGGCTGTGTGCAATCCGCTGCCCACGCTCATGGTCCCCAAGGTCGGCACTCCGGGCCCGGGGTTGAGCCGTGAAGGCCGAGACCCGGGTCGCAGTTCGGGAGCGGATCCCCGCCGCGGCCCACCCGGACGACTGAAAACGACGTATGCCCTGGTAATCGACTCGCTGGCCGGTTAGCGTCGAGGAGACCCGCGTGCTGAACGAGCCGGAGGGCCAGTGGACGCGTACCGGAAAACCGCCCCGCCCGCCCGGCCCCGCTCCCGGGCGGTGACCGTCGCCGCGATCACCGTCTTCGGCGCGGCCGCACTGACGGCTGCGATCCTGGCCCGGTTCGACCGGGCCGCCCCGCCCACCACACTCGTCCCGCTGCTGCCGGCCGCCCAGCCGACCGTCGGGTTCGGCCCGAGCCCGGAGTCCTGGCCGCTCGGCACCGGCCCGCAGGCCGAGCTGGAATTCACCCACCGCGACGACCTGGCCGCCCTCGACCTGCTCGGCCAGTACGCCGCCGAACTCGCGGCGCCCCCGGCCGGCCGCACCGACCCGGCCGCGGTCCTCGCCGAGCACCAGCGCCTGCGCCGCGACCTGGCCAGCGACGACCACCAGGTGGTGCTGCTCCGGAGCACCGACCTGAACCATCCGGTGAGCGAGCCGGGCAGCTGGCTGACCGTCGCGCTCGGTGACTTCCCGGACCAGGACGCGGTGACCGTCTGGTGCCACACGATCAGCGCGGCGCACTGTGTCCCCCGGCGCCTCGACCCACCCCGCTGACCCGGTGCACCGCGCCCGGTCCGGGATGATCGGGCCATGGCGATCCAGGCGTTGATCTTCGACTTCGACGGGCTGCTGATGGACACCGAGGCCACGCTGCTGGACAGCTGGCAGTGGGAGTGGCGTCAGCACGGGCTGGAACTGGACACGTCCGGCTTCTTCGCCGAGCACGGCGGTGACGTGAGCGAGTCGCGGTACACGGCGCTGGCCCGCGCGGTGGGGTCCGGGTTCGACCGTCCGGCCAGTCACTCGCGGCGGATGGCGTACCGGGAAAAGATCCACACCACCCTCGGTCTGATCGACGGCATCGGTCCCTGGCTCGCCGCCGCGCAGCGGCGCGGGCTGCGGCTCGCGGTCGCCAGCAGCTCACCGGCCACCTGGGTGCGCCCGAACCTGGCCCGGACCGGCGACCTCGCCCGCTTCGACGTCCTGGCCTGCGGCGACGAGGTCGACCGGCACAAACCGGACCCGGCGGTGTACCGGCTGGCGCTGTCCCGGCTCGGGGTGCCGCCGGAGGAGGCGGTGGCGTTCGAGGACAGCCCGCACGGGGTGGTGGCGGCGCAGGCCGCGGGACTGCGGTGCGTGGCGATCCCGAACGGGTTCACCGCGCGGGATCGTTATGCGCACGCGGATGTGCTGCTGGACAGGGCTGCGGGGGTGGCGCTGGAGGAGGTGCTGGCGCGGCTGCCGGGGGGAGCTTCCGCGGGGGGAGCTTCCGCGGGGGGAGCTTCCGCGGGGGGAGCTTCCGCGGGAGGAGCTTCCGCGGGGGGAGCTGGAAGATCAAGTTCAAGGGCTTGAGGTCGTGCGTTCGCCGGGGTGCGGATCGTC
>NZ_BOMS01000129.1 GCF_016862315.1 Actinoplanes palleronii | reverse complement strand
TTCGCGGTGCTTGAGACAGCTCTCAGCGCCGGCCCGGGGGTCGGTGCTCGCGCTTGCGGTCCGGGGCGGGACTGTGCCGCGCCTGAGATGTACCGATCACGTGGTTTGCCGTCCTGGAGCGGGGCGGTGGAAGTCCGCGCTGCGGGTTCGCGTGCTGCTGCCGCCCTCATGGGGGTGGCAGCAGCACGCACAAACCCATCGCGCACCGCCACCGCCCCCCGGACTCGGCGATCGCGTGCTCTTGCCGCCCGGTGAGCGGCGATCGCGTGCTCCTGCCGCCCCGCAGGTGCGGGTGCGGATCGCGTGCTCCTGCCGCCCCGCGAGTTCCGATCGCGTGCACTCACCGCCCTTGCGCCCCCGATCACGCGCCCCGAGCGCGCCGCCCCACGCTGCGGGAAACCCCCTCCGGCAGCCTGCCGCACCCCGCGTGAACCAGGGGTTGCCCAACTGTTTCCGGATCATTGCGCTGGGAGCGCTCCCATGTAATGCTGTCCGCGTCGGCCAACGATCCCCACCGATGTGTTGGTCGCCGCTCCCATTGGCGTTCATCATTGGCGCCGCCGTACGTCTCGAGGAGTCCTGATGAGACCCATTTCCACCCGGGCCCGCGCCCTCACGGCAGCCGCCGCCGTGAGTGTCGTGGCCGGTGCCGGCGCGGTCGCCGTGACGACCGACGCCAGCGCGGCCGCGGGCTGTCGTGTCGACTACTCGGTGAACCAGTGGAGCACTGGTTTCACCGGCAACGTCACGGTCACCAACCTCGGTGACGCGATCACCGGCGGCTGGAATCTGACCTGGACCTTCGCCGGCAACCAGACGGTCACGCAGGCCTGGAGCGCCACCGTCACCCAGTCCGGCCAGAACGTCACGGCGACGAACCCGTCCTGGGCGTCCTCGCTCGGCACGAACGGCACGGCGAACTTCGGTTTCAACGCGAACTACTCGGGCACCAACGCCACGCCCGCCACGTTCAAGCTGAACAACGTCGCCTGCACCGGCAGCGTCCCGACCTCGCCGAGCGCGAGCACGAGCCCCTCCACGAGCACCAGCCCGTCGACCAGCCCGTCCTCGAGCCCGTCGACGAGCCCCTCGACGTCGACGAGCCCGGGCGTCAAGGTCGACAACCCGTACTCGGGCGCGAAGGGTTACATCAACCCGGAGTGGAAGGCCAAGGCCGACGCCGAGACCGGCGGCAGCCGGGTCTCGAACAACCCGACCGCGGTCTGGCTGGACCGGATCGCCGCGATCGCGGGCACCACGGACAGCAGCTCGAACGGTGCGATGGGGGTCCGGGCGCACCTGGACGCGGCTCTCGCCCAGGGCGCCGGCTACATCCAGTTCGTGATCTACAACCTGCCCGGCCGGGACTGCGCCGCGCTCGCCTCCAACGGTGAGCTGGGCCCGAACGACCTGCCGCGCTACAAGGCCGAGTACATCGACCCGATCGCCGCGATCCAGGCCGACGCGAAGTACAAGAGCCTGCGCATCATCAACATCGTCGAGATCGACTCGCTGCCGAACCTCGTCACCAACACCTCCGGCCAGGCCGGCGGCACGGCGATGTGCGACACGATGAAGGCCAACGGCGGGTACGTGCAGGGCATCGGTTACGCCCTGAACAAGCTCGGCGCGCTGAGCAACACCTACAACTACGTCGACGCCGCGCACCACGGCTGGATCGGCTGGGACTCGAACTTCGGCCCGACCGCGGACATCATGCTGCAGGCCGCGCAGGCCTCCGGCAGCGTCAACAACGTCACCGGCTTCATCACCAACACGGCCAACTACTCGGCGCTGCAGGAGCCGTGGGTCCAGCCGACCACCACCGTCGGTGGCACCAGCGTCCGGCAGTCCAAGTGGGTCGACTGGAACCAGTACACCGATGAGCTGACGTTCGCCCAGGCGTTCCGGACGAAGCTGGTCTCGATCGGCTTCAACAGCAACATCGGCATGCTGATCGACACGTCCCGCAACGGCTGGGGCGGCTCGGCCCGGCCGACCAAGGCGAGCACCTCCACGGTCGTGGACACCTACGTCAACGAGTCGCGGATCGACCGCCGCATCCACGCCGGCAACTGGTGCAACCAGTCCGGCGCCGGCCTCGGCGAGCGTCCCAAGGCGGCTCCGGCCGCGGGCATCGACGCATACGTCTGGGTGAAGCCCCCGGGTGAGTCGGACGGCTCCTCCTCGCTGATCCCGAACGACGAGGGCAAGGGTTTCGACCGGATGTGCGACCCGACCTACACCGGTAACGCCCGCAACGGCAACAGCCTGAGCGGCGCCCTGCCGAATGCCCCGATCTCGGGTGCCTGGTTCTCCGCCCAGTTCCAGCAGCTGATGGCGAACGCCTACCCGGCGCTGTAAGCGCGACGAAGACCCCGCCCCGGGCAACCCGGGGCGGGGTCTTTAATACAGATATTGTGAACCAGGTACATGATGAAGTACCGTCACGATATGGGTGACGACGAACGCTACGCCGGCGGCCTCGACCGGATCCTCGAGCTGGTCGTGCTGCTCAACGACGACATGACGAAGAGCCTGGCGGCGCAGGGCCTGAGCGTCTCCCGGATGACGCTGCTCTGGACGCTGCGCAGCCTGGGCCCGAGCCCGCAGCGGGCCCTCGCCGAGGCGCTGAGGGTCACCCCGCGGGCGATCACCGGCCTGGTCGACGGCCTGGTCGCGGGCGGCCTGGTGACCCGCGAGCCGCACCCCGCCGACCGCCGCGCCACGCTGGTCACCTGCACCGAGCGGGGCACCGCCCTGCTCGACGAGACCGCCGGGCAGCAGCGCGAGTTCGGCCGGCAGCTGTTTGCGCACATGCCGGTCGCCCGCTTCGACGCCCTGGTCGCCGGGCTCGACGACGTGCTCGCCACCCTGCACGGCCTGGGCCTGGTCCACCAGCCGGGGGTGACGGAGTGATCGGCCTCGGGAAAAAAGTCGTGCTCTACGAGCTGCGCCTCTGGGCCGCTCTCTTCCGCTGGATCCTCCGCCGGCCGCTGCCGCTCGAGCCCGGCGCCCAGCGGTTCACCTACCACCGCGCGGTCACCCTGATCCTCGGCGCGCTCCTCGGCGTCTCGGTGATCGAGCTGCCGATCCTGCACTTCGTCCTGCCCTGGGAGACGATCCGGATCGCGTCGCTGGCGCTCGGCGTCTACGGCCTGTTCTGGATGGTCGGCCTGCTCGCCACCATGCACGTGCACCAGCACCTGGTCGGCCCGTCCGGCCTGCGGATCCGCAACAGCCTCACCCTCGACCTGCCGATCTGCTGGGACCGGATCGCCGCGATCGAGGTGCGCCGCCGGTCGATGCCGCCGGGCGGGCAGACCCAGCTGGAGGACGGCGTGCTCTCGCTCGGCATGGCCGGCCAGACCAGCGTCGACGTGCGCCTGACCGAGCCCACCGTGGTCGCGGTCCGCAAGACCCGCGGGCAGCCGGCCACCACGATCCGGTTCCACGCCGACGAGCCGGAGGCGCTGGTCGCCGCGGCCCGCGAGCACCTGAACACCCGGGTCGGTGAGGCGTGAGCGCCGAGGTGTCCTGGCGGATCGGCGCGTGCCGGGTGGCCGCGGCCGCCGGGAGCGTCACCGGTGTGCGCTACGACCGGAACTACGACGTGCTGCACCTGGCCGCGGACCGGCCGCTCGCGATCGTCGCGGACGGGATGGGCGCGGGTGAGGGCAGCGCCGCCGCCGGACGACTCGCGGTGGAGACGTTCGCGACGCGGTGCGCCGATCCGGCTCCGGCCGCGCTGCGAGGCGTCGTTTCCGAGGTGCATTCCCTCGTACGAGACAAAGCGCGAACCCTGAGTGAGCTGACCGGATGCACCCTGACCGCGGTGACCGGCGTGGGTGCCGACGGCGGTGGCGAAGCCGCCGTCCGGATCGTGCAGCTCGGCGACTCCCGCGCCTACCGCCTGCGCGCCGGCCTGCTGGAGTTGCTCACCGTCGACCACACGGTCGCCTGGCTCGGCCTGGTGCACGGCTGGTACGCCGCCGGCGACCCGCACGCGCAGGCCGACGGGTACCGGCTGACCCGGTACGCCGGCCACCCGGACCGGCCCGACCCGGACGTGCTCGACGTGCCGCTGCGCCCCGGTGACCGTCTGCTGCTCTGCACCGACGGGGTGTCCGGCCAGCTCGACTACCAGCAGCTGGCCCGCCTGCTGGACGAAGGCCGGCCGGCCGGAGCGGTCCGGGCCCTGCTGGACGCGACGCTGGCGGCCGGTGGTCAGGACAACGCGACCGCGATCGTCCTGGCGGTCACGCGGTGACGGGTCACTTCTTGGTGAAGAAGCGGTAGAGCGCGCGGTAGGGGACCGCGACCGGCTGGTCGCCGCCGCAGGAGGTGGCCGGGGCGGCGCCGCCGTGCGTGTCGATGCGCTGGATCCAGGTGACCGGGCCGAACAGGCCGCCGCCCCGGTTGCCGGTGGCCCTGTAGAGCGACAGCGGCAGGCTGCCGGGCTCGGTGGCCGGCTCGGTGACCGGGTCGGTGCCCTGGACCATCGAGCCGTCCTGGTCGGAGACCCAGGCCGGGCCGCGGAAGTGCACCGCGGTGACCTTGCGGGCCGGGTTCACCGTCGTCCCGGTCAGGGACGCGGCCGGCTCGAGCGGCTGCCACATGCTGCGCTTGCACTCGTAGATCTGCACGCCGCGGGCCCGGAGCACGGCGTGCACCTCGGTGCCGGCCGGCGGCTGCAGCGTGGCCGGCACGACCGGCGCACCGGGGGTGCCCACGGCCGGCGCGGCGGACGCCGCTCCGGCGGGCAGGGCGGCGGAGATCAGGGCGAGCGCGCTGAACACACCCGCGATCCTGGCGGTACGGGCCACGAAGTCCTCCCGAGAAACGGTCACGATAAGGGAACTTTAGTACCTTTCGTGCCGTTTGTCGGGTATTTCGGCCGGTTACGGCATCGTGTAGAAACCGGTCGGCAGCGTCTGGGCCCGCTGGCGCGCCGCCTTCGTCCGGGACCGCAGCCGCAGCAGCAGGAGCAGGCCGAGGAAGAAGAACACCCCGCCGACGATCAGGCCCGGCCCGAGCAGGTTGCTGTCGCTCGCCGCGGGGGAGAGGGCCTGCGGGCTCTGCGTCACGGCCGCCCGGGTGGGCGGGGTGGTGTCGGCCGGCGTCGCTTCCTCCTCCTCGTCCTCGGTGGGCTCCGGCGAGGCGGAGGTCCTCGACGGTGACGGCGTCGGTGACGAGGTGGCCACCTGGCCGGTCACCTCGGTGGTCGCGCCACCCGCGGTGAGCAGCGTGTTCGCCTCGTCGAACGCCCGCACCTCGAACCGGACCCGGCCGCCGTCACGCCCGGCGAAGCCGATCTGCCACTGGCCGGTCACCGTCCGGCCCCGGCACAGCGTGCCCGGGTCGAGCTGCTCGTCGACGAGCGTCGCGGTGTCCCCGTCCAGGCTGACCCGGGTGGCGAACGCGGTGTTGTTCTCGATCCGGGTCACCCGGATCCGGTCCAGCGGGACGTCGCCGCCTCGTACGATCAGGGTCCAGCGCACTTTGCGGCACTGGCGCTGGTCGGACGTGCTGACCGCGGTCAGGGTCTTCGTGTTGCCGCTCGCCTTGAACGTGGCCGGTGCGGTGACCCGTACGCCGAAGCCCGGCACGTCGGCACGCGCCGGCGCCGCCGTCAGTCCGGCCGCGCCCAGCGTCGCCCCCGCGATCGTGGCCCCGAGCAGCGCGGTGAAAATCCGCACAGCGTCCCCCCTCGTTCGTGGTCCCCTCACCCAGTAAGTTCGCCGGGCTGCCCCGAATGGTTCACCTCGTGGCCCGGGTCACTCCATGGCGCATCTTATTTTTGCCTTAAGAACCCCGGTGAACCCCTATTTTCGCAGCTCAGGTGCCAAATGCGAAAAGTAGCGACGCGATCACCGAAAAGAGTCGGCCAGAAATTTCGCACGCGTTCATCCGAAGCCCCGCCCGGCACGTAATCCGGGGAGGACACGGCCGGGGCATCGCAGGGGAAAGCACGCCACGGCCGGGTCCAGAACAACTTGAGCACGGGGTGTTCCCCACGGACACCGGCGTCCCACCGCCCACGGGACGTGACCGTTGCGGAAAAAGAGGAGTCAATGGCCCGGTCGAAGAACAATGAGCGCACCGCCAGTAGGGTGGCGGTCGACATCGGCTCCACCGGTACTCGCACCGTGCCCACGGGCGCGGTCATCCTGCTGGTGGTAAGCGTCCTGGCGGCAATCTGGGCGGTCGCGATGATGACCAAGCCCGGCCGCGTCGGGTACGTCTATTTCTTCACGTACGCAGAGTTCTACATGGGTGTGCTCACCCTGGTGTCCCTCTCCATCACCATCATGGTCGGGCTCATCTCCACCGACCGGCTGGTGCTCTCCATCCGGCAGCGCGTGCTGCTGCAGTCCACCCACCGCACCACCGGCGTGATGGCGATCTCGTCGCTCGTGGTGCACCTGTGGACCAAGACCGTCGAACACCACATCCGGGTGATCGACATCTTCATCCCGTTCCTCACCCCGACGAACACGCTGTACATCGGGCTGGGACAGATCTCCGGGTACGTCCTGTTCATGGTCACCTGGAGCGGCCTGATCCGCGCCCGGTTCATCGGCCGCGGCAAGCCGTGGATGTGGCGCGCGATCCACTCGGTCTCGTACCTGATGTGGCCGATCGCCCTGATGCACGGCCTCGGTGCCGGCCGGCCCGCGGCCACCTGGGTCATCGTCAGCTACGTCGTCTGCGTCCTGGCCGTGCTCATCGGCCTCGCGGTGCGACTGTCGGTCAGCCTGAACCGGCGCAAGGACTTCTCGTCCGCCGCCGGCCTCGGCGCCGTCAAACCGGCCAGCACGGCGCCCACCGCCGGCACCACCCGCAACCGCTTCGGCGGTGGCGGCGGCCGTGGTGGCGCCGACCTGGCAGCGCCCGCCGAGCCGGCCACCCTGAGCAGCTGGGTGCCCGCCGCGGCGCCGCCGGCCCCGCCCGCCGCACCGCCCGTTCCGGCACCGGCCGCCCAGGTCATCCCGGAACCGGCCATGCTCGCCGAGCTCGAGGCCCCGGCCCCGCGCCAGCGGCGTCCCGTCGAGGACGACCGCTTCGACGAGCCGACCCGGGCGATCTCCCGCCGCGAGTTCGAGGACGACCGGTACGAGGAGCCCGCCCCCCGCGCGCGCCGTCGTGACGAGGAGTACTACGACGACGGCCCGCGCCCGCGCAGCCGCCGGTACGCGGACGACGAGGAGGACCCCCGGGCCCGCCGCTCGTCGCTGGAGGACACCGGCGCCCGCCTGCGCCCCGACGAGACCGGAACCCGGCTGCGCCCGGACGAGACCGGCACCCGGCTGCGCCGGGACGAACTGTCCGAGACCGGCACCCGGATGCGGATGGA
>NZ_BOMS01000128.1 GCF_016862315.1 Actinoplanes palleronii | reverse complement strand
TACGCCGACGACGACGAGCCCGCCCCCCGGGCCCGCCGCCGTGCCGACGAGGACTACTACGAGGAGGCCGCTCCGCGTGCCCGCCGTCGTGCCGACGAGGTGTACGAGGAGACCCCCCGCCCGCGTGCCCCCCCGGTACGAGGAGGAGGAACCCACCGGTGGCCGCCGCCGCGCCGACGACGGCCGGCACAGCCGCAGCCAGTTCGTCGACCTGGCCGACGACCAGTACACCGATGACGACTCCCTGGTCGACACCGGATCCCGGCGTGCCCGCCGGCCGTCCACCGAGGTGGTCCGCGGTGGCGGCGCCCCCGCCGCGCCGTCCCGTCGTGGCCGTGGCCGCGGTGGCGACGACGACGACGCCTACTTCTCGCAGTTGCGCGGTGAATCAAATTGAGCACGGCACAAGTCCCACCGGTCACCTCGATCGGGGTCCCGCGGATCACCGCGGGCTTCGACGAGTACGGCCGCCTCGATCTGCAGGCGCACCAGGAGGTGCACGGCGGGTTCGCGGCCCTCTCGTCGGGTGAGCTGATCGGGCTCGCCGACCGGATCGAGCTGCGCGGACGTGGCGGCGCGGGCTTCCCGTTCGCCCGCAAGGTGCGCGCGGTGATCGACTCCTGCAAGCGGCAGGACCTGCCCCCGGTGATCGTGGTGAACGCCACCGAGGGTGAGCCGCCGTCCTGGAAGGACAAGTCGATCCTGACCCGCGGTCCGCACCTGATCCTGGACGGCGCGGCCCTGGCCGCCGCCGCCCTGGACGCGGAGGAGATCGTCATCGGCATCGCCGACGACGGCATCGGGCAGAACTCGCTGACCGCGGCCCTGGCCGAGCGGAAGATGCCCTGCCCGACCCGGATCGTCACGGTCCCGCACCGGTTCATCTCCGGTGAGGGCGGCGCGCTGGTCCGCGGGATCAACGGCGAGGCGCACATCCCGCCCGGCCGCAAGGTCCGGTCCAGCGACAACGGCGTGATGGGCCTGCCCACCCTGCTCTCCAACGCCGAGACGTACTCGCAACTGGCGATCGCGGCCCGGCTCGGGCCGTGGGAGTACAACTCGGTCGGCATTCCGGAGGAGCCCGGCACGGTCATGCTGACCGTCGGCGGCTCGGCCACCGCGCCCGCGGTCGTCGAGGCGCCCAGCGGCACCCCGCTGATGGACGTGCTCACCATGTGCGGCGCGGACATCGGCCCGGGCCTGCTGGTCGGCGGCTACCACGGCAAGTGGATCAGCGCGGAGCAGGCGGCCACCGTGACGATCTCCCGCAAGGGGTTCGCCAAGGTGGGCGGCACGCTCGGCGCCGGCATGCTGATCCCGATCGGCTCCAAGACCTGCGCGCTCGGCGAGGTCGCCCAGGTCGTGCAGTATCTCGCCGGTGAGTCGGCCGGGCAGTGCGGCCCGTGCCGGCTCGGCCTGCCGGACCTGGCCCGGGCGGTCACCCTGGTGTCGCTCGGCGGTTCCGCGTTGGAGCAGGTGCGTCAGGCGGCCGGTCTGGTCAAGGGCCGGGGCGCGTGCAGCCACCCGGACGGCACGTCCCGGTTCGCGCTCTCCGCGCTCGAGGTGTTCCACAAGGACGTCGAGGCGCACGCGAACGGGGAGGGCTGCGGGAAGCAGGTGCGGGGCATCCTGCCGCTGCCGTACACCGCGGAGAAGGGCGCCCGGAGGCTGGCGCTGGACTGGTCGCGGTGCGACGGGCACGGGCTCTGCTCGGCGGTCGCCCCGGAGATCATCCGGCTGGACCACAACGGTTTCCCGGCGTTCCCGCAGACGCCGCTGCCGCCGTGGCTGGAGGACGGCGCCCGCAAGGCCGTCAACGTCTGCCCGGCGCTGGCCCTGCGGCTGATCGACCCGGCCGCCGCGGCCCACTAGTGACACCGATGCCGGAAGGAGCGCTGGTGGGTACCCGTCGGGCTCTGCTGACGCTTCCGCTGGCCATGCTGGCCGCCGGCTGTGCCACGTCGCCTCCGGCGGCCGCACGGCCGGCCGCCGGTGGGTCACCGGTGGCCGGTTCGCCGCCGGCCCCGCCGGTGCCCGAGACGCTGAAGTTCTCCGGTACGACACTGGACGGCGCCACCTACGACGCCGCCCAGCTGGCCGGGAAACCGGCCGTGCTGTGGTTCTGGGCGCCCTGGTGCGCCACCTGCGCCGGCGAGGCCCAGTCGGTGGCCGACGACCAGGAGGAATACGCCGGCCGGCTCACCTTCCTCGGGGTCGCCGGGATGGGCACCACCAAGGCCATGCGTGAGTTCGTCGCGGACATGGACGTCGGCGCGGTCACCCACCTGAACGACCCGACCGGCAAGATCTGGAAGCGCTTCGCGATCTTCGAGCAGAGCACCTACGTCCTGCTGGACGCCGCGGGCACCATGGTCACCCGGAGTTACCTGGACGACCAGCAGCTCACCGCGGCGCTGAAGAAGCTGGCCGGCTAGCCCGGCCCGGCGTCGGTGACGTGCCAGCGGCCGGCCGCGTCGCGTTCCACCCGGACCCGGGTGGTCAGGCCCGGCCCGAGCCGGACCGGCAGTTCCGCGCCGCCGTGTGCCCGGACCGTGTGCGAGCCGGGCGCCAGGGCCAGCGTCAGCCGCTTGCCGGCCCGCACCTGACCTTTGGCCTGGCCGTCCACGGTGATCGGGACGGCGCGGGCGAGGGTGGTGAGCGACCGGGACGGTCCCTCGATCACCAGCGTGGCGACGACGGTCATGCGGCGCTCCTCACATCAGCACGGAAGAAGCCGGGCCGGGACAGCGAGGCTGTCCCGGCCCGGTGCGTCACCAGGTGGCCGGCGGGGTGGTCGCCGAGAACTCCGTCTGCTCGGACGGCATCAGGATCCAGAGGATCGGATAGACCAGGATCTGGCTGCCCGGGATCACGAAGAGGATCAGCACGAAGAGCAGGCGGGCGATCCACGGGTCGAGCCCGAAGCGCCGGCCGAGACCGGCGCAGACGCCGCCTACCATGCGGCCGTCACGCGGGCGGACCAGACCTTGGCGGGCCATCGTGTCGTGCACGGCGTTCATGGGGTCTCGCTTTCCTTCGTCTCGTCCCCGGGGTGGGGAAGTCATGCCTCAAGCTTGCTACCCGGATACGGCACTTTCCATCCGGCACCGCCCGGATCGCCCCCTGATCCGCGCTCTCAGGGTTGACCCGCAGAGCCGTCGCGGAGCCACCCCGGAAGGCCCTCGATTTCTGGTGTCGGTTCGGTGCCAACCGGGCCACCGGGTCTACTGCGACCGCGGAGCCGCCCGTTACAGTGCCAGCGGGGAATATGGGGGGCGCGAAGAACATGGTCGACAGCACGTTGCCGGGGGAACGGACGCAACCGTTGCGTCCGCACGATCCGGGCATGCTCGGCGACTACGAGCTGCTCGGCCGCCTCGGCGAGGGCGGAATGGGCACGGTCTATCTGGGCCGCCGGCAGAAGAGCGACGTGCTGGTCGCGGTCAAGGTGGTCCGGCTCGACCTGGCGCACGACGACGAGTTCCGCCGCCGGTTCCGCAGCGAGGTGGACCGGGCCCGGCAGGTGCCGCCGTTCTGCACCGCCGAGGTGCTCGACGCCGACCCCGACCACGAGCGCCCCTACCTGGTGGTGGAGTACGTCGACGGACCCACCCTGGCCGAGGTGGTCGAGCAGCGCGGCCCGCTGACCTCGGCCAACCTGCACAGCGTGGCGATCGGCGTGGCCACCGCGCTGACCGCGATCCACGGCGCCGGCGTGATCCACCGTGACCTCAAGCCGCGCAACGTGCTGCTCGCGCCGGGCAGCCCCAAGGTGATCGACTTCGGGATCGCCCGCGCCATGGCGATGGCCAGTGAGAACACCCGGCCCGACCAGATGGTCGGCACGGTGGCGTACATGGCGCCGGAGCGGTTCAACACCGACGCGGACACCCCGGTCATCACCCCGGCCGCGGACGTGTTCGCCTGGGGGAGCGTGGTGACGTACGCGGGGACCGGCAAGACCCCGTTCTACGCGGACTCGCCGCCGGCCACCGCGGCCCGGATCCTCACCCAGCCGCCCCGCCTGCACGGCCTGAACCGCCCGCTGCGCAACCTGGTCGCGCACGCCCTGGAGAAGGACCCGGCCAACCGGCCCAGCGCCCGGGAGCTGCTCGACCTGCTGATCTCCGGCGAGCACCCGGCGGCCGTGGCGGCCGCCCTGGCCGACCAGCCCGACCTGCAGGCCGCGGCGGTCGAGGCGCAGGCGGTGACCGGGTTCGCGGTGACCGGCCGGACCGCCGCGCCGGTGACCACGCCGGTCGCCGCGACCGCCGCCGGGGCGACCACGGCGCCGGTCCTGGACATCCCGCCCGGTCTGGTCGGGTACGACGAGAACTCGATCGTCACGGTGCCGATCTCGCCGGCCGCCTCGACCACGGTGTCCGGCGGTTCCCGGTCGCCCGAGCCGGCGCGCCGCTGGGTGCTCCCGGCCGCGGTGGCCCTGCTCGCGGTGGCGCTGGTGGCGGGCATCGCGATCGCGGCCGCGGTGATGAAGTCCCGGTCCGGCGACGCGGCGAAGGATGCGGCCGCCACGCCCCGGGTGACCGAGGGTGCCGCGCTCGGCGCTCCGCTGATCAGCGACGCGCTGGCCGCCCCGAAGTTCTGGATCCCGACCGCTCTGGACAAGGCGCCGGTCAACCAGGGCGCGCACTGCGCGTTCGTCGGCGGCGAGTTGGTGGCGGTCCGGGAGAACAACGACGTGTACCGCTGCAAGGGTCCGGCCGACGTGCTGCCGGCCGACCTGACCGCCGAGGTCGGGGTGCGCCTGGAGGCGCCGGGCAGCTGCGCCGGGATCTGGTTCCGGTTCGTCCGGGTGCCGAAACTGCACGGCTACCAGGCCCGGGTCTGCGAGAACCACATCTACGTCGGGCTGCACCAGAGCGACGGTGACGTCAGCACGCTGCGGACGTTCGTGCTGCCCGAGCCGATCGCGCTGAACGCCGAGCCGACCCGGATCACCCTGCGGGTGCGGGGCGGCACGGTGACGGTGAGCCGCGACGGCGCCGAGGTGGGTTCGGCCGCGCTGACCGAGAAGGATCTCGGCGCGGGCCAGCTGCACCTGGGCGTCTTCAGCGAGCGCGACGCCCCCGCGCTGGGCCCGTACCAGGTCGCTTTCAGCGACATCAAGATCTATAACTGACCGCTCGCCCGTCCCGGCTCGTCGCGGGTTGCGGCTGCGGCCGGGGCTTCCGTACGTACGAGAAAATCGCCGTGACCGGAAGCCCTGCCTGCCGTCAGTCCTTCGTCAGCCCGGCCCGGCGCAGCGCGTCGGCCATCGCGTCGTTGCCGAAGCCGCCACCGCTGCTGCCGCCACCGCGCTGGCCACCGCCCTGCCGCGGCTGGCCGCCGCGCTGGCCGCCACCCTGACCGCGCTGACCGCCTTGACCACCCTGGCCGCCGCCGCGCTGGCCGCCCTGACCGCCCTGAGCGCCACGCTGACCGCCCTGGCCGCCGCGCTGGCCACCCTGTCCGCCCTGACCGCCACGCGGGCCGCCCTGGGCGTTCTGACCGCCTTGACCGGTCTGACCGCCCTGCCCGCCGCGGTCCTCGCGCGGCTGCCGGCCCCGGTTCGGCTCGTCGGAGAGCCGCATGGTCAGCGAGATCCGCTTGCGTTGCGGGTCCACCTCGAGCACCCGGACCTTGACCACGTCACCGGACTTGACCACCTCGCGCGGGTCCTGCACGAACTTCTCGGACAGCGCCGACACGTGCACCAGGCCGTCCTGGTGCACGCCGATGTCGACGAACGCGCCGAACGCCGCCACGTTGGTGACCTGACCCTCCAGGACCATGCCCGGCGTCAGGTCGGCGATCTTCTCGACGCCCTCGGCGAAGGTGGCCGTGGTGAACGCCGGACGCGGGTCGCGGCCCGGCTTCTCCAGCTCCTTGAGGATGTCGGTGATGGTCGGCAGGCCGACCGCCTCGGTGACGAACTTGTCCGGCCGCACGGCGCGCAGCAGCGGGCTGTTGCCGATCAGCGCCTTGATCTCGGCGCCGGCGTCGGCCGCGATCGTGCGGACCACCGGGTACGACTCGGGGTGCACGCTGGAGAAGTCGAGCGGGTCCTCGCCGTCGCGGATGCGCAGGAAGCCGGCGCACTGCTCGAACGCCTTCGGGCCGAGCCGGGCGACGTTCTTGATCTCCTTGCGGTTCCGGAACGGGCCGTTCTGGTCGCGGTGCATCACGATGTTCTCGGCCAGCCCCGCGGTGATCCCGGAGACCCGGGTGAGCAGCGGCGCGGAGGCGGTGTTGACGTCCACGCCGACGCCGTTCACGCAGTCCTCGACCACCGCGTCCAGCGAGCGGGCCAGCTTCACCTCGGACAGGTCGTGCTGGTACTGGCCGACGCCGATCGACTTCGGGTCGATCTTCACGAGCTCGGCGAGCGGGTCCTGCAGGCGGCGGGCGATGGAGACCGCGCCGCGCAGCGACACGTCCATGCCGGGCAGCTCCTGCGAGGCGTACGCGGAGGCGGAGTAGACCGACGCGCCGGCCTCGGAGACCACCGCCTTGGTCAGGTTCGCCTCCGGGTGCCGCTTGATCAGCTCGGCGGCGAGCTTGTCGGTCTCCCGCGACGCGGTGCCGTTGCCGATCGCGATCAGGTCGACCTGGTGCTTCGAGGCGAGCGCGGCCAGCCGGTGGATCGACTCGTCCCACTTGTTCTGCGGCACGTGCGGGTAGATCACGTCGGTGGCGACGCACTTGCCGGTCGCGTCGACCACGGCGACCTTCACGCCGGTGCGGAAACCCGGGTCCAGGCCCATCGTGGTGCGGGTGCCGGCCGGGGCGGCCAGCAGCAGGTCGCGCAGGTTCGCGGCGAAGACCCGGACGGCCTCGTCCTCGGCCGCCTCGCGCAGCCGGACCCGCAGGTCGGCGCCGAGGTGGATCAGGATCCGGGTGCGCCAGGCCCAGCGGACCGTGTCGATCAGCCACTTGTCGCCGGGCCGGCCGTGGTCGGTGACCCCGTTGCGCCCGGCGATCCGGCCCTCGAAGTAGCCCTCGTCCTCCTCCGGGTGCGGCTCCATGGTGAGGTCGAGGACCTCCTCCTTCTCGCCGCGCAGCATCGCCAGGATGCGGTGCGAGGGGAGCTTCGCGTACGGCTCGCCGAACTCGAAGTAGTCGGAGAACTTGGCGCCGTCGGTCTGCTTGCCGTCGCGGACCTTGGCGACCAGCCGGCCCCGGGTCCACATCTGCTCGCGCAGCTCGCCGATCAGGTCGGCGTCCTCGGCGAACCGCTCGATCAGGATCGACCGGGCGCCGTCCAGCGCGGCCTGCGCGTCGGCGACACCCTTCTCGGCGTCCACGAACGCCGCCGCGGCCGCCTTCGGGTCGACCGTGGGGTCGGACAGCAGACCCTCGGCGAGGGGCTCCAGGCCGGCCTCCCGGGCGATCTGCGCCTTGGTCCGGCGCTTCGGCTTGAACGGCAGGTAGATGTCCTCCAGCCGGGCCTTCGTGTCGGCCTCGAGGATCTGCTGCTCCAGCGCCTCGTCCAGCTTGCCCTGGGAGCGGATCGACTCCAGCACCGCGGCCCGCCGGTCCTCCAACTCGCGCAGATAACCCAGCCGTTCCTCGAGGTTGCGCAGCTGCGTGTCGTCGAGGGTGCCGGTCACCTCCTTGCGGTAGCGGGCGATGAACGGCACGGTGGCCCCGCCGTCGAGCAGCTCGACCGCGGCGGTGACCTGCCCTTCGCGGACCCCGAGCTCGGAGGCAATGCGCTGATGGATCGCTGTCGTCACGGTGACGATTGTTACCGAGTCCGCCGGAGCTTGTCGCGCCGCCCCGCAGACCGCCGAGAAGATGATCACCCGTACGGCGGCGGGCCGCCCGGCGCGCCGCGCCGCGCGCAAGTTCGGCCCACGGGTGAACCGCCCCACCGCGTGCACCGTCGTGACCTGCGGAAACGCCGGATCGCCCGACACGCCGTACGCGGAGGTGCACGTTTACTAGAGACAACCCAACGGGGCTTTGGCACTCTTGCACCATGACGCTTGCTGTCCGGGCGGTCGCCGCCACCGATCAGGGCCTGGTCCGGTCCAACAACGAGGACGCTGTCTTCGTTGGCAATCGCCTCTTCGTGGTCGCGGACGGCATGGGCGGGTTGCCCGCCGGCGAGCTTGCGAGCGACATCCTGGTTCAGGCGCTCGGCGAGGTCGATCAGAAGCCGGACACCGGGGAGCCCCTACAGGATCTGATCGAGGCGCTGCAGACCGCGAACAAGCAGATCGAGAAGGCCGTCGCCGACGACGACGCCCGCGACGGGATGGGCACCACGGTGACCGCCCTGCTGCTCTCCGGCGAGCGGCTGGCCGCGCTGAACGTCGGCGACTCGCGCTGCTATCTGCTGCGCGACGGCGACTTCCAGCAGCTCACCCGCGACGACACGTATGTGCAGGCGCTCGTCGACCAAGGCGTGCTGACGCCGGACGACGCCCGCCGGCACCCGCAGCGGGCGCTGGTCACCCAGGCCGTGCAGGGCGGCCCGTTCCGCCCGGCCGGCCGGATGATCCCGGCCCGGGTCGGCGACCGGTACCTGCTCTGCAGCGACGGCCTGTCCGACTACGTGGAGGACGCGGTGATCGCGCAGACCCTGCGCGACAACCCGGACCGGCGCACCTGCGCCGCCGAGCTGGTCAACCGCACCCTGGAGAACGGCGCCCCGGACAACGTCACCGTGATCATCGCCGACGTCGTGGAGGTCTGAACACTCGGTGAACATCGACGCCCGTCGTCGGCCCCGGTAGCGCGGGGCATCGATCTCCTCCTTAGTCTCGTGCCGTCGATCCGGCATGAGACGAGGACTTGATGTCACGCAGATCCACGGGAGCACTGACGGTCGCGGTACTCATCGCGGTGTCCGGGTGGCTCGCCCTGCCGCCGTCCGCGGCGCACGCGGCCACCTCGGACGACGCGACCTGCGCCACCCCGGTCACCGGCAGCCCGGTCTCCGGCACCGGCCCCAGCGCCACCGACTACGTGCTGAACGTCGGCGGGGCCGGTGAGCTGGGCACGGTCCACGCCACGACCGGCGCCCAGGCGGCCTTCCCCAAGGTCAGTGCCCGGGACGAGGTGAACGCGGACGGCAGCCCGCGCCGGACGGTGACCGCCACCTTCAGCGAGGGCCTGGACGTCGGCACCGACCGGACCCCGCCCGGCCAGGTGACCTCCACCGACGGCGGGCTCACGTTCCCGGCCGCCTCCTACGCCCACGACCCCGGTGTCCCGGTCACCTCGCTGCGGGACGGGTCGCTGCTCGGCATCGACTTCATCCCGGCCGCGATCACCACGAGCAGCGCCACGTTCGGCGTGCACCGGTCCACCGACGGCGGTCTCACCTGGACCACCACCCCGGCCGTCGTGCAGCTCGGCGGCGCCGTGCTGGACGGCGGCATCCGGACGCACGGCGCGCCCCTGCAGCTCGGCGACGGCACCGTGCTGGTCAGCTACTACCTCTCGTTCGGCGCGAACCACCCGGGCGGTGGCCGGGCCGGGCAGCACGCGTCGTACGTGGCCGCGAGCACCGACGGCGGGCGCAGCTTCGTCACCCGCGGCACCATCGCCTACGACAGCACCGGCACGCACGGCTACCCGGAGGCCGGCATCGCGGCCCTGCCCAGCGGCAAGCTGCTCGCGGTGACCCGGCACCACCTCTGGAACGGCACGACCGCCTTCAACCTGGACACCCCGCGCTGGACGACGTCCACCGACGGCGGCGCCACCTGGGCCGCCCCGCAGACCCTCGCAGTGTCGTTCCCGAACGGGTACGACCAGTTCGACGACGCCAACCCGAAGCTGCTCGGCATCTTCCCGCAGCTGCAGCTGATGCCGAACGGCGTGATGGTGCTCAGCAGCGGGCGGCCGGACAACTGGGTGGCGATCTCCACCAACGGCCAGGGCACCGGCTGGGTCGGCCAGCTGACCTACCGCAACTGCCCGACCACCGGGTACCGCTCGCACGGCTCGACCGGCAACACCGCGGTGGCCGGGGTGGAGAGCAACCGGCTGCTGCAGGTCGGTGACAACTGCGACGTGACCTGGTCCTGCCCGGCCGGGGACAGCGGGTACACGATCGACGACGGCAACCGGATCTGGCGCCGCTACGTCGACGTCCTCACCCCGGACGTCGGCAAGATCGACCTGGCCACCAAGTACCGCCTCGGCCAGGTGCAGGTCACCACGGACCTGACCGCCGCACCCGGGGCGCACCCGCGCACCGGCCCGGCCGGCGCGTTCGACGGCAGCACCGACTACTGGTCCAGCGCGGTACGGGCGGCCGGCAGCGGAGCGGGCACCTACGAGCTGCGGCTGGACCGCGAGTACCAGCTCACCCGGCTCGGGCTCAGCCTGCGCCACGGCCTGGCGTCCAGCGCCACGGTCTACGCCTCCACCGACGGCGTGACCTGGGGCGCCCCGATCGTGACCGCGGCGAACCGGACGCACCTGGCGCTGGAGTACTTCACCCTGGCCGCGGTCACGGCGCGCTACCTGCGGGTGGTCGTCGACCCGTCCGCGTCGTGCGAGGCCGAGCTCGGCGCCGGCTGCGTGTTCCTGAACGAGCTGGAGCTGTACTCGACGGTGAACTCGTTCGAGAACGACCCGGTGAACAACCGGCCGCGCGGCTTCACCGACCTCAGCCAGGCGTGGGTGACCCGCAGCGGCGTCGACGGCAGCAGCCGGGCGCTGCGGCTGTCCGACTCGTCGGCGACCGCGATGGCCAAGGTGGCCTGGCCGGCCGCCGCCGCGGCGACCCGCACGCTGGAGTTCCGGGCCGAGCCGGTCGCGCTGACCAGCGGATTCCTCGTCGACGTGCTGGGACGCACCAGCGCCGGCGCGTCGGTGGTGGCGTACCACTTCGCGGTCCGCACCGACGGCAGCCTGGCCCGGTACGACGGGTCGGCCTGGCGGGCGCTCACCGGCGCCGGCGTGGTGCCGGTCGGCCGGTGGAGCACGATCCGGGTGCAGGCCACCCCGGCCGCCGCGACGGTCGCGGTGGGCGGCACGGTGGTCGCCACCGCCGTCGCGCCCACGGCCACCGGGACGACCGCGCTGCTCGGGTACGCCTTCGCCAGCGGCGGCACCGCCCCGGTCGGCGACGTCATCGTCGTCGACGACATCCTGCTCGGCTCCTGACCCACCCGATCCATCCGGCTCCGGGGCGCCCCGCCACTGCCGCCGCAGCGTTTCCACCGGCGGTGCGACGTATCCTCGTCGGGTGCTGATGGCTACGGAGCGGTTGATCCTGCGGAGGTTTCGGGCGTCGGATGCGGTGGCGCTCGCCGAGTACCGGTCGGATCCGGGCGTGGCGCGGTACCAGTCGTGGGACGCGCCGTTCCCGCTGAACAAGGCCGACCTCGCGGTGCGGAACTTCGCCGAGAGCTCGCCGGACAAGCCGGGCTGGTTCCAGTACGCGATCGAGCTGACCGCGGAGCGGGTGCTGGTCGGGGACGTGGCGGTGCGGCTGCACGACAACGGGCGGCAGGCGGAGATCGGTTTCACGCTGGCCACGGCGTACCAGAAAAGGGGTCTGGCGACCGAGGCGGTGAGCGCCGTGCTGGACCGGTTGTTCCGGCTGCAGGGGCTGCACCGGGTGATGGGGGAGTGCGACGCGCGCAACGTGGCGTCGGCGGCGCTGATGGAGCGGCTCGGCTTCACCCGGGAGGGGCTGCTGCGGCAGCAGACCTTCATCAAGGGCGAGTGGACCGACGACCTGATCTTCGGGATCCTCGACCAGGAGTGGCTGGCCCGCGACTCCGCCGCGCACCTCGACGCCGACCTGGTCTGACCGAGCGGGCGCGCCCTCTGCCGAGGACGCGCCCGCGACGATCAGCTCTCCAGCTTGAGCCAGAGGGCGCCGAGCGGCGGCACCCGCAGGGCCGCCGAGGAGTCGAAGCCGTGCCACGGGATGTGCTCGGCCTCGACCGCGCCCATGTTGCCGACGCCGGAGCCGCCGTACAGCTCGCTGTCGGTGTTGATGACCTCGGTCCAGCGGCCGGCCCGGGGCAGGCCGATCCGGTAGTTGTCGTGCGGGACGGCGGCGAAGTTGACGATGCACGCCAGGGTGTCGCCGTTCGGCGCGAAGCGGACGAACGAGAACGTGTTGTGCTGCGAGTCGTCGCTGGTGATCCAGCGGAAGCCGGACGCCGAGGTGTCCTGCGTCCAGATCGCCGGCGACTGCTTGTAGACCCGGTTCAGGTCGCTCACCAGGCCCTTGATCCCGCCGAACTGCGGGTCCTGGAGCAGGTCCCAGTCGAGGCCGCGCTCCTCGCTCCACTCCCGCAGGTCGCCCATCTCGGCGCCCATGAACAGCAGCTGCTTGCCGGTGAACGCCCACATGAAACCGAGCAGCGCCCGGGTGTTGGCGAGCTTCTGCCACTGGTCACCGGGCATCTTGCCGGTCAGTGAGCCCTTGCCGTGCACCACCTCGTCGTGGCTGATCGGCAGGACGTAGTTCTCGCTCCAGGCGTACACCGTGGCGAAGGTCATCTGGTGGTGGTGCCACTGCCGGTGGATCGGCTCCTTCTCCATGTAGGAGAGGGTGTCGTTCATCCAGCCCATGTTCCACTTGAAGCCGAAGCCCAGGCCGCCCAGGTGGGTGGGGCGGGTGACACCCGGCCACGCGGTGGACTCCTCGGCGATGGTGATCACGCCGGGGTGGTTCTTGTAGACGGTCGCGTTCATCTCCTGCAGGAAGCTGATCGCGTCCAGGTTCTCCCGGCCGCCGTACTGGTTCGGGGTCCACTCGCCTTCCTTGCGCGAGTAGTCCAGGTAGAGCATCGACGCGACGGCGTCGACCCGCAGGCCGTCGGCGTGGAACTCCTCGCACCAGTAGAGCGCGTTGGCCACCAGGAAGTTGCGGACCTCCTTGCGGCCGAAGTCGAAGACGTACGTGCCCCAGTCCGGGTGCTCGCCGCGCCGCCAGTCGCCGTGCTCGTAGAGCGGGGTGCCGTCGAAGCGGGCCAGCGCCCACTCGTCCTTCGGGAAGTGCGCCGGGACCCAGTCCAGGATCACGCCGATGCCGGCCTCGTGCAGCTTGTCGACCAGGAACCGGAACTCGTCCGGGTTGCCGAACCGGGACGTCGGCGCGAAGTACCCGGTGACCTGGTAGCCCCACGAGCCGCCGAACGGGTGCTCCATCACCGGCATCAGCTCGACGTGGGTGAAGCCGGTCTCGACGACGTACGCGACCAGCTGCTCGGCCAGTTCCACGTACGACAGGCCGGGCCGCCACGAGCCGAGGTGCACCTCGTAGCAGCTGACCGGCTCCTGGTGCCAGGACTTGGTCGCCCGCTCGCGCATCCAGGCGGCGTCCTGCCACTCGTACGAGGACTGGAACACCACCGAGGCGGTGGCCGGCGGGATCTCGTTGTGCTGGGCCATCGGGTCGGCGTGCTCACGCCACACCCCGTCCCGCCCGAGGATCTTGAACTTGTACTTGGTGCCGGTGTGCGCGGCCGGGACGTAGACCTCCCAGACGCCGCTGGAGCCGAGCGAGCGCATCGGCCAGCCGTCCTGCGGCCCCCAGCCGGCGAAGTCGCCGACCACCTGGACACCGCGGGCGCCCGGCGCCCACACCGCGAACGCCACCCCGGTCTCGCGCGCCTGGGCGCCGAGCACCGTCCACAGCTTCTCGTGCCGGCCCTCACCGATCAGGTGCAGGTCCAGCTCGCCCAGGGTGGGCAGGTGCCGGTACGGGTCGTCGTGCTGCGTCCCGTCCACGTCGAGCCGGTAGTCCAGGACCGTCCCGGGCAGCTCGGCCGCGAAGATCCCGTCGTCGTGGACCTTGGTCATCTCGTGCGGCTCGCCCTCGACCAGGAGGGTGACCTTCTCGGCGCCCTTGCGCAGGGTCCGGATGACGGTGTGGCCCCCGCCCGGGTGCGCGCCGAGCACGGCGTGCGGATCGTGGGTGTCGCCGGAGATCACCGCGTTCATCGCGCGCTGGTCGGCGGCGAGCGCAGGGGTGGTGTGCCCGATCATCTTCGCTTCCTTCACAGGGGGTCTCAGCCGACCAGCCGCGTGATGGACCGCAGGGGGATCCGCAGCCATCCGGGACGGTGCCGGGCTTCGTACGCGGCCTCGTAGACCGCCTTGTCCAGCTCGTATGCCGCCAGCAGCGCCGCCTGCTCGCGCGGGTCGATGCCGGCCGCGTGCGCGTACCCGTCGCAGAACCCGGCCCGGTTGCGGTCGACCCACTCGCGGGCCCGGGCCGCCAGGTGCTCGTCGTCGTCCTGGTCGACGAGCAGCTGGTAGGCCGCGTACTCGTAGGAGCGCAGGATGCCCGCCACGTCGCGCAGCGGTGAGTCCGGCAGCCGTCGCTCGTCCAGTGGCTGGCCCGGCTCACCCTCGAAGTCGATCAGCAGCCAGGCCTCCGGGGTGCGCAGCACCTGGCCGAGGTGCAGGTCGCCGTGCACCCGCTGGACGGTCACCTGCTCACCGGTCAGCGCGGTGAACCGCTCGGTGATCGCCGGGACGTGCTGCTGCAGCTCGGGCACCGCGTTGGCGGCGGTGCGCAGCCGGGCCAGGACCGCGTCGAGCGGGAACGGCGCCGGTCCGGCGCCCAGCTCGGCGGCGAGGGTCAGGTGCACCGAGGCGACCGCCTCGCCCAGCCGGTACGACTCGCCCTGGAAGTCCCCGCCCACCTGGTCGGCGGCGAGCTCGGCGTCGGCGAACAGGTCACGGGCCGACGCGGTGGCCATCGCCCAGCCCTCGGCCGAGTTCGCCGCGTACGCCGTGACCATACCCAGCGAACACTGGCCACCATCGTCGGAGGCCTCGAACGACCCCAGCAGCCGCGCCACGTGCGGGTTCTCCGCCCGGCCCAGCACCCGGTTCAGCTCGATGTCCGGGTTGATCCCGCAGGTGACCCGGCGGAACAGCTTGAGGATCGCGTCCTGCTCGAAGATCACGCTGGTGTTGCTCTGCTCGGCGTCGAACACCCGCGGCCAGCTGTCCAGCGGCAGGTCGACGCCCGGCTCCTTGGTGAAGATCAGGTCGCCGACCGGCTCGGACCTGTCGATCAGCTCGAGCAGGTGCCGGGCGGCCGACGCGTCGTAGAGCGCGTCGTAGCCGGTCCGGCCCGCGTCGTCGGTGCCGATCGTGGCCACCGCGCTGTACTCCGGGATCGGCAGGGATCCGTACGCCACCACCAGCTGGTAGCGCTCCGAACTGCCGTCGGTGTACGAGACGTCGAGCAGGACCAGCTCGAGGCTGTCACCCAGCGGGGTGGCCGAGGCCTGCTTCACCGAGGCGAGCACCCGGCTGCGTCCCGCGTACCAGCGCTGTGTCGGTAACCATTCGGCGTAGGGCAGCGTCATTGCTTCTCCTCAGACCCGCACAACTGGAACCAGTAGAAACCGTGTCCCGGGAGGGTCAGAAGGTACGGCAACTGGCCGATGCGCGGGAAGTTGACGTGCCCGGTCAGCTCCACCGGGGTGTACCCGTTCCAGTGCTGGAGGTTGAGCTCGATGGGCTGCGGGAACCGCGACAGGTTGTTCACGCAGAGCACCACGTCGTCGCCGTACTCCCGGAGGTAGGCCAGCACCGAGGGGTTGGATCCGCCCAGCTCACGGAACGTGCCGACGGCGAACGCCTCGTGCCTGCGGCGCACCGCCAGCATGGTGCGGGTCCAGTTCAGCAGGGACGTCGCGCTGTCCCGCTGGGCCTCCACGTTGACCGCCTGGTACCCGTACACCGGATCCTGGTTGACCGGGAGGTAGAGCCGGCCGGGAGTCGCGGTGGAGAAGCCGGCGTTGCGGTCCGGCGTCCACTGCATCGGGGTACGCACACCGTCGCGGTCGCCGAGCCAGATGTTGTCACCCATCCCGATCTCGTCGCCGTAGTACAGCACCGGCGAGCCGGGCAGCGACAGCAGCAGGGCGGTGAACAGCTCGATCTGGTTCCGGTCGTTCTCCAGCAGCGGGGCCAGCCGGCGGCGGATGCCGACGTTGGCCTTCATCCGCGGGTCCTTGGCGTATTCCGAGAACATGTAGTCGCGCTCTTCGTCGGTGACCATCTCGAGCGTGAGCTCGTCGTGGTTGCGCAGGAAGATGCCCCACTGGGTGTTCTCCGGGATGGCCGGCGTCTGCGCCATGATCTCCGAGATCGGGAAGCGCGACTCGCGCCGCACCGCCATGAAGATCCGCGGCATCAGCGGGAAGTGGAACGCCATGTGGCACTCGTCGCCGCCGGACTTCGCGTCACCGAAATACTCGACGACGTCGGCCGGCCACTGGTTCGCCTCGGCCAGCAGCACCCGGCCCGGGAACTCGTCGTCGATCACCTTGCGGCAGTGCTTGAGGAACGCGTGGGTGGCCGGCAGGTTCTCGCAGTTGGTGCCCTCCTCCTCGAAGAGGTACGGCACCGCGTCCAGCCGGAACCCGTCGATGCCCAGGTCCAGCCAGAACCGGAGGACGTCGAGCATGGCCTCCTGCACGGCCGGGTTCTCGTAGTTGAGGTCCGGCTGGTGCGAGAAGAACCGGTGCCAGTAGAACTGCCGCCGCACCGGGTCGAACGTCCAGTTCGACTCCTCGGTGTCGACGAAGATGATCCGGGCGTCCTGGTACTTGTCGCTGGTGTCGTTCCAGACGTAGAAGTCCCCGTACGGGCCGTCCGGCTCGTGCCGGGACGCCTGGAACCACGGGTGCGAGTCGGACGTGTGGTTCATGACCAGGTCGGTGATCACCCGGATGCCGCGCTTGTGCGCCGCGTCCAGCAGCGCCACGAAGTCCTCGACCGTGCCGAACTCGGGCAGCACCTTGTAGAAGTCACGGATGTCGTACCCGCCGTCGCGCAGCGGCGAGTCGTAGAACGGCGGCAGCCAGAGGCAGTCGACGCCGAGCCATTGCAGGTAGTCCAGTCTCTCGATCAGGCCGCGCAGGTCGCCGCCGCCGTCCGATCCGGAGTCGTAGAACGCCCGGACCAGAACCTCGTAGAAGACCGCACGCTGGAACCAGGTGCGGTCCGCCGGCAGCGCCCGGGCATGGCCGAAGTCGTCCGCGGACGGGTGTTCGACCACGCCGTCCTCGGTGTGACTGCCCTCTGCCGGGTCGTGCTCGCTCGTCAACTCCATCAGGTGTCCCCTTACCCCGCCTGCACCACGAAGATGTGCGCCGGTTCGACATAGGGGTCGATCCGGACCGCGTTGTACTGCCCCCACTCGTACGTCGCCCCGCTGATCTGATCGATCACGGTGAAACGCTCGTGCCAGTCGAGGCCGAGCGCCGGCATGTCCAGAGTGGTGTTACCCCACTGCACGTTGGCAGAGTCGAACGAGACGATCGCCAGCACGGTGTTGCCGGTCTCCGGGTCACGCTTGGAGAAACACAGCAGCGAGCCGTTGTCGATCTCGTGGAATCGCAGGTTGCGGAGCCAATGAAGCGCGGGGTTCTGCTCGCGGATCCGGTTCAGCTTGGTGAGGTACGGCGCGAGCGACCGGCCGGCCTTCTCGGCGGCGGCGTAGTCGCGCGGCTTGAGCTCGAACTTCTCGTTGTCGATGTACTCCTCGGCGCCGGGCCGGGCCACGTGCTCGAACAGCTCGTAACCGGAGTACAGGCCCCAGGACGGGGTGAGCATCGACGCGAGAACCGAGCGGATCTTGAACATCGCCGGGCCGCCGTGCTGCAGCGACTCGTGCAGGATGTCCGGGGTGTTGGGCCAGAAGTTCGGCCGCATCCAGTCGATCGAGGTGAGCAGCTCCTGCATGTACTCGCGCATCTCCGCGGCGGTGGTGCGCCAGGTGAAGTACGTGTACGACTGCGTGAAGCCGATCTTGCCGAGCCCGTTCATCATGGCCGGCCGGGTGAACGCCTCGGCCAGGAACAGCACGTCCGGGTCGGTCTCCTTGACCTTCGGGATCAGCCACTGCCAGAAGTTGACCGCCTTGGTGTGCGGGTTGTCCACCCGGAAGATCTTCACGCCGGCGTTCACCCAGTGCATCACCACGCGGTACACCTCGTCGCGCAGCGCGCGGTACGAGTTGTCCCAGTTGATCGGGTAGATGTCCTGGTACTTCTTGGGCGGGTTCTCGGCGAACGCGATCGTGCCGTCGGCCTTGGTGGTGAAGAACTCCGGGTGTTCCTTGACCCACGGGTGGTCCGGCGCGGCCTGCAGGGCGAGGTCGAGCGCGACCTCCATGCCCAGCTCCTCGGCCTTCTCGCGGAACGCGATGAAGTCCTCGAGCGTGCCCAGCTGCGGGTGGATCGCGTCGTGGCCGCCCTCGTCCGACCCGATCGCCCACGGCGAGCCGACGTCCTCCGGCCGCGCGATCAGGGTGTTGTTCCGGCCCTTGCGGTTGATCTTGCCGATCGGGTGGATCGGCGGCAGGTAGACGACGTTGAAGCCCATCGCCGCGACGGCCGGCAGGCGCTCCGCGGCGGTACGGAACGTGCCGTGCTTGATCGGGGTGGCGTCCGGCCCGACCACGGCGCCCTCCGAGCGCGGGAAGAACTCGTACCACGCCGAGTACAGCGCCCGGGTGCGATCCACCCAGACGGCGAACGACCGGGTCGTGGTGACCAGGTGCCGCACCGGGTTGTGCCAGAGCAGCTCCTCGAGGTCGAGCGCCGGGGTGACCCGGGAGAACAGCGACCGCTGCTCGTCGCGCAGCGCGGCGGCCGCGTCGCGGACCCGCTCCTCGAACTCGGCCGGCACGATCTTGGTGGCCAGGTCCAGCACGTCGGAACCGTCGGCGAGGTCGTTCGCCAGGTCCTCGGCGCCCTGCCCGGCGCCGATCTTCTTCACCACGGCGTCGCGCCACGTCCGGTACGGATCGTCGAACGCCTCCACGGTGAACGTCCACCGGCCGACCCGGTCCGGCCGGATCGTGGCGTGCCACTGGTCGAGCCCCGGCGCACCGGGGGTCATTCGGGTGAAAGGCTGCGTCTCCCCGTCGGGGCCGCGCCATACCACATTCACACCAAGTGCGTGATGACCTTCGCGATAGGACACCGCGGATACCGGTACGAGCTCGCCGACCACCGCTTTAGCGGGGTAGCGGCCACCGGACACCGCCGGTGTCACGTCTTCGATGGGGAAGCGACCGGTCATGATCTCCACCGTAGTCAGAGGGGCTGGGCAGGACCCGGCGACCGGAAAAACCACCACGGTCGTCCTATGACTTCTCCGGAGTGGAGTTTTTGAAACGGCCGATCGCCGTTACCGCCAAACCTACCGGAGACCCCGTACCGATTCGCATCCATACGCGGCCGCGCGCCGCTGGAAAACACGACAAGTTCACCTGGGCGTTACAGCTCCACCCCGCGCCCGGCACGCGCGCTCACGGCGTACCCCGGAATGGGTGACCTCCCCGTCGCCTGCCGGGTGTCGCCCCTCGGTCATGACCACCGCCCGCGCCGGCGGTATCTCCCGCTCGGGAGTGTGTCGGTTGCCGTGCGTTGCCATCGAGGAACCCTGCTAACGGCGGGTGCGGCGCGACCGAGCTATTCCGGTGACGCCACCGACGCATCGGCGGCGCCTGAGGCAAGGAGAACGTCGTGGCCGGACCGTCGACCGCACTGTCCCCGGTGATCGCCGCCAGCACCCACTGGCTGGCCCGGGCGTACCCCGGTGGGGAGTCGAACACGGTCGCACACACGCTCGCCGAGCTGCAGGCCCGGCAGGCCGTGACGGTCGCCGCCTGGCTGCGCTACCCGACCGAGATCGACGCCGCGCTGGTCGCCATCGCCGGGCCGGGCGGCTCCGCGGTGCTGGACTGGAAGGCCGGCAGCGAGCCGGAGGACGAGTTCGCCGAGGGTGAGGGCTGGCGCACCTGGGTCGACGAGGTCGTCGTCAGCTGGGCCGCGTGCCTGCTCGCCGACCCGATGCTGGCCCGCCGCGGTGTCGACTCGGTGATCGCCGCGATGCCGATCCCGGAGCCCCGGCCGCGGCCGCACTCGCGCCGCGCCGGCGGGCTGCCCACCGAGTTCCGCCGGCTGCTGCAGCCGGACGCCCGGGACCGGGAGGCCGCCACGCTGCTGCGTCATCCCGACCTGCTGGACCCGATCGCCGCCATGCACCGCGACACGCTGCTCTATCTGCTGGACGCTGAGGTCCCGTCGGACGGTCTCGCGCAGCTCGGCGGCAACCAGACCAGCTGAGCTTGCCGGCCTCGCTCCGCTCGGCAGGGATCGCGCTCAACCCTCTTCGTACGGTGCGCTGGGGCTCAGGCCCGCCGGACAGCGCGGGAAGCGGGTTGGAAGCCGCGCGGCCCGGCACCCTCGTCCTCCTGGGGTGCCGGGCCGCGCGGCCTTTTGTCTTTATGCCACGTCAGCTCTCGGCTTGTTTTTATGCCAGGTCAGCTCTCGGCTTGTCTTTATGCCACGTCAGCTCTCGGCCAGCCGGGGCGGGAAGCCGCCGGTGGCGAGCGGGCCCCAGGAGTCGATGGTCACCCGGATCAGGCACTTGCCCTGGTCGCGCATGGCCTGGCGGTATTCCTCCCAGTCGGAGTGCTCGCCGGAGATGCTGCGGAAATAGTCGACGAGCGGCTCGACGGCCTCCGGCAGCTCGATCACCTCGGCGGTGCCGTCGACCTGGACCCACGGCCCGTTCCACTCGTCGGAGAGCACGCAGAGCGTGACCTGCGGGTTGCGCCGCAGGTTGGCGACCTTGGCGCGCTCCGGATAGCTGGAGATCACGATCCGGCCCTCGGCGTCGACGCCACAGGTGTTCGGCGAGGACTGCGGGCGGCCGTCCCGGCGGACCGTCATCAGGATCGCGTGGTGCCGCGGGCGCAGGAACGCGACGAGCTCCTCGCGGCTCACCGTGGTGTTCGTGGCGATCGAGCGGGCCATCAGCCGGCCTGCCCGGCGGTCATCGTGTCCAGGGTGTGCGCCTGGCCGGCGGACACGGCCGCGCCGATGATGCCGGCGTTGTTCAGCAGGGTGGCCGCCACGATCGGGGTGCGCACCTCCAGGAGCGGGAAATACTTCTCCGACTTCTTGCTGACGCCGCCACCGATGATGAACAGCCGCGGGGCGAGCAGCATCTCCACGTGACGGAGATACTTACTGACCCGGTGAGCCCACTTCTCCCAGCTCAGGTCCTCGGACTCGCGGATCCGGTCGGAGGCCAGCAACTCGGCGTCCTTGCCGTCGATCTCCAGGTGGCCGAGCTCGGTGTTCGGCAGCAGCACGCCGTCGAGGAACAGCGCGGTGCCGATGCCGGTGCCCAGGGTCACCATCATGATCAGGCCGGACTGGTCGCGCCCGGCACCGAACGCCACCTCGGCCGCGCCGGCCGCGTCCGCGTCGTTGAGCACCGTCACCGGCTTGCCCAGCCGCTCGCGGAACAGCTCCGCGGCGGGCGCGTCGATCCAGGACTTGTGCACGTTGGCGGCGGTGCGGGTGACACCGTCGACGACCACGCCGGGGAAGGTCACGCCGACGCTGTCGAACCCCTCGAACTGGGCGGCCACCTCGGCGACCGCGTCCACCACGCTGTCCACGTCAGCGGGCTGCGGGGTGGGCACGCGAAACCGCTCGTCGAGCAGCTCGCCGCGCACCGTGTCGACCCGTGCTCCCTTGACGCCCGAGCCGCCGATGTCGATGCCGAGGATGGTCATCCGTTGTCTTCCCGTCTTCTTGCTGCTGGTCACTCTGCCGTGCTGTCTACCACGAGGGCCCGACAGCAAATCCTGCGCGCCCCTGCGGAAGAGCGGGTGACTCCCTAGGATGAATCCGCTCTGTAGATCCCGCATTCACGTAATGTCACTCATACTTTCGGCTAGGCAGGCCTAGGCTTGTCGGCTAGCGTTGCGTCTCAGAGGCACTGCACTTTCAGAACGGTCGCCGCGTGCGGGCACGGCTCTCTGCCCGCTGATGGAGGACCACCCATGACAGTCACCGAGCCGTATACCCCGCCGGCGCACCTCTCACCCGAGGCGACCGCCACCGAATTGCTGGCCGCGATGGCCGTCGCGCCGGCCGGCCGGGCCCGTGCCCGGCTGCGGGACCGGGCGATCGAGGCGTGGTTGCCTCTCGCCCGGCATCTGGCCAACCGGTACTCAGGCCGCGGTGAGCCCACCGACGACCTGGTGCAGACTGCCACCGTCGGCCTCATCAAAGCGGTCGACAAATTCGACCCGGAGCGCGGCGTCGACTTCGCCGGCTACGCGATCCCGACCATCATCGGCGAGATCAAGCGGCACTTCCGCGACCGCACCTGGTCGGTCCGGGTCCCGCGCCGCCTGCAGGAGCTCCGCCTCGCGATCACCGAGGCCAACGCCACGCTCACCCACAAGCTGGGCCGTTCCCCGCTGGTCCCGGACATCGCCCGCCACCTCGGCATCAGTGAGGACGACGTGCTGGAAGGCCTGGAAGGCGCCCGCGCCTACAACGCCACCAGCCTCTCCACCCCGATCAGCGCCGACGGCAGCACCGAGCTGGGCGACACCCTCGGCGGCGAGGACCACGAGTACGAACTCGCCGAGACCCGGGTCGCCCTCGGGCCGGCGCTGGCGTCCCTGGACGAGCGCGAGCAGAAGATCCTGACCCTGCGGTTCTACGGCAACCTGACCCAGTCGCAGATCGCCGACCAGATCGGCATCTCCCAGATGCACGTGTCGCGGTTGCTGACCAAGGCGCTCGGCAAGCTGCGCAGTCAGCTGGCGAACGAGCTCTGACCGGTCCCGGGCGGTGCGGGGGGTTCTCTCCGCACCGCTTGTGCTCGCGGTTTTCCCGGCGTTGCCGCGGTTGCTGCCCGGCCGGCTGGTGTCCAGCCGGTTGGTGTCTCGCCGGTTGGTGTTTCGCCGGCTGGTTGCTGGCAGTTGGGTGGCTGCGGGCGGCTGGGCGGCGGAGTCTGCCGGTGGCGGTCCGCTGCGCCGGTCGCGGTCCCGGGTGGGTGCTCGGTCCCGGGTGGTGGGTCCGGTGCGAGGTCATCGGGGGCAGCTTGCGTACGGGATACGCCGCGTTGCCGTCCCGTGGCCCGGCGCGGCATTCCCCGGCTGGTCCCCACGGTCGTCTCAAGCCCCAGCTGGTCCTCAGTGGTGCCTCAAGTCCGTTTTGACACCCCTCAGCACCAGCTGGGCGGTCTCGGGGCGGTCTCGGCTGGCGCTGAGGGGTGTCTCGGGTCCGTTTTGACAGCCCTGAGGACCAGCCGGGCGGTCTCGGCTGGCGTGGAGGGGTGTCTCGGGTCCGTTTTGTCGGCCGTGAGCACCAGCTGGGCGGTTGTGGCTGGCTCTTGCCGGGCTGTTGGGGACTTCGGCAGTCATTCGACCCGCTGGGTGAAGTCGCGGTGGTCGTGGCCGGGTCGGCTCCGCGCCGTAACTTCACACGGTCGGTGGTTTCGGCGGTTGTGTGGGGAGTTTGGGTGCGATCCGCGCCGTAACTTCACACGGTCGGTGGTTTCGGTCGCTGTGTGGGGAGTTTGGGTGCGGAGCGCGCCGTAACTTCACACGCTCACGGGGTGCGCCTCGCTTGGGCGGGTGGAGCCGGGCGCGGCTGTGGCGATCTTGGCCCAGCCGCAGGGCCCGCCCCTCCCTGGGGGCTCCCCCACAGACAGTGTGGCGGGGGAGGGGAGGGGTGGGGTGGTGTCCTGTGGATGGTGCCGGACTGTGGACGCCGCGCTTTTCGCCGCGCCCCCACCACCAGCGGTTTTCCGTGACCACCCGCGGGCGTCGCCCCGGAGGGCTTCGCGTTCTGGACGCGCCAGCGGCCAGCGAAGCCCGCAGGGGTCCCGGCGGGAGCGGCGGTCCGCACCCCAGCGGAGGCACGACATCCCGTTCTTGAATTTGATCTTGTTTGGGCGGTTACTCCGCGCCGCTGGCCTTCCAGTTCAGGCGGACCAGCAGGGCGCGGGCCTCGTCGGCCACGTCCGCGTCGGCGATGACCGCATACTGCGCGGCCTGCAGGGAGCTGCGGGAGCTGAAGTCGCGGCGGCCTCCGGTGGCGGCGTGGGCGATGGCGCCGAAGATCGCGCCCCAGACGCCGCCGACGATGACCGTGGTGAGGATGACCGCGAACCAGTTCGAGTCGCTGAACAGGCCGAACAGGACGCCGATGAACAGGCCGAACCAGGCGCCGCTGGCCGCGCCGGCCGCCGCGGCCCGGGCGGTGGTGAGGCGGCCCAGGACCGTCTCGACCAGGCGCAGGTCGGTGCCGACGATCGAGGTGCGCTCGACCGGGAACTTGTTGTCCGAGAGGTGGTCGACGGCCTGCTGGGCGAGTGGGTAGTCGGCGTAGGTGCCGACGACCACGGTGGGGCCGGTGTGGCCCTTCCGGCCGGGGGTCTGCGCGGGCAGCAGCGGAACGCCGGCCGGGCCGGGCGGGACCGTGCCGCCGGAAGTGCCCGGTGCGGCGGCGGCCGGCTCGTCGACGATCGGCGGGGTGCCGGTGGCCGCTGCGGAGGTGCCATCAGAAGCGGGGCTGGAAGCGGGTGTGGGGCTGGTCATGTGGTGCCTCCCTCGACAGGTCCGGGCAGCGGGTCACCCGCGGTGAGCCGGACCCAGAAATAGAACGTTCCGGCGACGGCGGCGACGATGCCCGCCACGCCGGTCAGGAACGCGAACCGGCCGGACACCAGGTCCGGCATGACGCGTTCGGACACGGCCAGCGTGGCCAGCCCGAAGAGGGCGGCCGCGGTGGAGATGGCGCCGACCAGGGTGAGCGGCAGGGTGGCCACCCGGGCCGGGGTGAACGAGGCGCGCGGGTTGCCGAAGCGGCGCAGCCGGATCACCCAGATGATCAGCGAGCCGCAGGCCAGCACGATCAGCAGGGCCGCGATGGTGTCGCTGGGGCGGTGCCACTCGGCCCAGACCGTCGCGACCGCGACGATCGTGACGTAGGTGGCGCCGAGCAGGCCCATGGCGCCGCGCAGTGCCCGCGGGAACGCCATGATCAGGATGAAGGCGACCGACGCGGCGGCCGCGGTGTGCCCGCTGGGGAACGAGTTGGACATCCCCGAGCCGTCCAGGTCGGGGCGGCCCAGGTGCGATTTGAGCTGCTGCACCGCGATGTTCGCGGAGATCACCAGCAGGACCACGCCGATCGCGAGGTCGAACCGCCGGCGCAGCGCGCCGACGATGACCGCGATCAGGCAGACCACGCCGAGGACGACCAGCTGGGTGGCGTTGAGCGTACGGCTGAGCACCTCGGTGAACTGCTCGTGGTGCACGTCGCCGCCGCGCATGGCGTTGGTGTCCACGGTCTGGCCCAGGCCGGTACGGATGAACACCTCGTACATCAGCGCGGCGCCGCCCGCTGCGAGCAGGGCGACGAGCAGCGGCGATATGGCGTGCCACCGGCTCGGGGTGGTCGAGCTGCCGCTCGGGGCCGTGGTGTCGCCGCGTGCCTGACGTGGTGCGACCACAGTCATCGCCACTCCTTGATCATCAACGCTCGGATGTGGTCACGGGCTTTCCCCGAAGCGCCGGTTTTCAAGCGCGTCGCGGGTCACATCCGCCTCACAGATCACAGCAACCTACTCGCACCCTGTTGCGCTCTTGCTACGCACCACCCGGACCGGATCTTCGTAGACGAACGACGACATCCGGACCGAAGGGGACCATCTTCATGAGGCACAGCTCCCGACGACTGCTCACCGGCGCACTGCTGGTGCTCGCCGCCGGGGCCGGGCTGGGCGCTGCCCCGTCGGCCGCGCAGGCAGCCGGCGTCTCCGCCGTCGTCGACGTGAACAGTCAGCTCAAGGTGCGGGCCACGCCGTCGCTGGCGTCCGCGGTGAAGGGCACCCTGCACGACGGCCAGAAGATCACCGTGGTCTGCTCGGTCACCGGCCAGAACGTGCGCGGCAAGCTGCGCACCACGACCGCCTGGGACAAGCTGAGCAGCGGGTACTACGTGTCGCACTCGTACATCACCAGCGCGCGGAGCATCCCGTCGTGTTCCGGGACGCCGGCCGCCGAGAAGGTCAGGACCAAACCCAGGACCCAGGATCCGGGGTACGTCGTGGCCAGGGTGAAGACGGCCGACGGCGGCGTGAACGTGCGTACCGCGCCGTCGACGCGGGGCGCCTCGGTGCGCAAGGTGCTGAACGGGGCGGCGGTGCAGCTGGTCTGCGCCGTGCCCGGCACCTCGGTGCGGGGGACCGTCCGGACCACGAGCCAGTGGGACCGGTTGACCGACGGGATGTACGTGTCGCACGCGTACGTCGTCGCGGCCACCCTGAAGGCCTGCGCGACCGCACCCGCCACCACGCCCGCCACCACCGCACCGGCCCTGACGCCGGCCCAGTTCATCGCGGCGGCGGTACCCGGCGCGCAGCTCGGCTGGCGCCAGTACGGCGTCCCGCCGTCGGTCACCATCGCCCAGGCCGTGCTGGAGTCCGGCTGGGGCCGGAGCGGGCTGGCCTCGGTCGACAAGAACTACTTCGGGATCAAGTGCCAGAGCGGCGGGTACGGGACGATCGCCAGCGGCTGCCACGTCTACCAGACCACCGAGTGCGACAAGACCGGCAAGTGCTTCGCCACCGCGGACGCGTTCCGGACCTACGCGAGCATGACCCACTCGTTCCGCGACCACGGCAACTTCCTGAAGGTCAACAAGCGGTACACCCCGGCGTTCGTCTACACCAAGGACGCCAACAACTTCATCTGGCAGGTGTGGAAGGCCGGCTACGCCACCGACCCGAACTACTACACCAAGGTCACCGGGATCATGGCGACCTACAACCTTTATCAGTACGACACCTGGAAATAGCCCCGCCGCGCCCCCATTGGCCGAAGTCAGGCCGACGGGGGCGTTGTGCGGCTTACGCTCCTCATGGTGGAGCGAGGGGTGACTGCGGGACGGGTCCGGAGCCGATGGACCGGCTCGGCGCTGGCGGCCGCCGTCGTGCTCGGCGGTGTGCTCGCCACCCTGTTCGTGGTGGCCGGGCTGCGCACCGCGCAACACGACGGCAGCCAGCGGGTGATGGACCAGCGCGCGCAGATGGCCCTCGCCGCGGTCCGCGCCGAGACCGACCGGTACCGCACCCTGCTCGAGACCACGGCCGCCGGGATCGCCGCCGGTGACGAGCTGAACTGGGCGGACTTCGACCTGGCCAGTGCGCCGCTGGCGTCCGCCGGGCTGATCGGGGCGGTCGCCGTCGCGTACGTCGTGCCGGTCACCACCGCGCAGATCCCGGCCGCCCAGGCGCACTGGCGCGCGGCCGGCACCACCGACCTGACCCTGCGTCCCGAGCCCGGCCGCGACGACCACTACTTCCCGGTCTTCACCCGGCTGCTGAACGAGCAGGACGGCGCCGGCCGGACCGGAACCGACCTGAGCGGGGTGCCCCAGCCGGCCGCCGCGCTGCGGGCCGCCGAGGAGACCATGCGCCCCACGGTCTCCGACACGTACGTCCTGGTCCGTGACCGCGGCCTGCCCGCGGGCCGGCAGCAGCAGTCGTTCGTCTTCGCCGCGCCGGTCTGGACCCGGGCCAACGACCCGGTGTTCCGCGGCTGGGTGGTCCTCGGCCTGCGCGGCGGCGACTTCCTGGCCGGGGTGCTGGACACGGTCAGCCAGGGCCAGCTGGACGGCAGCCTGGTCGCGGTCAACAGCGACGGCAGCCGCGCCGAGGTGGCCCGGCTCAGCGTCCCCGGCGATCCGGACCTGAGCCGGGTGGATCCGGTCCCGGTCGCCGACCACGTCTGGGAGCTCGGCCTGCGCGCCGACTCGGCACGGCTGCCCGGCGCCGGGAGCCGGTTGCCGGTCATCGTGCTGACCGGCGGGCTGATCCTCACCGGCCTGCTGGGCTGGCTGGTCCTGGTGCTGGCCACCGGCCGGGCCCGGGCCCGCGCCCGGGTCGAGCAGGCCACCGCCGAGCTGCGCGCCGCCGAGGTGGAGAGCCGCAAACAGGCCGGGCTGCTCGGCGCGATCATGACGACCCTCGGTGACGGGGTCAGCGTCGTCGACGGCGACGGCCGGGTGCTGCTGGAGAACCCGGCGGCCAGGCGGCTGATGGGCGTGGACGACGTCGGCGGCCACCCGGAGACCTGGCAGGAGCACTACGGCGCGTACCGGGCGGACGGGGTCACCCCGATGCCGCTGGAGGAGATGCCGCTGATCCGGGCGCTGCACGGCGAGCAGACCGACGGGGTCGAGGTGTTCATCCGCAACGCCGGGCGCCCGGACGGGGTGCTGCTCAGCGTCGACGGGCGGCCGCTGGACCCGAGCGCCGGGCTGCGCGGCGCGGTCGCGGTCTCCCGGGACATCACCGACCTGCGCCGGTACGAGAAGGACCTGGCGATCTTCGCGGGTGTGGTGGCGCACGACCTGAAGGCACCCCTGGCCATCGTGCGCGGGCACTGCGAGCTGGCCATCGAGGACCCCGGTGACGAGCAGGAGCTGCGGTACTCGCTGAGCCGGATCATCCGGTCGGTGGACCGGATGGACACGCTGATCGAGACGCTGCTGGCGTACAGCACCGCGCGGGACGCGCCGCTGCGGATCGGCGACGTCGCGCTGGAGCCGCTGATCCGGGAGGTGCTGCAGGAGCGGGCCGCGGCGCTGCGCGGCAGCGGGCCGGAACCCGAGTGGTCGGTCGAGCCGCTGCCCGCGGTCCGGGCCGACCCGGCGATGCTCCGGCACGTGCTGGACAACCTGATCGGCAACGCCTTCAAGTACGTCCGGCCGGGCGCCGTGCCGCGCGCGACCGTCACGTCCGGCGTGGCGGCGCCGGGCTGGGCGCAGATCGAGGTCAGTGACGCCGGGATCGGCATCCCGGACCCGGACAAGGCCCGGATCTTCGAGTCGTTCCATCGGGCGCAGGGGTCGGCCGCCTATGCCGGCACCGGCCTGGGCCTGGCCATCTGCCAGCGGATCGTGGACCGGCACGGCGGCGAGATCGGCGTCGAGGACAACCCCGGCGGGGGCACCCGCTTCCACTTCACCCTGCCGGCCGCGGCCGTCGGAGAGGACGACACGATGAACCACATTCCGGCCGAACCCGTCGGGGACGAGGACGCCGAGGTCCGCGCCGCGCTGGACCGGGCCCTGGCCGAGCGGGCCGCGGTCCTGGACAGCCGGCTGCCCGGGATGGGCGCGCTGCCGTCCGCCGCGCCGTCGTCGCACGACCCGGCGGCGGCCCGCCTGCACGCCCCGGTGCCCGACCATCAGCACCAGGACTGACCAGCACCCGGGTTGACCGGCACCCGGGCTGACCGGCACCCCTATCCGCTGACACCGTCCTTGGCGGTCTGTGGCAGCAGCGCCGCCACCAGGGCCAGCAGCTGCGCCGGCACGAACGGCTTGAGCAGTGTCGCCGACGCACCCGCGTCGCTGGCTTGCTTGTCCCCGGGCATCAGCGACCCGCTGGCCACCACCACCGGGATGTGCCGCAGGTCGTCGTCCGCCCGGATCGCCCGGCACAGGTCCAGCCCGGTCATCTGCGGCATGTCGACGTCGGTGACCACCAGATCCGGCCGATGCTCCCGGATCGCCTCCAGGGCCGCCGCTCCGTCCGCGGCCACCACCACCCGGTGCCCGGCCCGCTCCAAAGAGCGTTTGAGCACGTACCGGATGTCGTCGTGGTCCTCTGCGACAACGATCACCCTCGACCTCGATTCGGTTACTCGGTATCCCGTCATCCGGGATATCGATCCAGGGCGCCCCGGGGAAACGGGATGTCACCGGCCGCGTCGGCCGGTGCGAAAGGGCTGAACGGGGGAGGCCTCCGGCTTGACCGGCGGGCCCGCCGCCCCGACAGTGAGGCGGGTGAATTCAGATCATCAGGATCCCGGTACCGCGCCCGACGCGACCGCCGAGCCGGCCACCGAGACCCCGACCGGACGAAAGGGGCGCTTCCGGCGACGGCCGGGATGGCAGAAAGCCCTGATCGTGCTCTCGGTGCTGCTGGTGGTCGTTGTCTCCGGCGTGGTCGGTGGCGGGTACCTGCTGGTCAGCCGGTACTCCGGCAAGGTGGACCGGGCCGCGCTGCTGCCGTCCGCCCCGGCCGGGGAGGCCGAGCAGAGCAAGGAGAACTGGGATTCCGGCGCGCTGAACCTGCTGATGCTCGGCTCCGACTCGCGGGCCATCGAGCCCGGCGGGACCAGCCCGATCGGCGAACGGTCGGACACCATCATGCTGGTGCACATCGCCAAGAGCCGGGACAAGGCGACGATCGTCTCGATCCCGCGGGACAGCTACGTCGACGTGCCGGCCGGCGGGAGCTGGAAGGGCGGCAAGAACAAGATCAACGCGGCGTTCGCGTTCGGCGGGGCGGCGCTCACCGCCGCCACCGTACGCAAGCTCACCGGCGTCCCGCTGGACGGCGCGATGATCGCGAACTTCGCCAGCATCGTGGACCTGGTCGACGCGGTGGACGGGGTCAACGTCTGCGTCCCGTACGACGTGAAGTCCACGTTCTCGGCCCGGGAGTGGAAGCAGGGCTGCCACGACATGGACGGTGACGTCGCCGAGGAGTTCATGCGGCAGCGCTACAACGTGCCCGGCGGCGACTTCGGCCGGATCCGCAACCAGCAGCTCGTGGTCAAGGCGGTGATCGCCAAGGTGGCCAAGAACAACATGCTGTTCAAGCCGCTCGCCCTGGACTCGCTGCTCGGCATCGCGGCCGACTCGCTGACCGTCGACGAGAACCTCGACCTGCGTGACCTGACCCTGGCGGTGCGCGACATCCGTCCGGCGAACATCACGTTCGCGACCGTGCCGTACGCCTCGTCGAACCTCAAGACGCCGGCCGGCTCCGCGGTGGATCTCGACTACGACGCCTCGACCGCGATGTTCGCCGCGATCAAGAACGACACCATCGATCAGTGGCTGCTGGCGAACCCGGACAGCACGGCCAGCAACTGACCGGGCCGAGGGCGGCGTTAATCACCAGGCGTTCCGCTGCGGATCCGCCTATTCTTGTCGCGCCATGTCGATAACGCCTCCTCCCGCTCCGGCTCCCGCGCACGAGCTTCGCGACCGGATCTCCCAGCTCCTGCCCCGTGACGAACACCGGCTCCGGCGCCGCCTCGACGGGACCAGGCGGATCCGCGAGGACACCGCCCGGTCTGCGGCGATCGCCGAGATCGCCGCCGAGGTGGACCGGGCGCAGTCGCGCCTGGCCAGCCGGATCGCCGGCGTGCCCCCGATCACCTATCCGCCGCTGCTGCCGGTCAGCGCCCGCAAGGACGACATCGCCGCGGCGATCCGCGACCACCAGGTGGTGGTCGTGGCCGGCGAGACCGGCTCCGGCAAGACCACCCAGATCCCCAAGATCTGTCTGGAGCTGGGCCGGGGCGTCCGCGGTCAGATCGGGCACACCCAGCCGCGCCGGATCGCGGCCCGGACCGTCGCCGAGCGGATCGCCGAGGAGCTCGACCGGCCGCTCGGCAAGACGGTCGGCTACAAGGTCCGGTTCACCGACCAGGTGAGCGAGGACACCCTGGTCAAGGTGATGACCGACGGCATCCTGCTGGCCGAGATCCAGACCGACCGGATGCTCTGGCGGTACGACACGCTGATCATCGACGAGGCCCACGAGCGCAGCCTCAACATCGACTTCATCCTGGGCTACCTGCGCGAGCTGCTCCCGAAGCGGCCCGACCTCAAGCTCGTGATCACCTCGGCGACCATCGAGACGCAGCGGTTCGCCGAGCACTTCGCCGACGCGAACGGGAAACCGGCGCCGGTGATCGAGGTGTCCGGGCGCACGTTCCCGGTCGAGGTCCGGTACCGCCCGCTGGTCACCACGACCGTGCTCGACGACGAGGAACTGCGCGAGGAGCCGATCGACCAGCTCGAGGGGATCAGCGCGGCCGTCGACGAGCTGCCGACCGACGGCGACATCCTGGTCTTCCTCTCCGGCGAGCGCGACATCCGGGACGCCGCGGAGGCGCTGAACAAGAAGAACCTGCGCAACACCGAGGTGGTCCCGCTCTACGGCCGGCTCTCCGCGGCCGAGCAGCACAAGGTCTTCGAACGCCACACCGGCCGCCGGATCGTGCTGGCCACCAACGTCGCCGAGACCTCGCTGACGGTGCCCGGCATCCGCTACGTGATCGACCCGGGCACCGCCCGGATCAGCCGGTACTCCAGCCGGCTCAAGGTGCAGCGGCTGCCGATCGAGGCGGTCTCGCAGGCCAGCGCGAACCAGCGCAAGGGCCGCTGCGGGCGCACCTCGGACGGCATCTGCATCCGGCTGTACTCGGAGGAGGACTTCGCCGGGCGCCCGGAGTTCACCGAGCCGGAGATCCTGCGGACCAACCTGGCCTCGGTCATCCTGCAGATGACCAACCTGGGCCTCGGTGACCTGGCCAAGTTCCCGTTCATCGACCCGCCGGACAAGCGCAACGTCAACGACGGCGTGAAGCTGCTCGAGGAACTCGGCGCGCTCGAGGACCGCAAGCTCACCCCGATGGGCCGCCAGCTGGCCCAGCTGCCGGTCGACCCGCGGCTGGCCCGGATGGTGATCGAGGCCGGCAAGCAGGAGTGCGTCGCCGAGGTGATGGTGATCGCGGCCGCGCTGTCGCTGCAGGACCCGCGGGAGCGGCCGGCCGAGAAGCAGCAGCAGGCCGACGAGAAGCACGCCCGGTTCACCGACAAGGAATCGGACTTCTTCAGCTACCTCAACCTGTGGCGCTATCTGCGCGAGCAGCAGCAGGAGCTCTCCGGCAACCAGTTCCGCCGGATGTGCAAGTCGGAGTTCCTGAACTACCTGCGGATCCGGGAATGGCAGGACATCTATGCCCAGCTGCGGCAGGTCGTCCGTACCCTCGATCTGCCCTTCCAGGAGAACTGGGAAGCCGGAGTCGCGCCGCAACCGGTGCACACCGCCCTCCTCGCGGGTCTGCTCAGCCACCTCGGGCTCAAGGACACCGACAAACGTGAATACCTGGGCGCCCGCGGCGCGAAGTTCGCGATCTTCCCGGGCTCGGCGTTGTTCAAGAAGCAGCCACGCTGGGTGATGTCGGCCGAGCTGGTCGAGACCAGCCGCCTGTGGGGCCGGGTGAACGCCCGGATCGAGCCGGAGTGGGCCGAAAAACTCGCCCCCCACCTGGTCAAACACTCCTACAGCGAACCGCACTGGGACCGCAGGCTGGGCGCCGTGATGGCGTTCGAGAAGGTCACCCTGTACGGCCTGCCGATCATCCCGCGCCGCCGCGTCGGTTACGGAAAGGTCGACCCGGAGGCGGCCCGTGACCTGTTCATCCGGCACGCCCTGGTCGAGGGTGACTGGGAGACGCACCACCCGTTCTTCGCTGCCAACCAGCGCCTGCTGAAGCAGATCACCGAGATCGAGAATCGCGCGCGACGCCGGGACATCGCCGTCGACGACGAGACGGTGTATGCGCTCTATGACGCGCGCATCCCGGCTGAAGTGGTGTCCTCCCGCCATTTCGACGGCTGGTGGAAAAAGGCCAAGCACGACAATCCGCAGTTCTTGCATTTCACCCGCGATGACGTGGTCAACGCGGGCCGCGACACCGTCGACCCGAACGCGTTCCCGGACGCCTGGATGTCGGCGGGCGTCAAACTGCCGCTGATCTACGAGTTCGAGCCGACCTCGCACGCCGACGGCGTCACCGTGAAGGTGCCGCTCGACCTGATCAACAAGATCGACGCGGACGACTTCGGCTGGTCGGTGCCCGGATTCCGCAAGGACGTGGTCGTCGCGCTGATCCGGGCCCTGCCCAAGGCGCTGCGCACCAGCTTCGTCCCGGTGCCGGACTGGGCCGAGGCGGCCCTCGACCGGGCACCGGTCCGGCGCGGCCCGCTGCCCGACGCGATCGGCGCCGAGCTGCGCCGGCTCACCGGCACCGTGGTGCCCCGCGACGCCTGGCGCCCCGACCAGGTCCCGGACCACCTGCGGATGAACTTCCGGGTGATCAACGAGCACGGCGAGGTGGTCGCCGAGGGCCGCGACATCGAGGTGCTCCGGCGCCAGTTGGCACCCAAGGTGCAGGCCACCATCTCCCGCGCGGCCGGCAACCTGGAACGCACCGGGATCACCACGAACGACTTCGGCGCCCTGCCGCGCCGGGTCGCGCAGACCCGCGGCGGCTACCAGGTCAACGTCTGGCCGGCCCTGGTCGACGAGGGCGCCAGCATCGGCGTCAAGGTGTTCGAGACCGAGGCCGAGCAGCAGGTCGCGATGCGAGCCGGCACCCGGCGGTTGCTGCTGCTCACGCTGCCGCCGGCCGCCCGGTTCCTGCAGGGCCGGCTGGACAACCGGGCGAAGCTGGAGCTGTCCCGGTCGAACCCGTACCGGTCGATCGCCGACCTGCTCGACGACTGCGCCGGCGCGGCGGTGGACAAGCTGGTCGCGGACGCCGGCGGGCCGGTCTGGTCGTCGGTGGAGTTCGCGTCGCTGCGCGACACGGTCCGGGAGGACCTCGTCGACGCGGTGGCCAACGTGGTCACCCAGGTCCAGGCCGTGCTCTCCTCCGCGTACGACGTGGAGCAGCGACTGCGGGTCGTCAAGGACCCGGCGCTGCTGCCCGCGCTCGCCGACATCCGTGGCCAGCTCAAGGGGCTCGTCTACCAGGGGTTCGTGACCGAGACCGGGTGGCGTCAGCTGCACCACCTGCCGCGGTACCTGCGCGGCATCGTGCACCGGCTGGACCGGCTCGCGGCCGGCGCCGGGCGGGACCGGCAGCTGACCACGCAATTCCACGAGATCGAGACGGAGTACCGCGAGCTGAAGGCCGAGGCACCGGTCGGCGGGCCGGCCTCGGAGGGGTTGCGGGAGATCCGCTGGATGCTCGAGGAGTTGCGGATCAACTTCTTCGCGCAGGCGCTGGGGACCGCGTACCCGGTCTCTGACAAGCGCATATTCAAGGCCATGGACGCGCTGCCGCTCTAGCCCGGCGGGCCGTTCAGGTGCAGCTCGGTGCGCCTGTGGTGCCGTTCGGTCACGTCCCTGTCGTGACCGGGCGGCACCCCATAACGTCTCTCCCATGACGAACGAGAGCATCGCCTTCGCCCCGATCGCCGCCCCGATCGCCACCGTTTCCGCCGACGCGTACCTCGACGAGATGATGGCCCGGGTGGGCGTGGACGGCCTCACCGCCGCGTTCGCCGAGCCGGGTCTGCTCGCCACCGTCGACCAGCACGCGGCCGCGATCCGGGAGTCGCTGCACGACGCGGACCGGGCGATCGACGCCGAGGGGCTGGCGGCGTACGCCCGCAGCATCGCCTTCGCCGCGGTCCGGATGCGCCGTCCGCTGCCCGCCGCGGGCGAGGCTCCGATGACGGTGGCCGAATGGACCAACGCCGGTTGGCCGCTCCTGCGACTGGTTGCTGTGTGCCAGATCGCCGTGTCCGCGGGTCTTCTCTGACCCGTACGATCTACTTAGTCGGGTTGTTTACCCCACAAACCGGCACGATGAGGCATCTTCTGGGACATGAGGATGTTCAAGCTCACGACTCTGGTTCTTCTGACGGTCCCGGCACTGGCCGCCCCCGCGGTCGCCGCGCCCTCGGTGGACCAGCCACCGACACTGGTGGCTCGCTACAATTTCGACGGCGGCGCGGTCGCCGGCAAGATCTCCGACCTGTCCGGCAAGGGCTCCAGCCTGACGGTCCGCAGTGCCGACAACGGCACCGTCGCGATCAACACCGAGGGCGCCGGACGGTACGCCTCCTTCCCCGCCCTGTGCCCGACCACCGGCACCTGCGGGCGGGCCCTGCTCGAGGCCCCGAACGCGCCCGACCTGAACCCGGGCATCCGGACGTTCCGGTGGGCGGCCAGCGTCCGGGTGACCGCGGCGCAGCTGCGCGGCAAGGCGAACATCATGCAGAAGGGCCTGGCCGGCGCCGCCAGCGTCTGGAAGCTGCAGCTCACCGGGAAGACCGGGCGGGCGCAGTGCATCATGACCGGCAAGGGCACCGGGCAGACCTTCAGCGCCACCTCGGCGAAGCCGGTGGCCGACGGCGCCTGGAAGAAGATCGTCTGTGAGCGGTCGGCCACCAGCCTGTCGATCTCGGTGGACGGGGAGGCCGGTGCCAAGGTGACGATCCCGGCGACGCTCGCGGTGGACAACACCATGCCGCTGCGGGTGGGCGGGCCGAACTTCGGGGCGTCCAGCGACATGTACCACGGGCAGCTGGACGACGTTTACATCCAGGTGGGCTGATTCTTTTCCATCATGCGGGCCGGCCCTTTGCGGGCTGGCCCGCTTGGCTTTGTGCTGTGTTCTTTCGGCTGCGCGGCGTGCTTTCGGTTCCGCGACGGGGACGGTTCCGGGCGGGGCCGGCCCACTCCGGGCGGTCAGGCTTGATCCCTGCGTGGGCCGGCCCCGCCCAAAACCTTGCCTGGTCAGGGTGGGTGCCGCGGGTGCTGGATAAATCAGTGGCGGGGCTTTCCCGGCGGGCATAGGTTGGCGGCATGCTGTGATTCGCGCCTGGCGACCTGCGCACTACCTGCTGATCTCGGTGTCCGATGGGGATGCCTGGAGGTCCGTTGCGGTCGCCTTTCTGCCGGCCTTCGATCATTCCCGCCGCTCCAGGCGGATGGATCGGCGCCGGGTTCGCCTGGACCCCGGACCGGGCATCAGACTCTGATTTCCCTGGAGGTGGCGGCATGCCTGCAGAAGCTTTTTCGGTACGACCGGATCGTGACGAACTCGCGCGCCGGGACATCGCGGCGGCGCTGGCCCGGCCGGTGTCGTCCGGTGCGGACAGTGGGCAGGGTGGTGCGGTCGAGGTGGCGCATCACGGTGCCCGGGATGAACGGCTGGCTGCTCGGCAGCGGTCGGAGCGGGCCCGGTCCGGGCGGGCTGCCGGGGCCGGTGGCGGGCGCAGTTACGCCTTCCGCCGCAGCTGATCCCAGCGGCCGGTGTCCAGCTGGTGATCGTCATCGGTCATCAGCCGGTGACCGGCTTTGATCGTCGGTGACGGGCCGGGTGATCGTTCGTGGTCACCCGGCCCGTGATCGTTTGCGGTCGTGGCCGGCGATCAGTCGGGCGGTGGTTGGTCGTCGTCCGCGGCGGTGCCGGGCTCGGGGGTCAGCCAGGGTGGCAGGGGTTCGCAGGCGGTGAGCCAGGCGCTGGGGATGCCGGCCAGGGTGGTGCGGGCGGCGATGATGCCGCCGACGATGGCGCAGGTGGTGTCGGTGTCGCCGCCGGGCAGGACGGTGGCCCACAGGGCTTCGGTGAGGTCGTCGAGGTGCCGGGCGGCGCACCAGATCGCGTAGGGGACGGTGTCCACCGCGGAGATCTGCTCGCCGCAGCCGAGCATGCCGGCCACGTGCCGGGGGTCGGCGGACGGGGCGATCCGGGCGGCGCGGCGCAGACGCGAGGCGACCTCGCTGTCCGGCGTGCCGTCGGCGACCGTGGTGATCAGGTCGCCGGCCGGTGCGCCCCGGACGGCGGCCGCGGCGGCGAGAGCGACCGCGACGGCCCCGGCGACCGCCTCCGGATGGGCGTGTGTCACCTCCGCCGAGCGGGTCGCCTGGACGGTGACGGCGTCCCGGTCGTCGGCGAACCAGGCGCCGAGCGGCGCGACCCGCATGGCGGCGCCGTTGCCCCAGGACCCCATCCCGCCGAACTTGCGCCGGGTGACGACCGGCCACGGTTCGCCCTGGCCGATCGCGCGCAGCACCTCATGCATGGAACCGCCGTAGGAACGGTACGGGTCCTCGGCGTAAGCATCGGCGAATGCCGTGGCGAGCACGTCCTGGTCGATGTGTCCGTGCTGGTCCAGGGTGCGCAGCACGGACAGCGCCATCGCGGTGTCATCGGTCCAGGGCCACGGCCCGTCCGGCAGCCGCCGCTCGAGAACCGCGCTCTCCAGCCCGTCGGCGGGCCGGAGCAGCCACGCCTCCCCGAACGCGTCCCCGAGCGCCAGCCCCCGCATCGCCGCCACCGCGGCCACCCGATTCATCACGGCCCGATGATCGCCCCACCCGGCCCACCCGCGCCACCGGGTTGCCCCGCGCCTCCCGTCCCGGCGAGTGCCGGTGGTGCTTGCGCCGTCGGAGCGAGCCGGTCGGGTTCAGCTGGTTCTGACGGCCGTTGTGACAGCCGGAAAAGGGCCGTGAGGGCCAGCCGGGGCCGCGACTCGCGCCGGTGCCGTGCTGGCACGCGGAACGTCGCGTGCTCCACGACGTACCGTGTGGCCGGAACCGGTCCCCCCGCATGCCCGCGCCGGAACAGGTGCCGGAACCGGATGCCCACCTCGGGGGAGGACAGGGACCACCGGCGGCCGGGAGCGGGGGTGCGGACCGCGGGTCGCCGGGTGCACGGCGGGTCGCCGGCGGTCAGGGTGTGGGGAGGTTGGCCAGGGCCTGGTCGATGGTGCTGGTGGCGGTGGGGAAGTCGACGAGCTGGTCGCGGATCAGGTGCAGGCCGCCGCGGAAGGCGGAGATCGGCACCTGCCGGGCGGTCAGGACCGCCGCGGTCCAGTGGGTGAAGTCGAGGAAGACCTGGGGCTCGCCGATGTAGAGGGACGCGGCCAGGAAGTCGGCGAGGTGGCCGAAGTCCTCGGCGGTCGACTCGCGCTGGTACTCGTCGTAGTCCCGGGCCGGTGGGTAGCCGTCGGCCAGGCGCTGCATCGCGGTCGCGATCAGCTGGGCGCGGGAGCGGACCAGGTGGGTGTACTCCTCGCCGGCCAGATAGTCGCGGACCGGGGAACCGGGGAACTCCGGCGCCGGGGGCGGGGGCCAGCGCGAGGCGAGCCGGTCGACCGCCTCCGCGGCGGTGGACGCCCAGGCGTCGGCGCCGAGGCGTTCGGCGTAGCGGCTGCCCGGGCCGAAGCCGCGGCCACCGGCGATCACCGGGACGCCGGCGGCGCGGCAGGCGGTGATGGCGGCGTGGGCGCGGGGCAGCCGGGTCGGGATCATGCAGCTCAGGGCGACCGCGTCCGGGCCGGTCTGGTGCAGGTGGGTGATCAGGTGGCGGCCCGGGACGCTGGCGCCGAGGTAGTCGACCCGCCAGCCGTCCAGGCGCAGCGTCTCGGCCAGGATCCGGGCGGGCAGGCTGTGCCATTCGCCGTCGACGCAGGCCAGGGTGATCCGGCCGCGCGACGGGCTGACCCGCAGGCGGCCGGCGACGGCGGCCAGCACCCGCTCGTTGACCGCGGTGGCGGCGTGCTCGCGGGCGATCGACCAGTCGTTGCCGGCCCACAGCTCACCGACCCGGGCCTGGGTGCCGCCGATCAACTCGACCATGATCCGCTGCGCGGGCACGCCGTCGTCGAGCAGCGCCACGGCGATCGCGACGGCCGCGTCCTCGTCGCCGTCCCCGACCAGGGCGAGGTATTCCTCGAACAGCTCGGGGTCGTCGAGCGGGTGCGAGGTGATCGAGGTGATCATGCGCGGGGGCGTACCCGCCGGTCGGCTCGGCGGTTGGTCATCAGGTACGGGGACTGGTTCGGCACGCCGCCGCCGCGCAGGCTGAGCGGCGGCCGGGTGCGCGCGCGGACCGCCAGCATGGCGATGTCGTCGCTGGCCCCGCCGTGCAGCCAGTCGGAGACCAGCTGGCGCAGGCGTTCCAGGGTGACCGCGCCGGGCAGCCCGGCACAGTCGGCCAGCGCCCGCCGCAGCCGGTCCTCGCCGAACTGCTCGGCGCCGGTCGGCCCGCCGCGCGCCTCGGTCAGCCCGTCGCTGTAGAGCAGGCACAGCTCGCCGGGGGCGAGTTCGGCGGTGGCCGGGTGCACCGTCGTCTTCGGCAGCACGCCGATCAGGGTGCCGCGGGCCGGCACCTCCTCGACCGTGCCGTCGGTCCGCAGCACCAGCGGCGGCGGGTGGCCCCCGCTGGCCAGCTCGAGCCGGACCCGGCCCTGCTCGGCCCGGGAGACCGAGCCGACCACCAGGGTGACGAACCGCTGCGACCGGCCGCTCTCGGTGAGCGCCTGGTTGAGCACTCGCAGCATGGTCTCCGGGCCGGCCTGCACCACGCGCAGCGCGCGGAGCGTCTGGCGGACCTTGCCGGTCAGCACGGCCGCCTCCGGCCCGGTGCCGCACACGTCGCCGAGCGCGATCATGGTGTCGGTGCTCGCCCCGGACGGGCCGAACACCTCGTAGAAGTCGCCGCCGATGCGCAGCACGTCGCTGGCCGCCTGGTACGACCCGGCCAGCTCGAAGCCCTCGGTCTCCGGCAGCTCCGGCGGCAGCAGGTCGGCCTGCAGCACCTCGGTGACGTCGACCTGGTCGCGGTAGAGCCCGGCGGCGGCCAGCGCGGCGCCGGCCCGGGAGGCGAACACGCGGGTCAGGGCCTCGTCGTCCTCCTGGAACGTCCGGGTGCCGGTCCGGGCCAGGATCAGCGCGCCGGCCGGTTCGGCGTTGCCGGGCAGCGGGATGACCAGCAGCGCGCCGATCGGGCCGAGCGCGGCCGGGAAGAGCCAGCCGGGCGCCTGAGCCGGGTCGAGCCAGCGGCTGGGGATCGGCGGGAAGCCGTCCAGCGCCTCGACCAGGCCGGGGACGTCGGCGAGGTTGCGTTCGGCGAGGGTGCCCTCCTCGACCGGGTGGCCGGGCAGCAGCCGGATCCAGCCGCTCTGCCGTTTGGCGGGCGGGAGGACCACCACGGCGGCGTCGGCCAGGTGCTCGACGGCCAGCTCGACGGTGGTCCGCAGGACGAGGCGCAGGTGCAGCGAGGCGGAGAGCCGGCGACCGGCGTCGGCGAGGAACGCCGCGCGGGCCCGCTCGGCCTCCAGCGCGACCGTCCGGTCCCGCTCGTCGGTGTGGTCGCGGAGATACCAGGCGTAGTGGGCGGCGTCCAGGTCGCGGCGCATGCCGTACAAGAATCGGTGGTGATGGTCGGACCGGAAGCTGTCGTCGCCCGCGGCGGCGGCGGTGACCAGCGCGGGCAGTGGCGCCTCGGCCAGCGGGCCGCCCGGTGCCAGGCCGGGCACCAGCGCGATCGCCGCCGGATTGGCCAGCAGGACGGTGTCGTCCTCGGCTGAGCAGAGCAGCATGGCCTCGGCGGCGGCGTCGAACACGGCCCGGAGAAGGGCCGGGGTGGCCACCGGGACGGTCGAAACCCGAGGTCTGCGGAGCGGCATGGATGCCAGCCTACGGGGACTCGCCGGGGAACGCCCCTTTTGCGGGCCGTCAGCGCTGGAGGTCGACGATCACCGGTGCGTGGTCGGAGGGGCCCTTGCCCTTGCGCGCCTCGCGGTCCACCACGGCATCCGTCACCGCGGAGGCCAGGTCGGCGCCGACGTAGACGTGATCGATCCGCATGCCTTTGTTCTGGTGGAACATGCCGGCGCGGTAATCCCAATAGGTGAACGGGTGGTCGCCCTTCATGGCCCGGGCCGGCACGTCGGTGAGCCCCAGGTCGCGCAGCGCCGCGATCGCGGCCCGCTCGGGCGGCGTGACGTGCGTGGACCCGGCGAACAGCGCCGGATCCCAGACATCGGCGTCGGTGGGCGCCACGTTGAAGTCGCCGGCCACCACCAGCGGGCCGGCCGCCAGGTCCTCGGCGAGCACGTCGCGCAGCGCGGCCAGCCAGGTCAGTTTGTAGGCGTAGTGCGGGTCGTCGGGGGTGCGGCCGTTCGGCACGTACAGCGAATGGAATCTGATCCCGTCGCCGACCGCGCTGATCGCGCGGGCCTCCGGGCCGGGGAACCCGGGCTCGCCGCGGAATCCGCGGCGGACGTCGGTGAGCTCGGTGCGGGACAGCAGGGCGACGCCGTTCCAGCGGCCCTGACCGTGCGCGGCGACCTGGTAGCCCAGCTCCGCGACCTCGCCGGCCGGGAACGCGTCCTCGCCGACCTTGGTCTCCTGCAGGGCGACCACGTCGGGGGCGGTCGTCTCCAGCCAGTCGAGCAGGCGGGGGAGCCGGGCCTTGACCGAGTTGACGTTCCAGGTGGCGAAGCGCATCCGTCAAGTGTGCCGCCCGGCGGGCTCATCGGCGCGGCGGGATGCCTCCGCGAGTCGCGGCGACCAGGGCCACCGCCAGGCCCCCGGCCAGCATCAGCAGCAGCATGACCAGCCAGACCGCCCGGCCCTCGGTGCCGATCAGGTGCGTCATGTCGCCTCCCGGGGGATTCCGCTGGCTGCTCCGTGAGCGAATAATGCCCCAGTCGCCGGTGTCGCACCAGTCCACCGGGAGGGTTTGTCGCCCGGCGGGCAACGGGCGCCGGTCAGCGGTCGGCGTCGCCGCGGCGGTGCCGGCCGGAGTTGTCGGTCACCGAGGCGACCGGCAGCGGGATCGCCGGGATCGCCGCGCCCAGGTGCCACACCGCGGCGAACTCCTCGGCCCGGACCGCCTTGCCCCACAGCCAGCCCTGCCCGTTCACCACGCCGACCTGGTAGAGCGCCTCGCGCTGCAGCTTCGTCTCGACACCCTCGGCGATCACGCTCAGCCCGAGCGCGTGGCTCATCGCCACCACGGCGCGGACGATCTCGTCGTCCTGGTCGTTCTTGCCCAGGCCGGTCACGAACGAGCGGTCGATCTTGACGCCGGTGACCGGGAAACGACGCAGGTAGCCGAGCGCGGAGAACCCGGTGCCGAAGTCGTCGACCAGCAGCTTGGCGCCGAGCTGGCGCAGCTCGAAGAGCACCCGGGCGGTGACGCTGGAGCCGTCGACCATCACCGACTCGGTCATCTCCAGCGCGACGCACTGGGCCGGCACGCCGTACCGGAACAGCTCGCCGGAGAAGACCAGCGGCAGCTCCGGCTCGCTGAGCTGGCGCGGCGACACGTTCACCGACAGGTAGAAGCTCTCCGAGACGACACCCTGCGAGCGCCACACGCCGAGCTGGCGCAGCGCCTCGTTGCGGACGAACGTACCGATCTCCGAGATCATGCCGGAGTCCTCGGCGATCGGGATGAACAGCATCGGCGGGATCGAGCCGCGCTCCGGGTGCTCCCAGCGGACCAGCGCCTCGGCGCCGACCGGCATCCCGGTCTCCAGCCGGACGATCGGCTGGTACGCCACGTGCAGCTGGTTCTTGGCGAGCGCCTGGCGCAGCGCCACCTCCAGCTCGATCCGCTCGCGCACCTGCTCGTGCATCGAGGTGTCGAAGATGGTGGACCGGCCCGGGCCCTCGCTCTTGGCCCGGTACATCGCGGTGTCCGCGTCCCGCATCAGCGCCTCGGCGGTCACCGCGGACCGGGCCGCGTCGCCGACCGAGTGCGCGATGCCGATCGACGCGCTGATCACGACCTCGGTGTCACGGACCGGCAGCGGCCGGGCGAAGCAGCCGCGGATGTCGTCCACCAGCCGCAGCGCGCCGGCCTTGTCGCCGACGAACGCGAGCAGGAACTCGTCGCCGCCGACCCGGGCCACCGGCACCGACTCGGGCACCGCGGCGCGCAGCCGGCGACCGACCTCGATGACCAGCTGGTCGCCGGTGTCGTGGCCCCAGGAGTCGTTGACCCACTTGAAGCCGTCCAGGTCGAGCATGTAGACCCAGACCCGCTCGGTGGTGTGCGTGTCGACCGAGGTGACCAGCCGTTCGATCGCGGCCGACATCGACTGCCGGTTCGGCAGCGAGGTGAGCGGGTCGTGCAGCGCCTGGTGCTCGGAGTGCAGCTCGGCGGCGACCTGGGCCTGCACCGCGGAGATCGCCCGGGCCAGCAGCAGCACCACCATCAGCGCGCCGGCCACGGCGACCATCGCCCGGTGCGAGACCGCGCTGGTGCCGGTGGTCAGCAGCAGGCCGAACGGCAGGAACAGCGCGGGCAGCAGGATCGCCAGCCGCTGCCAGGACCAGGCCTGCACCGGCAGCCGGTCGGCGCGGCTCATCTCGGTCACGCTCGGGTGCAGGGCGGCCACGCCGAGCGCCGTGTACGCCACCACGTACGGCAGGTTGAGCAGTGGCGACGCGTAGATCTGGCCGTTCGCGCCGACGATCGCGTACGCGGTGTCGCCGACGAACAGCCCGACCATCATCACCAGCAGCGCGACCATGCTGACCGGCCAGCTCTTGGTGGTGAAGGCCAGGTTGATCACGAGCAGGGCGAGCACCACGTCGAGCAGCGGATAGGTGCCCTGGATGATGGAGAGCAGCGCGGGCCGGCCGGAGATCGCGGCGGCTGGCGCGGCCAGCAGCAGGGTGCTGGTCAGCCCGGCGGCCAGGCAGACGATCAGCCCGTCCAGCACGGCGTGCCGTTCCAGGCTCTGCCGGGCCCGCAGCAGCATGAACAGGAACGCGCCGAGCAGCAGGTACGCGGTGAAGCTGGCCGCGTCGGCGAGCAGCGGCAGCGGCATCGCCAGGTCGGTGACGATCGGGCGGATCACCAGCCCGACCAGGAACAGCAGCGCGGCCACGGCCATCAGCAGCCAGGCCACCGGCGGCTCGGCGCCCCAGCGGCGGGGCCCGAAGAAGCACGCCACCACGGTGAGCACACCGAGCGTCACCAGGCTCGCCGAGGCCATGTCCGACGCGGATCGGGACGCGTAGAGCGCGAGCACCACGATCCCGATCGCGGCCATCGCTTGCCATTGGCGGCGGGCGATGCCGGGCGGGAGCACGGAACGCACCGGCCATTCCTCCCGTTTTGCCCAGAGAATAAGGTTTGATCACCGTAGCAATGGGCGTATCGGCATCGGAGGGGAAACGGCCTAGTTGAGCGACCGGGTTTCGATCCCCCGCCCCGACCCGGTTTCCGTCTCCCGGCCCGATCCGGGCGCGCCGATGTGCCGGGCCGCCGCGCGGCGGCCGTGCGCGAAGACGGTCGGGCAGCCGCCGCGGCGCAGCAGCTCGCCCGCCACCGCGCCGAACCGGGCGGCGCCACCGGCCCCGCGCGGTCCGAGCGCGATCAGCCCGGCCCGGCGCGACGCGCTGACCAGGGCCGGCGCCGGCGGGCCGGTCAGCAGCCGGCGGCGCGCCGCGGGCAGGCCGGGCACCGCGGCGATCATCTCGTCCAGCAGCCGGTGCCCGGCGGCCTCGCGGCCCGGTGCGACCACGTGCACCACGTCCAGCGGGACGCCGCGCCGGTGGGCGTCCTCGCCGGCGAACCGCAGCGCGAGTACAGATGATGCGGAACCGTCCACGGCGGCCAGCACCCGGCCGGACGGCGGGCGCGGACCGCGGGCCACCGCGACCGGGCACCAGGCCTGCGTCACCGTCTCCAGCAGGGCGGATCCGGCGGTGAGCCGGCCGGTGGCGGCCAGGTCGTCGTCGCCGAGCACCAGGAGCACGGCGGTCCGGCTGAGCTTGCGCAGCACCCGGCCGGCGGGTCCGTCCACGAGTTGACCGCGCACGTCGACGCCGGGTGTGGAACGCTGGGCGGTGGCGACCGCCGCCTCGACGACGTGTGCGGCGGCGTGACGGGCCGAAGCCCACGCGACCTCGGACTCCGTCCAGGTGAAGGCGTGCACGACCGACAACGAGGTGCCGCGGGAGACCGCCTCTCGCGCGGCTAGGCGTACGGCGGCCAGGCCGGCCGCGGTTCCGGTGACCCCGACCACCACGGGTGGCCGATTCGGGATCTGCATCGGTCGAACCTCCGCTCCCCGTAACGTTCTCGCAATATACCGATCGTCATCTATGGCGCAACGGGCTGTACGTACTGGTGACCAATGCCTCAACGGGTGGCCACCTGATGACCCATTCAGGTTGAGGGTTTACGGTGAACGGCAAAATCTTTGGGACATCTGCCGGTGAAGTGAGGGAAATACATGACGGATGTCAAGCTCGACCACCCTGGTGGCCAATTGTCGATGTCGGTACGCGAGGCCGTCGACGGGCCGGGCGGCATCGACGTCAGTGCTCTGCTGAAGGAGACCGGGTACGTCACCCTGGACCAGGGTTTCGTGAACACCGCGTCGACCACGTCGGCGATCACCTATATCGATGGCGACGCCGGCATTCTGCGGTACCGGGGTTACCCGATCGAGCAGCTGGCCGAGAAGTCCACGTTCCTGGAGGTGTCCTATCTCCTGATGAACGGCGAACTGCCGAACGCCACGCAGCTGCGTGATTTCGGGGACAAGATCCGGGTGCACACGCTCCTGCAGGAGGAGATGCGCACTTTCTTCTCCGGATTCCCGCGTGACGCGCACCCGATGGCGGTGCTCTCCTCGGCGGTCACCGCGCTGTCCACGTACTACCAGGACGCGCTCGACCCGCTCGACGACGAGCAGGTGGAGATCTCCGCGATCCGGCTGATGGCGAAACTTCCGACGATCGCCGCGTACATCTACAAGCGGTCCATCGGTCACCCGCTGCCGTACCCGGACAACTCGCTGGACTACGTGGAGAACTTCCTGCGTCTGACGTTCGGCCTGCCGACCGTCAACTACGACGTCGACCCGAAGATCGCCAAGATCCTGGACATGCTGTTCGTGCTGCACGCCGACCACGAGCAGAACTGTTCCACGTCGAGCGTCCGTCTGGTCGGTTCCGCGCAGGCCAACCTGTTCGCCTCGGTCTCGGCCGGCATCGGCGCGCTCTCCGGCCCGCTGCACGGCGGCGCCAACGCGGCCGTGCTCGAGATGCTCGAGCAGATCCGCAAGGACGGCGGCGACGTCAACTCCTTCGTCACGCGAGTGAAGAACAAGGAGAAGGGCGTCAAGTTGATGGGCTTCGGCCACCGGGTCTACAAGAACTACGACCCGCGCGCCGCCATCGTCAAGAAGGCCGCCCAGGAGATGCTGTCGACCCTGGACAAGCCGGACCCGCTGCTGGAGATCGCCTTCCAGCTCGAGGAGATCGCGCTCAACGACGACTACTTCGTCTCCCGCAAGCTGTACCCGAACGTCGACTTCTACACCGGCCTGATCTACAAGGCCATGGGTTTCCCGACGAAGATGTTCACGGTGCTGTTCGCCATCGGCCGGCTGCCGGGCTGGATCGCCCAGTGGCAGGAGATGATGCACGACCCGGCCAACAAGATCGGCCGCCCGCGGCAGATCTACACCGGCGCCCCGGTCCGCGACATCACCGCGATCGGCGACCGCTGAGCTCCACCGTCACATCCCGGCGCGGCTGAAGAGGCGCAGCCGCTCCCGGGACGGCGGCACGATCGGCGCGGCCCGGGCGAGGCGGGGCCGCACGACCGACGTGAAGCACGCCCCACCGGATGGTCGGTGGGGCGTTTGTCGTCCCCGGCCACGTGCAGAAGATCAAGAGCTTTTTGTCGTGCGTCCGCTGTGGTGCGGATCGTCGCTCCCGCCGGGACCCCTGCGGGCTTCGCTGGCCGCTGGCGCGTCCAGAACGCGAAGCCCTCCGGGGCGACGTCCGCGGGTGGTCCCGGAAACCCCAGGCCCTGCCCACGACGAGGCGGGCCCCCATTTCCACAACTCAACACCATCCACAACCCACCCCCACCCCACCACCCCTCCCCACCACACTGTCAAAGGGGGAGCCCCCTGGGAGGGTGGGCCTGCGTCCGGCGCGGCGAGATCACCACGGCTCCCGCTGATCGGGTGCGGCGAGCGCCGGTGGTGGTTGTGGCGGTGCTGAGGTCACGGCGGCTGCTCGCCGGTCGGGCGTGGCGAGCGCGGGTGGCGGTTCTGGCGGCTCGGAGGGTTCTGCCGGCTCGGAGGACACGACGGCTGCTCGCCGGGCCGGCTCAGCGAGCGCTCACGGTGATCACGGACAGGGGGCCGCCGGGGCCAGCCGGTCACGGTGGGCTGGTTCTGGCGGCCGTTATAGCGGGGTTGAGGGGGCCGTCAGGGCCAGCCGGACTCGTCGCAATGCCGCTCAGCCTATTTTGATCTCGGTGGGGCCCTGCGGCCTTGGGGTGGTTCCCGATGTGTTCGGGTGCAGGTGGGTAGGGGTGTCGTTGCGGGCCGGGATGTCCCGTCGCTCAGCGTCGCTGTAACGATCAGCGTGGGTGATCGATGCGGCGGGGCGGTGGAAGTCCGCGCTCGGCACCGGTGGGGCGGCCGGGGTCCGCGCTTGGCACCGAACGGGCGGCCAGGGCCCGCGCTCGGCACTGAAGGGGCGGCCAGGGTTCGCGCTCGGCACTGAAGGGGCGGCGGGGGTCCGCGCTCGGCACTGAAGGGGCGGCGGGGGTCCGCGGTGGGTCGGGTTCGGGGCGGTGGCGGTCCGCGGTCGGGTGGTGCGTGCGGCTACCGCCCCCAGGTGGGCGGTAGCCGCACGCGATCTGGCATTGCGGACTCTCACCGCCCTGCCCGGCAGCCGACAGGTGCATCCGAGCGGGCATGTGCCCCCGCCGGCCACAGGGTGATTCGAAGGGCGACCAGCCGGCGATCATCGTGCTCGACGTTCCCCGGGCAGACGCCGTGTTCAACCCTCGGCCGGGGCCGCCTACACCCCGGCCCGGGGTCGGTTACATCCCGGCCGCGAGCACCCGGCCGCGAGCGCACGGCCGTGTAGCCGGTACCCGGTCACCCGCGCGACCGCGCGGACCGCTCGCATGCTCGGTGTTGGTGGCTGGTGCTCAGGGGTGTCTCGGGGGCGGGGAGGCACCCCTGAGCACCAGCCGGGAACCGGAACGCACGCTGGATCGGTGAGCGCGCTGCGACCGGGGGTCGTTCACGGGGTGACGGCCGCACCCGGCACCGGCCGGCGAGCGCGAGCGTCGGGCTTGATCACGGACGGAGCCCGGGTCGCCAAGGCCGACGACGGAGCCTGCCGTTCGCTGACTTTCGCGGGGCGGGCCGGGATGTCCTTGCGGGCTGGGTGGTTCCGGTCGTCAACGGCCCATCAAGATCAACTTAGGCTGAGGGGCTGGTTGTGGCGGCCGTTATGGCGGGGTTGAGGGGGCCGTCAGGGCCGGCTGGTCGCGGTCGGCTGGTGCTGGTGGTCGTATGAACGGGCCGGATAGGGCCGTCAGCGCCGGCCGGGGCGGTGACGGGTGCGTCTGGTGTCGGGGAGTGCGGATTGCCGCGGATCCGGGCCGCCCTGAGCGGGCTGGACCGGGGCACCCGCCGGGAGCGGCGGTGCACCCTGCGGGACGGCCGCGCCGGGTTGCCGTCGGTGCCGGCGCGGCGGACGGCGACCACCGGCTGTGCCGCCTGGCGAGCAACCCTGAGCGCCCGCTGCCCCGAGGCGTTGCCGGTTGTGTGGGGAGTTGGGGTGCGGAGCGCGCCGAAAGTCCCCACGCTGGGTGGCGGGAGGCTTCGCACTGAGGGTTCGGTCACGGTGGGCTGGTTTGACGGGTGGGTGGGCGGTAGGAAAGATTGATTGTCGAGCGGTAGCGGAGGAACCCGGTGTGAATCCGGGACGGTCCCGCCACTGTGACCGGGGAGCGACCCGCTGACGCGCGGCACGCCACGGCCCTGACCGGGCCGGAAGGCGAGCGGGGAACGGCGATCCGGAAGCCAGGAGACTCCGGCCGCTCGTGATGACCGACACGCGGGCGTGGACACCCGCCGGGAGGGAACCCCCTGTGACGACTCCGTACCCGTTCTCGGCCGTGGTCGGCCTTGACGACCTGCGCCTCGCCCTGCTGCTGACCTCGGTGTCGCCGGCGGTCGGCGGGGTTCTGGTGCGCGGCGAGAAGGGCACCGCGAAGAGCACCGTGGTGCGTGCCGTGGCGAGCCTGCTGCCCCCGGTCACCGTGGTGCGCGGCTGCCGGTTCGCCTGCGACCCGGCCGCTCCCGACCCGCAGTGCCCGGACGGGCCGCACCCCGCCGACACCCCGGCCACGCACCGCCCCGCGACGCTCGTCGAGCTGCCGGTCGGCGCGACCGAGGACCGGGTGGTCGGCACCCTGGACATCCAGCGCGCGCTCGCCGACGGGGTCAAGGCCTACGAGCCGGGGCTGCTCGCCGCCGCGCACCGCGGGGTGCTCTACGTCGACGAGGTCAACCTGCTTCCCGACCACCTGGTCGACCTGCTGCTGGACGCGGCCGCGATGGGCCGCGCGCACGTCGAGCGGGACGGCGTGTCGGTCAAGCACGCGGCCCGGTTCCTGCTGGTCGGCACGATGAACCCGGAGGAGGGCGAGCCGCGGCCGCAGCTGGTCGACCGGTTCGGCCTGGTGGTCACGGTGGCCGCGCCGCGCGACGCGCGGCTGCGGGCCGAGGTGGTGCGGCGGCGGCTGGCGTACGAGGCGGACCCGGCCGGGTTCGCGGCCCGGTTCGCCGGCGACGAGCGGGAGTACGCGGCCCGGATCGCGGCGGCCCGCGCGGTGCTGCCCTCGGTGCGGCTGCCGGACGCCGAGCTGGACCGGATCGCCCGGGTGTGCCTCGCGTACGGGGTGGACGGGATGCGGGCCGACATCGTGGTGGCGCGGTGCGCGGTGGCGCTCGCGGCGTGGAGCGGGCGGGACGTGGTGACCGCCGATGACGTGCGGGACGCGGCCCGGCTGGCACTGCCGCACCGCCGCCGGACCGATCCGCTGGACCCGCCGGGTACCGATGAGGAGAAACTGGACCAGGCCCTCGAGGACGCCGAGCGGCAGGCCCAGGAGGAGGCGGCGGAGCAGGATCCGGCGCCGGACGACAGTGACGACGATGATCCGTCGCCGGGCGGTGGCCCTGCGCCGGACGGCGGTGGCCCTGGCCCGGACAGTGGTGGCCCTGGCCCGGATGGTGGCGGGCCGGGACCGGGCAGCGGCACGGATGGCGGGGGCGCTGCTCCGGACGGGGGCGACGCAGGCACCCCGCCGGACGCCGCCACCCCGCCGACGAAGGCTTCCGCGCCGCCCGCTCAGGCGGGGCAGGCGTTCCGGCCGCGCGCTCTGCGGATCACCGCACGCGGTGAGGGCGGGCACACCGGCAAACGGTCGCCGGCCTATGCGCGTCGCGGCCGGGTGATCGGCTCGCGGAAACCGGTGGGCAAGCTCGCCGGCGCCCCGCACCTGCCGGCCACCCTGCGCGCCGCCCTGCACCGCACCGCGCTCGCCGGCCCGCTCGCCCGGCCCACGACCCCGGCCGCCGGAGAAGCACGGGCCGCCGGGGAAGCACGGGCCGCCGGGGAAGCGCGGGCCGCCGGGGAAGCGCGGGCCGCCGGAGAAGCACGGGCCGCCGGAGAAGCACGGGCCGCTGGGGAAGTGCGGGCCGTGGTGATGGGTGTACAGGCGCGGGATCTGCGGGAGGCGATCCACGTCGGGCGGGAGGCGAACCTGGTGCTGTTCGTGGTGGACGCGTCCGGGTCGATGGCCGCCCGCAAGCGGATGACCCTGGTCAAGACGGCGGTGCTCTCGCTGCTGCGGGACGCCTACCAGCGCCGGGACCGGATCGGGATGATCACGTTCCGGGGCGCGGACGCCGACGTGGTGCTGCCGCCGACGTCCAGCCACGAGGTCGGGGTCATGCGGCTCGCCGCGCTGCGCACCGGTGGCCGCACGCCCCTTGCCGCCGGCCTGCGCGCCGCGGCGCGGACCATCGCCACCGAGCGCCGCCGCGATCCGCGCCGCCGCCCGTTGCTGATCGTGGTCACCGACGGGCGGGCCACCAGCGGGCCGGACCCGCTGCTGCTGGTACCGGCGCTGGCCGGGGTGGCCACGGTCGTCGTCGACTGCGAGTCCGGCCCGATCCGGCTGGGCCTGGCGCGCAAGCTGGCCGGTGCGCTGCAGGCCGACGTGCTGCCGCTCGACCAGCTCGAGGCGGCGACCGGCGGGAGCCGCCCGGCGGCAGCCGCGGCAGCGCCGGCCGACCGGGCCTACCGCCGAGCCGCCTGACAACGAGCGGGCCGCCGGAAAAGCGCCGCGGAAAAGGCGGGCCTAGCTGCGCGGGCGTGCCGGGCGAGTGAGCTGCCGCGACCCGGGGGCGGTCACGCGGTGACCACCGGATTCAGCCCGGCGGTCGCCGGGCGGTCGGGAGCGGGCCGGGCCTCCCGTTCAGCGGGGGACTGTGCACAGGTCGTACCAGAAGGGGTTTTTGATGCCGCAGGGAAAAGTGACCACCGTGCCCGACGACGGTCTGACGACGCGGCAACGCCGGCGTCAGGCGGTCTTCGCCGTGCACACCGGGCCCGGCAAGGGCAAGTCGACCGCCGCGTTCGGGATGGCGCTGCGGGCCTGGAGCGCGGGCTGGCCGATCGGGGTGTTCCAGTTCGTCAAGTCGCAGAAGTGGAAGGTCGGCGAGGAGACCGCGCTCAAGGCCCTCGACGGCATCAACGGCACGCCGGTGACCTGGCACAAGATGGGTGAGGGCTGGTCGTGGATCCAGCGCGCCGGCACCGAGCGGGATCACGCCGCCGAGGCCGCCGAGGGCTGGGCGCAGATCAAGCGGGACCTGGCCGCCGAGACCTACACGTTCTATGTGCTGGACGAGTTCACCTACCCGATGAAGTGGGGCTGGGTGGACGTCGCCGAGGTGATCCAGGTGCTGAACGACCGACCCGGCACCCAGCACGTGGTGATCACCGGGCGGGACGCGCACCCGGACCTGATCGAGGCCGCCGACCTGGTCACCGAGATGACCAAGGTCAAGCACCCGATGGACGCCGGCCGCAAGGGTCAGCAGGGCATCGAATGGTGACGATCCCGCGGGTGGTGATCGCCGCGCCGGCGTCTGGGCACGGCAAGACCACGGTGGCCACCGGGCTGCTCGCCGCGTTCGCCCGGCGCGGGGTGCCGGTGGCGCCGTTCAAGGTCGGCCCGGACTACATCGACCCGGGCTACCACGCCCTGGCGGCCGGCCGGCCCGGACGGAACCTGGACCCGGTGATGGTCGGCGAGGACCTGATCGGGCCGCTGTTCGCGCACGGCTCGCAGGGCGCCGAGCTGGCCGTCATCGAGGGCGTGATGGGCCTCTACGACGGCCGCACCGGCGCCGGCGAGACCGGGTCGACCGCGCAGGTCGCGCAGCTGCTCGGCGCGCCGGTGCTCCTGGTCGTGGACGCCGCCGCGCAGGGCCGGTCGGTGGCCGCGCTGGTGCACGGCTTCCGCAGCTTCGGCACCGTCCGGCTGGCCGGGGTGATCCTCAACCGGGTCGGCTCGGAACGTCACGAGCAGATCCTCCGGGACGCCTGCGAGGAGGTCGGCACCCCGGTGCTCGGTGCGCTGCGCCGGGCCGACGCGGTCGCCGCGCCCAGCCGGCACCTCGGTCTGGTGCCGGCCGCGGAACGCCGCGCCGAGGCCCTCGCGTCGGTGGACGCGCTGGCCACGCTGGTCGCCGGCGCGATCGACCTGGACGCGGTGGCCGCTGTCGCCCGTTCGGCGCCGCCGCTGCACGCCACGCCGTGGACCCCCGAAGCGGAGAATCCGGTGCCGGGCCGTCCGACGGTCGCGCTCGCCGGTGGTCCGGCTTTCAGTTTCGCGTACGCCGAGACCGCCGAACTCCTGTCCGGGGCCGGCGCCGAGGTGATCACCGTCGACCCGCTGCGGGACGCCACCCTGCCGGAGGGCACCCGGGCGCTGGTGGTCGGCGGCGGGTTCCCCGAGGTGTACGCGGCCGAGCTCTCCGCCAACGAGCCGCTCCGGGAGTCGGTCCGGGCGCTCGCCGCGGCCGGTCGCCCGATCACCGCGGAGTGCGCCGGCCTGCTCTGGCTGTGCCGCACCCTGGACGGCGCCCCGATGTGCGGCGTGCTGGACGCGGACGCGGCGATGACACCGACCCTGACGCTGGGTTACCGGGACGCGGTCGCGCTGACCGACAGCCCTCTCGCCGAGGCCGGCACCCGGGTGACCGGGCACGAGTTCCACCGGACCGCCGTGCATCCGCGCTCCGGGCTGCTGCTGTCGCCGGCCGGGGGAGCGGCGTGGGCGTGGCGGGGCGCCGACCCGGAGGGGTTCGCGTCGGGCGGTGTCCACGCGTCCTATCTGCACCTGCACTGGGCCGGGCAGCGCGGGATCGCGTCCCGGCTGGTCCGCGCGGCCGCCGCGGGGTGATCGCGGCCGGGCTCGGCGCGCGGGCCGGCACCGGGACGGCGGCGCTGGCGGCGGCGGTCCGGGCCGCCCTGGTCGCGGCCGATGTGGACCGGGCCGAGGTGACCGTGCTGGCCACCCTGGACCGGCGGGCGGCCGAACCGGCCGTACTCGCGCTCGCCGCGGAGTCCGGCCGGCGGCTCGTCGCGTTCACCGCGGCGCAGCTGGCCGCGGTGGTGGTGCCCGGGGCGAGCGCGATCGTGGCGGCCGCGGTCGGCACGCCGAGCGTCGCCGAGGCGGCCGCGCTGCTCGCCGCGGGACCGGGCGCCGTCCTCGTGCTGCCGAAGCTGATCGTCGATGGCGTGACCGTGGCGCTGGCCCGGCGAACCTTGCCGTAAGGACGGGCCGTCCGACGCGACGATCCCCCGGATCAGCATTCCGATCGCCAACAAGCCGGCCGGCGCGGCCGGCGGCACCTGCGTGACCGGCGCCAGCGCGTAAAAAGGCGGTCAGCCGGCCACCGGCCACTCGTGCACGGGGATGTTCTCGTGCATGAGTGGCAGGTACCGCCGGACCATCTCGTGCAGCGCCCGCTGCCGGTCCATCCCCTGCTTCTCCAGCTCGTGCAGCGTCTCCACCTGCCATGACGCCCCGTTGCGCTGACGCAGGCAGCGCTGCTCGACGATGCCCAGCAGCCGGTCGCGCTGGGCCGGCGAGACACCCCACCGGTCCAGCCCGGCGGCGGCCTGTGGCAGCAGCCGGCGCAGCACCAGCTCGGTCACCGGCACCGTGCCGACACCCGGCCAGAACACGCTGGCGTCGATGCCGTGCCGGGCGCAGGCGTGGAAGTTCTCCTCGGCGGCGCGGAAGCTCAGCTGGGTCCAGACCGGCCGTTCCGCCTCGGCCAGGCTGCGGGCCAGGCCGTAGTAGAACGCGGCGTTCGCGATGGTGTCGGCGACCGTCGGGCCGGCCGGCATGACCCGGTTCTCCACCCGCAGGTGCGGGCGGCCGTCGACGACCGCGTAGATCGGCCGGTTCCACCGGTACACCGTGCCGTTGTGCAGGCGCAACTCGCTGAGCTCGGGGATCTCGCCGCGTTCCAGGATGTCCGCGGGGTCGTTCTCGTCGCAGATCGGCAGCAGCGCCGGGAAGTACCTGACGTTCTCCTCGAACAGGTCGAACACGCTGGTGATCCAGCGCTCGCCGAACCACACCCGGGGCCGTACGCCCTGCGCCCGGATCTCCTCCGACCGGGTGTCGGTGGCCTGCTCGAAGAGCGGGATCCGGGTCTCCCGCCACAGCTCCCGGCCGAACAGCAGCGGCGAGTTCGCGCCCAGCGCCACCTGGATCCCGGAGATCACCTGGGAGGCGTTCCAGTACGCCGCGAACTGCGCCGGGCTCACCTGCAGGTGGAACTGGGTGCTGGTGCAGGCGGCCTCGGGCGCGATGCTGTCGGTGGTGACCGCCAGCCGGTCGATCCCGTCGATCCGGATGTCCAGGTCCTCGCCGCGGGCCGCGAAGATCTGCTCGTTGAGCAGCTGGTACCGCGGGTTCGCCGACAGCGCCTCGGCGGTCAGGTGCTCGCGGCGCAGGGTGGGCAGGATCCCGACGGTCAGCATGTGCGCGCCGACCGTCCGGGCCTTGCCCTCGGCGTGGTTCAGGCTGGCCCGCAGCGCCTTCTCGAGATCGCCGAGGTCGTCACCGGCCAGCCGCCGGGGCGGCAGGTTGATCTCGATGTTGAACTGGCCCAGTTCGGTCTGGAAGTCCGGGTCGGCGATCGCGCCGAGCACCTCGGCGTTCAGCATGGCCGGATCGGCGTGGTCGTCGATCAGGTTGAGCTCGATCTCCATGCCGGTCATCGGCCGCTCGAACTCGAAGCGGGACTCGCGCAGCATCGTCGCGAACACGTCGAGACTGCGGCGGATCTTCTGCCGGTACCGGGATCGGTCCTCGCGGGAGAACTCGGTCTTTTCCACTTTCTCGCCCACCGGGCACCACCTTCTTCAGGCGTCAGCGACGAGGGAGAACGGGCGTCGTCGCGGCGGTCCCCCCAGACTCATGATTACCGCTGTCGATGCCTGTTCCCCCATCGGCGGAGCAGCATTGGCGGGTGGTGGACAACCGTGCGTCGAGCATGGACGCACCGGTACCCGATCGTCGCGATCTTTACGCGCCGCTCAGCGCAGCAGTGCGGCCAGCACCACGCCGGCCACCACCAGCCCCGCGGCGGCCTGCAGCAGCATCGCCGGGCCCAGGTGCGACCACCGGGTCGGGATGCGCGGGGTCAGCGGCTGCATCGTGGTCAGGTTGACCACCTGCATCAGCTTGACCGGCAGGGTGCGGTCGCGTTGCGGTTCGGTGCGCACCTGCACCAGATCGCCCCGGTGCAGGGCGGACTGGGGGAGCTGGCCGTGCATCTCGATCTCGTACGTCTGCCCGAGATCGTCGCGCAATCGGACCGGGGTGACCAGGAACTCCGGCCCCTTGCGCAGCTCCTTGAGGCTGCGCCGGGCCGGTTTCATCTTCAGCAGCGAGCCGACCAGCTGGGCGAGGCCGGCGGCGAGGAAGACGAAGACGGCCAGTGGCCGCCCGACCCGCACTTCCCGCGTGTACGCGGCCTGGTAGCCGACGAACCGGCCGGTGATGATCGGACTGACGTGCCGGAGGATCCGCTCGCGGTGCAGTTCCGTGTCGTCCATGGGGGATCACCTCCTGGATGTTCTTCAATGTTACGGACCGGGCTCGGGTGCGCACCGTGAGTGAATGGTGAACTTGTGATCTCCTCTACCTACCAAGCTCCGCCCGCGCCCGCGCCGGATACCGGGAAATTCCGGCCGGCAACCCACGGATCTGCGGAAACGTGCCCTAACGGGGGACCCGGCGGGGTGAACTGGACGCCGAGTCCCGCGAAAAATCATCGCGGACGGGGGGCGGAGACCAGTGACACCGACGAATTACGTCAATCCGGACAGCGTCCTGGCGCGCACCGCTCGCGAGATGCTCTCGGCGCACGCCGGCGGCGAAGGCCCGCGCGACGGACTCACCCGCTGCCCGGTCTGCGGCGAGCCGCTGCCCTGCCGCTCCGGGCAGGCGGCCGCCGAGGTCCTCGCGGCCGCCGGTCTGGCCGAGGCATCCGGGTTGATCGCCGCCACCCGGGTCGCGTTCGCCCCGCAGTCCGGCCCGCCCGCCTTCAGCCCGCCCTGGCCGTCCGAGGACACCACCGGTGGTCCCGGCCCGAGCGCCGGTCACCCACCGCTGTCCTCCGGTCCGCACCTCGACGGTACGACCGGAAGCCCCGCACCGTGGCTCACCCCGGCCGATCCGCTGACCGGCCCGGGCTTCGGCTCCTTCACCTCTCCGGCGGCCCCGGCCGACGACTTCGGGCCGCTCTCGTCGGAGCGCCCGAGCTGGGCGACCGAACCCACCGGAACCCACGAACAGCCCTGGCCCGCGTCCGCCACCGGTTCACCGGCACCCGAGTCGTGGACCGAGTCCCGCCTCGGCGGCCTGCCGCGCCTCACCGACTCCCCCTTCGGCCCCGGTGCCAACGAAGGCCCGGCCACGACCGCGCTCCGCCCAGGAGCCAATGCCGGTTCCGGTTTCCTGCCCGCAAAACCCTCCACCGGTACGAACACCGCCCCCTCGCCCGGCCCCATCCCGTTCCCCGGCACCGACGAGCCCGCCCCGGGCCTGCTCCCGAACAGCCGGGAGAACCTCGCTGACCTGTTCTCGGAGAGCCGCGAGGACGTCCCCGGCCTGTTCGCCGGTGGCAGCGAGATCGCACCGGGCTGGCACCCGGAGCCCACCGGTGAAGCCCGGAACGGCATGCCGGACGCCGCGATCGGCCTGAACGGCGCCACCCCCGCGGACACCGCCCCGCCGCGAGACCGCCCTTCCGCCCCCGGCCGCGCGGATGCCGCCCCCGGCCACGGAGACTCCGGTCTCGGCCGGCCGGAACGCAGGGGCGCTCACGCGGCACCGACCTCACCGGCGCCCTCCGCCGAATCCGCACTCGCCCGCCCCTGGCCCTCGGCGGATCCCGCCGCCGGGTCAGCCGGCAGCGGAATCCGGTCCTGGTCGCCGTCAGACGCCCCGCCTTCTGTTTCTGGTCCCGGCCCCGGCGCGACGGGCCCCACGGCCCGCAGCGGCGACGCCAGCACCCCGCGCCCCTGGCCCTCGCCCGAGTCCGGCGGCGGCTACGAGCCCGACCCGAGCAGCGGCCCGCAGACCTGGCCCCCGTCCGACAACAACTCCACCCTCACCACACCCGACATCTCCGGTATTTCCGGTGGCTCGGACGGTTCGGGCGGCGTGAGCGGTCCCAGCGGACCGGGCGGCTCGAGCGGTCTCCATGCTCCGGGCGGCCTGAGCGGTCTCGGTGGCCCGGGCAGCCTGGATGGTCCGGGCGTCGCGGGCGGCCTGGGTGGCTTGGGCGGCGCGGGTCTGGCCTCGGCGATGGGCCTCGGCGCCACCGATGTCACCGGCGCCACTGCCGGCGGCCTGCGCGCGTGGCCCCCGGCGGACCCCGGCGCCGAGGCGACCGGTGGCGGCCCGCGGGCCTGGCCCCCGGCCGAGCCGGCTGCCACCGAGACCACGGGAAGCGGTCTGCGCGCATGGCCCCCGGCGGACCCCGGCGCCGATACCGCGACCAGTGGTCTGCGCCCGTGGTCGTCAACGGAGCCGCATCCGGGCGTCGATCCTGCGGGCAGAGGTTCGCGGCCGGCGGCCGAGGCGGTCACCGGCATCGACGCCGCGGGCAGTGCTCTGCGGGCGTGGCCCCCGGCCGAACCGGGTGTCGGCGGCGACGTGGCCGGGAGCGGTTCGCAGGCGTGGCCTCCGGCCGGGCCGGGCGCGGGGAACGAGGTGGCCGCCGGCGGACTGCGGGCCTGGCCCCCGGCGGACGGCATGCCGGGCGAGAACGTCAGCACGATCGGCCCGGCAGGTCCGGCCGGGCTGGCGCCGGGCGGTGGGTCCGCGGCGGTCAGCGGGCTGGCCGGGATGGGCGCCGGTTCCGCGGGGATCGGCGCGGCCGGTGGGTTCGCCGCCCCGAACGGGGAGACGGGTCTCAGCTCGTGGCCGGCACCCGGCGCGGTCGAGGCCCCGCCGAGCGTACCGCCGTGGGCGACAGGCGCCGCCGACGAGTCCGCGGTGAACCCGGCCTGGCCCGCGCCGACCCCCGGAACGACGGCTCCCGGCACGATGGCTCCCGGCGGCCCGGGTTTCGGCGGCCCGGGTTTCGGCGGCCCGGGTTTCAGTGGCCCGGATTCCGGTGGACCGGCGGAGGCGCCTCCGATCGCCGTCGTGCCGACCGCCCCCGTGGAGGGAACGCCGCCGCCGTGGGCGGCTCCGCCGATGGCGTCCGCACCGCTGCCGGTCGCCGAGGCGATACCGGATCCGCTTGCCGCGCCGTCCTTCGCCGCGCCCGCCTTCAGCCAGCAGAACAGCCCGCTGGACGCGCCGCGCTTCACCCGCTCGGCCCGCCCTGCCGTGACGCCGGCCATCGGTGGCCTGCCGCCGATGGTGCCGCCCGCCGGCCAGCCGATGGGCCAGCCCGGCATGCACGGGACACCCCAGCCGATGGCGCCCGCCACCGGCACCGACGTCGGACCGTCCGCCGCGGCGATGACCGGCGCCGCCCCGCAGAGCCCCGCGGCTCAGGGCCTGTCCGGCTTGGCGCCGATGCCACCGTCCGACCTGGCTCCGGCCCCGTCCGGCCCGCACAACCCGGCCCTGCCGGCCCCCGACCTGGCCCCGGGCCCGTCAGGTCTCCAGGCCCCGGACATGGGTCAGCACAACCCGCCGCCGGGAATGCCCGGAGCTCCGTCGCGTCCCGGACTGCAGGCCCCGGACATGGGTCAGCACAACGCGCCTGCCGTTCCTCGTCCTGGTCTGCAGGCCCCGGACATGGGTCAGCACAACCCGCCGTCGGGAATGCCCGGAGCTCCGACGCGTCCCGGACTGCAGTCCCCGGACATGGGTCAGCACAACCCGCCCACCGTGCGCCCCGGACTGCAGGCGCCGGACATGGGTCAGCACAACCCGGCCGCCGGCCCGCCGGTCGTGCCGGCGACGTCGGCGGAATCCTCCGGCGCTCCGGTCGACGAATCGGCCGCGCCCTCGGGCCTGCCCGGCCGGGGCGCACCCCGCGCCACCCCCGGCCCGGCGAACCTGGCCGACGCACCCCCGGACGACCCGGCCAGCGCCCCGAGCGGCCTGCCCCGCCGGTGACCGCGGCGCCCACGACGATGACCGCTCGCCGGCCCGGCGAGCGGCGGTGGTCGTCAGGGATGCGGGTGACCCGAGCCGGCGGTCGAGGCCGGGAGCACTGACTCACCCGCGCGTCGCCGGGCGGTCCGGTGCGCAGCGGCGGTCGCGGGGGGAGGCCCGGGACGGGGCAGCTGCTTCTGTCGGGGCCCCAGGTCGTACCGGAAAAGATCGGTCAGGGGAGGGCCGGGAGCAGGTGGGTCCAGACGACCTTGCCGTCGCTGACCGGAAGGACGCCCCAGGCGGCCGAGAGTTCGCGGATCAGGCGGAGGCCGCGGCCGCCGGCGTCGGTGAGGGCCGGGTCGAGCGGGCGCGGGACGTGCCGGCTGCCGTCGCGGACCGCCATGGTGAGGTGGCCGTCCTGCTGGGCCAGAGTGAACTCCATGGTGGTGTGTGCGTGCCGGACCACGTTCGCGACCAGTTCGGTGGCGATCAGCGTGGCGGTCGAGGCGACATCGGTGCGGTGCCAGCGGTCACAGGTCTGGCCGACCAGCTGACGAACCTGGCGGCAGGCCTCGGGGACCGGGCGGAAGCGGACCCGGACGCGGTCCGGTTCCGGCTGGGCCTTCGCGTCGGCCAGGGCCGCCGCGCAGTCCACGGCCCGCTCGACGCCCGCGCAGTCCGGGATCGCGGCGAGCGCCGCGGAGGTGCCCGGGTCGGCGCCGCAGACGACTATCGGTACGTTCGGGAACTCCGCGGTCTGGCAGACCACCGCGCCGAACGTGCCGAACGCGACCGGGTCGGCCACGGTCAGGCGGCTCACGTCGAGCAGCAGTCTCGACGGTTGCCCGGCGAGACTGCGGCGGACCGCGGCGCCGAGCGCGTTGCCGGTCAGCTGGTCCAGGGTGCCGCTGACGGTGAGGACCGCTACCGGGAGGTCCCGTTCCGGCCGGCAGACGAGCTGGCTGGGCATCGGGTCTCCTTCCCGGCGAGACCCGTGGGACGGGCCGTCGACAGCGAGTGCCCGGCCGCGGACCGGGGCAAACCACTGTCCGGGGCGAATCTCGTGCGAGCGTCGCGCGGGAGTCCGGCCGATGCCCGGCAGATAAATAAAGTACCGTTGCGCGCCATGGGTGTGTCGCAGCGGTTGAAGAACCGTTTCCGCAAGTTTCTGCAGCGTCCCGGCACGACCGTGGACCTCGGCCCGCTGGCGAAGCGCCTGGAGCCGATCGAGGCGCGAGAGGAGGCGCTGAAGGAGCTCGATGACGCGGCGCTGACCGACGCCGCCCGCGAGGCTTCTGATTTCACCGAGATCTGCGCGGTCGGCCGGGAGGCCGCTCGCCGCGCGATCGGCCAGCGTCCGTACGACGTCCAGCTGCTCGGCGCGATGGCGCTGCTCTCCGGCCGGGTCGCCGAGATGGCCACCGGCGAGGGCAAGACGCTGACCGCGGCGATCGCCGCGTACGGCCACACCCGCCTGGACAACGGGCCGGTGCACGTGCTGACCGTCAACGACTATCTGGCCAAGCGCGACGCCGAGTGGATGGGGCCGATCTACACGCTGCTCGGCCTGACCGCAACGTGGGTGACCGAGTCGATGACGCCGGAGGAGCGGCGCGAGGCGTACGCGGCCGACGTCACGTACGTGTCGGTGTCCGAGGCGGGCTTCGACTACCTGCGTGACCAGCTGGTCACCGACGTGGCCGACCGGGTGCAGCGCGACCTGGCCACCGCGATCGTGGACGAGGCCGACTCGATCCTGATCGACGAGGCCCGGGTGCCGATGGTGCTCGCCGGCTCGACCGCCACCGAGAGCGACCCGGTGCACGAGGCCGCCGCGCTGGTCAAGAACCTGCGCAAGGCGAAGGACTACGAGGTGGCCGAGGACGGCCGCAGCGTCGCCTTCACCGAGGACGGCCTGAAGAACATCGAGGAGCAGCTCGGCGGCGTCGACCTGTACGCCGACGACCAGGTCGCGCAGCTGTCCGCGGTGAACGTGGCGCTGCACGCGCACACGCTGCTGCGCCGCGACGTGGACTACATCGTCCGCGACGGTGGCGTCGAGCTGATCGACGAGATGCGCGGCCGGGTCGCCCAGCGTCGCCGCTGGCCGGACGGTCTGCAGGCGGCCGTGGAGGCCAAGGAGGGGCTGTCCGCCACCGCCGAGGGCGAGGTGCTGAACACCGTCACGGTGCAGGCGTACATCGCGCTCTACACGACGGTCTGCGGGATGACCGCGACCGCGGTGCACGTCGGCGAGCAGCTCCGCGAGTACTTCAAGCTCGAGGTCGCGGTGGTCCCGTCGAACACCCCGAACGTCCGCGAGGACGACCCGGACCGGATCTACTCGGCGCACGACACCCGCGACGAGGCGCTCGTCGAAGAGATCAAGATCGCGCACGACAAGGGCCGCCCGGTCCTGATCGGCACCGTGGACGTGAAGGCGTCCGAGCGGCTGGCCGAGCAGCTCGCCGAGGCCGGTGTGCCGTGCCACGTGCTGAACGCGAAGAACGACGCCGAGGAAGCGGAGATCATCGCGGAGGCCGGCGCGGTCGGCGCGGTGACCGTCTCCACCCAGATGGCCGGCCGGGGTGTCGACATCCGGCTGGGCGGCAGCGACGAGAAGGACCGCGACAAGGTCATCGAGCTGGGCGGCCTGTACGTGATCGGCGCCGGCCGGCACGACAGCCGCCGGGTCGACGACCAGCTCCGTGGCCGGGCCGGCCGGCAGGGTGACCCGGGCGCCTCGGTGTTCTTCGTCAGCCTCGAGGACGAGCTGGTCACCCGGCACGCCGGGGAGATCCTGCCGGCCTCGCCGCGGATGGACATGGACGGCGTCGTGCACGACCCGCAGGTGGACTACGCGGTCGAGCACGCCCAGCGGGTCGCCGAGGGCGTGAACCACGAGATCCACCGCAACACCTGGCGCTACAGCGTGGTGATCGAGCAGCAGCGCCTGCTGCTGGCCGAGCGCCGGGAGCGGCTGCTCACCTCCGAGGTGGCGGCGATCATGCTGCTGGAGAAGTCGCCGGAGAAGGCCAAGGAGATCGACGAGGACGTGCTGTCCGACTCGGCCCGGGCGATCGCGCTGTTCCACCTGGACCGGCTGTGGGTGGACCACCTGGCCTTCCTGTCCGAGGTGCGCGAGGGTGTGCACCTGCGGGCACTGGGCAAGCTGGACCCGCTGGACGAGTTCCACCGGGCCGCGGTGCCGGCCTTCCAGGAGCTGCTGACCCAGGTGGAGACGCGGACCATCGAGGCGTTCGAGGAGGTCGACCTCACCGACGGGTGGCAGCCGGAGCGGGCCGAGATCGTCCGGCCGAGCGCGACGTGGACGTACCTGGTGCACGACAACCCGTTCGGCTCGGAGCTGGACCGGCTCATCGCGGCCGTCGGGCGTCGTCTCACCTCGGGTGGCTGACGACACATTTCCCGGAAATTCACTGAAGGGGGCGCCGCAGCCGCGGACGCCCCCTTCAGCGTGTTCCGTCCCAGCTGGAGCCCCATGGCGTTCGGCAATGCTTAATCAGCCTGACAGAAAGCGTTCCCTGAATGCATTCGTGTTACCGGGAACAATATGGAACATCTTTCTCACACTGTGGATGGTGACTTGACCGGCAAAGCGGCGGCCCGGAAATATCAGCCCCGATTTACGCTCAGTGATCACACGTATTCGTTTGCCGCAACAAATTCTTGGGGGATCACTCAATGCCGGTCAGCGCATTGTCGCCGCGAGCCGATCGTCGTTCCGCCGGACCGGGGCGGGGCCCCGGAAATCGGCGGCCCGAGCCGGCGCTGACCGTGACGCTCGCCATTCCGCTCTCCGGGGACGCGGTCTCGCCACAAGCGCATCGATTACTCGCGGCGGTCCGTGAGCTCGTGGAGCTCAGCCGGGGCACGGTGACCGTCGAGGCGGCCACCGAGCCGGTCGAGCCGGACCCGGAGCCACTCCCCAGTGGTCCGGAGGTGCGTCTGCTCACCGGATCGCGTCAGGTGCTCCTGGAGGGCGAGACGATCCCGCTGACCCGGCTCGAGTTCGACCTGATGCTCTACCTCGCCGAGCGGCCCCGCCGGGTGTTCAGCCGGGCGCAGCTGCTCGCCGGGGTGTGGGGCTACGAGCGGGCCGGTGAGCGCACCGTCGACGTGCACGTCCGGCGGCTGCGGCTGAAGCTGGGCGCCGCCGTGCCGGCCGTCACCACGGTCTACGGGGTGGGCTACCGGCTGGCCGATGACGCCCGGATCACGATCATGCCGCACGATTGAGCCATGCGTGTGCGCCCCGTCTCGTTCGCCGTCCTCGTCGACGACCTCGTGGACCGGTTGGCCAGTCGGGAATCCGACAGTAGGGTCCGGGTGGCCGTGGACGGGGCGGACGCGGCCGATCCGGGCCGGTTGGCGGACGCCCTGGTCGATCCGTTGCGGGTCCTCGGGCGGCCGGCCATCCGCGTCGACACCAGGGATTTCCTGCGTCCTGCGTCGCTGCGGCTGGAGTTCGGGCGGGACAACCCGGACTCGTTCTACGCCGGGTGGTTCGACGAGGCCGGCCTGATCCGTGAGGTGCTCGATCCGGCCGGGCCGGGCGGCTCCGGCCGCATCGTCACCCGTCTCTGGGACGCGGATGCCGACCGGGCCGCCCGGGAGTCCTACCGGCAGCTCCCGGCGAACGCGATCGTGCTGCTCAGTGGCCCTCTGCTGCTCGGCTCCGGCCTGCCCTTCGACTTCACCGTCCACCTTGGGCTCTCGGCCGCGGCACTGGACCGGCGGACCGGCCCGGAGGCGCGCTGGACGCTGCCGGCGTTCGCCCGCTACGCCGGTGAGGTGGCGCCGGAGACTTTCGCCGATGTGGTCGTCAGGGTGGATGATCCACGGCATCCGGCCCTGGTCATGGCGTCGGGCTGAGTGCCGGCGTGACCGTCGGCACAAGACCCGTGTGCCGAGTCCGTGGCGGATTCGACCACTGACAGTTATGCTCCGGTTACTTTTTTGCGGGGGCCTCGTTTGGGGTCCCCGGCGGTGGGTATCAGGCGGCTCCACAAGTCGAGCCAGGCCGGGTCGCGGTTGACCCGGATGATGCCCACCGGCTGGGCTGAGGGAAGGCAGGGGGACTGCATGCTCGTCAACGGAGCGGTTGTTGCGGGTAAGGGCGCGAGCACGGCGAAGGGGCGCTCGGCCGAGGAGATCGAGCAGATCCGGGTGATCCTGCGGAACCGGTTCGCGGAGCTCGACACGGAGTACGAAGATGCCGTAACCCAGAACCACCGGCTGCGGCTGGTCGAGATCGGCGACGCTGCCGGCGACGACCAGGCCGACAGCGGGTCCAAGACCGCGGAGCGGGACGCTGCCACGTCGCTGCTGCGGACCCTGCTCGACCGGCGGACGCAGGCGGAGCACGCCATCCACCGCCTCGACGAGGGTACGTACGGCAACTGCGAGGCGTGTTCCAACCCGATCCCGTGGGAGCGCCTCGAGGTGTTCCCGTCGGCCACCACCTGTGTCCACTGCAAGCAGAACCGCGAGCGCCGGGCCAGCTGAAGCGTTCCGGTGCCCGTTTTCGTGCGGGTGGAAGCGGGCACCGGCAAAACGTGTCGACCATCTGGTCGACAATTCGGCGGGGAATATGCGGGGCGGGTGCCGAAACGGCACAGGTCCCCGAGAACAATGGGCTTTCGAAATCGCCGGGCGGTAAACGTCTCCCCCGGCAGAGGGAGTGGATCCCCTCGCGCAGGGGATCTGCCACCACCGCCGATCGACCAACCTGGATCACAGACGCCACCACCGCGGTGGCGTACCAGGAAAGGTCGACGATGCGCAGAACCACACGATGGGTCGCCGGGATGGCGGCCATCGCCGGAACGATTCTGGCGGCGACGGCGCCGGCCAGCGCCCGGCCGGACACCGCGAGGGTGACCGGCTCGGCCGACTTCATGCTCCCGTTCGACCCGGACGACGACGTACGCTCGTTCGCCTTCGACGTCCGGTCCACGCCGTACACCACGCCGATCCCCGGCCTGCCGCACGGCCTGCCGACCGACGCGACCGGCACGGTCCGGGTGTCGCACTTCGTTCCCGCCCAGCAGCTGACGGTCCGCTTCGAGGCGACCGTCGACTGCCTGGTCACCAGCCCCGGTCTGGCCACCCTGACCGCGGTGGTCACCCGGGCCGACAGCGTGGTGGCGGACTGGGTCGGCAAGCGGGTCGGGTTCAGCGTCCAGGACGGCGGCCGCGGGCACGGCGACCGGGTCGGGTTCACCTGGTCGTTCAGCGGTGACCAGGACGCCGACGGCACCTGGCACGAGGCGAGGATCGGCACCTGCCTGGCCCCGGCCCCGTTCGCGGTGGTGACCCGGGGCGACTACACCCTCCGGCACGCCGAACTGAAACCGATGCCGGTCGGCTGAATCCGGGGACAACAACGGTTTCGCGGGGCGGGCGGGGGTAAAACCAGAGGATGACCGACGCCAGCCCCGCGCAACCGCAGGAACAGACCGGACCCGAGTACGACGACGCCGGCGACCTCGAGTACGACGAGGCCCACGGCGCGGGCGACCACCTGGACGTGCCCGCCGCCCTCACCGAGGAGGCCGAGCAGCGCCGGGCGATGGCCACGCCCCGCTGACAGCTCAGGTCGCCGCGTACTGCATGGCCGAGAACAGCAGCAGTGCCGTCACCAGGCCGGTGGCCAGCACGGTGACCACGGTCGCGGTGTCCAGGGCCGCCTTGCGCCGATCGGCCACCAGCTTGGCCGTGACCACCGCCAGCACCGGGCAGGCCAGCAGGACCAGCAGTGCCACCACCGGCGCGGCCTGGTGCCAGTCACCGGCCGAGGCCAGCCCGGTCTGCCGCAGCACCTGGTTGCCGAGCGCGCCGAGCAGGCCGCCGACCAGCCCGAAGATCACATAGAGCACCTTGACGCCGAAGGTGACCGGTCGGGCCGGCGGCGTCCAGTTGATCCGTTTCTCCACCTCGGCGAGGTAGTCCCGGGCGCCCAGCTCGGTGCGCTGCCGGGGGATGCTGGGCGGCGGCAGGGTGCGCCCGAACCGCTCGGCCACCGGCCCGACCCGGTGCACGTACTCCGACCACAGCCCGGCCGCCCGCGCGTCGACCTCCTCCAGGTCGCGCTGGGCGGCCCGGGTGGCCCGCTTGGTGGCCCGTACCCGGTCCTCGGCCTCCTGCACCGCCTCGTCGGCGGTGAGTCGCTGCGCGGCGTGCCAGGCGACCGCTTCGGCGCGCAGGTCGGCGGCGCGCTGGTCCAGCGTGGTCAGCCGGCGCAGCACGGTGCGGTAGTCGGCCCGCTCGAAGTCGGCCGGTTCCAGGGCGCTCATGACACTCCGTACGGAATGATCACCTCGGCGCCGCGATGCACCGATCGGTCGAAGTGCAGCGCACGCCAGGGTCGCGGATACCAGTTGGGCGCACCGGCGCCCGGGTAGAACGGGGCCAGCTCGCTGCCGTGCACGTCCAGCGCCACCCAGGCGCCGATCGGGTCGGTCCGCGAGCTCGGCCCGCCCAGGGTGTCGCGCAGCAGCCCGGCGCCACGCCACCAGCCGAGCACGTGCAGCCGGCGTTCCGGGCCCTGCCGCAGGACCGTCCGCAACTGATCACCGGCGGCCTTGCCACCGGGCAGCGCGTCCGCCGCGTAGAGCAGGATGAAGTGCGGTCGGTCGGCCGGCCAGGCCGCTGTCGACTCGGCGGCGGCGTCCTCGAGGAGCCAGTCGACGTTCGACGCGTCGTACCAGCCGCAGTCCGGGATCCGGGCGTGCAGCGCCTCGGCGGCGGCCCGGGCGTCCGGGTCGAAGCAGGCGATCGAGAAGCGGGCGCCGTCCCGGGCGAACTGCGCGGCGAGCGAGCGCCCGGCGGTGGCCAGCACCGCGCAGGCCTCCTCGGTCCGGGTGCCGAGCACGGCCAGGTTGCGGCCCGGCGCGCGGCGCAGCACGGTCCGCGCCGAGCGGGACATCACGTCGATGGTCTCGCCGAGCAGGGCGGCCGGCGCGGGCGAGTCGTCGGCGATCAGCGACCGGAAGTCGGGGCTGTCGGCCAGCCGCGGCTGGGTGTCGCCGTCGAAGAGCCGGGGCGGCAGCGAGTCCTTCGGCAGGCGGCGCCACAGCCGGTGCTGGAACGTGCTCCAGCGGTCCCGGTCGCCGGCCGACGGCACCCGGACCACCTGGTTGGCCTCGGTCGCGCCGGAGTCCGGGTTGACCACGGCGTGGTAGCGCGGCAGCGACTCGGCGGCGGTGTTCTGCTCGGCGAGCACCCGGCGGGCCCGGGGCAGCGCGATCCGCAGCGAGAACTGCGCGACCAGCGCGGGCCGGCCCCACAGCGCCTCGATGCCGGAGACGTCCTGGCTGGCCAGGATCAGGTGGATGCCCTGCGACCGGCCCCGGCGGGCCAGGTCCTCGAGCATGTCGACGGCCTCGTTGGTGACCGAGTCCCGCCCGGCCAGCAGCACCTGGAACTCGTCGACCACGGCGACGATCCGCGGCCAGTCGCCACCCGGGTCCTCGGCGCGCAGCTCGGCCAGGTTCGTCACCTCGTGCTGTTTCGCGGCGTCCGCCCGGCGGCGCAGCTCGGCGCCGAGGAACCTCAGCAGGGCCAGGCCGAACTCCCGGTCGGTGTTGACGTTCACCCCGACCAGCCGGACGTGCGGCAGCCAGCTCTGGTCGCGGCGGCCCGGCGCGAACCGGGCGAACGACACGCCCTCCTTGAAGTCGAGCAGGTAGAACGCCAGCTCGGCGGGGGAGTAGCGGGCCGCGAGCGAACCCAGCCAGGCGTAGATCAGGTTGGTCTTGCCGGTGCCGGACGGCCCGGCGATCAGCGCGTGCGGCGGGTAGTCGCTGAGCGACACCAGCACCCGGGTGCCCTGCGGGCTGTCGCCGAGCGGCGCGGTCACCCCGGTCGCCGAGCTCTCCCGCCACTCCTGGTCGGGCCGGGGCAGCAGGCTGTCCAGGGCGATCGGCGCGGGACCGGCCGCGACCGCCTCGGCGATCTGCCGGCAGGTCGCGGTCAGCGTCTGCTGCGGCGGGCCGGGGTCGAGCCGGACCGGCAGGTCGCCGCCGCTGCTGATCCGGGCCTCGTCGCCGGGCGCGGCGGTGACGCACTCGATGCCGGGCCCGGGCGGGACGGTCAGCCCGTGCACGATCAGGTGCACCCCGCAGGCCGCACCGGTCCGCAGCAGCCGGTCGAGCTGGGTGCGCTCGTGCCGGTTCAGCTCGCCGCCGCCGAGCAGCACCGCGACCCGCCACGGCTCGGGCCGCCGGTTGGTCGCCGCGTGCAGCTCGCGCAGCGACGAATACTCCCCGGCCAGCACCGTCTCGTTGATCCGCCGGACCTCGCCGACCAGGTCGTCGAGCAGCTTGCCCAGCGCGTTCGGGGCGACGAAGGTGAGCACCCGGACCGGGGCGAGCGGGGCGAACCCGGCCAGCCCGCCACCGAGGTGCTCCGGGTCGTACCCGATCACCTGGAGGGTGCCCGGCGTGCTGGTGCCCAGGGCGCGCAGCAGCAGCGCGGCGACCACGTCGTCGCCGAGTTTCCGGTCGCCCTGCACCACCACGTGCCCGTGGTCGAGCAGCTGCACCAGGGCCGGCACGTCGGGCGCGGGAGCGGGCTCCCCGGCGCCCTCCTCCCACTGCCACGGGCGGCCCGGCCGTTCCGGCTCGGTGGCGCCGGCGCCGGGCGGCTCGGGCAGCAGCAACCGCCCGATCCGCAGCTCGGCGGCCTTCGGCAGCGGTGTCGGCTCCCAGGACGACCAGGTCTCCCCGGCCGCGCCCGGCGCCGCGCGGTCGGCCGCACCGGCCGCCGCACCGGCCAGCCCGGCCAGCTCGGAGTCGTGCCACGCGGTCACCGAGCGCAGCCGTTCGTCGCGGGCCGCGCCGAGCTTGCGCACCCGGCTCTCGGCCGCCGCGCGGATCCGTTCCCAGCGGGTGACCGCGGTGCCCTCGTCATGGCGGGCGCGCCCGAGAGCGTTCTCCGCGACCCCGAGGGCGTGGGACAGCCCGGCCCGGATCTCCATGACCTGCTGTTTGGTGGATTCAGCCATGACCCGCCGGCATCGTCGCAGTTGTCCAGCCCGCTGACATCATGAGCGCTGCTCCTCGGCCTCGGTGCGGGGCCGGACCGGCTCCGGCGCGTCCGGGTCGAGGGCCGCGGCGTCCCGGCCCAGCCGGGCCAGCAGCACGCCGGTGAGCACGCTCGCGGTCACCGCGTTGTCGGCCGGATGCCCGGCCGGGCGGTTGCCCTGCTGCGGGGCCGGCACCCGGCAGATCCGGGCGATGAGGGTGTCCAGCACGCCCGGCGAGGTGCCCGGCAGCAACGCCTTGACCCGCGCCTCGGCCGCGCTGCGCAGCCGGGGCACGTCCTCCGGCCGCGGCTCGTGCCCGAGCAGGTCGCCGGCCAGCCGGTGCAGCACCGGTGGGGTGACCGCGGACAGGCCGAGCCCGGTCGAGGCGGTCACCGCGTGCAGTTCCCGGCCCAGCCGGGCCTTGTCGCCGGCGCGCACCCCGGCCGCGACCCGGCGCAGCAGCTCGGCGGTGTCGGTCCGGCCCGCCGCGTCGCCCTGCTGTTTCTGCTCCGGCGGGGCGGCCTCGCCGGTGAGCTGCGCGACCCGCTCCTGCCACCACGGGCCGAGCTGCTCGCCGGTCGCCTCGGCCGCCGGGTCGGCCGGCGCGCGGTCCTTCTCCGGGTCGGGGCGCAGCGCCTCGCGCCACTCCTGGCCGCGCGGGCCGCCGGGGTCGCCGCCCAGGCCGAGGGAGGCGAGGTAGGTCTCGATCGCGTCCTCGGCGAGGCGCAGCGCCGCGGCCGCGCGTTCGGCGTGCTCGGTGGCGTTGCCGAGCTCCGGCACGCCCATCTTGTGCTCGGACGCCTCGCGCACCCAGTTCAGCAGTTCGGTGGCGGTGCGGAGTTTCTCCATCGCCACCACGACGAGGCCGTCGGGCAACTCGTCGGAGGCGGCCCGGAGGCGGGCGCCGAGTTCCTGCAGCAGCGACATCGCGTCAGAGGGTGGCGGTGTAGGTCTGCGCCGCCTCGACCGCGACCAGCGTCGCGGTGAAACACTCCTCAAGCTGTTGATCGGCTTGAGACAGCGAGGCATGCGCGGTGCCGACCGCGTCGTGGGCGCTCCCGTCGAGCGCCGCGGCCAGGCTCTGCTGAGCCTCACCGAGCTTCTCCCGAGCCGCCTGTATCGCCGCCTGCCCCTCGTTCACCTGCTGGAGCGCGGCGTCCACAGCCGCTCTGACCTCGGCGACACTGGCCACTCGTTCGGCCTCCTGTACGTCTGCAGTCTTGCCGTCCCAGACTACCGCCCGGTTCCGGCCGCGCTGTCCTCGACTGCCCGGAATTGGCAGACCGCGGAGATAAAAGCGCACAACCAGTCCGACTATCGATTCTGATGATCGCCCAGCTGGCACGGTCTTTCCGAGCAGCGTCCATTGTGGATCATGCCGTTCTCCCCGCGTCCGCCGACCCCCTCCGCGCCGGGTGTGAGCCTCGTCGCCCCGATTGCCCACGATCCGAAGATCAAAAACAACTTCAAGATCATGATGTCCCCGGTGGGTGCCGGGTGCGGATCGCCGCTCCCGCGGGGGCCGGGCACGGCGATCTGGCCGCTGGCGCGTCCATACCGATCGCCGCACCCTTCATTGTCCGCCGTTGGTCCCGGTCACCCCACCCACCCCGCTCGCGTGGGGAGTTGTGGCGCGGAGCGCACCGAAAGTCCCCACGCAAGCGCGG
>NZ_BOMS01000127.1 GCF_016862315.1 Actinoplanes palleronii | reverse complement strand
GGGGCCCCGCGATGGCGTGGGGGTCAGCGGGGGACGGCGGTCGGGCCGCGGACCTCGGCGCCCAGGGCGGTGGCGCGGTCGCGCAGGCCCCGGTCCGCGGTGATCACCACGATCCGGCGGGGGACCGGGCCGGACGTGTGCTCATGGCGTACCACGTCGATGATCTCGTCGTCGCCGGAGCCGGTGGCGCGGGCGATCCGGACCCCGGGCGGACCTTGCGGAATGTCCCGGGCCTTGCCCTCGACGACCAGGACCACCTCGATCGGCGGCGGGATGCCGGGCAGGCCCGCGGCCGGCAGCGCGGCCAGCTTGTCCCGCAGGCGGATCGCGGCGCCGGCCCGGTCCCGCCACCAGCCGTCCGGAACCGAGCCCACGACATTCGCCCCGTCCACGATGATCAGGGGCGCGGCCGAACCGGCCGAACCTGCCGGAACCGGCGTCGGAGCGGCAGAAGACACCACCGGAGACGCCGGTTCGCCGGACGCGGACGCCCTCGGTGTGGCCTGCTGAGACGGGGACTCCGGCGACGCGGGCGCGGGTTCGGGGACGGCGGGTTCCCGGAAGACCGGTTCCAGGGTCATGAAGTTGAGCCTATCGCACTCAACTTCCCGGGAACCGCCGGTGGAGTATCAGGAGAAGAGAGACTGATGAGCATCGGACCGTTGGGGCCGGCTGGACCCGGTCAGTGGGACGACCTGTTCGCACGCTTCTTCGGTGCGGCCGAGCCGCGCCGGGCGTCGCAGCGGATCGACATCGCCCGCTACATGAGCAACGACGCACGCCAGGTGCTGGCCGACGCCGCACGGCGGGCCGCCGACCTCGGCGCGGGCGATCCCGGACTCGCCGACCTGGACACCGACCACCTGCTATGGGCGGTCCTGCAGCAGGAACCGATGAAACACACCGTCCGCCGGGCCGGCGCCGACCCGCAGGTGCTGCTCGGCGAGCTGGACGCCCGGCTCGGCGACGACGCGTCCCGCACCGCCGCGGCGAACCGCCGGGCCGACATGGGCGCGCCCGGCCGGGACGACCCGGAACAGGTGGCGCTGACCCCGGCGGCCAAGCGCGCGCTGCTGGACAGCCTGCAGATCTCCCGCGCGGTGAGCGCCTCCTACATCGGGCCGGAACACATCCTGATGGCGCTCGGCCTGAACACCGACTCGGTGGCCGGGCGGCTGCTGGCCGGACGGCTCGACCCGCGGGCGATCCCGAACCCGGACCCGGCGCACCCGGCCGGCAGCGGCCAGGGCGGCTCCCGTGGCGGCGGGCGGGTCACCGTGGCCACGCCGACGCTGGAGCAGTACGCGGTGGACCTGACCGAGGTGGCCCGGCGCGGCGAGATCGACCCGGTGATCGGCCGGGCCGACGAGATCGAGCAGGCCGTGGAGATCCTGTCCCGGCGTACCAAGAACAACCCGGTGCTGATCGGTGAGGCCGGGGTCGGCAAGACCGCGATCGTGGAGGGCCTGGCCCAGCGGATCGTGGACGGCGACGTGCCGCTCACCCTGCAGGACAAGCGGGTGGTCCAGCTGGACCTGGCCGGGCTGGTGGCCGGCACCCGGTACCGGGGCGACTTCGAGGAGCGCCTCCGCAAGATCATTGATGAGATCCAGTCGTCCGGGGACGAGCTGATCGTCTTCCTGGACGAGATCCACACCCTGGTCGGCGCGGGTGGCGGCGGCGAGGGCGGCGGGATGGACGCCGGCAACATGCTCAAGCCGGCCCTGGCCCGCGGTCAGCTCCGGGTGATCGGCGCGACCACCCTGAACGAGTACCGCAAGCACATCGAGAAGGACGCCGCGCTGGCCCGGCGCTTCCAGCCGGTCGTGGTCGGCGAGCCCTCGGTGGAGGACACCGTGGCGATCCTGCGCGGGCTGCGGGACAACTACGAGGCGCACCACCAGGTCCGGATCACCGACGAGGCGCTGGACGCCGCGGCGGTGCTCTCCGACCGGTACATCACCGACCGGTTCCTGCCGGACAAGGCGATCGACCTGATCGACCAGGCCGGTGCCCGGGTCCGGCTGCGCACCAAGATGCCGGACGCCGACCTGCGCGAGCGGGAACGGCAGCTCGAACAGCTCTCCCGGGACCGCGACCAGGCGGTGGCCGCGGAGAACTACGAGGTCGCCTCCCGGCTGCGCGACGAGATCAACGAGCTGAAGGCGAAGATCGCCGGCGCCGGTGCCTGCGCGGACGGCGTGCCCCGGGTCACCGAGGCGGACATCGCCGAGGTGGTGTCCCGGGCCACCGGCATCCCGGTGGCGCAGCTGACCGAGGCCGAGCGGGACCGCCTGCTCCGGCTCGAGCAGCACCTGCACGAGCACGTGATCGGCCAGGAGGACGCGGTGATCGCGGTCGCCGAGTCGGTGCGCCGCTCGCGGGCCGGGCTGGGTGACGAGGGCCGGCCGGTCGGCAGCTTCCTGTTCCTCGGCCCGACCGGGGTCGGCAAGACCGAGCTGGCCCGCTCGCTCGCCGAGGCGCTGTTCGGCGACTCGGACAAGATGATCCGGCTGGACATGAGCGAGTTCCAGGAGCGGCACACGGTGTCCCGCCTGGTCGGCGCGCCACCCGGGTACGTCGGCTACGACGAGGCCGGTCAGCTCACCGAGGCGGTGCGGCGGCGGCCGTACAGCGTGGTGCTGCTCGACGAGATCGAGAAGGCCCACCCGGACGTCTTCAACATGCTGCTGCAGGTGCTCGACGACGGGCGGCTGACCGACAGCCAGGGTCGTACGGTGAACTTCAAGAACACGGTCCTGATCATGACCAGCAACCTGGGGTCGGACCTGATCAACGGCACCACCCGCAGTGTCGGCTTCGCCGGCGCGGAGAACGGCCGCACCCCGGACGAGGATCTGCGGGACCGCCTGGACCGGCGGCTCAAGGAGCAGCTGCGCCCGGAGTTCATCAACCGGATCGACGAGATCATCATCTTCCGCCAGCTGGAGACCGAGCAGCTCCGCAAGATCACCGAGATGCTGCTCGCGTCGACCCGCCGCCGGCTGAACGCGCAGGACGTCCAGATGGAGATCACCACGGCCGCGGTGGACTGGCTGGCCGACAAGGGTTACCAGCCCGAGTTCGGTGCGCGGCCGCTGCGCCGCACCATCCAGCGCGAACTCGACAACCGTCTGTCCAAGATGCTGCTCGCGGCGGACCTGGCGCCCGGCCAGACGGTCCGGGTGGACATCCGGGAGGGCGACCTGAGCTTCGCCATCGCGTCACCGGTCGGTCTGCACTAGCCGGCGGCCGGCCAGCCGGCGGGCGTCGCGACGCCCGCCGCACCCGAAGCCGTCCCGCGCCTCGCTGTTCCGGCTGGTTCTCAGGGGTGTGTCCCGGCCCGGGACACACCCCTGAGAACCAGCCAGGACCGTGCCTGTCGCCGCGGCCTCAGGCGGCCGCGGCCTGTTCGCGCATCCATTCCACGTAGCCCTCGTTGCGGGCGATGACGTCCTGATAGGCCTCCCGGCCCAGCTCGAGCAGCTGTGGTGCGGTCCGGGCGGCCTGGGACTCCGGGTGCCAGCCGAGGATCAGGCGCCAGCGCAGCGGCGCCCCCTTGAGTGGTCGGGTGGTCAGGCCCGCCGGTGGGCGGAAGGTCGGCTGGCACAGGCCGATCGCGACGCCCAGCTCGACCATGTCGATGCAGGCGCGCGCGTCGGTCTCCAGGACCCGGCGCGGCGCGAAGCCGGCCCGGGCGCAGGCGGCCGCGAAGCAGGTCTCGAAGCAGCCGTCGCCGGCCGCCGCGGACCACTGCTCGGACGCGAGCTCGGCCAGGTCGACCTCGTGGCCCTTGGCCTGCGGGTGGTCCTCGCGCATCAGCACGCACACCGCGTCGACCGCGATGGTGTCCCACATCAGGCCGTACTCCGCCGAGGGCAGGGCGTCGCCGCACACGCCGACCTGCGCGAAGTCCAGCTTGCCGTTGAGCACCATGGTGGCCAGCTCGTCGACGTAGTAGGACGCGTAGGTGGAGATCTGTGCCTCGGGCTGGACGGCGGAGATCCGGTGCAGCATGTGTGCGAAGACCGGTCCGCCGATGGCGCCCATCCGGTACCGGGTGAGCGTGGAACTGCCGCCGGCCGCGAGGCGGGCGGCCTCGTCCTGCAGGCCCTTCATCGCGGGTAGCAGCACCCGGGCCCGGGACAGCACCAGTTCGCCGAGCGCCGTGGGGCGGGCGCCGCGGCGGTCCCGGTCGAAGAGGGCTCCGCCGAGGGTGCGTTCGATCCGTTGCAGCTGGGCGGTGAGTGCCGGTTGCGCCAGGCCGAGTTGTGACGCGGCCTTGGTGACGCTGCCGGTCTCCGCGATGGCGCAGACGACCTTCAGATGCCGCAGCTCCAGGTTCATAGCGTGACGTTAGGACTAGAACGGGATCGAAGGCTAGACCTGGAACCCGTGGAAAGATCGGTGGTTTGTGACAAATCAGTTAAGTAACGGGATGTTCCATGCCAAACGGTCGTTAAGTAAACGGATGTTTACAGATCGCGCGCATATGTGGTGCGCGAGGTGGCTACATCACGAACCTTGTCGATGACTCCGAGGAGCGGGTCGACGAGCTTGTTCCACGGCGGGGAGACCGGCGAGCGCGGGTGCGGGCGGGTCGGCGCGGCCTCGGCGGCCATCTCCACCCGGTTGCCCAGCCGGATCATGTCCTCGGCCGGCACCATCTGCTCGAGCAGCGGGAACAGCTCGCCGGCGTCCGCCTCGACGTGCCGCTCGACGGCGGCCACGATCTCCGCCAGCCGGTTCTCGTCCTGCATGAGGGTGAGCAGTTCCCGGTCCTCGGCCAGCTCGCGGTCGGCGATCCGGTCGCCGTCCGGCACCGCGGTGCGCACGGCCGGGTAGAGGTACTGCTCCTCGGCGGACAGGTGCCGGGACAGGGTGGCGATCAGCACCGAGCGGACCTTGGCCGAGTCGTCGGCGAGCGCCCGCGCGCCCAGGCTGATCAACTCGCGGTGCTGCTCGCTCAGGACATCGACGACGCTGCGCCCGGAAATGGTGTCGCCGATCGGCGGGAGCGGCGGAAGATTCACATCAGACATGACCGCCGCGATACCCGTTTACCGGTTCCGATCAAACGCGGTTGACATCTTGCTGGTAAGAAAGGCGGATGAACACCTCCGCCGTGGACGAGGTCACCGGGCTCTGCCAGGACCTCCTGCGCATCGACACCACCAACACCGGGGACCCGCGGACCACCGTGGGCGAGCGGGTCGCCGCCGAGTACGTCGCCGAACGCCTGGCCGACGCCGGCATCGAGTCCCGCATCCTGGAGTCGGCGCCCAAGCGCACCAACCTGGTCGCCCGGATCCCCGGCGCCGACCGGTCCCGGGGCGCGCTGCTGGTGCACGGCCACCTGGACGTGGTGCCGGCCGACGCGAGCGAGTGGTCGGTGCACCCGTTCTCCGGCGAGGTCAAGGACGGCTACCTGTGGGGCCGGGGCGCCGTCGACATGAAGGACTTCGACGCCATGGTGCTCGCCGTGGTCCGGGAGTGGCAGCGGATCGGCTACACCCCGCCCCGGGACATCGTGCTGGCGTACACCGCCGACGAGGAAGCCGGGATGGAGTACGGCTCGCAGTGGCTGGTGCAGAACCACCCGGAGGAGTTCGAGGGCTGCACCGAGGCGATCGGTGAGGTCGGCGGGTACTCGTACACGGTCAACGACAACCTGCGGCTCTACCTGGTGCAGACCGCCGAGAAGGGGCTGGACTGGCTGCGGCTGCACGCGCACGGCCGCCCCGGCCACGGCTCGTTCATCCACGACGACAACGCGGTCACCGCGCTGGCCGAGGCGGTCGCGGCGGTCGGCCGGCACCGCTTCCCGACCGTGGTCACCCCGACCGTGCGGGCGTTCCTGGAGCAGATCAGCGAGTCACTGGGGATCGACCTGAACCCGGACGACCCGGAACTGGCGATCTCCAAGCTCGGTCCGATCGCGAACCTGATCGGCGCGACCATCCGCAACACCGCGAACCCGACCCGCCTCGAGGCCGGGTACAAGGACAACGTGATCCCCGGCCGGGCGTCGGCCACCATCGACTGCCGGACCCTGCCCGGCCAGGCCGACTCGTTCCTGGCCGAGCTGCGCGACATCATCGGGCCGGACGTGGAGATCGAGCACGTGCACCGGCAGCCCGCCGTGGAGACCGAGTTCGGCGGCCCGCTGGTCGAGGCGATGGGTGCCGCACTTCGCGCCGAGGACCCGGGAGCGCGTACCGTGCCGTACTTGATGTCGGGTGGAACCGACGCGAAGGCGTTCAGCACTCTGGGCATCCGATGCTTCGGGTTCGCCCCGCTGCAACTTCCGCCTGACCTGAACTTCGCCGCCCTGTTCCACGGCATCGACGAGCGAGTGCCGGTCGACGGGCTAAAGTTCGGCGTACGTGTGCTCGACCGACTGCTCCGAAACAGCTAGATGCTCGAGTCAGTGTGAATTGGGAAGGACCCCCGAACAGATGAGCGACCAGAACGCGGAGCTCGACGCCGCCCTCGAACGGGTGGTGGAGGCAGCGCGTGCACACCTCACGGCCGTCAAGGCCGCCGCCGGCCGGATTGACGACGACGACGTCTGGCAGGCGTATGTCGACCTCAACAACGCCTCCTTCGCGTACGACGAGAAGCTGCTCGACGCCTACGGCGAGGTCACCCCGTGGGACGTCGAGTCGATCGACCCGGACGAGGCGGACCAGCGCTTCCTCGCCGGTGAGGCCGGCGACGGCAGCGGGGCGGGCGACCCGTACCCGCAGGTGATCTCGGTCCGGCAGCGCCGTGACTACCGGGTCCCGAGCGTGGCCGCGCTGCTGCGTGTCGCCGAGACCGCCCGGCGCAGCTCGGTGCCGGACGACGAGGAGGTCGGCCCGGTCGAGTCGGTCGGCGAGGCCGTGCTCGAGCTGCTGCAGGCCGGCGACGGCTCGCTCGCCTCGCTCGACGTGCCCGAGCTGGAGCCGCTCGACGGCCTGCTCACGGTGACCGAGGTCGAGGAGCCCCTCGACCTGGAGGCGTTCGACGACGCCGACGGCTCCGGCCCGTTCGCCCCGGTGGAGAGCGACCAGCTGGTCGGCCGGCTCGACGAGCACCCCTTCCTGCCCGACGAGGAAGACGACCACGCCGGTCACAACCACTGACCTGCGCTGACGAGAAAGCCCGTCCGGCTCGTGCCGGGCGGGCTTCTCAGTAGCTCAGGTTGGGCAGGGGCGTCGGCCGGACCGGCCGGCGCAGCATCACCTTGCGGCTGCCGTCCGCGAAGAGTTGCACCCGGGCGAGCTCCCAGCCGGAGAACTCGGCCTGGATGGTCAGCTGCGCCGCCGCGGTCGGGCGATCGACATTCGAAGGCAACCTCAACGGCGCGTATTCGTAGTCCATGCGATCTAATATGCCTCCGGGCCCGAGCCCCGCACCAGACCTGCCACGGGATCGATTCCCTTGTCACACACCGTGCAGGCGGGCCGGCGGCGCAGGTGGTAGGCCCAGGCGGCGGCGCCCAGCGCGGCACCCCAGAGCGGCCAGAGCGTCATCGGCAGCCGGGCCGCCAGGTCCTGACCCGCGAAGAGCTGTTCCGAGCCCTCACCGGTGAAGAGCGAGATCGACGCGGAGAACACCAGGACCGCCACCGCGGTCGCCGGGACGGTGGCCAGCCGGATCGGCACCCGGCGCCCGGCCAGGCCGGGCACCCAGCGCGGGAACCGCTCACCCCAGCGCTGGATCAGGCCGAGCGTCAGCACCGAGCCGGTCAGGGCGAACGCGGCCAGCCCGGCGCCCGCCCAGACGAGGCCGGTGCGGTGCATCTCGGCCAGGAAGCCGGCGTCGATCCCGACCGGCAGGCCGGCCGCCCAGCAGAGTCGGACCGCCGCGTACAGGGCCGGGATGACCGCCGCGGTCCAGGCCGCGATCCGGCCCCATCGGGCGGCCGCCGCAGGCGTGGTCCAGTCGTCGGCGGTGTCGTCCCGGCCGCACGTCTCGCAGGCGCCGGCGGTCCGCCGCTGCCAGCGCAGCGCCGCCCGGGCGATCAGCAGCCCGCCGAGCACGGCCAGGGCCTCGTGCCCGAGTGTGGCCGTGAACACCTGTCCGTAGTCGATCGGCGGCCACCCGAACGGCAGCCCGACGATCAGCATCGGCAGGTAGCCGAGCAGGGTCAGCAGCCGCACGTCCGGCACCACCACCAGCAGCACGATCGCCACCGGCCACAGGTAGCCGAGCACCGCCAGCCGCACCGGGCGGGCCGGGCTGTCCGATCGGGACGCGACGAGCAGCGCCACCGCGGCGGTCAGCAGCACCGCGGCGAACAGCGGGGCGCCGACGTGCGGGTCCAGGGCGCGCAGGGCGCTCGTCGTGTTGCGGGTGTCGTCCGGGCCGTAGGGGAATCCCCGGCCGAGGATCGTCCAGCCGAGGGCCAGGGTGCCGTAACCCGCGGCCCAGATGGCCGCGATGCGCTGTGCCGCGTTCGTCATGTCTCCACGCTCGCCGACGCGAGCGCCGGCGGGATCCCCGCCGGGAGGGGACCGTCTCCCTCTCCCGGGGGAGCGGTGGGCGCGGTCAGGGCGAGATGAAACCCGATTTGTACGCCACGACGACCGCCTGGGTGCGGTCCCGCACGCCGAGTTTCGCCAGCACGTTCCGGACGTGCGTCTTGATCGTCTCGACGCCGAGCACCAGCCGTCCGGCGATCTCCACGTTCGACAGGCCGTCGGCCATCAGGGTGAGCACCTCGGCCTCCCGCGCGGTCAGCCCGGCCCCGGCGGGCCCGCCGTCCGGCCGTGCGTACGCGGCGGCCAGCTTCTTGATCGCGGCCGGGAACAGCAGCGAGTCGCCGCGGGCCACCACCCGGACCGCCTCGACGATCTGCTCCGGCCGGGCGCGTTTGAGCAGGAACCCGCTGGCGCCGGCCTGGAGCGCCTCGTAGACGTACTCGTCGTTGGCGAACGTGGTCACCACCAGGACCCGGGGTGGGTCGGCGGTGAACCGGGCCAGGAGCAGCCGGGTGGCCTGGATGCCGTCCAGGCGTGGCATCCGTACGTCCATGAGGACGACGTCGGGCCGCAACCGGACCGCGGCCTCGACCACCTCGCTGCCGTCGGCGGCCTCGCCGGCCACCGTGAGGTCCGGCGCGGCGCCGAGGATCGCCCGCAGCCCGGTCCGCACCAGCAGGTCGTCGTCGACGATCAGCACGCTGGTCATCCGGGGCTCCCCGGCAGCCGCGCCACGACCCGCCAGGTCGCGCCGTCCGGTCCGGCCTCGAGGGAACCGCCGAGCAGCCGGACCCGGTCGCGCATGCCGGCGATCCCGTGGCCGCCGCCGGGCCGTCCCGCCGGCGTCACGGCCCGCGGGTTCGTCACCTCGATCATCAGATCCCCGTCCTGCCGGATGCGCAGCGTGACCGGCCCGGCGCCGTGCCGGGCCGCGTTGGTGAGTGACTCCTGGACGATCCGGTACGCCTCGCGGGAGAGCCGGGGCGGGACGTCGACCGCGCCCACCTCGGCGGTGACCTGATCGTGCAGGAGACGATCCAATTCGGCCAGAGTCGGAGCGCTCTCGCGCCCGTTCGTCTCGCGGCCGGCGGCCTCGTCCCGCAGGAGGCCCAGGACCGTGTCCAGTTCGTCGGCCGCCGACCGGCCGGTCTCCTCGATCGCGGTCAGCGCGGTGCGGGCGAACCCCGGATCGGTGTCGAAGACCGCCCGCGCCGCACCGGCCTGCAGTGTCATCGCGGTCAGCGCGTGCCCGACCGCGTCGTGCAGCTCCCGGGCCAGCCGGTTGCGCTCGGCCAGCCGCCGCTCCCGGTCGGCGAGCCGGCGTTCCCGCTCGCCCGGCGACGGGCCGAGCAGCACCGGCGCCATCGTCGCGGCGAGCCGGCCCAGCCCGGCGACCGCGTAGAGCACGCCGGCCAGGATCACCGGCCCGGCCGGCAGCCACCACCAGCTGAACCGGGTGCCCAGCGCCTCGCCGCCGGCCATCGCGAGCATCCCGACCGGCAGGACGATCAGCAGCAGCGCGCCGATCGCCACCCCGGTGCACAGGTGCAGGCCGAACCAGAGCGCGGCCCGCAGCCGGGTCTCCAGCTCCAGGGCGCGGCGCCGGTCCGGCGCCGGCAGGTCGACCGCCAGCAGCGACCGGGCGGCCGCGATCTCCAGCTCCCGGGTGCCGCCCAGGAACGGCGGGATCAGCGCGATCACCACGCCGGCCAGCGCGACCGGCGCCTTGCCCAGCCAGCCGCCGGGCTCCTTCACGAACGCGCCGACGAGCAGGCCGGCGCCGATCGCGTACGGCAGCGCCAGCACCCCGCCCAGCAGCAGGAACACCGCACGCCGATAGGTGGCGGCGGTGACCAGGGGACGCAGCATCGGTTACGGCAGCGCGCCGTGCGGGTCGCCGGAGCCCTCACGCTCCGGGTACCCGACGTCGATCGCCGAGACGTCGTCCAGCGCGCCGGCTATCTCCGGCGGCAGGGTGAGGTCCTCGCTGCTCAGCGAACCCTGCAACTGCCCCGCGGTGCGGGCGCCGAGGATCACCGCGGCCACGCCGGGCCGGTCCCGGATCCAGGCGAGCGCGACCTCGAGCGGGGAGACGCCGAGCCCGCCCGCCGCGATCACCACCGCCTGCACGATGCTCGAGCTGCGCGGTTCGAGATACGTCTGCACGAACGGCGCGTACTGCTCGGAGGCGGCCCGGGAGTCCAGCGGGCGGCCGTTGCGGTACTTGCCGGTGAGCACCCCGCGGCCCAGCGGCGACCAGGCCAGCACGCCGAAGCCGAGCGCCGCCGAGGCCGGCAGCAGCTCCCGCTCGATCCCGCGCTCCAGCAGCGAATACTCCATCTGCGCGGCGATGATCGGCGCCCGGGTCGGGTAGGCCGACTGCCAGGTCGCGGCCCGGGCGGTCTGCCAGGCGGCGAAGTTGGAGACACCGGCGTACCGCACCTTGCCGCTGGCGACCGCGTGATCCAGAGCGGACAGCGTCTCCTCGAACGGGGTGTGCCCGTCGTAGCCGTGCACCTGCCACAGGTCGACGTAGTCGGTGCCCAGCCGGCGCAGCGACGCGTCGAGGGAGCGCAGCAGGTTGCCGCGCGAGGCGTCCCGGCCCCGCCAGCCGTGCGGGGTGAGCCCGGCCTTGGTGGCGATCACCACCTCGTCGCGGGGGACCAGGTGGTCGAGCAGCGAGCCGATCACCGTCTCGGCGTCGCCGTTGCCGTACACGTCGGCGGTGTCGATCAGGGTGCCGCCGGCTTCCAGGAACAGCTTCATCTGCTCGGCCGCGTCGTCGGGGTCGGTGTCCCGTCCCCAGGTCATGGTGCCGAGCGCGAGCCGCGAGACCGCCAGCCCGCTTCGGCCGAGCGGTCGCTGATGCATGAGTGAACCTTATTCAGACCTGGCCACCATGGAAATCATCCAGCTCGTCAGGGGTGCGTCGGTTACCGGACGGAAACGTGAAGCCGAGCGATCAGTAGGCTTGCGGGCGGATCTGTGAAGATCCCGTCGCGTTCCTCTGTAGGAAGGGCATCGCCGTGCGGCTCGGACTCAGCCTCGGTTATCAGACGGCGTGGAGCACGCCGGCCGACCATCTCGCCATGGCCCAGGAGGCCGACCGGCTCGGCTACTCGGTGGTCTGGGCCGCCGAGGCGTACGGATCGGACACGGTGAGCATGCTGGCCTGGATCGCCGGCCAGACGGAGAAGATCGACATCGGGTCGGCCGTGCTGCAGATCCCGGCGCGCACCCCGGCGATGACCGCGATGACCGCGGCCACCCTCGACGCGCTCTCCGGCAGCCGGTTCCGGCTCGGCCTGGGCGTCTCCGGCCCGCAGGTCTCCGAGGGCTGGCACGGCGTCAAGTTCGCCAAGCCGCTCGCCCGCACCCGGGAGTACGTCGACATCGTCAAGATGGCGCTGCGCCGCGACAAGGTGCAGTACGACGGGGAGCACTACCAGCTGCCATTGCCCGGCGGCGCCGGCAAGGCGATCAAGCTGGGCTTCCACCCGCCGCGCACCGAGCTCCCGATCTACCTGGCCGCGGTCGGGCCGAAGAACCTGGAGCTGGCCGGTGAGGTCGCCGACGGCTGGCTGGCCATCTTCTTCGCCCCGGACGCCGCCGACGACCAGCTGCGGCACATCGCGGCCGGCCGGGCCAAGCACGGCCAGGGCCTGACCGGGTTCGACGTGGCGCCGACCGTGCCGGTCGTGGTCGGTGACGACGTGGCGGCCTGCGCCGACGTGGTCCGCTGGTACGCGGCGCTCTACATCGGCGGGATGGGCAGCCGGGAGCAGAACTTCTACAACCAGCTCGCCACCCGGATGGGGTACGGCGACGCCGCCGCGAAGGTGCAAGACCTCTACCTGAACCGGCAGGTCGCCGAGGCCGCCGAGGCGGTGCCGCAGGAGTTCATCGAGCGCACCTCGATCATCGGCGACAAGGCCCGGATCACCAAGCGGATCAAGGAGTACGCCGCGGCCGGCGTCGGCACCCTGTCGATCAGCCCGTACGTCGGTGACCTGGAGTCCGGCATCAACACCCTGCGCCTGGTCGCCCAGGCGTACGACGAGGCCGGGGTGGCGCGCTAGTGGCCACCGTCCTGCTGCTGCGCCACGGCCGTACCACCGCGAACGCCTCCGGTGAGCTGGCCGGCCGCCGCCCGGTGGAGCTCGACGAGACCGGCCGCACCCAGGCCGCCCGGGTCGCCGACCGGCTGGCCGGCCTGCCGCTGTCCGCGGTGGTGTCCAGCCCGCTGATCCGCTGCCGGCAGACCGTCGAGCTGGCCCTGCCCGGCGCCACCCCGGCACTCGAGGACGGCCTGATCGAGTGCGGGTACGGCGACTGGGAGGGCCGGCCGCTCAAGGAGCTGGCCAAGGAGGACCTCTGGCCGGTGGTGCAGCAGCACCCGAGCGCGGTCACGTTCCCCGGCGGCGAGGCGATGGCGGCCATGTCGGCGCGCGCGATCGCCGCCGTCCGGGCCTGGGACCAGCGGGTCAACGAGGAGCACGGCCCCGAGTCGATCTGGCTGGCCTGCAGCCACGGGGATGTGATCAAGGCCATCGTGGCCGACGCCATGGGGCTGCACCTCGATCAGTTCCAGCGGATCGCGGCCGACCCGGCATCGATCACCGTGATCCGGTACACACCGACCCGGCCGTTCCTGGTGCGGGTCAACGACACCGGGGAGCTGGCGTCCCTCGTACCCCGGAAAACCGATGGTGAGAAGCCCGCCGAGCAGAGCGACGCGGCGGTCGGCGGCGGAGCCGGCGCCGGGGTCTGACGACGTTCCGTGACCGGGTGATAGCCGTAGCGTTTCCCTCATTGCGCCCTCGGCGAACCGGCGTTGCCGGGCCGCGCGATCGGGCCCGGGGATGGATAGGGTTGTCGCCATGACCCACCAAGTGCATGCCTTCGAGCCGCCGGAGCGGTTCGTCGCCGGGACGGTGGGCGAGCCCGGGGACCGGACTTTCTACCTCCAGGCACGCGGTGGCGGCAGAGTGGTCAGCGTCGCCCTGGAGAAGGTCCAGGTGTCACTGCTCGCCGAGAAGCTCGAAGAGCTGCTGCTGGAGGCGAACAAGCGGTTCGGTGTCACGCTGCCGGAGCCCGCGCTGCTGCCGGTGCACGACAACGAGCCGCTGGACGCTCCGGTCGACGAGGAGTTCCGGGTCGGCACGCTGGGTCTGGCCTTCGACGTCGACACCGCCACGGTGGTGATCGAGGCGATCGAGGCCGGCGAGTCCGAGGTCGAGCTGACCGACGACCCGCTCGCCGATGACGACGACGACGATGACGACGACGAGCCGGATGACGACCTCGATCGCCTGCGGGTCCGGCTGACTCCGGAGGCGACCCGGCAGTTCATCGACCGGGCCCGCCGGGTGGTGGCGGCCGGCCGGCCGCCGTGCCCGCTCTGCGGCCAGCCGCTCGACCCGGCCGGTCACCTCTGCCCCCGGCACAACGGTTATCACCGGTGACGGCGGAGCCCACCGAAGTGCTTGCCGAGGCCGACGCCCTGGAGTTGCTCGGCCGTGGGCAGATCGAGATCGAGGGCCGTCTGGTGGCCGCCTCGAACACCACGCTGCGCGCCGAGATCAGCCTGGCCGGGCTGACCCGCCGCTGCGTCTACAAGCCGGTGCGCGGTGAGCGCCCGCTGTGGGACTTCCCGGACGGCACGCTCGCCGGGCGTGAGGTGTCGGCGTACATCGTCTCCAAGGCCACCGGGTGGGACCTGGTGCCGCCGACCATCCTGCGGGACGGTCCGCTCGGCCCGGGCGCGCTGCAGCTGTGGATCGACGAGCCGGAGGCGGCCGAGGGGCTGATCGGGTTCGTCCCGGCGTACGACGTGCCGCAGGGCTGGTTCCCGGTGGCGGCGGCCCGCGACGACGACGGGGACGCGTACGCGCTCGCGCACGCCGACGACCCGCGCCTGGCCCGGCTCGCGGTCTTCGACTCGGTGATCAACAATGCCGATCGCAAGGGCGGCCACGTGCTCTACCCGGCCACCGGCGCGATCCACGGGGTCGACCACGGGGTGAGCTTCCACGTGGAGAACAAACTTCGTACCGTGCTCTGGGGCTGGACCGGCAAACCGTTGCCGGACGAGGCGCTCGAGGTGCTCGGCTCGCTGCGCGACGAGCTGGACGGCGCGCTCGGCGAGGCCCTCGACGAGCATCTGACCATCACCGAGGTGCAGCACGTCAGGCTGCGGGTGAAGAGGTTGCTGCGGTCCGGGCGGTTCCCGAAACCGCCGGTCGAGTGGCCGGCGATCCCCTGGCCGCCGATCTAGAGGTTTAGGTCACGCCCGGAGGGCTTCCGGCCGGGCCGCTGGATAGGCTCCGGGGATGGACGCTTGGACCGGGCATGACGTGCCGAACCTGCCGGGGGACGCCCCCACGCTCAAGCTCTACGACTCGGCACGCCGGTCGGTGCAGCCGGTCACGCCGGGCGAGACGGCGACGATGTACGTCTGCGGCATCACGCCGTACGACGCGACCCATCTCGGGCACGCCGCCACGATGATCGCCTTCGACCTGGTCAACCGCCTGTGGCGGGACGCCGGGCACCGGGTGGACTACGTGCAGAACGTGACCGACATCGACGACCCGCTGCTGGAGCGCGCCGCGCGTGACGGTGAGGACTGGGTGGTCCTGGCGATGCGCGAGACCGCGCTGTTCCGCGAGGACATGGAGGCGCTGCGGATCATCCCGCCGGCGCACTACGTGGGCGCCGTCGAGTCGATCCCGGCGATCGCCGGGCACGTCCGCGACCTGGTCGCCAAGGGCGCGGCGTACCGCCTCGAGGACGGCACCGGCGACGTCTACTTCGACATCGCCGCCGCCCCGCGCTGGGGTTACGAGTCGAACCTGTCCCGCGACGAGATGACCACGCTCTCCGCGGAGCGCGGCGGCGACCCGGAGCGGGCCGGCAAGCGCGACCCGCTCGACCCGCTGCTGTGGCGCGGCGCCCGCGAGGGCGAGCCGGTGTGGGACGGCGGCGACCTGGGTCCCGGCCGCCCCGGCTGGCACATCGAGTGCGCCACCATCGCGCTGAACCTGCTCGGCGACACCATCGACGTGCAGGGCGGCGGCAGCGACCTGCTCTACCCGCACCACGAGTGCTCCGCGGCGCACGCCGAGGTGCTCACCGGCGCGGCGCCGTTCGCCTCGCACTACGTGCACGCCGGCATGATCGGCCTGGACGGCGAGAAGATGTCGAAGTCCAAAGGCAACCTGGTCTTCGTGTCCCGGCTGCGTGCCGACGGGGTGGACCCGATGGGGGTCCGGCTCGGGCTGCTGTCCGGGCAGTACCGCACCGACCGGGAGTGGACCGACGAGGTGCGCAAGGCCGGGGAGCAGCGCCTGGCCCGCTGGCGGGAGGCGTCCGCCGCGCCGTCCGGGCCGTCCGGGGCCGGGCTCGTCGCCGCCGTACGCGAAGCGCTCGCCAGCGACCTGGACGCCCCGGCGGCGCTGGCCGTGGTGGACGCCTGGGCCGAGGCCGCGCTGTCCGGCGCGGGTGACGACACCACGGCGCCGAAGCTGATGGCGGAGGCGGTCGACGCGCTTCTCGGTGTGCGTCTCTGAGCGTTCTCCGGCTCTGACGAACGGCCCTCCCGGTCTCCGGGCGGGCCGTTTTCGCGTGTTGCGCACAGGCCTGGCGATCGGACCCTAAACCCTGGTCAGCGGGGGTGTGGGCAGTTTGCCGAAACAATGCACTTCGCGCTGTTATTAGTCTGAAATGCGTGCATTTCGGGCTCGCCCGCGACATGCTTTCGGAGGTCACAACAAACGTTTCGAAAGGAACCATCATGCGTCGTCCGGCCCTGTACCTCGCCGGCCTGTTCCTGGCTACCGGCGCGAGCCTGGCTCTCGCCGCGCCCGCCCAGGCGGCCGACACCCACTGCAAGAAGAACCACGGCGCCTCGGTGTACCGCGCCCACGTGCACGGCGTCGGCTACGCCCGCGACTGGGATGACGATGACTACGGCGTCGTCGGCGTCGTGGGCGTACCGGTCGTCGGTGTCGGCTACAGCACCGGCTACTACGGCGGCGGCTACGGCTACGGCGGCGGCTACCACGGCTACGGCTACGGCGGCGGGCTCAGCATCGGCGTCGGCGTCGGTATCGGTGTCGGCTTCTGAGAAGCCCCGCTCGCGCGGAGGCCGTTGACACGGCAACCGCACCTTGATTGAAGGCCACAGACCCGAGGCGCCTCCTGGCTCCTCGGGTCTGAGCCTTTCCCCACACGTCTCCGCCCGCCGCACGTCTCCGCGCCCCACGCCTCCACTGCACGTCTCCGCGCCGCACGTCTCCGCGTCCCACGTCTCCGCGCCGCACGTCTCCGCGTCCCACGTCTCCGCGCCGCACGCTTCCGCGCCGCACGCCTCCACTGCGCGTTTCCGCGCCGCGCGTTTCCGCGCAGCCCGCGAGGTGGCTGCTGGTTGCGGCCGTGGCGCGCCGCGCGGTTCCCGGCTGGTCCT
>NZ_BOMS01000126.1 GCF_016862315.1 Actinoplanes palleronii | reverse complement strand
GGGGTGTCTCCGCGTCGCGGAGACACCCCTGTGGCCCAGCCGGGACCCCGCAGGCGCGCCGCGGTCCGGAGCAGGAGCGGGCGTCGCGCCGCCTCACGGGCGGGACGTGGCTCGTGGCCTACGGACGACCGCTCCTCATTCGTACCGAAAAGGATCGGTCGAAAGCCCCATCGGTCTATCGCCGGACCGCGCGGGTGCAGCGGGTGACATACGGGAGGGTGAGCTCCTCGTGGTCGGCGAGGTCGGGGTGGGAGTTGAGCAGCTCCGCGACGTTGCCGAGCAGCTCGTCGCGCTCCGAGGCGGGCAGCACGATCACGTAGCTGCGCGAGGCGACCATGTCCAGCAGCTCGGCTCGGGTCAGCGTGTGCCGCCAGCGGATCTCGGTACGTTCGAGCTGCTCGAACGGCCCGCCCAGCTCCGGCGCCGTGTCCATCTCCTCGCGGGTGTGCTCGTGCATCACGTCGTCCAGCTCGGCCACCCACGGCTCGGTCAGGTCGCGGATGTTCCACACCAGGCCGAGCGTGCCGCCGGGCCGGAGCACCCGGGCGATCTCCGGGATCGCGGTTTCCGGCTTCACCCAGTGCCACGCCTGCGCCATCACCGCCGCGTCGGCCGAGGCGTCCGGCAGCGGGATGTGCTCGGCCGTGCCGCCGTGCACCGCCACACCCGGCACCGCGGCCGCCAGCTGCTCGCGCATCCCGGCGGACGGCTCGACCGCGACCACCTCGAACCCGGCCGCGACCAGCTGCTCGGTGAACTTCCCGGTGCCGGCGCCGAGGTCCACGACGTCTCGGGCGGTTTCCGGCACGAGCCACTCGACGGCCGCCCGCGGGTACGGCGGCCGGCCTCGCCGGTACGCGTCGGCGGCCGCCCCGAACGAGGCGGCGTGCTGCTGACGCGTCTGGTCACTTATCGACGGAATCTCCACGGGGGCAACCTACGTCGCCCCCGCAGAGATGATCAAGGAAACTGATCAATCGAGGTCATCAGGGCCGGCCGTCGGCTCCGCACTTCACGATGATCCGGATGCAGTCGTTGACCCGGCGGGCCATCTCGTCCACCGGCCACGCGTTGAAGAAGTCGCCGTGCATGGTGTAGCCCGGTCCGGACGCCAGCCGCAGCTTGCTCGGGTCACCGGTGATCGGGTACCGCATGACCTGCCGCAGCTTCGGCACCACCACCGGGTGGCTGGCCGGGCAGGCGTTGCCGACCGGGTACGCCATGTGGCTCTTGTGATCGGCCGAGTCCAGGTTCCGCCCGTCCCAGCAGTGCGGGAAGTCCAGGTACGACTCCAGCATCGCCCCGGTCGGGCAGTTGACGAAGTCGTGCGACGGGTTCACCTCGCCGGCGGCCAGGCACGACCAGCGGGCGATGGTGTTGTCCTCCGGACCGGTGGCCTTGGCGTTGCCGGCCACGATCCGCAGGCCGAGCGGCAGCGGCTGGGTCTGCGCGATCAGCGCGTCGCTGACCCCTTCACCGAGGTAGTAGAAGATCCCGGTGACCGGCTCGACCGGCACGTTGTCGCGGTACAGAGTGGGGATCCAGTACGACGACTTGTCGATCGACGGGTTGCAGTTGCTGTTCGCGTTGAGCAGCTGGTCGACAGTGGTGGACGCGTTCGTCACGGTGCTGCCGAAGAAGCTGTGCATGTGCGAGGCGCCCGGCAGGTTCGGGAAGACGATCGGGTCGTCCGGCAGCCGGTGGGTGAACGGGCAGTCGGCGAGGAACTCGGCGACCCGCACCGCGCCCGGCGGGATGGTCGGCGTGGTGCCGCCGCCCCCGCCGCCGGTGCCGAACACCTGGAACTCGGTGAGCGAGACACCCCACTGGGTGGCCCGGACCGTGGTGTTCAGGCGCACGTACCGGCCGGTGCCGTTGACGGTCAGGGTCTGCCGCCCGCCGGCGCCGGTGGTGGTGCTGTAGAGCGTGGTCCAGGAGCTGCCGGTGGCCGAGGCCTGCACGGTGAAGGACTTCGCGTAGGCGGATTCCCAGTCCAGGACCACCGAGGTGATCGTGGCGCTGGCGCCGAGGTCGACCTGCAGCCACTGCGGGTCGCTGAACGCGCTGGACCAGCGGGTGCCGCCGTTGCCGTCGACGGCGTTGGCGGCCGGGAACGCGGCCGACTCGGAGGACGAGGCGGTCGCGGTCTTGCCCTGCGACAACAGGGTGTCCGCGGCGCTGGCCGCGGTGGCGGCGACCAGCAGGTAGGTGACGAGCGCGGCAGCTGCCGCGGCTGCCATGAGGGGACGTTTGCGCATGGTCGAGCAGCCTTCCGTCCGGGAGCGAGGGGAGCGGGGCCGGCGCCGGCCTTGTTTCGAGGCGGTTTCACGGCGGGGACGGCCGAGTGAAAGCGCTCTCTTGCCCGCCACTGTGAACGGGCCGTTAATTGCTGTCAATGCCCCGAAACCGGTACCGGAAGCAAACTCGCAGGTCAGAGCGGCACCCTGCGCACGGTTCCGGAACTTTGGATAGCAAAAAAGCCGGCCCGGAGTGATCCGGACCGGCCTTCGGTGGTGCCTGGTTCAGCGGGCGGCGAGCGCCTTGAGCAGCGCCTCGGCCGACGGAGCACCCGACGCCGGGTTCTGCCCGGTGATCAGGTTGCCGTCGACGACCACGTACGGCCCCCACGCCGGGCCGGACTCGAACGCGGCGCCGGCCGCGCGCAGTCGCGCCTCGAGCAGCCACGGCGCCTTCGCGGCGAGCCCGGCCTGCCGCTCCTCCTCGTCGGTGAAAGCGGTCAGCTTGCGGCCCTTGAACAGCCAGCCGTCACTGTCACCGGCGGCCAGGAACGCGGCCGGCCCGTGGCACAGCGAGACGACGACCTTGTTCTGGTCGGGCAGCAGCGTGCCGAGGATCCGCGCCACGTCCGGGTCGACGGCGAGGTCCTGCATCGGGCCGTGACCACCCGGGATCAGCACCGCGTCGAACTCGTCCGGGTCCACGTCCTCGAGCCGAGCCGGGCTCTCCAGCAGCCCCTTGACCTCCGCGAGGTACGACCGGAAGTCAGCTGCGGCCGCCTCGTCGACACCGGCCGCCGGGTCGAGGCTGCGCTCGTCGACCACCGGCACCCGGCCACCCGGGGTGGCGATGGTGACCTCCTGGCCGGCTCCGATCAGGATCCGGTGCGGGGCGACGAACTCCTCGGCCCAGAAACCGGTCGGGTGCTGCGTCCCGTCCAGCTGGCTCCACACTCGGGCACCGGAGAGTACCAATAGAACCTTGCTCATTTCATTTTCCTCTCGGTTGCCGCACTTACGGCTCCGACGTTAGCTGCGAACCAACTTTGCAGCAAACGCCAGACGACTTGATCACGAAGCTGCGCTAGAGTTGCCTCCGTCGTGCGGTAACAGGTAACGGAAGGTGACATGTCCAGCGAGTGCGTGACCTCCGATCTCCTGCTCACCCTGGTCAATACCCGGCCGAGCGAGAACGGACGCGTCGACCAGCTCGACGATGTCCCCGGCTTGACCGCGTGGCTGGCCGGCGCAGGCCTGACCGTGTCGGATCCGGTCACCGGCGCCGACGTGGCGGCCGCGCGAGAGCTGCGAGACGCGCTCACCGACATCCTCCGGGTGCACTGCGGCTGCGGGGACGCGTCAGCCGCCGAGGCCGAGGCGTACCTGCGCGCCGTCGCGGTGCGCTACCCGGCCGTCCTGCGGGTCACCGTGGACGGTGTCACCGCGGAGGCGTCGCAGACCGGCATCCCCGGCGTGTTCGGCACCGTGCTGGCCGCGGCCGCCGACCTGGCCGCGCGCGGCGCGTGGCCCCGGCTGAAGCTGTGCAAGAACCCGTCCTGCCACGCCGGCTTCTTCGACAAGACCCGCAACCAGTCCGGCCAGTTCTGCGGCGCCGCCTGCAACTCGCAGATGTCGATGCGCGCCTACCGCAGCCGCCGGCGCACCGCACCCACGGCGTAGGACCCGCGGCGCGCCGGACGGCTCAGAAGGTGGTCTGCGAGAAGATGTCGTTGACCACCTTCTGCGCCGAGGACTTCTTCAGCGGCAGCGCCTGCGCGTCCACCCCGACCTGGTACTTCTTCTTGGTGGCCGGGTCGGTGAAGAAGTGGCTGAACTCCAGCTGGTACTTGCCCTTGGCGTTCTTCGCGGTCTGCCGGAACTGGGTGACGGCGTTCACCCGCTTCAGCCCGGCGGTCTCCAGGAACCACTCCTTGTCCATCTTCTGCCGGGTCGCGACCGAGCAGGCGGCCGGGCACGGGCGCAGGATGATGCCGGTCCGCTCGCCGCCGCTGGAGTCCTGCTCGTTGACGCAGACCCAGGCCAGGGTGTCCGGCAGGTCGATCTTGCCGCCGATGCAGCCCCAGGTCGGCGGGGTCCGGAACGCGAACGGCCAGCCCTTGAACGCCATCGTGTAGGACTTCTCCCCCGCCGCGAACGTCGCGCCGGCCACCTTGCGGACCGTCGCACCGGGCCGCAGCACGGGCTCCCCGGCGGCGGGTGCGGCGGTGGTCGGCGTGGACTCGGGCTCCTGCCCCGGGAACGTCGGCACCGCCGGGAACGACGGGTCCACCGGGAAGCTCGGCACGCCGTTGTCGGGCAGGTGGCCGATCGCCGGGGTCTTGCCGGTCGGCAGCGAGAAGTCCGGCCCGCCGGCGCCGCCCCGTCCGTTGACCACGCCGAACACTCCGACGATCACGGCGACGAGCGCGATCACGTTGATCGCGACGGCGGCGGCCATGCCCGGGTACCGCTGTGGCGCGGGACCCAGGGCGCCGCGCAGGAACGCGATCAGTGGGGCGCGGTACTCCAGATCGGCGGTCTGGCCGGGGCCGATGTTCACCACCAGGTCGGCCTTGCCGATCCGGGTCGGGATCAGATACGGCACGTGGGCGTGCACGTGATATTGCCCCGGGGCGACCGGGAGGACGGCCGGGCGCTTCCAGGCGACCGGGACGGGCTGGCCGTTGACGGTGAGCACCGGGGTGAAGAGGCCGAGCAGGAACGCGATCGGGGCGTACCGCATGGTGATCGCGATGGCGGTGGCGCCCGTCGCCGGATATCCGGGCTGCTGCTGCTGGTAATAGCCCGGATGGGCGGGCGGCTGCTGGTCGTAGTAACCCTGGTAGCCGCCGGGCTGGGCCTGCGGAACATCCGGGTGCGCCGGCGGAAAACCGGCAGGGGCCTGCGGAAACGCGGGCGGGGCTTGCGGAAACGCGGGCTGGGCCGGCGGGATGCCCGGCGGGACCTGCGGGAATCCGGGCTGCGGCGCCGGGTTTCCGCTCGGCTGCGGCTCACCCCATGGCGGATACGCCTGAGTCATCTGAATCGCTCCCCCTGATGGCCTACATGCTCGCCGGAGAGAACACCACAACCGGCCCCTCCGGTTCGATCCCGCCCGGCGAAAGTCGTCTTATCGACACCTAATCGGGCGTATCCGACTCCGCCGTGCGCCGTTGGAGATCGGCGCTGGCGGACCGCAAATGATCACGCAGCTCGTCGTCGCGCCAGACATGGTCCGGCTGACCGCTCTGGATCACCCGCTCGTCTCGCTCGGCCAGCTCCCGGAGCGCCGGGACGGCCGCCACCGCCCCGATCTCGGCCAGCACGGTCACCGCCTCCGCCGGGCGCGGCGAATCGGTGATCATCGCCAGCAGCGGCGGGATCAGGTCACCGACCGGCACACCGGCGCGCCACAGCGCCCGGGCCGCATCCGGCCCCGCCCACCAGGCTCCTTCGCGAAGCACCCGCCACAGCCCGGCCACCAGCGCCGCACCGGCACCAGGCACCAGCGCTCCCCCAGCACCGGGCGCCAGCTCCGCACCGGCACCAGGCACCAGCGCTCCCCCAGCACCGGGCGCCGACTCCGCACCGGCGCCGGGCAACGCCGCGGCCCGCTCCGGCACGGTCGGCCGGGCGCCGGCCCCGGCCGGGGCCGGCGCCGCGCCGGCGCGCGGATCGCCGAGGCGGAGCAGGACGTCCAGCGCGGTGGTCGACTCCTCGGCGATCAGAGCCAGCTGGTCGGCGGCCGCGGCCGCTGCCCGGCCCGCCTCGAACGCCGCGCCGGCCGCGGCCTCCCGCACCGCGGGGTCCGGATCACCGAGCAGCCGGACCAGCCGGTCCATCAGCGCGGCCGGGGCGGACCGCCATCTCCGGAACCGGGCCGCCAGGCACCGGGCGGCGCGCACGCGCGCGGAGGCGGCGGGCCGGGCGACCAGCGCGTCGATCAGGGCAGCCGCGCCGGCGGCGTCGAGCAGGTCGATCAGGTCGCGCTCGCGCCACGGGCTGTCCCACGGCTCGTCGACGTCCAGCTGGGCCGCGGCGAACGCGATCTCCTCGGCACTCAGCGCGACACCGGCCCGGGCGAGGAGGCCGGCCGCCGCGAGGGGCACCGGGAACGGCTCGGCCATCGCGGCGCGCAGCAGACCGGCGGGCGGGACCGGCTCGTACAGCGCCATCGCACAGAGCAGGGCGGCCCGGATCTGCGGCACGGTCTCGGCGGCCCAGCGCTCCCGGAGCGCGAACCCGTGTGCCGGGCCGCTGCGGGCGAGGGCGGACACCGCGGCCTCACGGACCGCCACGTCCGGATCGTGCAGGGCCGGGCGCAGCCGGTCGCTCACCGCGGCGACCGCCGCCCGGGTCCCGGCCGACGAGGTGCCGGGCGCGCAGAGCAGCCCGAGGGAGTCGAGCAGCTCGTCGCGGCCGTGCACGCCGGGGCGCATCGCGAGGTCGGCCAGGAACGGGATGGCCGCCACCGTCGCCGGATAGACGCTGCCCTGGTGGTGCAGGCTCGAGTAGAACGCGAACCGGCCCTCGCCGGCGGCCTCCGGATCCGGTGAGGCGATGGCCCGCAGGATCGCCGGCGCCTCGGTCGCCGGGCCGTGGGCGCCGTCGAGCCGCGCCCAGTCGATCACGTCCCACTCATCGGTCACGGCGCCAAGATAGGCCGCCCCTACGACATTTTCAGTCCCGTGGGCGGTAGCGCAGACCATCGATCAGCAGGGCCACCATCCGGCGGGTGTGCGCCGGGTCGCCCTCGGCGGGCAGCGACAGGTTCGCCACCGCCGGCAGCAGGTCGCCGGGGTCGATGTCGTCGCGGATCTCGCCGGCCGCCACCGCCGCGTCGAGCAGGGCGCCGAGCGCCGGGCGCAGGTGCTTGTCGAAGTAGCCGGGCAGCGACTCGAACGCCGGATCGCCGGAGTGCAGGGCCGCGGCCAGGCCGAGCTTGGTCGCGATGAACTCGACGTACCGGTCCAGCCAGAGGGCCAGTGCCTCGACCGGCGGGTGCGTGGCGGCCAGCTCCTGGGCCGAGGCCGCGCAGTCGTCGACCTCGTGCCGGAAGACCGCGGTGATCAGGTCGGACCGTTGCGGGAAGTGGCGGTAGACGGTGCCCAGGCCGACCCCGGCACGCTCGGCGATCTCGCGGACCGGCGCGTGCACCCCGGAGGTCGCGAACACCTCCTTGGCCGCCGCCCGCAGCGCGTCCTGGCTGCGCTGCGCGTCGGCGCGCACCCGCCGCCCGCCGGTCGTGTCCCCGCTCAATCCGCTCCCCTGCCGATCCGGAACAAAGTTCCAGGCGAATGCTAGCCCAGCGGCGGCCGGCGGAGATCACCCGCGCTGCGGATCGACCGGTACGGGGTTAGGGTCGCCCGCATGGCTGTGCTCGACTGGCTGCTCGACTCCGACCCCGCGATCCGCTGGCAGGTGCTCCGCGACCTGGTGCGGGCGCCGGAGGCGGAGGTCGCGGCGGAACGCGCCCGGATCGCCCGGGCAGGCTGGGGCGCACGCCTGCTCGACTGCCAGGGCGACGACGGCCAGTGGGACGGCGGGGCGTGTTTCCCGGGCGGCTGGTTCGACCGGGACGACACCGGCAAGGACCTCGGTCAGCCCTGGACGTCCACGCTGCACACTCTGCAGCTGCTGACCGGCCTCGGCGTCGACCCGGCCGACGAGCGGGTCCAGCGTGCCGTGGAGCGGGCCCGGGACAACGCCCGGTGGGAGTACAACGGCGAGCTGTTCTTCCTCGGCGAGGTGGAGCCCTGCGTCAACGGGCGGGTCGTCGAGATCGGCGCCTACTTCGGCCACGACGTCGAGGACGTGCTGAAACGGCTGCTCGGGGCGCAGCTCGAGGACGGCGGGTGGAACTGCTACTCCGAGAACGGGTCGGTGGTCTCCTCGTTCGCGAGCACCCTCTGCGTGCTGGACGGGCTGCTGGCGCACCAGAACGCGACCGGCGGCACCCCGGCGACGATCGAGGCCCGTCGGCGCGGCGAGGAGTACCTGCTGAGCCGACGACTGTTCCGGCGACGCAGCACCGGCGCGGTGGTCGTACCGGAATGGCTTGAATTTTCGTTTCCGACGCGATGGCGATATGACGTTCTGCGCGCCCTGGACTATTTCCGGGCCACCGGGGCCGAGCCGGACGAGCGCCTGGGCGAGGCCCTCGACCTGGTCCGGGCCAAGCAGCGGCCGGACGGCACCTGGCCGCTGGAGAACACCCATCCCGGTCAGGTCTGGTTCGCCCTCGACGAGGAGGTGGACGGCGCGCCCAGCCGCTGGAACACCCTGCGTGCGCTGCGAGTGCTGGACCACTACGCCTGAGCGGGCCGGGCCAGCTGGGCGGAGAGCCAGTCGAAGGCCGGGCCCTCCATCTGCCGCCACACCGCGTGGCTGTGCCCGCCGCGCGGGACGATCGCGGTGACCACGGTCAGCGGCGCCTTCGCCAGCCGCGCGATCTGGCGGGACCCGACGCGTGCGTTGCGGTCGTCCTCGGCCCAGCCGATCCACAGGGCGAGGTCCGGCTGCGGGTGGTGTGTCAGCCGCCAGGCGATGTTGTTGGTGGTCTTCTCGCTGCCGTCGCCGACCTTGATGCCCGGGTCGGCGAAGCCGGACAGGCTCGCGGCCGCGGAGTATTGCTGGGGATGCTTCAGCGCGAGGTTCATCGCGCAGAAACCGCCGGCCGAATAGCCGGTCACACCCCAGGCCGCGCGATCGCTGCGGATCCGCAGGTGTTCCAGGGCCCATTTCGGTACGTCCTGGGTCAGGTACGTCTCGGTCTGTGGCCCACCGGTCATGTTCGTGCACTCGGTGTCGAGCAGCAGATCCGGTGTCTGGTACGGCAGCAGCACCACCGTCGGCGCCATCCGCCCGGCGATGATCTCCCGGTCCAGGTTCGCGGCGATCTCCAGCCGGCGGATCCACGACTCGGGGGTGCCCGGATAGCCGTGCAACGCCTCGATCACCGGGAACCGCAGGTCGGGGCGGGTGAAGTACTCCGACGGCAGGTACACGCTCATCGGCATGCTCATCCCGCCGGCCGCACCGGCCACCTGGTACGTCACGATCTTCCCCTTGCCGGGCGGGCCCGGCACGGGTGGCACGCTCGCCGACGGGCCGGCGCCGGGCAGCACCGGCAGCGCGAGCGGCGCGTCCGGGTCGCCGACCAGGTCGCCCCAGTGCGGATACGTCTCGGTGAGCCGGTTCAGCTCCAGTGCGGCCGTCCCGGTGACACTGAGGACGACCACGGCGACCAGCGCGATCCGGGCCGGCACCCGGGTCCGGTCCCAGAGCAGGGCCAGCCCGGCGGTGACCGCCAGCACGACGGCGATCGCCAGGAGCACCGTCGCCGGTGAGTCGATGGTCACGACGGACTCCCCTGGTCGGTGAGGGACGGCAGCCGCTGCGGTGCGGCCAGCGGCGACGGCAGGTCACGGACGGCGGTCGCGAACGCCGCGGCGGTGTGTCCGGGAGTGACCACCGGGTGGCCCGGCCAGGACGCGGCCAGGGCGGCCCAGGTCGGGTCGGCGAGCAGGGCCACGCTCGCGGTGCTGCGGACGTCCCGGCTGAGGCTGTCGCCCAACGTACCGAGAGTCGCGGCCGTGGTGGCCCGGGTCGGCACCAGCAGCACGGTCACGACGCCCGGTGTCGCGGCGGCGGTCCGCTCCACCTGCGCCGCGTCGGCCCGGGTGGTCAGCGCCACCAGCACCGGGAACGAGCGGCCGGCCGGTTCGGCGTAGTCCGGCGGGACGATCAGCACCGGCGGGACGGCCGTCTCCCAGCGGGCCGCCTCGGGCGGTGACCAGTCGATCGCGCCGGCCGCGTGCAGCGCCGCGTCGAGGCGGCCGGCCGTGGTCGGGGTGACCACGGCCGCGCCGGTGTCGCCGCCGAGCGCCTGCCAGGACGGGTAGAAGCTCTCCGACCGGTTGGCGATCAGGCCCACGCACGCCACCACGAGCACCTCGACCGCGATCAGCCCGACGATCCGTACCGGAAGAAGTCGCCAGCCGCGCACGGTCGCGACCACCGCGACCACCGCGAGCAGCGCGGTCAGAAGGATCAGCGGGATGCCTACCAGGCTCATGCGGCCGGAGTGCCGCGCGCGGGCAGGAACGACTCCGCGCTCAGCGCCGCGATCGCGATCCGCGGCAGGTCCCGGGCCGACGGGAAGCAGAGGAACCGCGGCTCCCAGTCCGGCAGGTACTTGGCGTTCGCCCGGTACAGCGACTCGATCTGCCACAGCTTGGAGGCGGCCCGCAGGATCCGGCACCACAGCCGGATGACCGGGCCGGCACCGAGCTCCTCGGCCCGGGCGAACACCGAGCGCAGCACCGCGAAGTTCAGCGAGATCCGCTCGACGCCGAACCCGGGCGCGGCCTCGATCGCCGAGACCACCATCAGCTCGGTGAGCCCGTTCGGCGCGGTCCGGTCGCCACGCATCAGGTCGAGCGACATGCCGCGCCGCCCCCACGGCACGAAGTGCAGCACCCCGCGCAGCACGCCGTCCTCGTCGCGGCAGAGCGCGAGCAGGCAGTCCCCGTCGGCCGGGTCGCCGAGCCGGGACAGCGCCATCGAGAAACCGCGCTCCACCTTGCCGTCGCGCAGCGCGTTCGCACAGCTCATCGCCTCGGCCAGGGTCTCCGCGGGCAGGTCGCGCTGCCGCAGGATCGTGCAGGTGTACCCGGCCCGGCGGATCCGGGCGACGGCCTGCCGGACGCCGCGCATCGGCCGCCCGTTCAGCGAGAACCCGGCCACGTCGACGATCGCCTCGTCACCCAGCTCGATCACGTCCAGCCCGGCCTTCTGGTACGCCCGGCCACCCGCCGTCCCGCAGGCCAGCACGGCCGGCGTCCACCCGTGCTCGGCGCAGTCGGCCAGCCACTGCCCGATCGCCCGCGGCCACTCCGACGGCAGCCCGAGCGGGTCACCGGAGGCCAGGCTCACCCCGTTGACCACCCGGTACGCCACCGCGGCCTTGCCGGACGGCGCCCAGACCAACTGCTTGTCACTGCGCAGCGCGAAATAGCCGAGCGAGTCGCCGTCGCCGTGCCGGTCGAGCACCTCGCGCAGCCGGGTCTGGTCGGCGACCGGGCAGGACTGCTCCCCGGTGCTCGGGCGCAGCAGCAGGAGTGCCCCGGAGCCGAACGCCAGGAGCCCGAACGCCCCGGTGGTGACCGAGACGGTGAGCGCGCCGACCGGCGACTGGAAGTGGACCGGCCCGGTGACCCCGATCAGGCCCAGGCCGGCGTGCTCGGCCCAGCTCAGCACGCCGGAGTGGCCGTCGAGGCGGTTGACCCGTACGGCGATCTCGGCGACACCGAGCGCGAAACCGGCGCCGAGGAACGTCAGGCAGGCCCGCACCGCCCGCCACCGGTTGCGCCGGTCGCCGGCCGCGGTGAACTCGTCGCGCTCGGCGACCAGCAGCGCCGCGATCGCCCCCGCGAAGATCGTCGGCACCAGGCCGCCCTTGACCACGTGCAGCGCGACGCTGAGCAGCGACAGCACCAGCGCGAGCTGCCAGGCCTGGCGCTTGCCGCGACGCAGGCCGGCGCCGAGGTAGACCAGCAGGACGCCGACCACCGCGGCGGCCACCCGGGCGGTGATCATCCCGGCGGTCGGGATCATGTCGGCGAGCAGGGTGACGTGGTGGTGCCGGGGCGGGAGCACGGAGAAGACGGCGCCGGTCGCGCCGACGAACTGCACCGCCCGGGCCACGACGCGGCGGGAGGACGGGGGCCGGACCCAGCGAGCCGGGGCGACCTCCTCCTGCGACTCCACCGGATGCTCCGCGACCACCGACATCTGTTCCTCCCCCGTTGCCGAACGCATGCTCGATGCAGCATGGCGTGTCGATGCAACCGATCCTTCTCGTCCGGGGGCCGCCGGGCATCGGCCGTCGGTCGGGGCTCCCGGCGCGGCTCTACGACTTTCGGCCGATGCGGACGGCTGCTACACCTCGCCATCCCCCACACCGGACCCCGCCGCGCGGTCGCGCGGCCACCCGGCCGTGGCGCGCGCTCGGTCCTTGGCTGGTTCTCAGGGGTGCCTCCGGGCCCGGAGGCACCCCTGAGAACCAGCCAGAAGCTGGGGGGCGCGCTCCGGCTCGGAGCAGCAGCGGTCTCGCGGTGGCCGCACGGGCGGGACTCGGCTCGTAGCCTACGGACGGGCGCTCCTCATCCGTACCGAAAAAATGCTGGTCAAGGCCGCAAAAGTGGGGGATGCAGGAGGGTGGCGGGGCCGCGGCGGAACAGCTGCGCCGGGCGGCCGCGGTCGCGGGTGACACTGTGGCCGGTCGGCTCGACGAAACCCTCGGCCGTGGTCACCTTGCGGTGGAAGTTGCGGGGGTCGAGGCGGGTTCGCCAGACCGTCTCGTAGACGCCGCGCAGCTCGGCGACGGTGAACTCGGGCGGGCAGAACGCCGTGGCGAGGGGTGAATACTCCAATTTGGCGCGGGCGCGCTCGACGCCGTCGGCCAGGATCCGGTCGTGGTCGAAGGCCAGGCCCGGGTCGTCGGCCGGGCGCCACTCGGCGTGTGCCGCGTCGCTGCCGGCCACCGGGGCCGGCAGGTCGGGCAGCAGGGCCAGGTAGGCCACGGTCACCACCCGTCCGCGCGGGTCCCGGCCCGGGGTGCCGTATGTCGCGAGCTGTTCGAAGTGCCCGGCGGTCGGGTCCACTCCGGTCTCCTCGCGCAGCTCACGGGCCGCCGCCACGTCGAGGTCCTCGTCGTCGTGGACGAAGCCGCCGGGCAGCGCCCACTGCCCGAGGAACGGCTCGATGCCCCGGCGGACCAGCAGCACCTGCAGCGCGCCCCGCCGGATGGTGAGCAACACGAGATCAACTGTGACGGCCGCCATGTATAGCGTCATGTTGACGATAATAACCACGACCCTTTATCGTCACCATGACGAAAACGATCCACCCCGGAAGGACTCCTCGATGGCTGACATCAAGCGCCGACTGCACCTGCGACACCTGCGGTCGGCTCCGACCAGCTGGGTCAGCCACACCGTCCAGGGCAAGGCGAAGCGCTCCGGCACCGGACTGGCGTTCTGGTACCGGCCGCTCACCGCGGTGCTCTCCGAGGTGCCGGTGGACGACCGGGAGCTGCCGCTGCTGTTCCACGCCCGTACCGAGGACTTCGCCGACGTGACCGTGCAGGCCACCGTGACCTACCGGGTCAGCGACCCGGCGGCGGCCGCGTCCCGGCTGGACTTCTCGATCGACCCGTACCGGGGACGCTGGACCGGTCAGCCGCTCGACCAGGTGGCCACCCTGCTCGCCGAGCTGGCCCAGCAGCCCGCGCTCGACCTGATCGCCCGGCTCCCCCTGGCCGAGGCGCTGACCACCGGGATCGCGCCGGTGCGGCAGTCGGTCGCGGACGCGCTGGCCACCGACCCGCGGCTGGCCGAGACCGGGGTGACCGTGGTCAGCGCCCGGGTGGTGGCGATCCGGCCGGAGCCCGACCTGGAGCGCGCGCTGCAGACCCCGACCCGGGAGAAAGTGCAGCAGGACGCGGACCGGGCCACCTACGCCCGGCGGGCGCACGCCGTCCAGCAGGAACGCTCGATCGCCGAGAACGAGCTGCAGAGCAAGATCGAGCTGGCCAAGCAGGAGCAGCACCTGGTCGAGCAGAACGGCGCGAACGCCCGGCGCAGCGCCGAGCTGGACGCCGAGTCGGAGCTGGTCGCGGTGCGGAGCGCGGCCGAGCAGTCCCGGCTGGCGGCGGGCGCCGAGGCGGACGCGGTGCGACTGCGCGACGAGGCCCGCGCGGCCGGCACCCGGGTGGTCGGGCTGGCCGAGGCGGAGGCCGAGGCGGCGCGGCTGGCGGCGTACCGGGACCTGCCGCCCGAGGTGCTGCAGGCGCTCGCGCTCAAGGAGCTGGCACAGCACCTGCCGGCGATCAAGGAGCTGACGGTCACGCCGGACCTGCTGACCAAGCTGATCGGCCGGATCGGATGAGCTCTCTCAATCCCCGCGTAGTGGTCGTGTCGCGGCGCAGCGAGCTCGACGAGCTGCTCGCCCGGCACGGCACCCGCGGCGCCGCGGCCTACTTCCTGAAGCAGCGCGGGCGCGACCTCGACGAGGTCACCGCCCGGCACGAGGCGCAGCGGTCCGCGTTGACCGAGGTGGGCGCGGCGGTCCCGGCCGACTGGCGGCGCGGCCACGTCGAGCGTACGGACCTGCCCCGCTTCCTGTTCGCCCCCGAGGACGTCATCGTCGCGGTCGGACAGGACGGGCTGGTCGCGAACGTGGCGAAGTACCTGGACGGCCAGCCGGTGATCGGCGTGAACCCGGAGCCCGGGCGCAACCCCGGTGTGCTGGTGCGGCACCCCGCCGCCGCGGTCGGCGCCCTGCTGCAGAGCCGGACCCGGACGCAGGACCGCACCATGGTGGTCGCCCGGCTCGACGACGGCCAGGAGCTGTCCGGTCTCAACGAGATCTATGTCGGACACGCCGGCCACCAGTCGGCCCGGTACGTGATCACCACGCCGGACGGTGCCCGGGAGCGCCAGTCGTCGTCCGGGCTGATCGTCGGGACCGGCACCGGGGCCACCGGCTGGTGCGCCTCGATCGCCCGGGACCGGGTGGCCGCTCCGGCGCTGCCCGGGCCGGGTGACCCGGCGCTGTGCTGGTTCGTACGAGAGGCCTGGCCCTCACCGGCCACCGGCGTCCTGGAGGTGTCCGGCCTCCTGGCGCCGGGCCGCGAACTCGAGCTGACCAGCGAGAGCGAGCGGCTCGTGGTCTTCGCGGACGGCCTGGAGTCGGACGCCCTGGAGCTCTCCTGGGGCCAGCGGATCCGGATCGGCGTCGCGGACCGGAGGTTAAGCCTGGTGTAGCGGGGTGGGAGCGCTCCCGTTACCCTCTCCGCCATGGCCCTTCTGCTCGACCTCGCCAACATACTCGGCGGCCTGCTGCTCGGCATCCCGCTGCTGCGCCGGATCCCGAACGTCGGCGGCGGCCTGGAGCGGTTCACCGAGCGGGTGGCCCGCTGGTCCTGGCTGATCGGCATCGTCGCGCTGGTCGCGGCCGGCTTCTGGCTGATCGTGCACCTGTTCGACGGGCGGATCTGGCACTTCGAGGTGGTCGGACTCGCCGTCGGACTGCTGCTGACCTGGGAGAAGCTGACCGGTCGCCGGGTGCTGAACTCGCCGGGGCCGGGTGAGCCGGGCGGCTGGCCACTGGTCATCGCGGTCTTCGGAGTGATCGCGATCCTGGTCGGGATCCAGGGGCTGTTCACGCCGAACTGACCGTCCGGGGTGCGTGCCACCGGGGAGGCGGTGGTCTGCCGCAACCTGATCGGACCCGGACAGGAACCGAGCACCCACCCGCCGGCACGGACAGTCGCCGGGTGACGACACGACAGCGAACTCGACGACAGTCCGCCGCCGCGATCATCGCGTTGACGGCGGTGGCCTCGGCGCTCGGCACGCCCGCACCGACGCAGGCGGCAACGGCCCCCTCCACCAAGGCGGCCACGGCGGCGGTCTCCTGGTCCGGACTGATGTACCGCAGCCTGACCCGGGAGGCGACGGCCGCGGCGATGCGCACCACCTACGCCGGGCAGAAGGCCGCGATCAGCACGTGGACCGCCGAGGCCGCGGCGGCCACGAAGGCCGGCACGGCCGCGCAGAGCACCCTGACCGCGGCGGTCACCGCCGAGACCAACGCCCGCCTCCGGCACGCCGCCGCCCGCAAGGCCCTGGTCGCGGCAAAAACCAATTTGAGTACGGCCGGCAAGCTCAAACCGCGCAGCGCGACCGCCGTCACCAAGGCCACCAACGCCGTCACCGCGGCGACGAAGACGGTCACCACACGCAAACTCCAGTACCAGCGGTACGCCGCCGCGCTCACCCTCGCCCGCGCCGAGGTGAAGACCGCCGCGGCCCGGCTCACCAAGGCGACCGCCGCGGTCAGCTTCACCACCGCGGCCGCCGCCAAGACCCGTGCGGCGTACGTCGCGCTGCCCGCCGCCGCGGCCCTGGCGACCCAGGCCGGCACGCTGAGCCGGGACGTGGTCGCGCAGATCCGGCCGGCGTTCAAGGCCGCCACCGACACCACGCAGGTCTACAGCGTGACGGTGAACAAGACCGTCGCGTTCGCGTTCAAGCGCATGGTCGATGACGCGCAGGCCGACGGCGTCCAGATCTCCGGCGGCGGTTTCCGGACCACGCAACGACAGATCGAACTGCGTACGATCAACGGCTGCCCGGACGTCTGGACCGCGCCCGCCTCGTCCTGCCGCGTCCCGACCGCGATCCCCGGCCGCTCCCTGCACGAGATCGGGCTGGCCGTGGACATCTCGTCGGCCGGCAGGACCATCTCCTCGAAGACACCGGCCTTCAAGTGGCTGACCGTGCACGCCAAGGAGTACGGCTTCGTCAACCTGCCCGCCGAGGCCTGGCACTGGTCCATCACCGGCGGCTGACCTGAGGGCGCCGGGCACCGCCGCCGCGCGACCACGGCGGCGGTGCCCGGTCAGCCCAGGATGATCGCGTCGAAGATCGAGGAGAAGGTCTGCTGCTGCTCGGCGGTGTTGAAGTCGACGTAGTAGTGCAGCTTGGCGTAGTCGGCCTCGCTCGGGAAGACCAGCGGGCTCGCCGCGACCTGTTGCATCTCGGTGCGGTCCGAGCCGGTCAGCGCCGCCGCGTCCTTCGTGATCTGCGCCTGGGCGGCCGGCACCGGGCAGACGTAGTTGATGTACTCGGCCAGCGCCGCCGCGTTCTCGACCTCGTAGAAGAAGTCGATCATCTTGAGGGCGTCGACCGGGTTGGCCGCGGTGATCGGGATGGCGAAGTTGTCGGTCCAGATCGTGCCGCCCTCCTCCGGGATCACGAACGTGAGGTTCGTGCCGTCCGAGAGGTTCTTCTGGAAGACGTCGCCGGACCAGGCCTGGGTGAGCCACACCTCGCCGCTGCCGAGCGCGTCGACGTAGTCCTGCTCGAAGTACTTACGGACGATGCCGGCGTCCCGCTGCTTCTTGAGCAGGGCGGCGGCCTTGCGCCAGCCGTCCTCGGTCGAGTCCTCCGGCTTGATCCCGGCGGCCAGCAGACCGAAGTTGCCCAGCTCGGTGACGTCCGACATCATGCCGACCTTGCCCTTGAACTTCGGGTCCCACAGGTCGGCCAGGCTGGTGATCTCCCGGCCGGTCTTCTCCGGGTCGTAGGCGATGCCGGTGATCCCCGAGGACCACGGCACGCTGAACACGTTGCCCTCGTCGAACGTCTCGCCGGTGTACTTCGCGCCCGCGTTCCTGGTGAAGTTCGGCAGCTGGGCGTGGTCCAGCGGCGCCAGGAACCCGGCCGCGCGGAACTGGCCGAACTGGATCCCGTTGGTGATCACCATGAGGTCGAAGCCGATCGACTGCTTCGCCGACAGCTGCGGCTGCACCTTGGCGAACCACGGGCCCATCTCCTGGATGACCTCCTGGTAGTTCACCTCGATGCCGGTCTGCTCGGTGAACTTCGCCAGCTCGGGCCGCTTCGGGTCCATGTAGAGCGGCCAGTTCGCGAAGTCGAGTTTGCCGTGCTGCGTCTTGCCCTGCCAGAACGTGGCCAGGGTGCCCGCGTCCACGCTCGCCGCCGGCACGCCGGTGCCCTGCACGCCGCACGCGGCCAGCGCCGCGCCGAACGCGGACAGACCGCCGAGCCGGAGCGCGTCGCGACGGCCGAGCCGTCGCTGCGTCGCGCCGCGCAGAAGGGACGGTCCGGGTGTGCTGCGGGGGAACATCGAACTCCGATCAGGTACGGGTGCGGGGCGCTCGGGCGCCCGGCCGGCCAAGATCAAATAATAGGGACCGGCCCCGCGGGCGCGAATCAGTGATCCGTGCACGAGCCTCGCCCATCACACCGGCGCGGACGGCCTTTCGGGCTGTTCTTGCTGCCTGTCCGGCCTTCGTCGGGTAAATTCCGCCGGGTTCGGCGGGTATCCCCGCGCCGGACGGACAGCCGTGCCAGTCTCGAGAGGGCCGACCAGGCGTGCCAGCCGGCCCCGTCGCCCCGGACCCCGGCGGCAGCAAAGCCGACTGCTGCCCGGAGGACGGACGAGCGCGATGAGCAAGGTCCTGGTCGTCGACGACGAACCCGACATACGGTTCATGCACCGGCGCATCCTCGCCAAGGCCGGTCACGAGGTGACCGAGGCCGGCGACGGAGCGATGGCCCTGGCCGCCGTCCGCGCCTGGGCGCCGGACCTGGTGATCACCGACATGATGATGCCGATCATGAGTGGCGTCGAGCTGATCCGCCGGCTGCGCGAGGACCCGGCCACCGCCATGATCCCGGTCCTGTCCGTGAGTGGTGACTCGCAGCTGGCCGGCCAGGCCGACATGGTGCTGAGCAAGCCCTGCCTTACCGCGTCGCTGCTGGCGGCCGTCGAGGAACTGCTACTGAAGGGACGTGGAACTCGGTGACCCGGATGTCGACAGGGCTGGCAGATCTCGACCTGGTGCTCGGCGGCGGGCTCGACCGCGGATCGATGATCGTCGTGGCGGGGCCGCCCGGCGCCGGCAAGACCATCATGGCGCAGCAGATCTGCTTCGCGAACGCCACCCCGGAACACAAGGCGATCTATTACACGACCCTGTCGGAGCCGCACAGCAAGCTCGTCGACCATCTGCGCGGGTTCAGCTTCTTCGAGCCGGAGCGCCTCGGCACCCAGGTGGAATACGTCCACCTCGGTGACATGCTGCGCGACAGCGTCAAGAACGACCTCACCCCGCTGGTCGACGAGGTGGTCCGCAAGTCCCTCGACGACCAACCGGCCGTGGTGGTCATCGACAGCGTGAAGATGCTGCGCGACTTCGTCAGCGAGCACGACCTGCGAATGGCGCTCTACGACATGAACAGCCGGGTCGCCCGGGCCGGCACGGTCCTGCTGCTGCTCGGCGAGTACACCGCCGAGGAGACGCTCACCGGCGTGGAGTTCGCCCTGGCCGACGGCATCCTGCAGCTGTCCTACGAACCCCGGGAGCCGATCGACCGGCGCGGGCTCCGCGTGATCAAGATGCGCGGCGCCGCCCACCTGGCCGGCGCGCACACGATCCACATCACCGACGCCGGGTTCGAGGTGCTCCCCCGGATCGAGTCGATGGTCTCGGCGGAGGTGATCCCCGAGAAGGGCCGGATCCCGACCGGCATCAACGGCCTCGACGCGCTGATGGGCGGCGGGATACCCCGCACCGACGCGACGCTCCTGCTCGGCCCGTCCGGCGTCGGCAAGACCATCGCCGGGCTCCGCTTCATCGCCGAGGGGATCGCCCAGGGCGAACGATGCCTCTACATCAGCTTCCAGGACACCGCCGACCAACTGCTCACCACTGCGGAGAAGTTCGGCTGGGACCTGCGGGCCGCCCGGGACGACGGCCGATTCGTGATCTCCCATGTGCCGATGGGCAACCTCGACCTCGACGGCCTGTCGTCGGTCACCCGCCACGGGCTGGCCGACGGCACGACCCGCCGGATCGTGATCGACAGCCTGGCCGAGATGGCCAACGCCGCCCGCGAGACCGAACGGTTCCCCGCCTACCTGCGCAATCTGCTCGGCCTGATCCGCACCTCGGGCGCCTCATTGTGGGTGACCAGCGAGACCCGGACCTTCGGCCCGATCACCGAGCCGCTGGTCGGGCTGATGTTCCTGTTCCAGAACGTCATCCAGATCCGCTACATCGAGCTCTGCGACGGGGTGGGACGGGCGCTGAACGTCGTGAAGATGCGCAACAGCCGGCACGACCAGGGCATTCACGCCTGCGACCTGACCGACGACGGCCTGCAGATCCAGGACAGGTACGACGCGGTCACCGGCGTCCTCGGCTGGAGTGCTCTGCGCGCCTGCGACAAGACCGTCGACGGGTGCGGCCACGAGAGCTGACAGCACCCGCCGGTCAGAGCGCGATCAGCCCGGCCGGCGTGCTCCGGAAGCCGCCCTGCTCCAGGTAGAAGTGTTCGAGGTGCGGCTCGAAATCGACGTGCAGCCACTCGCAGCCGGCCGCGCGGGCCTCGTCGACCGCCGCCGTCACCAGCATGATCCCGATCCCCCGACGCTGCTGGTCCGGGTCGACGGCGGTGTCCAGCAGGAACGCGTGGGCACCACCGTCCCAGCAGACCTGGATGAACCCGACCAGCCGGTTGCCGTCGAAGGCACCGATCCAGGTGAGCGCATGCCGTTCCAGCCGCGCGGCCCACGGCCGCACCGCGGCCGGGTCACTGCCGAACGCCCGGGCGTGCAGCCCGCTCAGCTCCCGATCGTCCACCGGAAACCGCGGAATCAGCTGAACCGTCATCAGGCCGGTTCCAGGACGGACCAGCCGGGGCCGGGGACTGACGTTCCGTGGTCGGTGCCGTCGTGGGAGGACACCACGTGCAGCGGGCCGCTCGTGGCCACGTCGAAGTCGTAGGGTTCGGTCGCCGCGTTGAGCAGGACGATCAGGCGGTGGGCGCCGTCCGGCGCGACCGATTCGTACGCAAACTGCTTGTTGGTGACCACCAACTTCCTGGTCGTGGCGCGGTGCAGCCACGGGTGCCGCCGGCGCAGGCCGATCAGCTGCTGGTGCAGGTGGTAGGTCGGCCAGCCGTAGGCGGCGAGGTCGGCCGGCGCGGGCGGGAACGGCGGGCGGACCTCGTCGTCGCCGAACTCACGGTCCCGCTTGACGCCCTGGAACGCCTGCTCGTCGCCGGCGTAGACGCTCGGCACGCCGCCGACGGTGAACAGCACGGCCAGCGCCAGGCCCAGATGCCGCGGCTCGGTCAGCGCACTGGCCAGCCGGGTCACGTCGTGGTTGCCGACGAAGGTCATCGGGGCGAACGTCGCGGAGAACGTGTCGTGGCGTTCCAGCGCCCAGGCCAGCTCGAAGAAGTTCAGGTCGTTCAGGCTGCTCCAGATCGCCTTCCAGAGCTCGTACTGGGTGACCGAGTCGAGGCCGCCGTCGCTCACCCAGGCGGGGTAGTCGCCGTGCAGCACCTCACCGACGAACCAGGCGTCCGGGTGCTTCTCCCGGGCCCGGCCGACCGCGGCGTGCCAGAACGGCAACGGGACCGCATAGGCGGCGTCCAGTCGCCAGCCGTCGATGCCGAAGTCCAGCCAGTGCCGCAGCACCTCGGCGACGTAGTCGACCACCGCAGGCTCGTCGTGGTTGAGCGCGACCAGGTGGCGGTGCCCCTCGAAGTCGGCGTAGCCGAAGCCGTCCGGGCCATCACCATCAAAATCAAGGCGAAACCAATTTTTGTACGACGATGAGCGCCCGTTCGCCAGCACATCGCGGAACGGCCCGAAGTCCCGGCCGACATGGTTGAACACGCCGTCGAACAGCACCCGGATCCCGCGTCGGTGGCACTCGTCGAGCAGCCGCCGCAGGTCGTCCTCTGTGCCCAGCCGCGGGTCGACGCGGAGGTGGTCGACGGTGTCGTAGCCGTGCGTGGCGGAGGCGAAAACCGGGCCCAGGGCGAGGCCGTTGCACCCGAGTTCGACCAGGTAGTCCAGCCACGGCTCGAACCCGCGCAACCGTGGTACGGCGGGTGCGCCGGGTGGCAGCGCGTCACGTTCGGCACCCAGGAACGTCAATGGGTGGGCGTGCCACCACACCACGTGCTCGACCCAGCCGGTCATCGAGATCAACACCTCCGGCGCCCACGGTACGCGCCGCCGCACGTACGGGTCGGATTCCACGCCGGCGGCAAACAGTGACGGCAACCGATGCCTGCGATCGCCGGGCACGGCGAGACTGGGTGGCCCTTCGTCACCGGGAGGTCCGGTTGTCCGTACGCCGCAGTCTCGCCGCCCTGACCACCGTCGCCGCCGTCACCCTCGGCCTCACCGGTCCCGCGTACGCGGCGACCGCCCCCGACCGGCTCGCCGTCCTCGCCTCGTTCACCCAGACCGGCGCCGGCAGTTACCAGGACTGGAACGCGGCCCGGCAGAACCGCGACAAGTGGGCGGACTACCACTTCGACTGGGGCACCGACTACTGCTCGGCCAGCCCCGACCGGCCGCTCGGCTACGACTTCCACCTGGCCTGCTGGCGGCACGACTTCGGCTACCGCAACTACAAGGACGCGGGCGCGTTCACCCCGGCCGCCAAGGACCGGATCGACGTGGCGCTCTACGCCGACCTCAAGCGCAAGTGCGCGACCTACGCCATCGCGGCCCGGCCACCCTGTTACACCCTGGCCTGGGTCTACTACCGCGCCGTGGTGATCTTCGGCTTCCTCGGCCCGATCGACCCGGACGAGGTGGTGAACGCGGGCGGCGCCCGATAGTAAACAGCACCCATCCACGGCCGTCGCGGCTCCGAATGCCCGAAGAGCGAGGGATTCGGAGAGTGGTGATGGCCGGCGTGGACAGGACCGACGATCGGGTGGGCGGACGGTACCGGCTCCTCGAAGTGATCGGCACGGGCGGGATGGGCCGGGTCTGGCGGGGCGAGGACGACCTGCTGCTGCGTACCGTCGCGGTCAAAGAGATCCGGGTGCCGTCCGAGGCCCGGCTCGTCGCGCAGGTGATGCGCGAGGCCCGGGCGGCGGCCCGGCTCGACCACCCCGGCGTGGTGAAGGTCTTCGACGTGGTGTGGCGTCAGGGCCACTGCTGGATCGTGATGGAGTACGTCGAGTCCCGGTCGCTGCACCGGGTCGTGCAGGACGACGGGCTGCTGTCGTACGCCAAAGCCGCTCAGATCGGCCTGCAGATGCTCGCGGCCTTGCGGGCCGCACACGACGCCGGGGTGCTGCACCGTGACGTCAAACCGGACAACGTGCTTCTCACGAACGACGGCCGGGTGGTACTCACCGACTTCGGGCTGGCCACCCTGGGCGACACGGACACCGGGCCGGATCCGCGGCTGGGCTCGCCCAGCTACATCGCGCCGGAGCGGCTGGAGACCGGCGACGCCGGTGTCCCCTCCGACCTGTGGTCGTTCGGCGCGACGCTCTACGCGGCCGTCGAGGGCCGGGCGCCGCACGGCCGGGGCGACGCCGCGGCCACCATCCGCGCGCTGCTCACCGAGCCACCGGACCCGCCGGAGCTGGCCGGGCCGCTCGCCCCGCTGCTGCTCGACCTGCTCCGCCGCGATCCGGAGCAGCGCCCCTCGTCCGCCGAGGTGGAGTCGCGCCTCCGCGCGATCGTCGACGGCCCGCCCGCGGTCCGGCGCGCCCGCAAGCCGTACCGGGGCCGGCTCGTGCTGGCCGGCAGCGCCCTGCTGGTGCTCGCCGGCGGCGGCGCCGCGCTGGCCGCCAGCCGCCAGGGCCCGGACCAGCAGGTACGGGTCGTCGCGCCGCCCGCGGCACCGGCCGCCCTGGTGGCGTCGCCCCTCGACGCGTGCGGTTTCGGCGCCGACCCGCGGCCGGTCGTCGCGGCCACCACGTTCGCGCCGGCCGGGCTGCCGAAGGGCTGGATCTGGTTCCGTGACCCGTCCGGGTTCGCGCTCGGGCTGCCGGCCGGGTGGCAGCGCTCGACCAGCGGCAACGAGGTCTGTTTCAGCGATGCGCCGGGGCGCCGGGCGTTCAGCGTGAACGTCTCGCCGGTGGTCACCCAGCGGCCGCTGGCGTACTGGCAGGGCCGGGAGAAGGCCGCGCGGACCGCCGGGACGCTGCCCGGGTACGAGCGGATCAGCATGGGCGTGCTGCTGCTCAAGCGTGGCGCCGCGGACTGGGAGTACACCTGGCGGCCCGACTCGGACACCGTCCGGCACGAGCGCCGGGTGCTGGTGGCGGTCACCGATCAGCGCTCCTACCTGCTGCGCTGGACGGCCGCCGACGCCGACTGGACCGCGTCGCTCCCCCAGCAACGACAGATGCTCGACCTGTTCGCCTCAGCCCGCTGAGCCGTCGGCACCGAGCGTCAGCCCGCCGAGTCGTCCGGAACCGACATCGGGTGGCGCTCGTCGTCGCGGATCGCGAGACGTTCCAGAGCCCGCCGGTACTGCCCACACGTGATCTCCCGGCGGATCACCTGACCGGCCAGCACACCCTCGAGGCTGGCCGGAGCCGGCAGCGGCTCCGGCGGCGCGTCGGGAGCCGGCGACGAGGACGACGCGGCGACCGGCCAGATCGCCCACACGCCGGTGGCGACCGCGGCCAGCCACAACAGCACCACGATGACCATCGCCACCTCCTTCCATCGATATCATCCTGATCCCGCGGGGTCTTGGCCAGCAGGGTCGTTGGTCCTTTCCCGATCTCCCGGTACGTGCCGAAAGTAGCGAGCGGGGACCAGCCGGTCATCGACATACTTGCCCGGTGACTCAGGATCAACCCCATACCGCCGCCTCGCTCGCCGACGATCTGCGCACCCTCGGGCTCGCGGTCGGCGACACCGTCCTGGTGCACACCTCGGTGCGGGCGATCGGGTTCGTGGCCGGCGGGGTGCAGGCGGTGGTGCAGGCCCTGCTCGACGTGCTCGGGCGCAAGGGCACCCTGGTCGTACCGACCCACACACCGTCCAACACCGACCCGGTGGACTGGAGCAAACCGCCGGTGCCGGCCGACTGGTGGCCGATCATCCGGGCGCAGAGTCCCGGGTTCGATCCGCTGCGCACCCCGAGTCAGTGGGTGGGGATCCTGCCGGAGACGGTGCGCTGCTGGCCTGGGGCCCGGCGCAGCGAGCATCCGCAGGTGTCGTTCGCCGCGCTCGGGGCGCGGGCCGTGGCGATGACCGACGACCATCCGCTGGACGAGCCGTTCGGCGAACGGTCGCCGGTGGGGGCGGTCTACCGTTCGTACGGAAAAGTCTTGTTGCTCGGATGCGGGCACCACCGCAACTCGTCGCTGCATCTGGCGGAGAGCCGGCAGGAGCTGGCGCCGATGGCCGACTACGGCTCGTCGGTGCGGGGGCGCGACGGCACGGCGTACTGGGCGACCTGGGTCGCGGCGGATCAAGACGTGACCGATTTCGATGAGATAGGCGCGGCCTTCGAGGCGACCGGCGCGGTCACGGTCGGTACGGTCGGCGAGGCCGAGGCCCGGCTGATGCCGCAACGCGACCTGGTCGACTTCGCCACCGGGTGGATGGGAAGCCGACCAGGGAGGACGCTCTGACTCAGCTCGCGCGCTGCACCGCGGTGGCCGGGTCGCCGTCGACCGCGGCGGACAGCTGCGGGACCAGCTTTTCCAGCAGGAACGGCAGGCTCAGCACGGTGATGAACGAGGTGGCCCCGCCGACCAGCTCACCGTTCTCCAGGTAGATGTCCCGGCCCTCGGTCGTGACACCGAGCTTGGCGTAGAGCGGGTCGGCCTGGACCTTCGCCTTGTCCTTGGCGTACGCGTCGACCAGCCAGATCAGCAGGTCGGTGTCGAGCATGTCGGTGCGTTCCTTGGACAGGTTCGCGCCGAACTCCTTGCCGGTCACCTCGGCCAGGCCGGCCGGGAGCGTGAAGCCCAGGTCGGTCAGGAACCGGGCGCGCGGATCCTGCGGGCCGTAGACGTAGTAGCCCTCCCAGGTCATCGCCATCATGCCGGTCTTGCCGGCGAACTCCGGGTGCGCCTGGCGGACCGCGGCGAACGTCGCCTCGGTGTCGGTGACCAGTTTCTCCGCCTGGTCCTTGCGCCCGACGGCGGCGCCGACCGTACGGGTCAGGTCCTGCCAGCCGACGCCGTAGTCGACGGTGTCCTTGGGCTGCGCGACGGTCGGCGCGATCTTCGACAAGGTGGCGTAGTCCTCGGCGGTCAGTCCGGAATAGATCGCCAGGATCAGGTCCGGGCGCAGCGCCGCGACCTTCTCGAACTGGACGCCGTCGGTGCTGGTCAGCACCTGCGGCTTGGGCGCCGAGCCGAGCGCGGCCTCGGCCCACGGCCAGATCGCGCCGGGCTTCTCGCCGAACCACTCGGTGGTCGCGGTCGGCACGACGCCGAGCGCGAGCAGGGCGTCCTGCTCGACCAGGCCGACCGTGACGATCCGCTTCGGCTCGGCCGCGACGGTGGTGGTGCCGAACTTGTGCTCCAGCGAGACCGGGAACCCGGTGGCGCCGGCCGCCGACGAGGACGAGGGTTCGGCCGTGTCGTTGGCGGAGTTGGGACCGCAACCGGCCACGAGAAGGATGACCCCGGCCGTGGCCAGGGAGAGGAGTCGCCGCACGGCAGATCCCTTTCTGAACTGAGAGGACTGCAGTGTAGGTTAGGCTTACCTTCCTAACTCACTCCGGTGTGCCGGATGCGCCATCATGGCCGGATGACCGCGACTCCTGGCTGCGGCTGTTGCGGACCGCCGGCGTGCCGCCGACGACCGGACCTGTAGGTTAGCCTCACCTTACTGACGGGGCGGGGTGCATGGAGTCCACGTTGACGCAGGTCACCGACGTACCATCGGTGGCCTCGACCCGCGCGGCCAGACGTTGGATCAGTCTCGGCATCGGGGCGGCCGTGCTCGCCACGGCAATCGTGCTGAGCGTCGCGGTCGGCAGCCGCACCCTCGGCCCGGGCATCGTCTGGCAGGTGCTGTGGCACCCGGACGACAGCGCGGCCTCCGACATCGTCCACCAGCTGCGGCTGCCCCGAACCCTGCTCGGCATCGGGGTCGGCGCCGCGCTCGGGCTGGCCGGCACGGTCATGCAGGCACTCACCCGCAACCCGCTCGCCGAACCCGGCCTGCTCGGTGTCAGCCTCGGCGCGTCGACCGGCGTGGTGGTCGCGGTCGCGTTCCTCGGGATCGGCTCGGCCACCGGCTACGTCTGGTTCGCGTTCATCGGCGCGGCGCTCGTCTCGGCGGCGGTGTTCGGGCTCGGCGGTTCCGGCCGGGTCACCCCGGAACGCCTGGTGCTCGCCGGGGTCAGCCTCACCTCGGTGCTCGGCGCGATCATCTGGGCGGTGCTGGTCACCAACCGGGCGGCGTTCGACAGGTACCGGCACTGGGACGTCGGTTCGCTGGCCGACCGGGAACGCGACACCCTGGTGCAGCTCGCGCCGTTCCTGATCCTCGGGGTGCTGGTCGCGCTGGCACTGGGCCGGCAGCTGAACGCGCTGAGCCTCGGCGACGAGTCGGCGGCCGCGTTGGGCGCGCACCCGGGACGGATCCGCGCGCTCGGTATCCTCGCGGTCACCCTGCTCTGCGGGGCGGCCACCGCGGCGTGCGGCCCGATCTGGTTCCTCGGGCTGGCCGTGCCGTACGCGGCCCGGTTGCTCGCCGGCGCCGACCTGCGCTGGATCCTGGCCTACTCGCTGATCCTCGGGCCGGCCCTGCTGCTCGCCTCGGACGTGCTGGGCCGGGTGCTCGTCGCGCCGGCCGAGCTGCCGGTCGGTGTGGTCACCGCGTTCCTCGGCGCTCCCCTGTTCATCGCGCTGTGCCGCCGGCGGAAACTGAGCGAACTGTGATCACTCTCCGGGCCGGCGGCCTCTCGATCCGGGTGCACCCGCGCTCGCTGGCCGTCGGCGCCGTCCTGCTGCTGATCGCGCTCGCCGTCGCCCTGGTCAACCTGACCACCGGCGACTTCCCGGTGCCGGTCGCCGACGTGCTGCGCAGCCTGGGCGGCCGGGGTGACGCCGGCACCGACTTCATCGTCTACCAGCTGCGCCTGCCCCGGGTGCTGACCACGCTGCTGGTCGGTGCGGCCCTGGGCGCCAGCGGCACGGTCTTCCAGGGACTGACCCGCAACCCGCTGGGCAGCCCGGACTTCGTCGGCCTGACCGTCGGCGCGGCGTCCGGAGCGCTGATCGTGATGCTGGTCCTGGGCGGCGGCGGGGTCCAGGTGGCGGCCGGCGCGATCATCGGCTGCGTGGTCACCTCGGTGGTGATCTACCTGCTCGCGTTCCGGCGCGGCACCCAGCCGTTCCGCCTGGTGCTGATGGGCATCGGGGTGTCCGCGCTGCTGGACGCGGCGAACTCGTACCTGATCTATCGCAGTCACCTGGACGAGGCGATCGCCGCGCAGGTCTGGCTGATCGGCAGCGTGAACGGGCGCACCTGGACCGAGGTGACCATCGTGGCCGTCACGGTCGTGGTGCTGCTGCCGCTGGTCCTCTACTACGGCCGGCACCTGACCATGCTGACGCTCGGCGACGAGATCGCGGTGCTGCACGGGGTGCCGGTGCAGCGCAGCCGCGCCGTGCTGGCCCTCGCCGCCGTCGGGCTGGCAGCCGGTGCGACCGCGGCGGCCGGTCCGATCGCGTTCGTCGCGCTGGCCGCGCCGCCGATCGCCGCCCGGCTGAGCCGTTCACCGCGGGCCGGGGTGCTGCCCGCAGCGGCGATGGGTGCGGCGCTGCTGACCGCGGGCGACTGGGTCGCGCAGCACGCGCTGCCCGCCAACGACGTACCGGTGGGTATCGTCACGGCCGCCCTCGGCGGCGTCTATCTGTCCTGGTTGCTGTTCTTCCAACGGAGAAACCGATGATCGGCTCACGGCTACGGGCAGAAGATCTCACCCTGGGGTACGACGGACGGGTCGTCGCCGAGCACCTCGGCGTGCAGATCACCGACGGCTCGTTCACGGTGATCGTCGGCCCGAACGCGTGCGGCAAGTCCACCCTGCTCAAGGCCCTCGCCCGGATCCTGAAACCGCAGGCCGGCGCGGTCCACCTGGACGGGAAGGAGATCATGTCCTACCCGTCGAAGCACGTCGCCCGCCAGCTCGGCATGCTCCCGCAGTCACCGAGCGTGCCCGGCGGGATCGTGGTCGAGGAGCTCGTCGCCCGGGGCCGCTTCGCCCACCAGCGGATGCTCAAGCAGTGGTCCGCCGAGGACGAGGCCGCGGTCGCCGACGCGATGCGGCTGACCGAGGTGGCCGACCTGGCCGACCGGTTCGTCGACGAGCTCTCCGGCGGGCAGCGGCAGCGGGTCTGGCTGGCCATGGCCCTCGCCCAGCAGACCCCGATCCTGCTGCTCGACGAGCCGACCACGTTCCTCGATCTGTCCCACCAGTTCGAGGTGCTCGACCTCTGCGCGGAGCTGCACGAGGACGGCCGGACCGTGGTCGCGGTGCTGCACGACCTCAACCACGCCTGCCGCTACGCCACCGAGCTGATCGTGATGAAGGCCGGGACGGTGCTCGCGCAGGGCCCGCCCGCCGAGGTGATGACCGCGGAGCTGGTCGAGGAGGTCTTCGCGATGCCGTGCCGGGTGATCGACGACCCGGAGACCGGGACCCCGATGGTGGTTCCGGCCGACCGCCGGCGCCGGCGCCTCTCCCGTACGCGTCAAGCGGCCACCGCGTGATCCGCAGCGCGCTCGCCCCGCAGCGCCGCGCCATCGCGCTGGGCACCCTGCTCGCCACGTCGTGGCAGGCCGGCGAGGCGGCCGTACCGTTCCTGATCGGCGTGATCATCGACCGCGCGGTGGCCGGCGGCGTCGGTGACCTGGCGCTCTGGCTGGGTGTGCTCGGCGCGGTCTACCTGGGACTCAGCTATAGCTTCCGGTATGCGGCCCGGAGCAGTGAACGCGCCTCCGAGCAGGCCGCGCACGACCTGCGGATGCGGGTCACCCAGCGGGTGCTGCACGACCGCGGCGGGGCCGAAACTGATCGGCTGCCCGGTGCGCTGGTGTCGGTCGCGACGGGTGACGCGGCCCGGGTCGGCGCGGTCGCCGTCGCCGTCATCTTCGGCATCGCCGCGGTGGGCGCGGTGCTGGTCGGGGCGGTGCTGCTGCTCTCGGTGTCGCTGCCGCTGGGCCTGCTCGTGCTGCTCGGGACGCCACCGCTGATGGTGCTCACCCGGCTGATCGGCAAACCCCTCGAGGCGCGCAGCGAGACCGAACAGGAACATGCCGCACAGGCGTCCGGGGTGGCCGCCGACCTGGTCGCCGGGCTCCGCGTGGTGAAGGGGTTGCGCGCCGAGCAGGCCGCGGTCGCCCGCTATCGGGAGCGCAGCCGGTCGGCGTTGGCCGCCACGGTGCACGCGGCCCGCGCTGAATCGGCGTACCAAAGTCTGGTTCTCAGTCTGAGCGGTCTGTTCCTCGCGGTGATCGCGGTGACCGGCGGCCTCCTCGCGGTCCGTGGCGACCTGACCGTCGGTCAGCTGATCTCGTCGGTCGGCCTGGCGCAGTTCCTGGTCGGGCCGATGTCGACGTTCGGCTGGGTGGGCGCGGACCTCGCGCAGGGCCGCGCGTCGGCCCGCCGGATCGCGGCGGTTCTCGCGGCGCCCGAGGCGGTGCCGGGAGGCGAGGCCGTCCCGGTGATCCCGGCGTCAGGAGCTTTGCGGGTACGGGTGAGCACGCTCGACCTGACCGTCGCGCCCGGCGAGATGCTCGGCGTGGTGACCACCGATCCGGCCCTCGCCATGGAACTGGTCCGGCTGCTCGGCCGTTCCCACGATCCCGCCGAGGGCGAGGTCACGCTGGACGGGGTGGCGCTGTCGTCGCTGGCACCGGCCGACCTGCGCTCGGTGCTGCTGGCCACCGACCACCACACCGACCTGTTCGACGGGACGCTGCGCGGGGCGATCTCGCTAGCCGGGCGCGCCTCCGCGGAGGTGGTGGACGCGGCGATGATCGCGGCCGACGCGGACGAGGTGGCCCGGTCGTTGCCGGACTCGACTTTTGAGGCACGCACGCTTTCCGGCGGGCAGCGGCAGCGGGTGGCGTTGGCCCGATCCCTCGCCGCGGAGCCTGCGGTGCTGGTGGTGCACGACCCGACGACCGCGGTGGACGCGGTGACCGAGGCGCGGATCGCGGGCCGGCTGCGCGGGATGCGGGCCGGGCGGACGACGGTGCTGGTGACGACGAGCCCGGCCCTGCTGGCCGTCGCTGATCGGGTGGTGCTGGTGGACGACGGGGCGGTGTGCGCTTCGGGCACACATCTGGAGCTGGTCACCCGCGACGAGACCTACCGAGGAACGGTGCTGGCGTGACAACTCCTACTCCCCTACCGTCGGCCTCCTCCCCGGCAGGCTCTTCACCGTCGGCGTCCGCGTTGGTGAGCCCCTCGCCGTCGAGCGCAGCCTCTTTGTCGGATTTATCAGGACAAGTCTTGCTGCCGGTGGCTACCGGACGGCGGACTTTGGCGGAGCTTCGCCGCCTGCTGCGGCCGCAGCGTGGGCGGATGACCGTGGCGCTGGCGCTGCTGGTCGCCGGGACCGTCGCCGGCCTCGTCACCCCGCCGCTGCTCGGCCGGATCGTCGACCTGGCGTCCAGCGGCGCGAGCACCGGCGCGATCGTGCTGATCGGCGCCGGGCTGGTGGCCGGCGCGCTCGGCGAGGCGATCCTGGCCGGCTGGGGTGTGGCACTGCTCGCCCAGGGCGCCGAGAGCATGCTGGCCTCGCTGCGGGAACGCTTCGTGGACTCGGCGCTGCGCCTCCCCCTCGAACAGGTCGAACGCGCCGGCGCCGGCGACCTCACCTCCCGCGTCACCAACGACGTGGCGGCCATCGCCGAGGCGGCCCGCAGTGCCCTGCCCGAGTTCAGCCGCGCGATGCTGACCATCGGGCTGACCCTCGCCGGGATGGCCGTCCTGGACTGGCGGTTTTTGATCGCCGCCCTGATCGCCGTGCCGGTGCAGGTGTACACGGTCCGCTGGTACGCCCGCCGCGCCGGCCCGCTCTACGCCTCACAGCGGGTGGCGGTCGCGGCGCAGCAGCACCACCTGCTGGCGACGATCGACGGGGCGCGGACCATCCGGGCGTTCCGGATCGCCGACGAGCACCGCGCCCGGGTCGCGGCCAAGTCCCAGGAGGCCGTCGACCTGCTGCTGCGCGGGGTGGCGTTGCAGACCCGGTTCTACGCGCGGCTGCACGTGGCCGAGTTCGCCGGCTTGACGGCGGTGCTGAGCACCGGCTTCTTCCTGGTACGCGCCGATGCCGTCTCGATCGGCACCGCCACCGCGGCGGCCCTGTATTTCCACGGCCTGTTCAACCCGATCAACGTAGCCCTGGCCCTGGTCGACGACGCCCAGGTAGCCGCGTCCGGCCTGAACCGCCTGGTCGGCGTCGCCGACCTGGCCGACTCTGCCGCCGCACCGCAGGCCATCTCCGCCGGCGCACCGCAGACCGGACCCGCAGCCGCACCGCAGACCGGACCCGCAGCCGCATCATCGGGCGGGCCTTCCGCCGAGCCATCGGGCGGGCCCTCTGCCGGACCGCCCGGCGAGGGGGCGGCCGGGCCATCGGTAGTGCCTGCCTCGTCGTCCGGTGGTGGGGCCACAGCGATCCCGCAGCCTCTGCCTGCCGCTTCGCCGGCCGTGCGGGTCTCGGGTCTCGGATTCTCCTATCGGGAGGATCGACCAGTGCTGTCCGATATCGATCTCACCATTGCACCGGGTGAGCGGGTCGCGGTGGTCGGCTCCACCGGCGCCGGCAAGACCACCCTGGCCAAGCTGATCGCCGGCGTGCACCAGCCGACGGCGGGCTCGGTCCACGTGCCGGCCGGCGAGGTCGTGCTGATCACCCAGGAAGTGCACGTCTTCGCCGGACCGCTCGCCGACGACCTGCGCCTGGCCCGCCCGGCCGCGACCGACGACGAGGTCCGCGCCGCACTCACCGCGGTCGACGCCCTGACCTGGGTGGACCAGCTCCCCGAGGGGATGTCGACCGAGGTCGGCTCGGGCGGGCACACCGTGACCGCCGCGCAGGCGCAACAGCTGGCCTTCGCCCGGCTGATCCTGGCCGATCCCCCGGTCGCGATCCTCGACGAGGCCACCGCCGAGGCCGGCAGCGCCGGCGCCCGCCTGCTGGAACGAGTAGCCGCCACAGCCCTCTCCGGCCGAACCGCGGTGATCGTCGCCCACCGCCTCACCCAGGCAGCCACCGCCGACCGCATCGTCGTCCTGGACGCCGGCCGCATCGTCGAACAGGGCACCCACCAGGAGCTGACCGCCCGCCCAGGCCCCTACGCCACCCTCTGGCAGGTCTGGTCCGACCAACGCCCACAACCCTGACCCCCGCCGAAACCACGAACAACGCCCGCCCCGGCGAGCACCCATCGGCGCAACAAGGACCGCGAGACCACCATGAACGCTCGCCGAGTCCGTGCGGCTGGCGCTCACGGTCACCAGCAGAGTGCCGATTCCAGCCGATATCCGATTTATCCAGGCGCGGCGACGATCGGCAGGCGTCACGCCAGAAGCGATACCGCCGTCAGGACCAGCTGAACCCCGCCACCGACTCAGCCCTGACCCATAACGGCCACCACAACCAGCCCAGCCCGACGAGCTGGACCTGACAGCCCATAACCCGGCCCCATAACGGCTACCACAACCAGCCCGGCCCGCCGGGCTGGACCTGGCGGCCCTTAAACCGGACCCATAACGGCCACCACGGCCAGCTCGGCCTGGCGAGCTGGTTGTGGCGGCCGGTATGGGGGTGTTCAACGACCACGGCGGTTGCGCAACCTCGTCGGGCGCTTGGTGCGTGCTTTCGCTGCCTCTTGGCGCGGACTATTGCGTGGGCCGGGCCGTGGATGGGGATGGGGATGGGGATTTCCTTGGGAACCCGGCAGCTGACCACCTGCCAGGACCTGCGACCCACCTTGTGGGACGGCCGCGGGCAGCGACTGGCGCGGCGGGCCGTGACGCACGGCCGCCTCGCCTGGCAGCCAACCCCGGCCACCAGCGGTCGGCAGCCGGCCAGCGAGCCCCGGCCACCGGCGGTCGGCAGCCGGCAGCGCGACGTGGCGGAGCAAAGGCATTGCCCGGAGCTGATCTCTGCTGGTCAGCGCAGTGGGGTGTGCTGGTCCAGCCAGGTGATCCGGTCGTAGCCGTAGGCGAGGCAGGCCGCTTGCAGGCTGGTGCCGATCGGGTCGTGTTCGGCGCGGAGGACCAGTTCGCCGGCCACGTTGTAGATCGTCATCAGGACCGCGATGCCGGTGGCGGTGCCGGTGATCGGCAGGTCGATCCGGGCGCCGCCGAACGTGGTCAGGGCTAGGGCGCCGGTGAACGGGCGGGGCGGACCGTTCGGGGCGGTGGCCAGCAGGATCCGGTCGACGGTGCGAATCTGGCGCAGATCGATCCGCAGTTCCGGGGTGTCGCCGCGGTGGTCGAGCTGGAGACATTCGTCGTGGGCGAACGGGGCGTCGGCCGGGGTGATCAGCCGCTGCTCGCCGGAGTTCTTCTGCCAGGCCAGGATCAGCCAGCCGGCGGCCGGTTCGGACCAGTGCGCGGTGACCGTCAGCGCGCCGACTCCGGACTGGATCCGGGTCAGCACGGCGGTCGGCATCTGCGGGGTCAGCGGTAGCGGACCTCCCGGGGTGACCCTGCGGACCGGCGCGATCCGGCACCGGGACGGATTACCGGCCTGATGTCCCCCGGCCGGCACCGGGGCCGGTGTCCCTCCCGAAAGCGGGGCCTGCCTCCCCGCGGGGGCCTGCCCTCCCCCGGCCGGCGGGGCGGACCTCCCTCCCGAGGCATGCCCACTCCCTGATGACGGGCTTGGCCTTCCCCCCGGTGGCGACCCGGCCGGGGCCACTTCCGGCGAGGTCGGCCTCGACTCTGACGACGTCGACCCGAGGTCCAGCGACGCCGATCCCCGCTCGGGCACCGCCGATCCCCGCCTCGCCGAGGTAGACCCCAGATCCAGCGTGGTGGGTTCCGGACGAGGGGACCGGTCCGGCACGGTCGGAGCCAGGCCGGGGGGACCGGCCGGCCCGGGCGCACCCAGATCAAGAGACGAGCCCGGTGAGGTCGGAGGCAGCTCAAGAGAGCCGGCCGGCGATCCCAGCTCAAGAGAGCGGTCCGCTAAGGGCGATCCCAGCTCAAGAGAGCGGTCCGCTGAAGGCTCGGCCAGGCCAAGGGAGCGGGCCGCTGGGGCTGCGGGATGGGCGAGGGGGTGTGCTGGTGAAGCGGGGCGGGTGGTTGCGCGCGGGCGCCTGCCTCGGTGCCGCAAGAAGGGCAGATCCGTCCGGGGTGCCGCGTCCTCCGGGGACCCGATGGTCACAGCCCTACCCCGTAATCCCTGGCCAGCCCCACGATCCCGTCGGCATAGCCGTCGCCGAGGACCCGGAACTTCCACTCCTTCTGGTAGCGGTAGACCTCCCCCAGCGCCAGCCCGGTCTCCACCCCGAGGCCCTCCGCCAGGTTCTCCGACCGGACCAGCTCCAGCCCACCGGCCAGATTCAGCACCCGGATCTCACAGCGCCGCAGCCGCCCCAGCGTCCGATTCCGCCCACTGCCCTCGTTGACGTAGAGCACCACCACGATCCGCGCGACCGGCTCCGGCACACCGCCCAGGTCGATCTCGATCTGGTCCAGGTCCGGCCCGAGCGCCTGCTCCAGCTGGTGCACCGACAGGTCCGGCGTGGCCAGCTGGTTGAAGAAGACGAAGTGGTCGTCGGAGAGCGCCTTCTTGCCGGCGTCACACAGGATCGCGGCGACCACCAGGTTGTCTATCAGCACGGTTTCCGAGCCGGCGTCGACGCGGACGCCCAGCACCACCCCGGTAAGGTCCGGGATTTCCCTGGTCAGCGACGCGTTCGCGCCGCGCTTCATGGGCGCCATGGTCAGGACAGATCAAGATCAGAGCGACTGAATTTCGTACGCAAGAAGTTGCTCTGTGTCGTCATCGCGTCGACATCCCGGTCCCGGACAGCGGACAGTGCGGTTGTCGCCGCCGTGTGCAGGTCGTCGAGCTGGTCGCGGAGGTGCTGCTCGGGGGTGCGACCGTCCCGCCGCGGCCGGGTCCGCAGGCTCTCGTCGACGGCGAGATAAGCCGTCAGCGTGGTCGGCAGGTAGTCGCCGGCCGTCCCGTTCACCAGGATCACGGTGGTGACCTCCAGCTCGGTCGTGTCCAGGATGGCCCGGAGCGTGTCCGTTATCCATCGCGCCTGCACCACCGCCCACCCGGGCAGCCGGCCGGCGCTGCGATTGATGAAGCGGTCCAACTCGTCGACCCCCGCCCCGGGTGGTGGTGGCGGCTCGGCGGCCGGGGTCGGCGCGGCGGGGTCGGCGGGCCGGCGGAACCAGCGCACCCGGTCAGGAGCCGAGCTCGTGCCGCCGGACCCGTTCCAGGTACGGCTGGGCCCGCTGGACCTGACCCTCGAGGGCCTGAATGGTCTGCACCATCGAGTCGGCGGCCTGCGCCCGGAACGTGTCGATCGCATCCATGGTGGCAAACACGTTGTCGAACGCGGCCTGGAGTTTCTCCACGTCGACGGTGGCCGACGCGGCCTGCTGGTTGATCTCCGCGCCTTGGGTGCGCAGCTGCTGCGAGGTGGCCTCGATCAGGTTCGAGGTGACCGTGTTCAGCGCGTTGATCTGGTCGAGTACCAGCTTCTGCCGGGACAGCGCCTGCGAGACGATCACCGCGATCCGCAGGGCGGCCACCGTGGTGGTCTGCGACCGGTCGACGCCGCGGATCAGCTCCAGGTTGTTCTTGCGGATCAGGTCGAGGGCCATGTAGCCCTGCACGCTGACCGCCATCTGGGTCATCAGGTCCTGCCGTCGCTGCCGGATGGCGAACAGCGCGTCCGAGGTGAGGGCGCTGGCGTCCTCGGTCCGGCCGGCCACCTCGAGCGCGGCGACCTTCTGCGCGATCGCCTCGTCGAGTGCGGCGGCGAGTTCGTTGTACTCGCTGATCCGGCCCATCGACGCCCACAGGTTGGCCTTCTCGGTCTCGATCGCGGCGTTGTCCTTGCGCAGCTCGTCCTGGCCGGAGGCGAGCGCCCGGATGATCGCGTCGAGGTGGCTCTGCGCCGAGCGGTAGTTGTTGAAGTACCGGTCGATCTTGTCGCCGCCGGGCAGCCACTTGAGGGCCTTCTTGATCCCGGTCAGGTCGGCGCGTTTCGGATCCAGGTCGGTGACGGTGATCCGCAGGTCGGCGAGGGTCTTGGCGACCCGGGTCTGCGCGTCGCCGCCGCCCTTGCCGATCGCCGCGGCCGGGCGTTCCAGCATCCGGTTCGCGGACGAGGCCGCCGCCTGCATGTCCTGCTGGCCCATGCTGGTGATCGAGCCGACCTTCTGGGTGAACTCCGGCGAGCGCGGGTCGAGGGCGGCGAGCTCGTCGGCGAACGCCGTGGCCCGCTGCTGCAGCTCGGTCTGTTTGGCCTGGGGCACCACGACCGCGCCGACCGCCTGCTCCGGGGTGACCTCGACGACCGCGGCCGGCGGGGCGAGGACCAGCGGAGCGGGAGACGGCCCTAGATCAAGACTGGACATGGGCTCAACCGACATTCACGCCGAAGTCGCGGGCGATGCCGGACAGCCCGGAGGCGTATCCCTGCCCGACCGCACGGAATTTCCATTCACCGCTGTGCCGATACAATTCACCGAAGACCATTGCCGTTTCGGTGGAGAAATCCTCGCCGAGGTCGTATCTGGTCAGCTCGACACCATTGGCGGAGTTGACGATTCTAATGAAGGCGTTGCGCACCTGACCGAACGACTGGCGGCGCGTTTCGGCATCGTAGATGGAGACCGGGAAAACCACTTTCTGGCATTCCGGCGGCACGTCACCGAGCCGCACGTTGATCGTCTCGTCGTCACCGTCGCCGTCGCCGGTCAGGTTGTCCCCGGTGTGCTCCACTGACCCGTCTGGGCTGGTCAGGTTGTTGAAGAAGACGAAGTGCGCATCTGAGAGGATTTTGCCCTGGTCGTTCACCATGAGCGCGCTGGCATCCAGGTCGAACTCCGCCCCGGTTGTTGCCCGTTCGTCCCATCCGAGGCCGACCGAGACAGTTTTCAGGTCCGGTGCCTGTTTGGTGAGTGACACGTTGCCACCCTTGGTGAGACTGACCGACATTTTCCCCCCACATTCTCCCAGGTCGTCCAGCGATCAACTCCATGGTTCTATACGGCCCCGGAACCCGGGCGGGATTGCCGAATCCGAACCGGGAGGCGCAGACCGCCACTAGCGTTCGGTACGTGATTATCCGAGTATTCGGCTGGTCCTTCGCGATAACCGTCGTCGCGCTCGTCGGCGCGCTGATTCTGGGCGGCCCGTCAGCACTGGCCCTGGTCGCCATTCTCTGTGTGCTGGAGATCTCGGTCTCCTTCGACAACGCGGTGGTCAACGCGACCGTGCTGGAACGGATGAACGCGTACTGGCAGAAACAGTTCCTCACCGTCGGCATCATCGTGGCCGTGTTCGGCATGCGCCTGGTCTTCCCGCTGCTGCTGGTCGGGATCACCGCCGGGATCGGGCCGATCGAGGTGATCCGGCTGGCGCTGGACGGCGGCCCGGCCGACGAGCCGGGCACCTATGCGGCACACCTGCACGAGGCGCATCCGAGCATCGCCGCGTACGGGGGAATGTTCTTGCTGATGCTCTTCCTGGACTTCGTCTTCGAGGACCGGGCGGTGACCTGGCTGGGCTGGCTGGAACGGCCGCTGGCCCGGATCGGCAAGCTGAACCAGGTGTCGGTGGTGGTCGCGATGGTCTGCCTGGTGGTGACCGCGGAGGTGCTGGCGGACGAGCCGGGCACCGTGATGATCGCCGGCGGTCTCGGGATCACCACGTATCTGCTGGTCAACGGGCTCGGCGAGATGTTCGAGAACGAGGGTTCGGAGGGTGACGAGCAGCGCAGCGCCGGGATCCATGGCGACGCGCTGACCGTGCAGACGTCGTTGCAGTCGTCCGGGCCGAGCGAGACCGCCAAGCTGGCCGGGCGGGCCGCCTTCTTCCTCTTCCTCTACCTCGAGGTGCTCGACGCCTCGTTCTCGTTCGACGGGGTGATCGGCGCATTCGCGATCAGCCAGGACATCTTCATCATCGCGACCGGCCTGGGCGTCGGCGCCATGTACATCCGGTCACTGACCATCTACCTGGTCCGCAAGGGTTCCCTCGACGAGTACGCGTACCTGGAGCACGGCGCGCACTGGGCGATCGGGGCGCTCGCGGTGATCCTGCTGATCAGCATCAAGCAGGAGGTGCCCGAGGTGGTCACCGGGCTGATCGGGGTCGCGTTCATCACGGCCGCGATGGTGTCGTCGGTGATCAGGAACCGGCGGGGCGGGCTCGCCGCGGCCGCCGAGGAACGCCGCAAGACCCTCATCGACGCGTAGGAGCACGCAACCATGGCTGTCAGTCTTCGTAAGGGCGAGAGCGTCTCGCTGACCAAGGCCGCCGGTGACAACGGGTTGTCCCGGGTCCGGATGGGCCTCGGCTGGGACGTGATCAAGAAGCGTGGGCTGTTCGGCGGCAGCAAGGAGCAGAGCGTCGACCTGGACGCGTCGTGTCTGCTCTTCGACGCCGGCGGCACCCTGCTCGACCAGGTCTGGTTCCGGCAGTTGCGCAGCAAGGACGGCGCGGTCCAGCACACCGGCGACAACCTGACCGGTGCGGGGGACGGCGACGACGAGAGCATCGTCGTGGACCTGACCGCGCTGCCCCCGGTCGTACAATCGCTGGTTTTTGTGGTGAATTCGTTCACCGGGCAGAACTTCAGCCAGATCCAGAACGCGGTGTGCCGGCTGGTCGATGAGCGTGGCGGCCGCGAGCTCGCCCGGTACGAACTCTCCGGCAGTGGATCACACACGGCTCAGGTCATGACGAAGGTGACCCGGGGCGGCGACGGCTGGGAGATGACGGCGATCGGCACGCCCGCGTCCGGCCGGACCTTCAACGACCTGCTCCCCACGATCGCCCAGCACCTCTAGATCGGTATCTCTCGATAGGAGACATCATGTCTGTCAGCCTCACCAAGGGTGGGAACGTCTCGCTCACCAAGCAGGCCGGCGCCGCCGGACTCTCCGCGGTGACCGTCGGGCTCGGCTGGGACGCGCGGACCACCACCGGCACCGACTTCGACCTGGACGCCAGCGCGATCCTGGCCGACCCGAACGGCAAGGTCCTCTCGGATCAGCACTTCGTCTTCTTCGGCAACCTGAAGACCCCGGACGGCCTGGTGGAACACACCGGTGACAACCTGACCGGCGCCGGCGACGGTGACGACGAACAGATCAATCTACGACTGGCGGAGCTGCCGGCGGAGTGCGACAAGGCCGTGTTCAGCGTTGCCATCTATGAGGCTGAGCAGCGCAAACAGTCGTTCGGGCAGGTGCGCAACGCGTTCATCCGGGTGATCAATCAGGGTGACGGCAAGGAGCTGGCCCGGTATGACCTGTCCGAGGACGCATCGACCGAGACCGCGATGGTGTTCGGCGAGGTGTACCGCAACGGCGCGGAGTGGAAGTTCCGGGCGGTCGGTCAGGGATATGCGTCGGGGTTGCGGGGCATTGCGCAGGACTACGGTGTGAACGTGGCCTGATCGTCGTGGCGATCGACTACACGAAGCGACCCAAGGCGCCGGCCTCTTCGCCCGCGGTTTCGCCGGGCGCGGTCTCGCTCTCGAAGGTCAGCTTGACCAAGGCCGCGCCGACGGTCTCGCTGACGAAGCAGGCCGGGCTGTTGCGGGTCAACCTGAACTGGAACGCCCGCCCCGCCCCCGGCAGCATCTTCCGTAAGTCCGATCCGCCCGTCGACCTGGACCTCGGTTGTCTCTACGAGTACACCGACGGTTCCAAGGGCGTGGTCCAGGCGAACGGCAAGGCGTTCACCGACGCACACTCGTTCGGCGGCGGTCCGATCTGCCGCCTCGACGGTGACGACCGCTCCGGGACCAACACCCAGGGCGAGAATTTGTACGTCGACCTGCAGCAGGTCAGTTCCATCCGGCGCATCCTGATCTTCACGATCATCTATGCCGGAGTGCCCAACTGGGCCGCTGCTCAGGGCGTCGTCACGGTCTTCCCGGCCACCGGCCCGCAGATCGAAGTGCTCCTGGACGAGTCCGACGACCGGGCACAGACCTGCGCGATCGTGATGCTCGAGAACGCCGACGGAGCGCTGTCGATCCGCCGGGAGGTGAAATACATCAGGGGTTCCCAGAGCGTGCTGGACGCCATGTACAACTGGGGCATGCGCTGGACGGCCGGCCGCAAGTGACGAATCCGGTCCCGGCCTCGCGGCCGCTGTGCGCTAATGGCCGTATGCGGCACTTCGCCCACGTCGCCCAGCAGGTCCGCGAGCGGATCTTCTCGGTGGAGCCGGGCCCTTTCCACCGCTCCGCGGAGCCGGAGGTGCTGGCCCTGGCGCTGGGCGCCACCCTCTACATGCCGGCCACCCGGCCACGCCTCGCCGATGACCTGCGTCGCGTCGCCGCCCGCGGGGTGACGAGCGTGGTCCTCTGCCTGGAGGACGCGATCGGCGACGACCAGGTGGCCGAGGCCGAGCAGAACGTGATCACGCAGCTCCGGGCGCTGGGTGGCGAGCCGGCGCCGCTCACCTTCGTCCGGGTCCGGCAGCCCGACCAGATCACCGCCATCGCCCGGCAACTCGGGACCCGCCCGACCGCGCTGACCGGTTTTGTTCTGCCGAAGTTCACCGAGCTCAACGGCGCCGAGTACCTGGACGCGCTGGTCGCCGCGGAGGTCCGGCTCGGCGTCCGGCTGTTCGGCATGCCGGTGCTCGAGTCGCCCGACGTGATCCATCGGGAGACCCGGGACAACGCGCTGCGCTCGATCCAGCGCCTGATCGACAAGTATCCCGGCTCGGTGCTGGCGTTGCGGGTCGGCGCCACCGACCTGTCCAGCGCGTACGGGCTGCGCCGGACCCGCGGGCTGACCGTCTACGACGTCCGGGTGATCGCCGACGCGATCGGCGACATCGTCAACGTCTTCGCCCGCGCCGACGGCACCGGACACGTGATCACCGGGCCGGTGTGGGAGCACTTCGGGGACACCGGCCGGCTGTTCAAGCCCCAGTTGCGGGAGTCGCCGTTCCACCTGCACAACGCGAACGACCTGCGCCGCGAGCTGATCTCGTCGAACCTGGACGGCCTGCTGCGCGAGGTGGTGCTGGACAAGGCGAACGGGCTGACCGGCAAGACCGTCATCCACCCGACGCACGTGCCGGTGGTGCACGCGCTGATGGTGGTGACCGCCGAGGAGTACGCCGACGCCGGTGACGTGCTGGCGACCCGGGCACGGGGCGGGGTGCGGGCGTCCGCGTACCGCAACAAGATGAACGAGTCCAAGCCGCACCGGGCCTGGGCGGAGCGGACGTTGCGGCGCGCGGAGCTGTTCGGGGTGGCTGCCGAGGGCGTGGACACTGTCGAGCTGCTGGTCGCCGGCGCACAGGCATGACCGCCACGGTTCTGGACCCGGCGCCGGCCGCCTGGGTCACCGCGCACCTGCCGGCCGGATTGACCGGCTCTCCGGACGTACCGGACATGATCGGTCTGGCGTTGCGGCGCAACCCGCGGCGGGCCCACCTCCTGGTCTCCCGGGTCCTCGGGAAACACGTGCCCGCCGAACCGCGGCGGATTCTCGCCGCCGGGCGGCGGCTCGGCGAGCTGGTCCGCACGCGTCTGACCGATAGTGCTCCGGCTTTGGTTATCGGGTACGCGGAGACAGCCACGGCGCTGGGGCACTGCGTCGCCGACGCGCTCGGGAACGCGATGTGCCTGCAGTCCACCCGTCGTGCGGTACCGGGACATGCGCCGGCGGCCGGTTTCGCCGAGGAACACTCGCACGCCACCGGGCATCTGCTGCTGCCCGCCGATACCGGGCTGCTGACCGGGGACGGCCCGGTGGTGCTCGTGGACGACGAACTGACCACGGGAAACACGGCGGCGAACACGATCCGGGCACTGCACCGGCTGCACCCGCGCGATCGGTACGTGGTCGCCGTCCTGGTCGACACCGGCGGGGGTGCCCGGCTGGCCGAGCTGGCCGTGGAACTCCGGGTGCGGATCTCGGTGGTGGCGGCGGCTTCTGCCCGGCTGACGCTGCCGCCCGATGCGGTGGCGAAGGGGCAGGAGCTAGCTGCCCGGTTCGGCGTGACTGTTCCTGATCCTGGATCGTGGCCGTCTCCCGAGATCACTCGGGTGCGGCTGCCCTGGCCCGACGGGCTGCCGGAGTCGGCGCGGCACGGGTTCGGGCCCGATGATCGCGCGCGCCTCGATCGTGCCCTGCCCGCGCTGGCCGCCGCCGTGCCGCCGGTCGGTGACCTGCTCGTGCTGGGCACCGAGGAACTGATGTACGTCCCGTTGCGGCTGGCCGCGGAGCTCGCCACGTCAACCAGGGTGCGGTTCGCCAGCACCACTCGCTCACCGGTCGTGGTCATCGACGAACCGGGATACGCCATCCGGAGCGCGCTGACTTTCCCGGCTCTGGAGTCCTCGGGTAGCCGGTACGCCTACAACCTGGCCGGGCTCGGGGTGGATGCCGTGCTGGTGGTGGTCGACCCTCCGGCGGACACCGGGCGGCTGGACGGGTTGCTGCATGCCTTGGGCTCGGTCAGCCGCCGGGTGCTGGTCGCCACGGCCGGCGTCTGATGATTGCTCCGCTGCGCGGGCCCGCGTTCGGGTCGTATGCCTGCGACGAGGTCGGGTGGCTGCTCACCGACCTGTCCGCCGTACCGTTGGAGGCTTCGCCGGACCACCGTGAGCGGGCCATCCAAGCCGGCACCGCGCACTACGCCGAGTCGCTGCCGGTCGAGTACCGGCCCACCGACGAGTACGTCGCGCTCTTCCGCCGCGCGCTCGCGGACACCGCCGACCGGCTGGCGCATGACGTCGGCGTGCTCACCGAACTGGTCCGGCACCTGGTCAGCCCGCGCCCGGTGCTGCTCTCGCTGGCCCGGGCCGGCACCCCGATCGCGGTGCTGATGCGCCGCTGGGCGCTCGCCACCACCGGCATCGATCTGCCGCACTACGCGGTCAGCATCGTCCGCGGCCGTGGCATCGACACCGCGGCGCTGCGCTGGGTGCTGGACCGGCACGACGCCGCCGACCTGGTCTTCGTCGACGGCTGGACCGGCAAGGGCGCGATCGCCCGGGAACTGACCGCGGCCTTGGCCGATTTTCCGGTCCGCCCGACGCTCGCGGTTCTCACGGACCCAGGCAGCTGCACCGATGTGTACGGCAGTCGCGACGACTACCTGGTGCCCTCGGCCTGCCTCAACTCGACGGTGTCCGGGCTGGTGTCGCGGACCGTCCTCAACCGGCTGCTGCTCCGGCCGGGCGAGTTCCACGGGGCCAAGTTCTACGCCGACCTGACCGATGCCGATCTCTCCACGGTCTTCTTGGACACGGTGAGTGCCCGGTTCGCGTCGGTGATGGCCGCCGTGGCCCGGGACTGGCCGGAGTTGGCGGCGGCGGACCGGACACCCCGGTGGACCGGCTGGCCGGCCGTGCAGCGGATCGGCGCGGAGTACCACATCAGCGACCTCAACCTGGTCAAACCGGGCGTCGGCGAGACGACCCGGGTGCTGCTGCGCCGGGTGCCCTGGCGGGTACTGATCCGGGCGGGGGCAGGGCGCGACGTGGAACACGTGCGACTGCTCGCGGCGGATCGCGGGGTGCCGGTGGAGGAACACTCAGATCTCCCTTATCAGTGCGTGGGCCTGATCCGGCCGCTCAACAGGTGAGCGGCGGTCCGCTGGTCGCGTGTGATCTGGATCGGACGCTGATCTACTCCGCTGCCGCGCTCGGGCTGACCGGTCCGGACGCCACGGCACCTCGCCTCGAGGTGGCCGAGATCAGCGATGGGCAGCCGCTCAGTTACTGCACCCGGCGCGCCGGCCGCCTGATCGAGGAACTGGCTCGGGCAGCCACGCTGGTCCCGGCCACCACCCGCACACTCGCCCAGTTCCAGCGGGTCCGGCTCACCGAGGAGCCCGCCCGCTACGCGGTGATCGCGAACGGCGGGCAGATCCTGATCGACGGCCGGCCGGACCCCACGTGGGGCCGGTCGATCGGCGACCGGGTGCGCCGGGAGTGCGCGCCGCTGGAGTCCGTCCGCGATCACGTGCGGGACACCGGCGACCCGGCCTGGTTGCTCCGGTTGCGCGACGCCGACGGGCTGTTCTGCTACGCGATCGTGGAACGGTCCCGGTTGCCCGGCGACCAGCTCGCCGAGCTGACCGCGTGGTGCGCCGCCCACCGCTGGACGGTGTCGATGCAGGGCCGGAAGCTCTACTTCGTACCCGGACCGATCACCAAGTGGGCCGCGACCGCGGAGATCGCCCAGCGGCTGGACCTCGGCTCGGTCGTCGCCGCCGGTGACTCGCTCCTCGACCAGGAGATGCTGGCCCGCGCGGACGCCGGGATCCGGCCGGCGCACGGCGAGCTGCACGAGCGCGGCTGGCGCACGGACAGCGTCACGGTGACCGGCTCCGCGGGCGTACTGGCCGGCGAGCAGATCGCCGAGCACCTGCTCCGGCTCGTCCGCCGCTCACCCACCGGGATTCATGAACAGTATTGACTGTTACCGGGGCTCGACGACTCTCACACTGGTGACCGTGAGCGCCGGCCACACCACCCCGGCGGGCGCCGCGGTCCCGGTCAGAGCTTGCGGACGTATGCCGCGCACTCCCGGTCGACCTTGGCCCACGGTGTGCCAAACGCGGACTGGGAGGCGCCGTCCAGGCCGATCCCGTACTGCACGGCGCCGCGGAAGAACGCCAGCGTCTTCGCCTTGCCGTAGTGCTTGAACAGGTATTCCAGGGCGTAATAGCCGACGGCGTACCGGGCCTGGGCGTCGACCAGGTCGGCGTCGACAGCAGGCGGCTGGACCATCACCGAGCGCAGCGGCCGTTGCTGGGTGAGGTGGCGCACGACCGTCCCGCGGCGATACTCCTTGCCGCCGACGCCCTGCTGCATCACGTATTCGGCCATCCCCTCGACCAGGAACCAGACGTCGTCCTGGCCGTAGGTGGTGTCGTTGCGCAGCGTCGACACGTGGGCCAGCTCGTGGGTGAGCAGTTCGTCGGCGTAACCCGGCGTCAGTGCGGACTCGGCCGCCTCGACCTCGATGCGGTTCGGGCCGGTCGGCGCGGCCAGGCCGGCTGCCCAGGCGCCCGGATATCCGTAGTACCACTGGGACCAGGACACTGGGTCGGCGATGAAGAGCCGGTACCGGTCGACCTTGCCGTCACCGACCTGGTACCGGTCGGCGATCACGGCGGCGCTCTCGGCCCGGGCGGCGAGTTCGGCGAGCCGGGCCCGGTATTTCAAGGGGACAGCGACCAGCGTGCGTTTGCCGACCTTGGCCACCAGCTCGGTGGTCTCCCACGGCCGGGCGACGATCGCGGACCGGGACGAGCTGCAGCTGAAGCACGGGTGGGTGCGGTCGTGGACCCGGAATCCGGTCAGCTTCAGCCCGTCCGGCGTGACCTTCCACCGGGAGTCGAAGACCGCCTCGTCGGTGGCGCAGTCCGTCTCGACGAAACAGTGGTCGGCGATCACTACGACCCGCCAGGAGTCCCGGCCCGGCAGGACGTAGGGCTGACCGTCGATCCGCTGATCGAAGCGGGTCACCTTCAGCTCCCGCAGAGTCCGGAAGCGACTCTTCAGGCTCTCCCGCACGAGCGAGTCATCCGGCATCGCGCCGAGGGCGTAGGTGGTGAAGTCCCCGCTGAGCAGACCTTCGGTCTCCACCTTGAGGACGGCGTTCGCCTCCTGGGCGATCCACGCCTGAAACTCGGAGACCGGCGCGTCCTCGGCCGGCCGGGGCAGCGGCCCGCTCTCCAGCATCGGCCGGGTCAACCGGGCGGTGACGTCCGCCCACGCCGAGCTGTTCGTCACGTCGCTGGCGGCCACGGCGACCGAGGTCAGCAGCACGGCGACCGGGAGAAGGACGATCCGCTGCCAACGGACCAAGTTGATCACGGTGGGCAGCATAGACATCAGTGACTTCCGCCCACCGGCGGGCCCACAGACGGCCTTCCAGCGAAACGAAGGGCCTGGCACACGGAAGGAGCCACGACCCCGGAGGGCTGGCCCGCGGAGGCGGAGACGCGAGACGCCCGGGAGGAAGGGGGGTCAGGGGCGGGGTTCGGCGCGGATCAGGGCTCGGGCGGCCTCGGTAGCGCGGGCGGCCACGGTCTCGACCGCCTGCGGGCCGCCGCGGGCGAAGAAGCCGTCGGCGAACAGCGACGTATACCCGTGCGCCACCGCGATGATCGCCTCCACCAGCGGGACGGCCTGGCGGTAGGACGGGACGTCGGTCGCGGTCGCGAGGTCGAGCAGGGTGTCCATCAGAGCCCGGGTCTGCTCCCGGCGGTTCTCGTCGGCGACGGCATACAACTCGGGGGCGTAGATGACGTGGAACCCGGCACCAGTCGCCACGACATACCGAAAATAGGCACCCGCAACCGCCGCCAGCCTGTCGGCAGCGGCAGCCGGGCCAGCCGGTGCGCTGCCGGCGGCAGCCGGATCCGTCGCTCCCAGGTCGTCCGGGGCGGGCGGACCGGCTGCGACGGCGGCCTTGAGGATTGCGGCGCGCAGGTCGTGGGCCGCGGCGCCGGACACCGCGGAGAGGAGGTGGTCACGGTCGGGGAAGTGCCGATAGGGCGCGGCCGAGCTCACTCCCAGCCGGCGCGCCACCGCGGCCACCGAGAAACGCCGCAGCCCGCCCTCCGCGAGCAGCTCGAAGCTGGCGGTGATCAGAGCGGCCCGCAGGTCGCCGTGATGATAGGCCCGATCCCGCGACACGCTCACCTCCCGGCTTGCCCCCGTGTAAGTTGGCTCTTACATTAACAAGTGATAGCCCTCTTACATAGTTGGAGGCACTGTGAGCATCCGTCTCGGTTACCAGATCCCGAACTTCACCTATCCGGGTGTGCCGGTCGAGAACCTCTTCGACACGGTCGCCGCGCAGGCCAAGGAGGCGGAGGCGGCCGGGTTCGACACCGTGTTGGTGATGGACCATTTCTACCAACTGCCGGGCATCGGCGCGCCGGAAGCGAACATGCTCGAGGCCTACACGACGCTCGGGGCCCTCGCCTCGGCCACCTCGACGATCCAGTTGTCGACGCTGGTCACCGGGAACACGTACCGTAATCCTGCTCTTCTGGCGAAGACCGTGACCACCCTCGATGTGGTCTCCAAGGGCCGGGCCATCCTCGGGATCGGGGCCGGCTGGTTCGAGCGCGAGCACAACGACCTCGGGTTCGAGTTCGGCACGTTCGGGCAGCGGTTCGAGCGGCTCGAGGAGGCGCTGACGATCATCGCGCCGATGCTCAAGGGCGAGACGTCGACGCACGAGGGCAAGTGGTACGTGACCCGTGGCGCGATGAACAATCCGCGACTGCGGCCGAGCATCCCGATCATGCTGGGTGGCTCCGGCGAGCAGAAGACGTTCCGGCTGGCGGCCCGCTTCGCCGACCACATGAACATCATCTGCGACGTGGACGACCTGGCCCGCAAGGTCGGCGTGCTCCGTGAGCGGTGCGCGGAGATCGGCCGGGACCCGGCGACTCTTGCCACGAGTTACCTGGTCATGGGCATGATCGGGGAGAACGAGCAGGAGGTGAAGGAGCTCAGCGAGTCGATCCCGGAGGATCGCCGCAACCGGGCCTTCCTCGGCACCGCGGAGCAGGTCGCCGAGCAGCTGCACGAGAAGGTGATCGGCGCCGGAATCGACGGGATCACCATCAACCTGATCCGTAACGGTCACCGGCCCGGCATGGTCACCACGGTCGCCGAGGCCCTGAAGCCGATCGTCAAGGCCTGACCGACAGGTTCACGGCCGGGCTCGATGAGCCCGGCCGGACCTGCCGACCGGAAGGGATCGCCGCAGGTAGGCGTAACCTCCCGGGAATGGACGAATCGCGTGTTCTTGTCATGGGTGGTCACGGAAAGGTGGCGCTGCTGGCGCTGCCGCTGCTGGTCGAGGCCGGGCACGAGGTGACCGCGGTGCTCCGCAATCCGGAGCACGCCGCCGACGTCGCGGAGACCGGCGCGAAACCGCTGGTCGCCGACGTCGAGCAGCTCGGTGTCGAGGAGCTGGCCACGCTGTTCGCCGGCCACGACGCGATCGTCTGGTCGGCCGGGGCCGGCGGCGGGAGCCCGTCCCGCACCTACGCGGTCGACCGCGACGCGGCGATCCGCTCGATGGACGCGGCGGCGCGGGCCGGCGTCCGCCGCTACGTGATGGTTTCCTACTTCGGTTCGCAGATCGATCACGGCGTCCCGGCCGAGAGCAGCTTCTTCCCGTACGCCGAGGCGAAGGCCGCGGCCGACGCCCACCTCGCGACGACCGATCTGGATTGGACGGTCCTCGCGCCGAGCCGCCTCCTCGACGAGCCGCCGACCGGCCGGATCGAGACCGCGAGCCAGGGTGCCACGGCCGGTTCGGTGAGCCGCGCCGACGTCGCCGCCGTCGTGGTGCACGTCCTGGCCGAGCCCGCGACGATCGGCCGCACGATCCGCTTCAACACCGGCGCCACCCCGATCCCCGACGCGCTGACCGAATCCGACCTGGCCTGAGCAAGCAGCTGGCCGTACCCCGGATGTGCCGCAAGCCGCGCGGTCGGCGACCCGGTCAATCCCAGAAACCGACGTGGACCTCGGTCGCCGACGGCATGTCGAACGGCCCCGCCACCTCGATCGACCGCCCACCTCGCGCGAACACCTCCCGGCACGGCAGGCGCAGCGGCGGGATCCCCTCTTCCTCCACGACCATCGCGTTCAGTCCCTCCGCGGAGAGCGCGAAGACCACCCGCCCGATCCCGGACCAGTAGATCGCGCCCGCACACATCGCGCACGGCTCGGTGCTGGTGTAGAGCGTGCTCCCGGTCAGCGCCTCCCGGTCGACGCCGCCGGCCAGGCGGACCAGGTTGGTCTCCGCGTGGCCGGTCGGATCGGCGCCGGTGACCACCGTGTTCGCCGCCTCGAGGATGCCGCCGTCCGGGGTGACCAGCAGCGAGCCGAACGGATGGTCGCCACGGTTCCGGGCGGTCCAGGCGAGCTCGACCGCTCGCTCCAGGTGGGTCACGTCGGCTTCAATGAATGGCAGCGAGCTCACCGCAAGAGCATACGACGGACTCACTGTGCGACTTCGGGAACATCAATTCCGCGCGACGAGTAGCCGATAAGCGCGGACCGGGAAAGTTGACCTTCGACGGTGTGACCTGCGGGTATTGGTCAACAACCGGAGCCGCCCGACTGTCGGGAAGTACTGATTCCGGCTATCTCGTAATCGACGGCCGACTACCTGCGGTGGCCATCGACATCTACGGTGCGAAGAAACCGCCCCGCCTTTTGCCGAAGGATGCTCGGATGGCGATATCGATCAACCACGTCCGGTGCCGGTGATGGCCGGGTGAGATGGCGTGGACTCACCGGGGTGCTGGGCGCGCAGGCCTGCACCCTGTCGGCGAACCGGCTGCTCACCGTGGCCGTGCCGTGGCTGGTGCTGGACCGGACCGGCAGCGCCGCGCAGACCGGCCTGGTGGTGGCCTGCCAGGTGCTGCCGTACGCGTTCACGCAGTGGCTGGCCGGCCCGCTGCTGGACCGGATCGGGCCGCGCCGGATCAGCGCCGCCGGTGACGTGACGTCGGCGGTCGTACTGATCATTCCGGCGATCTTCGGGACGCCGCCACTGTGGCTGCTGACTGCCATGCTGGTGCTGGTCGGGTGTGCCGACGGGCCGGCCAGCGCAGCGAAACGGCTGCTGGTGCCGTTCGCCGCTGCCGACGCCGGGCAGTCGACCGCCCGCGGGGTGGGGCTGGCGACCGCCGTCGAACGTACCGCGACTGCGGTCGGCACCGCGCTGGCCGGGTGGCTGGTCGCCACGCTGGGCGGGGATCGGGCGTTGTGGGCGGCGGCCGCCATGCTCGGCGTCGCCACGCTGATCGTCACGCTCACGGTGACCGATCCGGTGCGCGACCACGGGCGCGACGACGAGACGTATGTCGATCGGCTGCGCACCGGCGCCGCGTTCCTGCGGGGCAACTCGCCGCTGCGCGCGCTGACCGCGATGTTCGTCGTCACCAACCTGCTCGACCAGGCGCTGATGGCGGTGCTGCTGCCGATCTGGGCGCGGGCCGGCGGTCACGACGCGACAGTTGTCGGGTTGGCGCTGAGCACGGTCGGGCTGGCCTCGATCGCGTCCGCGCTGGCCTCGGCCGGTTTCGGGGCCCGCCTGCCGCGCCGGGCGACGTACCTGATCGGGGTCCTCAGCAGCGGGCCGACCCGGATCATCGTGCTCGCGCTGGGACTGCCGCCGGAGGCGGTGATCGCGGTCTATGCTCTGGCCGGCATCGGTTCCGGCCTGTTCAACCCGCTGCTCGAGACGATCCAGGTGGAGCTGATCCCGGCGCCGCTGCGGGGACGGGTGCAGACTTTGATCAGTGCATGGGCGTGGGCCGGGATCCCGGTCGGCGGTCTGCTCGGCGCGGTGTTGCTGAGCGCGGGCGGGCTGAACCTGGCGCTGTGGGTGTGCGGGATCGCCTACCTCGCGGCGGTGTTGCGCCCGGCATGGCGAATGGACTGGTCACTGCCGTCCCTCCCGCCGCTGCCGGAGCCATCCCTGCCGCGGGTTCCGGCGCCGCGCCGCCCGACCGGTCGCCGCAGCCCCCGGCTGAGGATCAAGGTCGTCCGTGCCGATGTCGCGGCGCCGGTTTCGGTCCGCGAGCACATTTCAAGATCATGACCGATTTCGTACGATGGAAGCCGCTCACATCGCCGCACTGGCCGCGAACGTGGTCACCGCCGCGCCCAGCATCAGCGCGTGCAGGATCATGTGCTCCAGATTCGGCCGGGGCCGGTCCCCGATCCGCGGCAGCACGGTGACCGTCCGCGCGTAGGTCCGCGCGTGCAGCTGCGCCCAGCTCACCCCGGTGCCGGCGGTGGCCCACGGCATGACGACACCGAGCAGGTACGGCGACCACCACAGCAGCAGGCCACCGAGCACGGCCAGGGACTCCAGCACCGCGCCGGCATACCCGAAAGCGGGCAGTGACGTGGCTGCGGCGACACCGAGCAGCACCGCGGGCAGCGCCATCACCGGCGCGTTCACGGCCACCTCGGTCAGTTGCTCGGAGCGCGTGGCGTCGCGCACGTTGTTCAGCGGGAACAGGTCGACGAGCGTCATCACCAGGAAGTAGCCGACCGCGGCCAGGATCAGGACGATGGCGAGCGCATACACGAGCTACCTCCGGAGATCATGCTTACGGTGTAAGCATCGTCGTCTCCGGTATCGTGGCTTACACCGTAAGCATCGTCAAGGGGGTAGCTCGTGCCGGACCGTCGCGCCGGGGCCAAAGCCGGCCTGACCCGGGAGCGGGTGCTCGACGCCGCGCTGGACTACGTGGACGCGCACGGCCTGCCCGCGCTGTCGATGCGCAAGCTCGGCGCGCAGCTGGGCGTCGAGGCGATGTCGCTCTACCGCCACGTGCCGAACAAGGACGCGCTGCTGGACGGCCTGGTCGACCGGGTGATGGAGACCGCCTTCACCGGCCTCGGCGCCCCGTCCGGCGACGACTGGCCGGCCTGGCTGCGGGCGTTCGCGCACGGGCTGCGGTCCGCGCTGATCGCCCACCCGGGTGTGCTGCCGCTGGCCGCCACCCGCCCGGTGAACTCCCCCGACGCGCTGCGCATGTCGGAGGGCTGGCTGGCCGCGATGCGAACCGCCGGGCTGCCGCTGGGCCGCGCTCTGGACATGGTGAACGTGCTGGCCACGTTCACGATCGGGCACACCCTGGCCGAAGTCGGACAGACGCCCGGCCACGAGGGCTCCGAGCCGGATCTCGACCAGCACGCCGCCGAGCTGGACCCGGCCGAGTTCCCGAACCTGCTGGAGGTCATCGCGACCCGGGCCGGGCTGGACTTCGACTCCCGTTTCACCCAGGCCGTCGACATCCTGATCGCCGGTTACGCGGCGCTCCCCCGGCCCTAGGCGGCGTTGCGCTCGACCCAGTCCAGCAGGTCGGCGAAGGACTTCGTCATCGCGGTGTCGGAGGCGGTGAGCGTGGTCGGCTCCGGACCGTGCTCGACCACGATCGTGTAGGTCATGGCGTCCCTGGCGGCGGGATCGGGCCGACCGGGAGGATCACCACGCACCGCGTCGATCAGGCCGCGCAGTTCGGCGGCGACCTCGGGTGAGAGCTGATCCGTATCGGCCACGCGGGGTGGCAGCTGCCGAGTGATCGCAGCCGCCAGCCCGCCATGGGTCGTCAGGGACACTCGCATCTACTGGCGCCTGAGCGTCGGGGTCGTGCTCACCTGGATGCCCACTCCGGACCACGCCTCCTTGACAGCCTGCTGCTCGCGACTCTCCGTACCGTAAAGCTCTTCCGCCTTGCGGAGCGTGATGTCGGCGAAGCCCTGGAACTCGGTGGTCGCGGTCGACGCCTTCATCGATTCATACCAGATGCGCCCCGGAGCATCCCAGGAGTAACCGCCGATCCCGGTGGCCAGCAGGTAGAACGCCTTGTTCGGGATGCCGGAGTTGATGTGCACGCCCCCGTTGTCGCCCTGATCGGTGTCGGGCAGCTCGACGAACCGGTCCATGTGGTCGGGCTGCGGGTCCTTGCCGAACAGCTTGTTGTCGAACGCGGTGCCGGGCGCCTTCATCGACCGCAGCGCGTCCGCGTCGATGTTCGGGGTGAAGACCTCGGCGCCGATCAGCCAGTCCGCCTGGTCCGCGGTCTGCTGCAGGAACCACTGGGTCACCATCGCGCCGGCCACGTCGGACAGCGACTCGTTGAGCGCGCCGGACTGGTTGTGGTACTCCAGGCCCGCGGTGTGCTCCGTGACGCCGTGGGCCAGCTCGTGGGCGATCACGCCGAGCGAGCCGGTGAAGTCGCTGAAGACCTCCCCGTCGCCGTCCCCGAAGACCATCTCCTGGCCGTCCCAGAACGCGTTGTTGTAGTGCCGGCCACGGTGCACGTAGCCCAGCAGCCGCATGCCCCGGCCGTCGATCGAGTCGCGCTGGAACACGGTGCGGAAGAAGTCGCGGGTGGTGCCCAGCCCGTTGAAGGCCTGGTTGACCGACACGTCGGCGACGTCCGCCTCACCCTCCGAGCGGACCAGGGTGGCGGACGGCAGGAACGTGCTGTGCCGGCAGTCGAAGATGCTCCGGCGCCCGTCACCGGGCGTGACCAGGGCTCCGGCGATCAGCGAGCGGACACCGCGCTCGCCGCGCAGCTGGGCGGAGGTGAGCAGGGTGGACAGGGCCGCGTCGCGGATGGCGTGGTTGTCGCTGTCCAGCAGCCTGGTCAGGATGAACGGCGGGGTGATGCAGCTGAGTGTGCGGTGGGCGGACATGGCAAGGACACCTCGGATCAGAAAGAAGGATTTCCGTACGTCAGAGCCAGCAGGCCGGTCTGACCCGCATCGGTCAGGCTCACCACGAACAGGTGGTCGAAGCGGGTCTCGTGGACGGCCGGCGGGGACGCGACGCCCAGCGCGGCGATCACGTCCGGAACGGTGTTGCTGTGCCCGACGATCAGCACGACCGGGCCGTACTCCCCGGCGTGCGCCTGCCGGGCGACGGTGGCGGCGTCCGGCATCTCCCGGGCGACGAGGCCGAGCCGCTTCAGGATCGGTTCGGCGGTTTCTTTCGTACGCCGGAAAGGCGAGGTGAACACGGTCGTCACCCCGGCCGAGCCGGCGACGTGCGCGAGCGCCTCGGCACGTGCCCGCCCCGCGTCGTTCAGGGACGGATCGGCCGAGACCCGTGGAAGAGCGATGTCCGCGTGACGGACCAGAAGAATGGCGATCATGCCGCACCTCGTTGTCGCCATCGGGTGAGGCTCTCGATACTCTCAGTGATCAACTTCGTGGTCGAGATGGCAGTCTCGATCCGGACAGTAGGTATCAACTGTTCGGGTTAACCGGGTCCGGAAAGTGTCGGTGGGGCCTGCTAACTTCTCGGCACTGTTCCGGACGGTGTCAGCGCGGCTGAGGGGGATGTGTGAGCGTCAACGACAACCTGGCGACCTTTGCGGGGCTGCCGGTCGTGCCACTGGAGCGGGAGACCGTCGACGATCCGGCCGCGGTGGCCTGGCGGATCGAGATGGAGGACTTCGAGGCCCCGCCGGAGGAGTTCGAGGCCGCTCTCGACCAGTTGCTGGAGCGCTGCGGTCCGGCCGGCCCGACCGCGCTGATCGTCGGCGAGTGGGGCACGGCATACGAGACGCCGTTCCCGATGGAGCTGCTGGTCAACCGGGCCGACCGGCTCAGCGGGCTGCGCGGGTTGTTCATCGGCGAGATCAGCCCGGAGCAGTGCGAGATCTCCTGGATCAACCAGGGCGACCTGACGCCGCTGCTCGAGGCGTTCCCGGCGCTGGAGCACCTGTGGGTGCGTGGCGCGGAAGACCTCCAGTTGACCCCGTTGCGGCACGAGGGCCTGCGGGAGCTGGTCTTCGAGGCCGGCGGCCTGCCGGCCGGGGTGGTCCGCGCGATCGGTGCGTCCGAGCTGCCGAACCTGACGTTCCTGGAGCTGTGGCTCGGCGTCTCGAACTACGGCGGCGACGCCCGCGCCGAGGACCTGGCGCCGATCCTGGCCGGCCGTTCCCTGCCCGCACTCACCCACCTCGGCCTGCGCAACGCCGAGATCGCCGACGAGGTCGCCGCGGCCCTCGCCGCCGCACCGGTGGTCGCCCGGCTCGCCGAGCTCGACCTGTCACTGGGCGTGATGGGTGACACCGGCGCCGAGGCACTCCTGGCCGGGCAGCCGCTCACCCACCTGAAGTCACTCGACCTGAGCCACCACTTCATGACGACGGAGATGGCGCAGCGGTTCGTCGAGGAGCTGCCGGGCGTCGCGGTCGACGTGTCGCACCAGCAGAGCGAGCGGGAGTGGGGCCGCTTCACTGCGGTGTCGGAGTAGTGCGCCTGGCCGTCGTCGGCAACCCGGAGAACCGCCGGGTCACCCTGTTCACCGCAGCGGTGGCCCGGGCCGGCCTGCCCGCCCCGGAGGTCTTTCCGTGGCGGGACGTGCTGCTCACCGGCCACGTCCCGGGCCCGGACACCCTGGTCCGCATCGACTCACCGGGCGAAAACCCGGAGGTGGACCGCCTGCTGCGCACCCTCGGTTCCGCGCACCGCGCCCCCTCCACAACCGCCCCGGAGAGAGGCGGCGCGGCCCGGCCCGCGGCCGCTGCTGGCCTTCGGGCCGATGGCGGCCATCGGGCCGATCGCGGCCATCGGGCCGATCGCGGCCATCGGGCCGATCGCGGGCCTCGGGCCGATCGCGGGCCT
>NZ_BOMS01000125.1 GCF_016862315.1 Actinoplanes palleronii | reverse complement strand
CGGGCCGATCGCGGGCCTCGGGCCGATCGCGGGCCTCGGGCCGATGAACTGGATCTGCTTGCCGGTGGCGACGGGCGGGGCGTTCGGGAGGCTGAGCATGGGGAGATCCTGGGTGGCGCGGCCGCGTTCGCGGGTCTCCGAGAGGCTCTCGGGATCGTCGCGGCCGGCGGTGGGACGCTGCTGAACCAGCCGGCTGACATCCTGACCATGACGGCGAAGCCCGAGTGTCACGCCGCGCTGACCGCGGCCGGCGTTCCGGTGCCACCGGCGCTCGGACCGGTCGACGGTTACGCGTCGCTGCGCGCGGCGATGACGTCGGCCGGGTGGAACCGGGTCTTCGTGAAACCGGCCTACGGCTCCTCGGCCTCCGGGGTCCTGGCCCTGGCCGTCGGCGGGCCGCGGATCATGGCGGTCACCTCGGTAGAACTGAGCCAGGGCCGCCTCTTCAACAACCTGCGGGTGCGCCGCTACGACGACGAGGCCTCGATCGCCACGATCGTGGACCGGCTCGCCCCGGACGGCCTGCACGTCGAACGCTGGTATCCGAAGGCCTCCCTCGGCAACCGGGTCCTCGACCTGCGGGTGGTCGTGATCGCCGGACAGGCCCGGCACGTCGTCGTCCGGACCAGCCGATCCCCGATGACGAACCTGCACCTCGGCAACGCCCGCGGCGACGTCACAGCGATCCGCGCCGCGGCGGGCGAGCAGGCCTGGTCGGCCGCGATGCGCTCATGCGTCCGCGCCGCCGCCTGCTTCCCGGACACCCTGCACGCCGGAGTCGACCTGATGTTCCGAGCCGGCTGGCAGGACCACGCGATCGCCGAGGTGAACGCGTTCGGCGACCTCCTCCCGAACGTCCTCACGGAGGACGGCCTGGACACCTACGGCGCCCAGGTAGCCGCAGTCCTCCCCCGTCTCCGCTAGGCCTCATCTCGGCGAACCCGGGCCACCCTGCCGGATGATCGAGACAGGCTCTCCACCAGCAAAGATCCAACGGCGGGCATCACCATCCTGATGTACCCAACCGCGTCCCCGGCCGGACCGCCCCCCATGCCGCTCAGCGTTCAACCTTCGGCCGGCGGGAGCACCCCATCGGTGCCTGCGGGGCGCCAGGGAACCACGACCGGCCCCGGGCGAGGCGACCCGGCGGGCCGTTGGGACGGCCATCGCGACCGCCGAGGCGGCCAGAGCACGCCATCGCAACCACCAGGGCGGCCAGAGCAAGCCATCGCAACCGCCGGGGCGGCCACGCGACCGCCGGGGCGGACAGAGCACGCGATCATCGCCGACCCTGCGGTGCGGAACACGATCACCCGCACGCGACCGGCGGCAGCACCCGATCGGGTTGCGTCTGCGCCTACCGGCCACGCGAACGGGGCGGCAGACGCACGCAAACCCAGACCGCGTGCGCCCACCGCCCACCCAAGGGCGGTAGGCGCACGCAAACCCGCACCGCGGACACCTACCGCCCACCCGCGGGGCGGTAGGTGCACGCAAACCCAGACCGCGGACACCCACCGCCCACCCAAGGGCGGCAGGCACACACAAACCCGCACCGCGGACACCCACCGCCCACCCAAGGGCGGTGGGCGGGCGCGCCCGGCGGCCGGGAGCTGTTCCGCCCACTCGGCGGCTGGCTGGAAGGGACAGCTCCTGGCCGCCGGGCGCGGCTGTGGGTCAGGTCTGGACCATGGGGTGGTATTCCTCGGCGGTCAGGGCGAAGGTCCAGGCGACGCCCTCCCGGGCGGTCCTCGTCTGCGGCGGGACGCGGAGCCAGTAGACGCGGCTGGTGCCGTCGGGCTCCGGGGTGGCGTTGATGACCTCGACCATGACCAGGGGCTCGTCGCCGGGGAGGTCGAGAAACCACAGGGTGCCGGTCTCGTCGGCGTTCAGCTGGCGAGCGCCGGCGTCGCGGAGGTAGCGCTCGTAGCCGTAGTGCTCCAGCATCACCCGGCGGATCTCGGCGTTGTCCTCACGCTGGATGCGGTCGACGGTGAGCGACGGCAACTCGGCGGCCAGGGTGGCCGGGATCGGCATGCCGCGCCAGGCCCACAGGCCCCAGCCGTCGGGGAACTCCATGGCGGCACCCTCGCCGCGGTGCAGCCGGCCGACGTTGTCGCGGGCCAGCAGACCCGGCCGCTCGGTCAGCACGGCGGCCAGCTCGTTCGCCCACCACCAGCCGGTGTGCCGGGCCACCTGGGCCAGACCGGTCAGGCCGCGGGTCAGGCCGGCCTCCGGGAGCAGCCGGTCGGCGGCCTCGAACGTGCTCAGCCAGGTGCCGTCGTGCTGACCGTAGATGGCGTCGAGCACCGGGCGGCGGACCGCCCGGCCGGTCTCGCCCGGGAACTCGGTGGCGATGTCCTCGCCGAGCCGCAGCCGCAGCCGACCGGCGATCAGGTCCATCACCAGCGCCCACGAACGGCGGCCGGCGGCGGCGCTGAGCTGGGCCCAGCCGTCAGCGCCCAGTGCCTCGACCGCCGCCTGGCGCGCGGCCGCCCACGGCTCGGTCCGCACCCGGCGGCGCAGCGACCGGCCGGCGGTCTCGCCCGGTGTCCAGCCCTGGCGGCGCAGCTCGGCGTGCGCCTCGGCGAACCAGGCCGGGTCGTCCGGGCCGGGCCCGGGCGCGCCGGCGAGCAGCGCCACAGCCGCCGCGCCCGCGCGCGGCGACCCGAACCAGTAGATCCGCTCGGGCGGGGTCGCGCCGGCCAGCCGGTATGCCTCGCGGACCCCGGCCTCCGCCTCGGCCCGCACGGCCGGAGCGGTCTCCACGGCCGCGGCCAGCCACTGGTCCTCGACGGCCGCGGCCATCGCCTCCTGCTCGTGAGTCAGCTTCATCGCGAACCTTTCAGGGAACCCCGGCCTCAGCCGCGGAGCGGAAACGAAACCTTGCAGAGCGGATCAGCGACCAGACGCCGCCAACGAACGGAACCCTGGCGGAGCGGGCCAGCGACAGCCCACTCGCCGTCGAGGCCGAGCGGATGTCGCCCGGAGCGCAGGAGCCCGACGCGCGAGGGCGAAGACGACCCGAGCACAGGAGCCCGACGCGCGAGGGCGAAGACGACCCAAGCGCAGGAGCCCGACGCACAAGGGCGAAGACGACCCGAGCACAGGAGCCCGACGCGCAAGGGCGACCGGGGCGCAGGAGCCCGACGCGGCGGCGCGGGTCCGTGTCATTGCTGCCGGATTCAGCCGCAGGGAACTGGCAACGCGTTGGCCCGGGCACCCGGCGGCCGGCCGGAGAACTCGTAACCCTCGTGGTCCATCGGCCGGAACCCGGCCGGAAGCGCCACCCCCACCCGGCCGGCGAACGGCCCTGCCACCCGGCGGCCAGGGGGAAACCCGAATCCGTCGTGGGCCGGCACCCGACGGCCTGGCGGAAGCCCGAACCCGTCGGCCTCCACGATCCCGCGGCTGCGGAGAAGGCGGTCGGTGAGCGTGGCCATCAGTCGGCGACCGGACGGAACGCGCCAGGAATGTACTCCCGCTGGCGGACGACCCGGTAGTGCCCGGCGGGGAGCGCGATCGGACCGTGCTCCTCGTGCGAGACCCGGCCGTGCGTCGGCACCTCGACGAACATCCGCTCCGGGTCGTCCAGATCGGCGACCAGGCGCAGGCCGGGACCGCCGACCACGTGGGCGTGCCCGGTCGCCTCGCCGCGCGCCAGCACCATCCGGCCGCGGCGGTCGTGGGGCACCGGCGCGCACGCGGGCACCTCGGCCTGGTCCACCGGGATGATCAGCACATCGCCCTGCCGGTACATCGGGACCTCCAGAAAGAGCTCGTCTCGGACAGGAGAGAAGCTATCGCCGGGGTACGACATTTTCGGAGCCGACCGCAGCGGAGCCGCCCGGCACCGGACCGCTGCCGCCCGGCGCCAGGCCGCTGGTCGACAACGCGTCCCTCCGCAGCACCTGCAGCAACTCCTCGTAGGGCCCGATCAGATAGGCCTCGTCCCCGGCCGCGAACCGGGTGTCCCTCCGTGGTGGATGCTCCAGCACTCCGCGATCGGCGACCCGGCGGATCGCCACCACCCGGGTACGCGCCGACAAATCCTGCATGGCCAGCCCGTCCAGCCCGCCACCCGGCGCCACCGTCAGCCGCCCGACCAGCATCAGCTGCGCGCCGACGTAGAACGTGGCGAGCACGTCCAGCCCGAGCGCCGCCCCGACGAACCATGGCGCGGCCAGCGCCGCCGTGGACCGGGCCAGCCCCAGGCCGAAGGTGCGTTCGACGGTGGCCGCGAGCGTACGGTCGAAGAGTCGCAGCACCACCGGGACCTCGCCCCACCGCTCGCCGAGCCGGTCCCGCACGGCCAGGCCGGTCTCCAGGTTGACCAGGTCGTCGTTGGTGAGCACGGCGACCGCGCGGGCCGAGCCGAGCTGGACCCGGTCGAGGGTCCGGGTCAGCGTGGCGTCCGCGATGATCACCGGTACGCCGCTGTCGCGCACCTGGTCGACGTAGCGGTTGTGCTCGTCGGACTCGATCACCACGACCTCGGTGCCGGTCGCGCGCAGGCGTTCCACCACGCGGACGCCGACCGAGCCGATGCCGATCACCACGACGTGGTCGGTGAGCCGGTCGAGCAGGCGGTCGCCCAGCGCCTCTTGGATCTTGATGGAGACCAGGACGTTGGTGAGCAGGGCGATGAACGTGGCGGCGAAACACGCCCCGAGCACCATCAGGGCGATCGCGAAGCAGCGCAGCCAGGGCTCCTGGTCGCGGAAGTTGAAGTCGCCGTAGCCGACCGTGGCGATCGACTCGACCGAGAAGTACACCGCGTCGAGCAGGGACATCCGCGTGCCGTCCGGCTCCCGGTAGCCGAGCTGCAGGATCAGGATCGACGTGTTCAGCAGCAGGATCAGTGCGATCAGGGCGTACAGGAATCGCCGGTCCAGCGCGCGCCAGACGGACCCGATCAGATTCAGCCCTCGTGCCCACCGACCGGGTCCGGCGTCAGCCGGGTCCTCGCCGCCGTCGATCACGCCGGCCGCGGTGAGTTCGTCCGGGGAGGCCAGCAGGGTGACCAGGTCACCGGGCCGCACCGGGTGGTCGCGGCCGGGACAGATCACCACGTCGGCGCCGGTCGCCGGGGTGACCGCGAGCGGGGCGAGCGAGCCGTAGCGGGAGCGCAGCGTGCCGGTGAAGTCCGCGGTGACCTGGGCCGCGACGAACGGGTGGCCGTCCAGGTCGAGTTCGTGGGTGCCGGTCCGCAGGCAGGCCTCGACGACCGACGGCGCGGACAGCCCGGCCACGTCGAGGACGCTGATCTGCATCGCCGACATAGCCCGGCCGACCGCCGGATTGCGCAGCTGGACCACCACCCGCACGTCCGGGCGCCGCTCGCGCATCAGCAGCGCGGCCTCCAGGGTGTGCAGGTCGTCGGCGAGCACGCAGATCACCGCGACCGCGCCGGGCAGGCCGGCCTCGTCGAGGGTCTCCTGCAGGCGCGGGCTGCCGACCACGACCGGCACGCCCCAGCCGCGGACCACCCGGACCAGCCGCGGGTCCGCGTCGTCCTCGACCACGACGACGCGGACGCCGGCGTGGTAGAGCTGCTCGACGGTCCGCAGGCCGACGTCGTCGAGACCGCAGACGATGATGTGCCCGGACCAGTCCGCGGCGCCGGTGTCCGTCTCCGCTTCGCCGGCCATGCCGATCACGCTATCCAGGCGCTATCGGTCGCATGCCGGAATCGCGGTGAACGTCGAACCTGTGCCAGAATTGCCGGAATTCCGTAGGTTTGCCCCGCCGGTAAGGGGGCACAGCCCTGCAACGGGGGTGATGTGGTGCCGGACGTGTACGAGGACCTGGACGTCCTCGCGGACCGTTATGCCCGCGCCGTGCTCGTGGCGGATCCACCGGCCCGGCGGCGGCTGCGCGACCGGTTCGTCCGGGCGGCCCTGCCCTTCGCCGGGCGGCTGGCCCGCCGGTACCGCGGTCGCGGCGAGCCGGCCGACGATCTGGAGCAGGTGGCCCGGCTGGCGCTGGTGAAGACCGTGGACCGGTTCGATCCGGGGCGCGGCTCGTTCACGGCGTACGCGATCACGACGATCACCGGGGAGATCAAGCGGCACTTCCGGGACCACACCTGGGGGGTCCACGTGCCCCGCGGCCAGCAGGACCGGGTGCTCGAGTTCATCCACGCCCGTACCGTGCTGACCGCCGAACTGGCCCGCACCCCGACCGTCGCCGAGCTGGCCGGTCACCTGGGTCTCGAGGAGGCCGAGGTGGTCGGCGCGCAGACCTCGGCGGCCGCGCACAGCACCGAGTCGCTCAACGCGCCGCTCGGTGACGCCGACGGCGCCGAGGTGGGTGACCTCTTCGGTGACCTGGACGGCAAGCTGTCCCTGGTCGACGATCGGACCACCGTGGCGGGGCTGCTGTGCGAGCTGCCGGGCCGCGAACGGCGGCTGCTGGCCCTGCGGTTCTGGGGCAACCTGAGCCAGGCGGAGATCGCCGACGAGCTGGGCATCTCGCAGATGCACGTGTCCCGGCTGCTCGGGCGCACCCTGACCTGGCTGCGCGAGGCGATGCTGTCGGACACCCCGCCACCGTGGACCGGCGCCGGCGGGCCGGAGCACCGGGTGCTGGTCAAGGCCCGGTCCGGTGGCGTCCGGGCGGCGGTGCACGGCGAGATCGACCGGGACAACGCCGACCAGGTGCGCCGGGCGCTGGTCGCCGCGACCGTCGGCTGCGTCCGGGGGCGGCGGCTGACAGTGGACCTGTCCCGGGTGCCGCTGCTGAGCGCGGCCGGGATCGGGATGCTGGTCGCGGTGCGTGCGGTGGCCCGTGGCCGGGGCGTGCCGATGGTCCTCACCGGAGTGCAGCCGGCCGTCGCCCGGGTCCTCGTCATCGCCGGCCTGCGCGAGCTGCTGACCGAGGCGTAGCGGGCCGTCCGGTGTCCGGATTCCCTCGGACAGCCGACCGGAACGCCGACCCTGTGCGGATCGGGCCCGCCACGGTTAGGGTGACAAGTCCACGCCGTCGGTCCACACCGGGCCGTCGCCTGCGGGGACCCTGGCACAGCATTCCGGGCGGGGGAAAGATGACGGGCTCGTTCGCGGTGAGCAAGCACGACGACGGCGCGGGGGTCATCCGCCTCGCGGTCCGCGGTGAGATCGACGACGAGGTCAGCGACGCGCTGGCCGAGATAGTCGCCAACGCTGCCGCGCAGCCCGGCGTGACGATGCTGGTCATCGACTTGGAGAAGGTGCGGTTCCTGGCCGCGGCGGGCATCCGGGCGCTGCTGGAGGGCCGGGCCGCGGCGCTGCAGCACGGCCGGGCGTACCAGGTGGTCAATCCGCGGGGCGTGGTGCACGGGGTGCTCGCGACCACCGGGCTGCTCAGCCTCTTCCAGACCGCGGTCCGCCGCGCACCGGCCTCACGGGCGCGACTCGGCTCGTAGCCTACGGACGGACGCCCGATTGTTCGTACCGATAAAAATCGGTCGTCAGCGGGCTGGATCCGCACGTGCGAGGGTGGCCCAGACGACCTTGCCGCCCTCGGCCGGGACCGTGCCCCAACGCCTGGCGAATTGCTCCACCAGGAGAAGCCCGCGCGGCGCGGTCGTTGTCAGGGAAAACCCCTCTTCGGTACGGGGTGCAGCGCTCGACCCGTCCCGCACCGCGATGAGCAGACAGCGGCGCCCGAGCGAGAACCGCAGGTCGATCATCGTGCCGGCGTGCACCGCCGCGTTCGTGACCAGCTCCCCCGCCACGATCCGGGCCGGGTCGCTCAGATGCGGCAGATCCCACCGGGCGCACGCCTCCCCGGCCAGCCAGCGGGCGTGCGCGGCCGCGCCGGAGACCGGCAGCAGGCTGTCGGCCAGCCACGGCATCTGATCGCGGTGCTCGACCCGCAGCGCCTCGGTGGTGCTGGCGAGCACCGGCAGCCGGCCGTAGCGACCGGTGGCGAAGTGCTCGGCGATCTCGTCGCCCGGGTCGCTGAGCAGCAGCGGAGTGCCCGGCCACATGGCTGCCTGGCGGGCCACCGAGCCGAAGACGGCAAGCGCCACCGGCTCGCGCACCTCCAGGCCGGACAGCTCGGCGATCACCGCGTCGGGCTGCTCGACAAGGCATTTCAGCAGCGTGGCACGGATCTGCGGCGCGGTCTGCGCGCACAGGTCACCGGCGAGCCGGACCACGGTCCGGGTGCCCACCTGGCTGACCGTGCAGCTGATCCCCGCCATATCGCCATTCTCGCCGAGGTACCGGCAAATCCCGCATACGATTTGCCACCTGTCTTCCTGCCATCCGGCAGTATGCCCACTGGATGAGTTTCTACACCCGGCTCTGTCCTTCGGCTGACAGGATCACGCGGCCGGTCGTGCCATCGTCGGTCGGATGGAGCTGCGAACCAGGTTCACCGCGGAATTCGGACTGACCACACCGATCGCGCAGGCCGGCATGGCGTTCGTCGCCATGACGCCGGAGTTGCCGGTCGCGGTCAGCAACGCCGGAGCGCTCGGCGCGCTGGGCGTCGGCATGCTGCCCGCGCCGGCGCTCACCCAGGTCATCGCCGGGATCAAGGCGGGCACCGATCGGCCGTTCAACGTCAACTTCATCACCGGGTTCACTCAGGACGACCAGATCGACGCGGTGTGCGCGGCGGGTGTGCCGGTCGCGTCGTTCCACTGGGGACACCCGCCACGGGCCTGGATCGACCGGCTGCAGATGGCCGGGGTGCGGGTGTTCGAGCAGGTCGGAACGGTCGACGCGGCGAAGCGGGCGGTGGACGCCGGCGTGGACGTGGTGGTCGCGCAGGGCCTGGAGGCCGGCGGGCACAACTATGCGACGTTGCCGACGTTCGTGCTGGTGCCGCTGGTGGTGGACGCGGTCGCGCCGGCCCTGGTGCTCGCGGCCGGCGGGATCGCCGACGGGCGCGGGCTGGCGGCGGCGCTGATGCTCGGGGCGGACGGCGCGTGGATCGGGACCCGGCTGGTCGCCACCGACGAGTCCGGCGCGCACGAGGGGTACAAGGAGCGGCTGGTGGCGGCGGAGGCGACCGAGACGGTACGGACGTCGCTGTTCGGCCCGGAGACCCCGGAGTTCAACCCGATGCGGATCCTGCGGAACCGGGTGACCGAGCAGCCCCCGGCGGCCGACGCGGCCCGGCCGGTGATCGGGCGGACCAGCCTGGGCGGGCCGGAGATCGAGATCCCGCGGTTCTCGAACCTGGTGCCGACCCGCGCGACCAGCGGCGATCTCGAGGAGATGCCGCTGCTGGCCGGGCAGGGGGTCGGTCTGGTCGACGGGGTGAAGGGCGCGTCCTCGGTGATCGCCGACATCACCGCGCAGGCGGTGGACGTGCTGGGCCGCTACCGGCCGGTGATGTAGCCGTCCGGGGCAGCGTTACCTGGTGATGTGCGCGGCCCGGCTGGGCCGGCAGTGGGCCGGGGGAACCACGCTGTCCTGCCGGGCGGGGCCGGGCGATCGGTCGTACCCTGCTGGGATGGACGACATCACGGCACTGATCATGGAGGATCACCACACGTTTCGGGTGGGGTTCGCTCGGCTTGACGATGCCAAGGGTGCGGAGCAGCTGAAGGCTGTCTGGGAGCCGCTGGCACTGCATCTCGACATTCACGCGGACGCCGAGGAGGAGATCCTCTACCCGCACCTGCTCACCGACAGCGGTGGTGACGAGGCGGAAGAGGAGACCGACGACGCGATCAAGGACCACAACAAGATCCGCGACGGGATCGCCGAGGCGGGCAAGCACCCGGTCGGCTCGGACCCGTGGTGGGCCGGGGTGTGGCAGGCGCGCACCGAGAACAGTGAGCACCTGGCCGAGGAGGAGGACGAGGTGCTGCCGGACTTCCGCAAGCACGCGACTCCGGAACTGCGGGCCGAGCTGGGCGCGAAGTGGCTGAAGTTCTTCGCCGACCACCCGCAGGGCAAGGGTCTGGACTTCCACAACAAGGACCCGGAGAAGTACATCGAAGAGCACAGCTGACCGGTGCGGAACGGGGGCTGCCGACCGGGCGACCGGCAGCCCCGGCGAGGTCAGTTGTGGGTGGCCGCGAAGACGATCAGGCCGATGACGGCGATCGGGATCAGCAGGCCGAGCCAGGTCAGCGGGCGTTCCATCAGGCCCGGGCCGGGGTCCATCGGCGGGCGGCTGGGCGCGTACGGGTTCGGCTGCGGGGCCGGCAGGTTGGCGACCTTGCCACGGCGGAACAGGTTCATCAGCACCGTGAACGGGGTGATGATGAACGAGGCTTAGCCGTACCAGCCCTGCACCAGGGTGCGCGAGGTCATGTGGCGGAACACGCCGAGGCCGCAGTCCCGGCAGAACGGGCCCTCGTTGCTGAGGAACCGCATCACGATCAGCATTCCCTGGTGGCCGCGGAACTTGGCCTGGGCGGCCGGGATCGAGCCGCAGAACCGGCAGGCCAGCACCCCTTGCGGAGCGAACGTGGACTGCGGCGCCTGGTACTGGCCCGGCGAGGTGTACCCGGACGGGCCCGGCTGACCGGAGTACGGCGCCGGGATCTCCTGCGCGAGAGGCGCCGGCTGGCCCGGCTGCCCCTGGTAGGCCCCAGGGCCCGGGTAGGCACCCGGAGCGGGAAATCCGGGGGCGGACGGCGGCTGGGACATGGTCACCTCGTAGCGGTAAAGAACCTGTGAGCGCGTCAGGGTAACCGTTGATCAACCGCCGCCGCTGCCCCGCCCAGGTCTCGGTACCGCAACGTAAAACCAGTGGTCAGCGGGCCAGCCAGTCGGTCATCAGGTCCACGGTGCGCAGACCGGCGGCGGTGAACGGATCGTTCAGGGTGCCGTGCGGCGCGCCCGGGAGCAAGTGCACGGTCGTCTCGACGCCGGCCGCGCGCAGCTGCTCGGCGTAGAGCTCGCCGGAGCGGCGCAGGGTGTCCGCCTCGCAGTTGACGATCAGGGTGGGCGGGGTGCCTGCCTGGTCGCCGACGCCGGGGAACGCGTACGGGTCCGCCGTCCCCGCGGCACCCGCGTAGTGCACGCTCAGCTCCCGGATCCACTCCGGCGAGAAGTACACCGCGCTCGGCTCGTCCCGGATCGCGGCCAGCCCGGCCTCGTCCCAGCCGGACAGTTCCGGGTGCACCGCCGGGTACGCCAGCAGCACCGACGCCGGCGGCCGCCCCTGACCGTCCCGCAGCCGTTTCGCCACCCCGGCGGCCAGGCTGCCGCCCGCGCTCGCCCCGCCCAGGTGCATCTTCGCGGCCGGCACCCCGAGCTGCTCGGGATGGTTCACCGCCCACGCCCAGCCGGCCAGCACGTCGTCGGACGGCGCCGGATAGGACACACCGTGCAGCGCCTTGCGGTAGTCCAGCGACAGCACCGGCACCCCCCGCGCGGCGAGCATCAGCCCGGTCCAGTGCGCCTCGGGCATGGCCAGGTCACCCCAGACGAACGCCCCGCCGTGCACCCAGACCAGCGCGCACTCCGCGTCGCGGCCCGGCGCGCGGTAGAGCCGGGCCGGCACGCCCTCGATCGGCGGCGTGCTGACCTCGACCGTGGCCAGCTCGGGGAACCGGGCGAGCAGCTCGGCGTGGTTCGGACCGGAGTTCGGCATGTTGCCGGCGATCTCCAGCATCCGTACGAAGTCGGGCACCGGCGGCAACTCGCCCGCCGCGGCGCCACCGAGCACCGCCCGCTGCACCGGGCGCGGCAGGGTGCGCAGGGCCTTCATGGCATACCCGAGGAAGGTCGCCCGGGCGCGCGCCTGGCGCGGCAAAGCATCGCTGAGCTGGCTGTGAGTCACGGCCCCATCTTCCCCGGCGCCCGCCGCACGGTCGAGCCACGGCGTGTCGATCACGAAGCGGCGGGCTACCGTCGACGGGTGGACGTAACCTCTCCGGCCCTGACCCTCACCCATCGTTTCGCGGACGCGCTGCCGGAGATGGCGGTTCCGTGGCAGGCCGAGGACGCCCCCGCGCCCCGCCTGCTGGTCGTCGATCTCGAGCTGGCGGCCGAGCTCGGGCTCGACGCCGAGCAGCTCACCGTCGGCCTGCTCACCGGCACCGAGCCGCCCTCGGGCGCGACGCCGGTGGCGCAGGCCTACGCCGGGCACCAGTTCGGCGGCTACTCCCCTCGCCTCGGCGACGGCCGCGCCCTGCTGCTGGGCGAGATCGACGGACGAGACCTGCACCTCAAAGGCTCCGGCCGCACCCCGTTCGCCCGCGGTGGCGACGGTCTCGCCGCCGTCGGGCCGATGCTGCGCGAATATGTGATCAGCCGCGCCCTGCACGCCCTCGGCATCCCCACCACCCGCTCACTCGCGGTGACCGCCACCGGCCGCACCATCCGCCGCGAGGAGTTGCTGCCCGGCGCGGTGCTGGCCCGGGTCGCGGCCAGTCACCTGCGGGTCGGCAGTTTCCAGTTCGCCCGGGCGACCGACGACCTCGACCTGCTCAAACGGCTCGCCGACCACGCGATCAGCCGGCACTACCCGGCCGCCGAAGGCGACTACGTGGCCTTCTTCGACGCCGTGGTGGCCGCACAGGCGGCGCTGATCGCGCAGTGGATGCTCGTCGGGTTCGTGCACGGCGTGATGAACACCGACAACATGACCATCTCCGGCGAGACCATCGACTATGGACCGTGCGCGTTCATGGAGGCGGTCGACCCGGCCACGGTCTACAGCTCCATCGACACCGCCGGGCGGTATGCCTACGGGAACCAGCCCGGGATCGCCCAGTGGAACCTGGCGCGCCTCGCCGAGTCGCTGCTCCCGCTGTTCCACGACGAGCAGGAGCAGGCGGTCACCCTCGCGGTGGCGTCGCTGGAGCGTTTCGGGCCACACTTCGACACGGCGTGGACCGCCGGCATGCGGGCGAAGCTGGGGCTCACGACCGATCCGGATCGGCCGCTGCTGGATGATCTCGCGACGCTGCTGCGGGCCGCGCGGGTCGATTACACAAGCTTTTTCCGTACGTTGTCAGCAGCGGCCCGGGGCGAAACCGAGCCGGCCCGGGCCCTCTTCCTCGACCCGTCCGGTTTTGACTCCTGGGCGGAGCGCTGGCTGTCGCTGGCCCCGGACGCCGACGCGATGGACCGGGTCAACCCGGTCTACATCCCGCGCAACCACCTCGTGGAGGAGGCCCTGGCCGCCGCGACCGCCGGCGACCTGGAGCCCTTCCACCGACTGGTCGAGGCGGTGTCCGATCCGTATCAGGAGCGCCCCGGCCTGGCCCGCTACGCCGAGCCCGCGCCCGGCGACTTCGGTCCCTACCAGACGTTCTGTGGCACCTGAGTTTCCTCCGGCAGGTTCTGCGGCGGCTGAGCTTCCTCCGGCAGATTCTGCGGCGGCTGAGCTTCCTCCGGCAGATTCTGCCGCGGCTGAGCAGAACCGGACCGCGATCATCCGACGGTGACCGTGACGGTGTGCCATCCGGTCGCACCGTCCGGGAACGGGGTCGCCCGCTGCTCCGGCTGCACCGCACCGGTCTTGTCGGTGGCGCGCACCGCCAGGGAGTGCGGCCCCGCGCTCGCCTTCCAGCTGTAGCGCCACTGCACCCACGTGTCGATCGAGGCCGTGGGCAGCAGTTCCGCCTCCGACCAGGCGCCGCCGTCGACGCTGACCTCGACCTTGCCGATCCCTCGCTGCTGGGCCCAGGCGACGCCGGCGACGGTCACCGGGCCGGCCGCCATCCGGGCGAACGGTTTCGGCTTGTCGATCCGGGACGCGGTCTTCACCGTGCCCTCGGCACCCCAGCCACGCTCGACCCAGTACGCGTCGAACCGATCAAAAGTGGTCAGCTCGAGCTCGGTGACCCACTTGCAGGCGCCGGCGTATCCGTACAGTCCGGGGGTCAGCATCCGGACCGGGAAGCCGTGCTCGAGCGGCAGCGGCTCGCCGTTCATGCCGACCGCGAGCATGGTGTCCCGGCCGTCCAGGGCGGTCACCACCGGCGTGCCGATCGTCATGCCCTCGACCGAGCGGGCCACGATCTGATCCGCGCCGGCCTGCACGCCGGCCTCCCGCAGCAGCGCCGCGAGCGGCACACCGAGCCAGCGGGCGGTGCCGATGTACGGGCCACCGACCTCGTTGGACACGCAGTTCACCGTGATGTCCCGCTCGATCAGCGGTCGTCTCAGCAGGTCGGCGAGGGAGAGTTCGATCTCCCGGTCGACCATGCCGTGGATCCGCAGCGACCAGGTGGCCGGATCGATCCGGGGCACCGTGAGCGCGGTGTCGACCCGGTAGAACGTGCTGTTCGCGGTCGTGAAGCCGGGTGCGATCCCGCCCGGCAGCGGCGGCGCCGGGTCGGCCGCCGCGGGGAGCTCGAGCGCCTCGCGGGAGTTGCCGAGAGCCTTGTCGCGTTGACCGGTGATGCCCAGTGCGCCGAACTCGGCGACACCGGCGCCGGCCGCGAGCATACCGAGGCGCAACACCAGCCGACGATCAAAACCAGTCTCCGGTACGACAGGTGCCGCGACCGGTACTTCTGTCTCGGCGACCGGTGCTTTTGTCGCGGCGACCGGTGCTTCCGGCGCGGCCGCCTTCGCTACGGTTCGAGGGCGGAGCAGCCACCACAGGGTCGCCCCCGCCACCACCGCTCCGGCCAGGGCCGGGATACCGTCCCACACCACCGCCGCCGGCCGGGACAGCGCCGCGGCGACTCCCACCACTCCCAGCACCCCGGTGCCGACCGGGATCGCCCGGCGCCGGCGTGCCCCGAGCATCCCGGTCACCACCGCGAGCAGGAGCAGGACCAGGGAGATCACCGACAGCAGGACCGGCTTGTCGTTGGTGCCCAGCTCCCGTACGGCGAATTCTTTGACCGGTGTCGGCGTCGCGTCGATGACCGCACCGCCGACGACGACCAGCGGTCCGGCGCCGGGCCGGGCCGCGGCCGCGATGAGTTCCGCGACCGCGATCCCGAAGCCCGCGGCGACCATCCCGCAGACCGCACCGCGTAGTCGGCCCGTCATCAGCTCTTCGGCATCAGGACGGAGTCGATGATGTAGACGTTGGCGTTCGCGGTCTGCACGTTGCCGCAGATCACCGACGCCGTGCCGCCGACCATGAAGTTCTCGCCGCTGCCGGTGACCGTCAGGTCGTCACCCTGCAGGGTCTTGTGGGTGCCGGCCAGGTCCGCCGGGGTCAGCTTGCCGGGCACCACGTGGTAGGTGAGGATGCTGGTCAGGGTCTTCTTGTCGGCCAGCACCTTCTTCAGGTCCGCGGCCGGGATCTTGCCGAACGCGTCGTTGGTCGGCGCGAAGACGGTGATCCCGTCGGCGGAGTTCAGCGAGTCGACCAGGCCGGCCTGCTTGACCGCGGTGACCAGGGTGGACAGCAGCGGGTTGCCGGACGCCGCGGTCGCGACCGGGACCTGGGCCATCGCCTGGAAGCTGCCCTTGTTCGACGCGTCGGTCGGCACCGCGGCGCAGCCCGCACCGAAGTTGACCATCGAGTCGGTCGCCATGCTCGGTGCCATGCTGGGCGCCGCCGTGGTCATCGTCGGCGCCGCAGCGGCAGTGTCGTCCTTGGTGCTGTCCGAGTCGCTGCCACAGGCACTCAGGGAGATCGCGAAGAGCGTGGCGGCGGTCAGAGCGGTGAACTTGATGGCGCGCATTGGTCGTTCCTCCAAATATCGGGTTTTTTCACCCTTGTTCCGGGACCTTCACCCTTTATTCGGAGCGACCCATCTGCCGGATTGGTGGAACCTCAGAGAAGTTTCACGGCGGCCACCATCGGGACGGTGGGCGTGACCGAACCACCCGGCGGCTCGATCGTCACGCCCACATCGGACGCCGACGCGATGCCCTCGACCACCTTCACCACCTGGGACTGACCGACGGCGAGAGCGCCCTCGGAAATCGGGGTCGAGGACCGGACCGTCCACAGCTGGAAGACGTGCCCGTCCGCCGGGGCGGCGTCCGCGTCCAGCAGGATCACACCCGCGTTGTCCTGCTTGGAGAACGCCACGGTGACCCGGCCGCCGTCACGCAGCTGCTCGCCGCGGACCTCGACGTCGGGCGAGCCGAGGATGCCACGCACCCGGGACTCCTGATCACGAACAGCCTGGGCGGTGGCCTGCTCACGGCGTACGCGATCGTCTTGCACTTGATAGGCGATCGTTCCCGCGGCAGTCGCCGCGACCACGACGGCGGCCGCGGCCGACAGCAGGTGACGGCGGGTCATCCGGCGGCGCTCCCCCGCCGCGGCGGCCGCGACGACAGTGGGCGCGGGTGCCTGCGGGGGCAGCTGCCGGGTTGTCTTGATCTCGGCGAGGACGTTCTCGCGCATCCTCGGCGACGGCACCGACCAGGTGCCACCGGCCAGCATGGCGGCGGTCTCGCGGAACTCGTCGACCTCGGTGCGGCACGTCTCACACTCGGCGAGGTGGCGATCAAAAGCGGCCCGCTCGATGTCGTCGACAGCGTCCAGAACATAGGCGCCGGCCAGTGAGTGTATGTCGGCGATCATGCGGTCACCTCCGCGCCCAGGCAGTCACGGAGCCTGATCAGCCCGTCCCGCATCCTCGTCTTGATGGTTGCCAGTGGTGACCCGAGCAGCTCCGCGACCTGCGGATACGAGTATCCCTGGTAGTAGGCCAGGTTGACCGATTGGCGTTGCAGCTCGGTGAGGCCCTCCAGGCACGACCGCACGTGGCGCCGCTCCAACCGCCCGGACACCTCGTCCTCCACCGAGTCGTAGGGGGTGTCGATCGCCGCCGCGCCGGCCTTCATCGTGCGATCGGTAGCGGACTGCTCGGAACGCACCCGGTCAACCGCCCGCCGGTGCGCGATGGTGAACATCCACGAGGTCGCCGAGCCGCGCGCCGGATCGAAGCGGGCCGCGTTGCGCCACACCTCGACCAGCACCTCCTGGGCGACCTCCTCGGCCTGCCCGGGGTCTCGCAGCACTCGCCGGACCAGGCCGTATACCCGCGGCGCGACCAGGTCGTAGAGCCGGGTGAACGCTTTCTCATCACCGCGAGCCACCGCCCGCAGCAGTTCGTCGGGACCCGCCTTCTCCGGATCAGGCTGATCCGGATCGGGCACCGGGGTGAGATGCTCCGCCCGGCGGCCCCTGCCGCGCTCCACCATGAATGTCCGCCCTTCGCCGCATACAGTCCTTCGACGCGGATTCGGAGCCGAGTCGCCACCGGATGGGTCCGGGCGCATCTCAATCTCACCACGCTACGCGGTACGGGCCGTCCGGACTGACCAGGTCACCCCAGACGCTGCGTGTGAAGTTCAGGCGCGCAGCGCACCGAAACTCCCCACACAACCAGCAACCCACCGCTACGTGTGAAGTTCACGCGCGCACCGCACCGAAACTCCCCACACAACCAGCAACCCACCGCTACGTGTGAAGTTCAGGCGCGCACCGCACCAAAAGTCCCCACACAACCAGCAACCCACCGCTACGTGTGAAGTTCAGGCGCGCAGCGCACCAAAAGTCCCCAGGCAGGCAGCAACCCACCGCTGCGTGGGGAGTTTGGGCGGGTAGTGCACCGGGACGGGGCGCTCAGCACGGGTTAGGTAGCCTCACCGCCATGATCGTTGTTGGGAACGTCCTGGTCGGGCTGGTCGCGCTGATCCACGTCTACATCCTCGTGCTGGAGATGTTCCTGTGGACCAAGCCGCGGGGGTACAAGGCGTTCGGCCTCACCCCCGAGTTCGCCGAGCAGACCAAGACGCTCGGGCTGAACCAGGGGCTCTACAACGGGTTCCTGGCGGCCGGCCTGATCGCGGGTCTGATCGCCGGCGGTGACACCGGGTTCGCCGCGAAGGTGTTCTTCCTGGTCTGCGTCGCGATCGCCGGCGTGGTCGGCGCGCTGACGGCGAGCAAGCGGATCCTCTACGTGCAGACCGTGCCCGCCGTCCTCGCACTGCTCTTCGTGATCTTGGGACATTAAGCCCTAGAACGGATTCACCGGGGCATCCGCCGGAGCAGCGAGCAGGGTCTCGATCTCGTCGTCCAGCCGGACCAGGGTCAGCGAGGCGCCGGCCATGTCGAGTGACGTGCAGTACTCGTTCACGTAGCTGCGCCCGACCCGGATCCCCCGCTCGGCCAGGCGCTGGTGGGCGTGCCGGTAGAGCAGGTACAACTCGCTCACCGGCGTGCCACCCAACCCGTTGATCATCAGGGCGACCCGGTCACCGCTCTGGTAGGGCAGGTCCGGGACCACCGCGTCGAGCAGCGCGTCCACGATCGCGTCCGCGTCGGTCAGCCGGCGGCGCTCCCGGCCCGGCTCGCCGTGGATGCCGACCCCGAACTCGATCTCGTCGGCGCCCAGCTCGAACAGCGGTGAGCCCTTGGCCGGCGGGGTGCACGCGGTCAGCCCGACCCCCATGGTCCGGGTCACGTCGTTGACCTTGCGGCCGATCCGGATCAGGTCGTCCAACTCGGCGCCCTGCTCGGCGGCCGCGCCGACCGCCTTGATCACGAAGAAGTTGCCGGCCACGCCGCGCCGGCCGACGGTGTAGAGCGAATCGGTCACCGCCACGTCGTCGTTGACGGTCAGGATCTCGGTGCGCAGACCGTCGGCGTCGGCCATCTCCTTGCCCATGTCGAACGCCATCCGGTCCCCGGTGTAGTTGTTGACCAGCAGCAGCACGCCTTTCGGGGTGGCCAGCAGCTTGGTCGTCTCGTAGACGTAGTCCATCGGCGGGGCGGCGAACACGTCGCCGGGGCAGGCCGCGTCCAGCAGTCCCCGGCCGACCACCATGACGTGCGCCGGTTCGTGGCCGGACCCGGAGCCCTGCACGATCGACACCTTGTCGGTCCGGGGCGCGTCGGCCCGCATGATCAGGTTGTAGGCCGGGACGTACCTGAGGGTGTCCGGGTGGGCGAGCGCGAGGCCCTCCAGCATCTCGGGCACGAAGTTCTTGGGGTCGTTGACGAACTTCTTCATGATCCGGTTACCTCCGGTTGCCACACGTCACTGATGCGTTCGGCGATGACCGCCACCGCCATCGCCCCCGCGTCCACCGATCCCCGGCTGCGTTCGCCGGTGTAGGCCGCCCGGCCGCGTTTCGCGACCATCGCGCTGGTCGCCTCGGCCGCCTCCCGCGCGGCCCTGGCCGCCGTGGCCAAATCGCCCGACTTCTCGAGAGAGTCGGTGAACGGCACCAGCGCGTCGAGCAGCGTCTTGTCGCCGACGTCGGACTGCCCGCGCGCCTTGATCCCGTCGATCGCCGCGCGCAGCATGGCCGCCACGCGCGCCCGGTCGAGCGGTTCGCCCGCCGCCGCCCCCGCACGCAGGAACGCGGTCCCCCAGATCGGCCCGGACGTGCCACCGATCCGCGACGCGATGGTCATGCCGCAGCGTTTCAGGAAAGACCCGGCATTCGTACGATCGAGGTCCGCCCATCCGTCCAGGAGCTTCTCGAAACCGCGCGCCAGCGAATAACCGAAGTCGCCGTCGCCGACCACCGAGTCCAGGTCGCCGAAGTACTTCTCGTTGGCGATGGCCGTTTCCGCGATGGTCCGCACCACCAGTTCCGTGCCGTTCACGCCGGCCCTCCCAGGCACGCTCGCACGTCGTCGAGGGTCAGGAAGTCACCCGGCGTGGCCGCACTGCGGTTCACCAGGACCTCGATCGGTGGCAGCCCCGGGTCGCCGAGCCCCGAGACGACCAGCGCCGCCGTGCCGAAGTCCTCGTCCCGGGTGTAGTCGTTCACGGTCACCAGGCAGCGCAGCCCGGCGCCGGTCGCGGCCCGCAGCCCGATGGCCGAGTCCTCGATCACCAGGGTGTCCGCCGGGTCCAGGCCGAGCCGTTCGACGGTCAGCGCGTAGATCGCCGGGTCGGGCTTCTTGGCCGCCACCACGTCACCCGCGAAGACCGGCACCCGGGAGGCGACGTCGTAGCCGGCCGCGCGGGCCAGCACCGCGCGTACCGACGCTTCTGCCGAAGTGGAGGCGACCGCGACGGTCCAGCCGGCGGTGAGCGCCGCGGACATGATCCGGGCGACGCCCGGCCGGGCCGGTATCCGGCCGGCGGCCACCAGGTCGGTGAATATCTCCGTCTTGGTGCGGTGCCAGGCCACGACCATTCGGGTACGGTCACCGTCCACCTTGACCGCCCCGTCCGCGAACAGGCTCGCCAGCCGCTCCTTGCCGCCGCCGATCCGCAGCTTCTCGCGGTATTCACTCTCGGACCACCGCACCGGCAACCCGTAGTGCTCGAAGGTCGCGTTGAAGGCCGGCAGGTGTCCGTGCCGTTCGGTGTCGGCGAGCACGCCGTCGCAGTCCAGGATCAGCGCGGTCACCGGGCCCGCCCCGTGCTCCCGAACAGCCGGATGTGCCGCCGCGCCATCGCCGTCACGGCGGCCCGCTGATGGGCGAAGAGCGACGGTGGATCCCATTTCCCGCGTACCGCGGCCGCTTGCAGGAATTCCGCTCCCGACTTCATGAAGCTCTCCTTCAGCGCCGTGGAGATGTTCACCTTGGCGCAGCCGCGCGCGATCAGGTCGGTGAACTGCGCGTCGGACAGCCCGGTCCCGCCGTGCAGGGCCATCGGCACCCCGGTCGCCGCGACCAGGTCACTGACCCGTTGCGCGTCCAGGTCCGGCGCCCTGCGGTACTGACCGTGGGCGTTGCCGATGGCCGGTGCGAAACAGTCGACACCGGTGTGCCGGATGAACTCGATCGCCACGTCCAGCGGGTACACCGCCGGGGCGGCGTCCGAGCCGACGCCGTCCTCGACGCCCTGGATGCCCTCGATCTCGCCTTCGACGTGTGCGCCGGTCTTGCGCGCCTCGGCCACCACCTCGGTGGTCTGCCGCAGGTTCTCCTCGACGTCCAGCTCGTGCGCGTCGAAGAGCACCGAGTTCCAGCCGCCGGCCAGGCACTCCGAGATCAGCTCCCGGTCCGGGCAGTGATCCAGGTGCAGGGCGACCGGCACCGGGACGTCGGCGGCCAGCGCGCGGAAGATGCCGGACAGGGGCTCCCGCCCGTACCAAAGGACGGTTTTGACCGAGGTTTGCAGGATGACCGGGGCGCGCTCGGCGACGGCGGCGGCCAGCACGGCCTCGATGGTCAGGTCGTTGACGATGTTGAAGGCACCGACCGCATACCGGCCGGCCAGGGCGCGATCGAGCAGCTCTTTCATCGATACGACGGGCACGCACCCAGTCAAACCGGGCCAGTGCCGCCCGCGGTATGGGGGATTTCCCGCAACCGCGGGCGGTCGTCACGGTGTCGCGCCGAGCGCGGTCAGGGTCGCGCGGGCGAGCGGGGCGTGCCGGACCGAGAAGTGCGGGTTGAGGCCCAGCGCCGTGGTCAATTCCTTGCGCGCGTCCGCCGGGCGATCGAGATCGGACAGGATCATGCCGCGGTGGTAGTGCAGCAGCGCGCTGCGGGTGCCCAGCCGGAGCGCCTGGTCGGCATAGCGGAGCGCCTCCGCCGGACGGCCCGCGGCGCGCAGCGCCCAACCCATCGCGTCGGCGCCGGTGACACCGGGCTGCCGGGTGTGGAGCCGGCGGGCGGCGTCGAGCGCGCCCGGGTCCCGGTGGTCGGCGGCGAACAGCACCGGGTCGGGTTCCGGCGGGTGACCGTTCTTGGCCTCGGTGGCCCAGGCCTGCCGCGCCCGGGTCCACTCCTGCTCCGCGGCCTCGGGCTGCCCGGTCGCGGCCAGCAGGTCACCGAGTTCGGCGGCGTACGCGGGTTCCAGCACCGTGGTCAGCACGGCCCGGAACTCGGTGATGGCGGCCGTGGTGTCACCGCGGGCCGCGTGCACCCGGGCCAGGCCTGCGCGCAGCGGCGGGTGTCCCGGCAGCGCCCGCAGACCCGCGGTGAACTGCTCCGACGCGCCGTCCAGGTCGCCGGTGCCGAAGGCCAGCTGACCCAGGTGCAGCCGCGCGAACGCCTCGTCGGCGGGCAGCGGAGCCGCGTCCAGGGCCCGGCGCATGGCGTCGGTCGCACGCGCGACGTCCCCGCGCAACTCCCAGGTGTACGACGCCCTGGCGTACGAGGCGGCGTCCGGCCGCAGGTCCACCATCCGCTGGACGGTCGCGAACGCCTCGTCGTAGCGTCCGAGTTCGGTCAGCGCGTCACCGACCACGCCGAGCGCTGCGGCCTTGTACGGATCCACTTTGAGCGCCGCCTGCCCGTGGCGCAGCGCAGCGGGGAAGTCGTGCCGGGCCGCGGCCAGCGCGCCCCGGCCGGTCAGCGCGAGCGCGTTGTCGTCGGGCCGGATCCTCAGCGACCGGTCGAGGGCCTGCTCGGCGCGGGGATAGTCGGCCAGGTCACCGGTCGTCCGGGCCCGCTGCACGTAGGCCATGCCGAGCTGTGCCCAGGTCCGCCAGTCGTTCGGCAGGCGTTGCAGCCGGCGCTCGGCGGCGGCGATCGGGTCGGTGTCGCGGGCCGCCTCGCGGCCGGCCGGAGCCCGGTCGCCGGACGGGCCGAGCAGCACACCGGCCACCACCACCAGCGTCACGCCGAGCACGGTCACGGCGATGAGCGTCATCAGACGGCGCATGGTCCTCTCCTCGATGCGGCGGGATGTCGTCGATGGGTTCGCACCCGGCCGCGTTCCGGATGATGCGAAGTCGCGAACGCGACTCGGCTCATCCGCGCCGGGCCGGCACGCGAACGTGCTCCGACAGCCATCGCGGGCCGGCTCCGGGCCGCACCGGCTCTTTTCGACAGCCATCGCGGCCGATGCCGGGCCGCACCGGCGCTGAGGAGGAAGATCAGATGCTGCAACGTCCCCGCCGCAGACCGGCCTTCGCCGCGACAGCCGCCCTCGCCGCCGTGGCCTGCGTGGCCTCGCTGGCCCCGGCGGTCTCGAGCGCGTCAAGCCACCGCGAAGCGCCGCTGGTCGCCGGCGAACCCCAGCTCGACAACACCGATGTGTACGCGTTCGTCAGCCCGGACGCGCCGGACACCGTCACCATGATCGCCAACTGGGTGCCGTTCGAGGAGCCCAACGGCGGGCCGAACTTCTACCCGTTCGCCGACGACGCGGCGTACGACATCAACATCGACAACGACGGTGACGCCCGGCCCGACCTGACGTACCGCTGGACCTTCGACGACAGCTACCGCAACCCGAACACGTTCCTCTACAACACCGGCGTGGTGACCTCGCTCGACGACCCGGACCTCAACTTCCGGCAGACCTACCGGCTGGAGGCGATCACCGAGACCGGCCGGACCACGCTGATCAGCAACGGCAAGGTCGCACCGTCCCGGGTCGGCCCGGCCTCGATGCCGGACTACGGCACGCTGTCCAACGCGGCGATCACGAACCTGCCGGGTGGCGGGCGCACGTTCGCCGGACAGGGCGACGACCCGTTCTTCATCGACCTGCACATCTTCGACATGCTCTACGGCGGCGACCTCTCCGAGGTCGGCCAGGACACCGTCCGTGGCTACAACACCAACACGATCGCCATCCAGGTGCCCAAGAAGGCCCTCGCGGTGAAGGGCGACGCGGCCCGCAACCCGGTCGTCGGCGTCTGGTCCACCACGTCCCGGCGGCGCATCGACGTGGTGAACGCGCAGAACGAGCGGATCCGGACCGGACCGTTCCAGCAGGTGTCGCGGCTCGGCATGCCGCTGGTGAACGAGGTGGTCATCCCGGTCGGGCGCAAGGACGAGTTCAACGCGACAGCGCCGCGCAACGACGCCAAGTTCGGCCAGTTCGTGACGAACCCGGAGGTGCCGCGCCTGGTCGAGGCGATCTACAAGATCCCGGCGCCGGCCACGCCCCGCCAGGACCTGGCCGAGGTGTTCCTCACCGGGCTGTGCAAGGCCTGCGGACCAGTGGCCGTGGACCTGAACTCGCAACGGCTCAACAAGGACGTCGACCCGGCCGCGTTCGTGCCCAGCGAACAGCTGCGGCTGAACATGTCGATCCCGCCGGCCGCCACGCCGAACCCGCTCGGTGTGCTCGGCGGCGACAACGCCGGGTTCCCGAACGGGCGGCGCCTCGCCGACGACGTCACCGACGCCACCCTGCGCGTGGCCGAGGGTGTGCTGCTGCCGAACCACCCGGCCGCGGTCGACACGCTCGGCGACAAGGTGGACGCGAACGCGCTGATGTTCCGCGGGACGTTCCCGTACGTCGCGCTGCCCAACAACGTCGCCGTGAACCAGAGCTGAGACGAGTTCGGGGCGCCGCACCCGCGGCGCCCCGTCACATCCTGGCGCTCCCGGAAAGGCGCCCACGACCGTAAAGTGAGGCCGAGGTGGAGGTGAGCACCTTGTTCGAGCAGCGTTCCACCGGTACGGCTCACGACGACGCGAGGCTGCGCGACCGGCTCGTGTTCGGCGACGAGACCGCCCTCGTCGACCTGCACGAGCGGTTCAGCGCGCTGGTCTACGCCATCGCCGTCCGGGTCACCCGGGACGGCGCCGCCGCGGAGGACGTCACCCAGGAGGTCTTCCTGGCCGTCTGGCAGCGGCCGCTCGCGTTCGAGCCGGCCAAGGGCAGTCTGCGCGGCTGGCTGGCGATGCTGGCCCACCGCCGCGCGGTCGACCTGGTGCGCCGGGAGGAGACGCACCGCCGGGCGACCCGGGACGGGCGGCTGGACGTCGCGGCGCTCGGCCACGGCGACCCGGTCGGCGACCAGGTCTCCGACTCCGACGCGGCCGAACGGCTCGGCACCGCGATGCGCGCGCTGCCGGAGAACCTGCACCGGGCGATCGCGCTGGCGTATCTGGAAGGCCGCACCTACCGTGAGGTGGCGGTCGATCTGGGTGTGCCGGAGGGCACCGCGAAATCCTGGCTGCGCGAGGGGCTGCGGCGACTGGCCGTGGCGATGCACGGCATCCACGCTCATGCTGGGGAGCAGTCATGACCGACACGGCGAGCCACCAGACGATCGTCCCGCTGATCGGGGCGTGGGCACTCAACGCCTGCTCCGCCGAGGAGGAGGCCCTCGTCGAGGCACACCTGGACACCTGCGCCGCCTGCGCGCGGGAGGCCCGCCTGCTGCGCGAGACGGCCGCCGACCTCGCCGGTCCGCCGCTGCGCCGGCCGGCCGGGTCACTCACCCGGCTGCTCACCGCCGCGCACGGCAGGCGCCCGCCGGCGGCGGTCACCCCGACCTACGCCGCGCCGTACGCCGCGCAGGTCGCCGCCCTGGACCTGCTGCTGTCCGACCTCGGCGCCGGGGACTGGGAGCGGATCGCGGCCGAGGAGATGTCGGTGCGGGACCTGGTCGCGCACCTGGCCGCGACCGACGGGCTGGTGGCCGCCGCGCTCGGCGTGCCGGTGCAGCCGCCGTCCGAGCCGGGCGAGAAACCGGCCGACCGGACCGCTGCCGTGCTGCGCCTCGAACGGGGCCGGCCGGCCGAGCAGACCCGGCGGGCCTGGCGCGACCAGGCCGACGCGGTGTGCCGCTCGCTGGTGCGGCACCCGTCCACCGCGACGGTGTACCTGGGCCTGTCGCTCGCGCTGGCCGACGCGCTCGCGGCCCGGGCCTTCGAGACGTGGATCCACGGGGAGGACATCGCCGGGGCGCTCGGCCGGACGTACGTGCTGCCGCTGCCCGAGCACCTGCGCCCGATGGCGGATCTCGCCGCCCGGGTGTTGCCGGCCGTGGTGTCACGGCGGGTCGCGGCGCCGCACGACCGGTTCGTCCGGCTGCGGCTCACCGGCGACGGCGGGGGTACGTGGACGGTCCCGCTCGACCCGGCGGCGACGGCCGGGACCACCGTCCGGCCGGCCGCGGAGATCACCCTCGGGGTCGTCGAGTTCTGCCGGCTGGCCGCCGCCCGGCGCGACCCGGAGCTGGTCGGCGCCGAGATCCGCGGCGACACCGCACTGGCCCGGGAGTTCCTGGCCGCCGCGCCCGCGATGGCACCGGTCCCGTGACCGTCACCGGGCCGTCCAGCCGTTGTCCAGGGCGGTGAGCACCGCGGCCGTACGGTTGCCGGTCCCGGTCTTGCGCCGGATCGCCGCGACATGTTTCTCGATCGTCTTCGGCGACAGCGTCAGGCAGACGGCGATCTCCCGGTCGGTACGCCCGGACCGCAGCAACGCGAGCACCTCGGCCTCGCGCGGCGTGAACGGGTGCTGCCCGGCCGGCGCGCCGGCATCCGGCGACCGGCGGCGGGACTCGACGATCGCGGCGGCCGCCGACTGGGTGAAGGCCTCCAGCTCGTCCACGTCGAGGCCGACCGGGGTGGCGAAGACCACGGTGACCGCGATGACCTCGCCGCGCCACCAGATCGGGACCGCCACCACGGGTCCGCGCCGGGCCGGGTCGGCGCCGGCCAGGTGACCGGAGCGCAGCCGGCCGTAGTCGGCGATCACCACCGGGCGGCGCAGGGCGAACGCCCGGCCGGTGGCGCCCTCGTCGAGCGGGAAGGTCTGGCCCAGGCGGCAGGACGCGCCGTACTCTGCGGCTTTGAGGTAGCGGCCGTGCCCGGCGTCGATCAGCGAGACGGTGGCGGCCATCGAGCCGGTCAGGCGATGGGTGTGCCGGAGCAGGCGGCGCAGCACCGGGGTGAGGCGCAGGTCGCCGTAGACGTCGGCGAGCGCCTGATCGAACCGGAACCGGGGCCCGGTGGCCATGGCTCGAACCTACGGCCTGAGCTGGGCACGAATCAACAGTGCCATCCACCGCGATGAATCAAGGGGACGGAAAGGGAAAACCCACCTCTTTCCACCTCCAACATATAGCAGACCCCCGCCCTTGCGGCAAGGCCCGGGTCGTCCTGCACAATCCCCTCATCAACGCGATGAGCAGCGACAATGGGGGAATCCAGGTGCGTGTGGTGCTGGCGACGGACGACATCGAGCCGATGGAGATGACCGCGTGAGCGTGTTCGCCCTGCCCGAGAACCTCGCGGCCAAGGACGACCCGGCGCTGATCGCCGCGGACGGGAAGCACTTCGCGGTGATGGCCGCGACCCTGGAGAAGACGTTCGCCGACCTGACCGCCCGCCTCGAGGTCGCCCGCAAGGCGCCGATCGGCGAGCTCGGGCACGCCGTCGAACGCGACAACGAGGTGCACCGGCTCAGTGCCCGGCTGCGCACCATGCGCCGGTTCGGGCTGGACCTGTGCCTCGGCCACATGATCCCGGCGGACGGCGGCGAGCCGGTCTACATCGGGCGGCTCGGCCTGACCGACGGCGAGGGCGGGCGGCTGCTGCTGGACTGGCGTTCGCCGGCCGCCGAGCCGTTCTTCGGCGCCACCCACGCCAACCCGATGGGCCTGGTCAGCCGGCGCCGCTACCGGTGGACCCGGGGGCAGATCACCGACTACTGGGACGAGGTGTTCACCGCCGACGAGTTCGCCGGGCACCACGCGTCGCTCGACGACCAGTCCGCGTTCATCGCCAGCCTGGGCAGCAACCGGTCACCGAAGATGCGCGACGTGCTCGGCACCATCCAGGCCGACCAGGACGCGATCATCCGGGCCGGGTCGCAGGGCGCGCTGATCGTCGACGGCGGGCCGGGCACCGGCAAGACCGTGGTCGCGCTGCACCGGACCGCGTACATGCTCTATCACGACCCGCGGCTCGGGCAGCGCCGTGGCGGGGTGCTGTTCGTCGGGCCGCACCAGCCGTACCTGAACTACGTCGGCGACGTGCTGCCCAACCTGGGCGAGGAGGACGTGCAGACCTGCACGCTGCGTGACCTGATCGCCGAGGGCGCCGCGGCCCGGCCGGAGAGCGACCCTTCGGTGGCCCGGCTCAAGGCGTCGGCCGGGCTGGTGAAGGCGGTCGAGACCGCGGTCCGGTTCTACGAGGAGCCCCCGGCCAAGACCGTGACCGTCACCGTCGGCGAGGAACAGATCCGGCTCAACGTCCGGGACTGGGCCGAGGTGTTCGACGCGGCCGAGCCCGGCACCCCGCACAACGAGGGCCGCGAGCTGGTCTGGCAGGAGCTGCTCACCCGGCTGGTCGAGAAGTACCGCGGCGACGAGCCGGAACCCTCGCTGCGCCGGAACCTGCTGCGCAACCGGGACCTGCGGACCGTGTTCAACCGCGCGTGGCCGCTGCTGGAGGCCGCCGACGTGGTCGGCGATCTGTGGTCGGTGCCCGCTTATCTGCGCAAGGCCGCGCCATGGCTGACCGCCGAAGAGATCACCACCTTGCAGCGTACGGACGTGCAGGCGTGGACCGTCGCCGACCTGCCCATCCTCGACGCCGCACGGCAGCGGATCGGCGACCCGGAGGCGGCACAGCGCCAGGTCCGGCACAACGCGGCCGTCGCACACGAGCGCGAGCGCAAGATGCAGGTGGTCGACGACCTGCTCGAGAACGCCGACGACGAGTACGGCATGGGCCTGATGAGCATGCTGCGCGGCGAGGACTTCCAGGACGTGCTGGTCGACGAGGCGGCGCTCGGCGGCGTCGACCCGGACCTGCTGGCCGGGCCGTTCGCGCACATCGTGGTGGACGAGGCGCAGGAGCTGACCGACGCGGAGTGGCAGATGCTGCTGCTGCGCTGCCCGTCGCGCAGCTTCACCATCGTCGGGGACCGCGCCCAGGCCCGGCACGGCTTCACCGAGTCGTGGCACGAGCGGCTGAAGCGGGTCGGCTTCGACCGGATCGGCTTGGCCACGCTGAGCATCAACTACCGGACGCCCGAGGAGGTCATGGCCGAGGCGGAACCGGTGATCCGGGCCGCGCTGCCGGACGCCAACGTGCCGACGTCGATCCGCAGCAGCGGGCTCCCCGTCGTACGGGACAATGTTGGTGCATTGCGCCGCATCCTTGACGACTGGCTGGCGGCGAACGCCGAAGGCGTCGCGTGCGTGATCGGCGACCCGGACTTCCCCGCGGAGCCGCGGGTGCGGTCGCTGAGCCCGGTGCTGTCCAAGGGCCTGGAGTTCGACCTGGTGATCCTCGTCGACCCGGAGCGTTTCGGGGACGGGGTGGAGGGCGCGGTCGACCGCTACGTGGCGATGACCCGAGCCACCCAGCGCCTGGTCATCCTCACCACCTGACCGCTCCCGATCAGCGTCACCGAGGTTGCCGGGCGCGGCCGTCCGCACGGTGGGCGGCCGGTCCCGGCAGGCAGCGCGCGTCACCACCCCGGCTGGTCCTCACGGCCGTATCCGGCCGGCGGTAGCGGCCCTCAGCACCAGCCGGGCCCGGCGAGCGGCCATCGTGCCGTCGCGGTCGCTTTGACAACCAGGGCTGGGGCGCGTTCATCGAAGGTGTTCCGGACGGTTTTCGGCACCACACCCGGGTGGTATCGAGACGGTTAACAAGCATGGTAGAAAGGCACGCCCAAGATCGTGGTGACGGCGGCCGGGGGAAACGGTGTCCGAGGAAGAGCTGATCGTCTGCGAGAGCCTGGTCCGGATCTACCAGACCGGATCGATCGAGGTGCAGGCGCTGCAGGGGCTCGACCTGGTGGTGAACCGGGGCGAGATGGTCGCCGTGGTGGGCGCCTCCGGGTCCGGCAAGTCGACGATGCTGTCCATCCTGGCCGGGATCGACGCGCCGACCGCCGGCAAGGCCCGGGTCGAGCAGTGGGACCTGCTGGCCATGTCGCGCGCCGACCGGGTGCGCTACCGCCGGCACACGGTCGGGTTCGTCCGGCAGCAGACGGCCAGCAACCTGGTGCCGTACCTGACCTCGCGGCAGGTGATCGACCTGCCGATGGTGGCCGCGCGCAAGCCGCCCAAGGAGCGCCGGGACCGCGTCGACGAGCTGCTCGAGGCGCTCGGTGTCACCGACTGCGCGGACCGTAAACCCGGGCAGATGTCCGGCGGGCAGCAGCAGCGGGTGGCGATCGCGGTCGCGCTGGCCAACCGGCCGCACGTGCTGTTCGCCGACGAACCCACCGGTGAGCTCGACACCGCCACCTCGGCCGAGGTGTTCGGCGCGCTGCGCGACGTCAACCAGCGCTACGGCGTGACCGTCGTCGTCGTCACCCACGACCCCGAGGTCAGCGGCCAGGTGGAACGGACCGTCGCGATCCGGGACGGGCGCACCAGCAGCGAGGTGCTGCGGCGTACCGCCACCAACGCCGACGGCGACACCCACGTGATCGCCGAGGAGTACGCGGTGATGGACCGGGCCGGACGGGTCCAGGTCCCCCGCGAGTACCGCGAGGCGCTGGAGCTCACCAACCGGGTGCGGCTCGCGCTGGAAGCCGACCACGTGCAGATCCACCCGGACAGGAACGGCCGATGATTCTCTCCGTACGAGGTCTGCACCGCACGTTCGGCGCCGGCCCGGCCGCCGTGCACGCTCTGCGCGACATCACCTTCGACATCGAGCCGGGCACCATGGTCGCCCTGGTCGGCCGCTCCGGCTCGGGCAAGACCACCCTGCTCAACGTGATCGGCGGGCTGGACCGCCCGGACGCCGGCACCGTGCACATCGACGGCAACGACGTCACCGCGCTCGACGAGGACGGCCTGTCGCAGTTGCGGCGCGACACCGTGTCGTACATCTTCCAGACGTTCGGCCTGATCCCGGTGCTGTCCGCGGCCGAGAACGTCGGCGCGCCGCTGCGTCTGGTCCGCACGCCGGCCGCCGACCGGGAGAAGCGGGTCCGGCTGCTGCTGGACCTGGTCGGGCTGAGCGACCACGCCGAGCAGCGCCCCGGCGAGCTCTCCGGCGGCCAGCAGCAGCGGGTGGCGATCGCCCGGGCCCTGGCCGCCTCGCCCCGGCTGCTGATCGCCGACGAGCCGACCGGTCAGCTCGACGCGGAGACCGGCCGGTCGGTGATGGCGCTGCTGCGCGGCGTCGTCGAGTCCGAGGGCGTCACCGCGCTGGTCTCGACGCACGACCCGGTGATGATGGCGCTCGCCGACCGGGTGATCCGGATCAGCGACGGGCAGATCGTCGCATGATCGCCCTGCTCGGCCGGCGGGCCCGCGCCCAGTGGCCGGTGCTGGCGGCCCTGCTCGCCGTGGTCACCCTCGGCGCCACCCTGCTCGGGGTGTGCGCGCTGCTGGTGACCCGCAGTGCGTCGCTGGCGCTCGGGGTCGCGGCGGCACAGGCCGAGCCGGACCGGACCACGGTCACCGCGTACACCGCGAACATCGACGGCAAGGACGCCGCGGCGGTCACCGACGCCACCCGGGCCGTGCTGACCTCGGCGATCACCCCGTTCGGCGCGACCACGGCGGCGCGCGCCTCGTCGGTGACCCGCGAGCTGCCCGGCCGTACCGACGACGCCCGCACCTACCTGTCCGGCGTCGAGGACCTGCCGGAGAAGGCCGCGCTGGTCACCGGGCGCTGGCCGCGCGCCGCCGGGCACCCGGCACGCGCCGAGACCGTGCTGCTCGAGTCGACCGCGAAGCTGCTCGGGCTGCGGGTCGGCAGCCGGGTACGCCTGGCCGCCAAACCCCCGGACTCCCCCGCCCCCGCCGTGCTGCTCACCGTGGTCGGCATCGCCCGTCCCCTGCCCGGCGCCGGCTGGGACCGCGACCCGCTGGACGGGGCCGGCTACGAGGCCGACCACAACGACGGCGACAGCATGCTGACGTTTCCGGCGTACGGGCCGTTCCTGGTCGCCCTGCCGGACCTGCTCGACGGCGGCTCGTCGCTGAGCCGGATGGAGATCGCCGCCTACCCGGACCTGTCGCACGCCACCCCGGCCACGCTGAACACCCTGGTCGCGAACGTGCTCGACGCCGACCCGCGGCTCACCGGCACGGTCGGTGAACGGGCGCAGTTCACCCGGATCGCGTCCGGGCTGACCGGCACCCTGATCGCCGCCCGGCACCAGCAGGACGTCACCGAGGCCGCGGTGCTGGCCGTGGCCCTGCTCGGCACCGTGCTCACCGCGGCCGCGCTGGCCCTGGCCGGCCGGCTCACCGCCGGGCTGCGCGCCGGGGAGACCGCGCTGCTGTCCGCGCTGGGCACCAGCCGGGCCCAGCTCGCGGTCACCGCGGTGCTGGAGGCCGGGCTGATCGCGCTGGCCGCGGTGGCGCTGGGCGTACCGCTGTCGTCGCTCCTGCACGCCGGGCTCAGCCACCTGGCGCCGATGTCCGGTGCCGGGCTGGCCACCGCGCCGCAGGTCAGCGGCGGGCAGGTGCTCGCGGTGGCGGCCGGCGCGCTGGCGCTCACCGTGATCCTGACCCTGATGGCGATCCGGTCCGAGGCCGCGCCGGGCGAACGCGGCCGCCGGGAGCTGCTCGCCCGTTCCGGCGCCGACCTGCTGCTCGTGGTGTTCGCCGGGCTCGGCTGGTGGCAGCTGCACGCCCGGTCGGCCACCCCGGACCTGCTGCAGACGCTCGCGCCGGCGCTGCTGCTGACCGCCGGCGCCGCCCTCGCGCTGCGGCTGGTCCCGCCCGCGCTGCGGGTCGCCGACCGGCTCGCCCGGCGGGCCGACGGGCTGCCGCTGCCGCTGGCCGCGTTCGAGGCGGCGCGCCGCCCGCAGGCCGCCGCGGCCGGGCTGCTGATCTGCCTGGCCGCCGCGACCGGCACGTTCGGGATCGCGCTCGACGCCACCTGGAACCGGTCCCAGCACGACCAGGCCGACCTGGCCGTCGGCACCGACCTCACGGTCACCCTGGCCACCCCGCCGACCCCCGGGCAGGGCGGGGCGATCGCCGCGGCCACCGGCGCCGGCGTGGTCAGCCCGGCCAGCAAGCAGGGCCTGGCGATCGGTCAGTGGCTCGGCGCCGGCGACCCGCCCCAGCTGGTCACGACCGACACCACGCACGCCGCGCAGCTGCTGCGCGGGCGGCTGCCGGACGGCGACGACTGGGCCGGGGTGACCCGCGGACTGGCCCCGGCCGCACCCGCCGGTGGCAGCCCGGTGCCGGTCGGCGGCACGTTCGTGCTGGCCGGTAGGGCGACCGGGTCGGTGCCGCTGACCGTGGCGCCGAAGCTGCTGCTGCAGGACCCGAGCGGGCTGCGCACCCTGTGCACCGCCGCGCCGATCACGCTGGACGGGACCCGGCACCGGATCGCCGGGTGTGCGCCCGCCGACGGGATGCGGCTGGTCGCGGTGGCGCTGCCGGTGGAGTACGACCCGTACGACCTGGTCGCGCCGGGCCAGAGCAAGATCGCGGTCACCCTCGTCGCCCCCGGGCCGGTCGGTGACATCACCGGGTGGACCACCCTGTCCGCCGAGCCGATGGCCGGTCAGATCGCCTTCCCTGCCGCCCGTGCCGCCGGCAACCGGCTGCGGCTGACCGGCACGGTGCAGGTCGGCGCGTCCGAGGGCGGTGCGCTGACGCTGGTCACGATGGCGTTCCCGGCGCCCGAGGTGGTGCCCGCGGTGGTCTCGCGCAGGCTCGCGGACGGGCTCGGCGTGCACGTCGGCTCGCCGTTGGAGGTGGCGGTCGGCACTACCGCCGTACCGATAAAAATCGCCGGAATCGTGCCTGACGTGCCCGCCGCGCCCGGAGCGGCGGCCGTCCTCGTTGATCTCGACACGCTGTCGCGGGTGCTGACCGCCCGCGGTGACCTGGAATATCCGGTGGATTCCTGGTGGGTCGGCGAACCCACCCGCACCGACCTCGAGGGCCTGCACCTGGGCACGGTCCTGACCCGGGCCGGCGAGACCGCGCGGCTGACCGCCGGACCGCTCAACGCCGGACTGCCCGCCGTGCTGCTGCTGCTCGTCCCGGCCGCCGTGCTGCTGCTGCTCGCCGGGGTGCTGCTGCACGTCACGCACGACCTGCGGGACCGGGCCGGCGAGGTGGCCCGGCTGCGCGGCATCGGGATGACCGGGCGGGAGATCCGCACCACGCTGCTCGCCCAGCACGCGTTTGTGCTGCTCCCGCTGCTCGCCGCGGGCGCGCTGGTCGGTGCGCTGGGCACGCTGACCGTGGCGCCGCTGCTGGTCCGCGCGGAGACCGGCGCCCCGCCGATCCCGGCGGTGACACCGGCCTGGCCGTGGGGCGCCGAACTGCTGTTGCTCGCCCTGCTCGTCGCCGGATGCACCCTCGCCGTCGGCGTGGTCGCCGGGGTACAGGCCCGCCGCGCCGGTGCGGCCCAGATCCGGGTGGTCTCATGAATCTGCACTGGCCCAGCGTCCGCGGCCGGGCCCGGGCCGACGCCGGTCCGCTGACACTCTCGGCCGTGGTGGTCGCGGTGGTCGCGGTGCTGGCCGGGTCGGTGCCGGTCCTGCTGCGCAGCACCGCCGACGAGGCGGTCCGGCAGGCGGTCAGCGTGGCCGGGGACGACGCGGACGTGAAGGTCGAGGCACGCTGGGAATACGACGACGGCTCCAGCGGCGGCCGGGTCCGCAGCCCGCGCTCCACCGAGGCCCTCGACGAGCTGCGCGACCGTTCCCTGGATCAGCTCGGCTCGCTGCGGGACTCGCTGCTGCCGCCGATCGAGTTCACCGACAGCCCGTACCTGAAACTGCTCAACAACACCGAGCCGCGCAGCTTCCGGCTCAACTACCTGGCCGGCGCGACCGGACCCGCGGTCACCTGGCTCTCCGGCGGCGCGCCGAAGCCCGCCGCCGAGCAGCCGGACGTCGAAGCGCCGTGGAACGGTCCGCCGTGGCCGGTGCAGGTCGGCGTCTCCGAGAAGACCGCGACGCGGCTGGGACTCCGGGCAGGCGATCGCCTCACGATCGAGGACGAGCAGCGCAACCCCAAGGATGTACGGGTGAGCGGCGTGTTCCGCGCCACCGACCCGGCCGACCCGGCCTGGCAGGTCGCCCCGTGGCTGCTCGACCCGGCGCCCGGCATGGACGGCGCCGGCAACACCCGGTACGGCGGCCTGCTCTCCGCGGAGTCACTACCGGACGCCCGCCTCGCGTTCGGCCTCGACGAGATCAGCAAGACCGTGCGGTTCCGCCCCGATCCGGCCGTACTGACCCTGGACACCGCGGAACAACTCGCGGCGACAGTGGTGGCACTCAAGGCGTCCTCCGGGTCGTCGGCCAGCCGGGGCTACGCCTCGCAGTGGGCGACCCAGCTCGACGCGGTCCTGCACGACGTCCGCGACGAGATCGACGCGGCCCAGGCTCAGGCGTCGGTGCTGCTCGCCGCGGTGTCCGTGGTCGCCGTGCTGATCCTGCTGCTGGCCGCCGACCTGCTCGTCGCCCGGCGCTCGGCGGCACTGGCCGTGGCCCGCCAGCGCGGCGCGTCGCTGATCGCGCTCGGCGCGGAGCTGCTGCTCGAGTCGGTACTTGTCACCGCCGGGGCGGCGGCGCTCGGCGTGCTTCTGGCCGCGCTGGTCGCCGGTGGGGTGGCGTGGGGCTGGCTGCTGCCGGTGTGCCTGGCCGCGGTGCTGGCCGGGCCGGCGTTCGGGCTGGTCGTGGCGTACCGGGCGACCCGCGACCGCCGGGTGCCGGCCAACCGCAGCGCCCGGAAGTGGGCCGGGCGGACGGCGGCGCTGCGCCGGCTGACCGGGGAGGCCACCGTGCTCGCCGCGGCGGTGACCGCGGTGACCGTGCTGCACCAGCGGGGCGTGCTGCCGTCGGCGGGCGGGACCGTGCTGCTGCCGGCCGCCGCGCCCGCGCTCGGGGTGCTGACCGGGGCGCTCGTGCTGCTGCGGGTGCTGCCCGCGCTGACCGGGCTGCGGCTGCGGCAGGCGCTGCGCTCCACCCGGCCCCTGGCCGTGTTCGGGGCGGCCCGGGCGGCGTACGTGGCGGCGCGGGCGCTGCCGGTGCTGGCTCTCGTGAGTGCGGCGGGGCTGGCGACGTTCGCGTTGACGGTGAGCACGACGGTGGACCGGGGGCTGACCGACGGGGCGTGGCGGACGGTGGGCGCGGACGCCCGGCTCGACCTCTCGCCCCGGAAGGCGTCGGCCACCGACGAGATGGTGCGCAAGCTGGTGGGTGCCGCCGGGGTGCGGCACGTGGTGGCGGCGCAGGTCATCGACGTGGCGCCGCTGGTGGTCGGGGACGCGTCCCGGCCGTCGCGGCTGGTGGTGGTGGACAGCGCCGCCTATCGCACGTTGCTGGCCGACACCCCGCTCACCGCCCTGCCTCCGCTGCCCGCCGGGTCCGGTGCCGTCCCGGCACTGGTCCGGTCGGGTGACGGCAAGGTGGGTGTCGGCAGTCAGTTGAAGCTGCCGCGCGACGGTGCGCCGCCGGTCTCGTTCGACGCGGTCGGTGTCGCGCCGGCGATCGGCGGCGGCGAGGACGTGGTGCTCGTCGACGCGGCCGCGATGACCGCCGCCGGGGTGACCGTCGTCCCGAACACGATCTGGGTCACCGGCCCCGGCGCGGCCCAGGCGGCCAAGGCCGCGGCGGGCGACGCGCTCGTCGAGATCCGCACCGACGTGGAACGCGCCCGCCGGGACGCGCCGCTGGTCACCGGGCTGATCCGGCTGGCCTGGGCGTCGGCGGGCACGCTGCTCGCGCTCGGCCTGCTCGGCTTCGCGCTCGGCGCGGCGGCCGGCGCCCCGGAACGCTGGCAGACCCTGAGCCGGCTGCGGACACTGGGCCTGCGCACCCGGGAGGCCCGCCGCGTCGCCACCGCCGAGTTGCTGCCCCTGGCCCTGCTCGCGGCGGCCGGCGGCCCGCTGCTCGGCGCCGGGCTGGCCTGGCTGACCCTCGGCCCGCTCGCGCTGCGCCTGCTCACCGGCCAGCCGGACGACCCAGCGCTGATCCTGCCCTGGGCGGGCCTCGCGCTGATCGTCCTGGCCTTCCCGGTGATGGTCACCCTGGTGGTCCCGGCCGAGGCCGCGACCCGCCGACGACGCCGCCTGAGCGAGGTCCTGCGGGTCGGCGGCGCCTGACCTCCCGCCCCGCGGGGCGGCAGCCGTCCGCGTCGCGACCCCGGCTGGTGCTGAGGGCTGCCTCGCGCCCGTTTTGACAGCCGTGAGGACCAGCCGGGCGGATGTGGCGAGCAGCCATGGTGGTCTCGCGGCCGTCGAGCACGAGTGTGTGAAGTTGCGGTGCGATCCGGACCGCAACTTCACACACTCGGCTGTTCTGGCTGGTGTGTGGGGCTTTTCGGTGCATAGCGCACCGCAACTTCACACGCTCGATATTCGGTTGCCGGGGCTGGGCGGGGCTGATGGGGTGGGCGGGTCAGGGTTCCGAGAGGAAAGAGAACGGCGATGCGAGCTGCGTTCATGTCATTCGTGGAAGGTATTCGGCCCACTTCTGAGGACATGACGCTTGAGCATTCTCAATCTCGGCATTCTGGCGCACGTCGACGCCGGTAAGACCAGCCTCACCGAGCGGCTGCTGCACACCGCCGGTGTCATCGACGAGATCGGCAGCGTCGATCACGGCAGCACGCAGACCGACACCCTGGACCTGGAACGGCGTCGCGGGATCACCATCAAGTCCGCGGTCGTGTCGTTCCGGCTGGGCGAGCGGACCGTCAACCTGATCGACACCCCCGGGCATCCGGACTTCATCGCCGAGGTGGAACGGGCTCTTGCCGTTCTCGACGGGGCGATCCTGGTCGTCTCGGCGGTCGAGGGCGTGCAGGCACAGACCCGGGTGATCGCCCGCACGCTGCACCGGCTGCGGATCCCCACGTTGATCTTCGTGAACAAGGTGGATCGTGGCGGGGCCCGGTTCGGCACGCTGCTCGACGAGATCGCGGCCCGGATCAGTCCGGCGATCGTGCCGATGAGCCGGGTGGACGGTCTCGGCACCCGCGACGCGAAAGTCCGCAGTGCCGCGGATCTGCTGCGGCTGGCCGAGCACGACGACGAGGTGCTCGCCGCGTTCGTGGAGGACCGGCCGGCGCCGCCGATCCGGGTGCGCGAGCGGGTGCATCCGGTCTACTTCGGGTCGGCGATCACCGGGGCCGGCATCGATGATCTTGTGGACGGGATCGTCCGGCTGCTGCCGCCGGCGCCGGTTCGGGCCGCGGGGCCGCCCGCCGGGACGATCTTCAAAGTGGAGCGCGGGCCGGCCGGGGAGAAGCTCGCCTACCTGCGGATGTTCCGCGGTTCGCTGCACGTGCGCGACGTCGCGGGGCCGGACCGGGTGACCGGGATCGCGGTGTTCGCGGACGGTGCCGCCCGCGCCTGCGACGCGATCACCGCGGGTCAGATCGGCAAGGTGCGCGGGCTCGGGTCCGCTCGGGTCGGTGACGCTTTGATCGTACGATCAAAAAACGCCTCGCCGGACTCCCCCGCCGTACCGGAGGAAACGAAGCGGTCGTCCTTCGCGCCGCCCAGCCTGGAGACGGCGGTGATCGCGGCCCGACGCGCGGAGCGCGGAGCATTGCACGCGGCGCTCGCCGAGCTCGCGGAGCAGGACCCCCTGATCAATCTGCGCCAGGACGACGAGCGGCAAGAGGTGTACGTGTCGCTCTACGGCGAGGTGCAGAAGGAGGTCGTCGAGGCGACGCTCGCGGAGCAGTACGGGCTCGCCGTGACATTCCGGGAGACCACCACGCTGCACGTGGAACGGCTCTGCGGGGTCGGCGCGGCGGTCGAGTTCAACAAGGTCGACCCGAACCCGTTCCTCGCGACGATCGGTCTGCGGGTGGCACCGGCGCCCGTGGGAGCAGGTGTCAGTTTCGGTCTCGAGGTGGAGCCCGGATCGATGCCGCCGGCGTTCTTCGCGGCCGTGGAGCAGACCGTGCACGAGACCCTGCGGCAGGGCTTGCACGGCTGGCCGGTGCCGGACTGCGCGGTGGTGATGACGCATTCCGGGTATTCGGCGCGGCAGTCGCATGCGCATGCGGTCTTCGACAAGAGCATGTCGAGCACCGCCGGAGATTTCCGCAGCCTGACGCCGCTGGTGCTGATGGCCGCGGTCCGCCGGGCCGGGACCGTGGTGCTGGAGCCGATCCACGCATTCCGGGCCGAGATGCCCCCGGACACCGTGCCGGCCGTGCTGCCGCTGCTCGGGCGGCTGGGGGCGGTACCACTGGCGACATCACCCTCAGTGGTCAGCGGGGAGATCCCGGCCGCTCGGGTGCACGCGCTGCAACGGCGGCTGCCCGCGCTGACCCGCGGTGAAGGGGTGCTGGAGAGCGCGTTCGACCATCACGCTCCGGTACGAGGTTCGGCGCCAGTGCGGCAGCGGACCGGGCCCGACCCGCGGGACCGGAAGGAGTACCTGCTGCGGGTGCTGCGCCGGGCCGGGTTGCCGCAGTGACCGACGATGGGGTGATGGGCCTGGTGCGGGTAGCGTCATTCGCCGACATTCCGCTGGCCGAGGTGCTGCCCGGTGAGTACCACGCGGTGCTCGGCGACCTGGCCCGGATCGGGTCCGAACTCGACGGACGCGGGGCCTGTCACTGGTTCCCGGACCACGTCGCGCCGCCGGCCACCGCGGAGAGCAACAGCGACCAGCCGCTGATCAGCATCGACGTCAGCTTCGCCGAGCCGGACGACTCGATCGAACTCGGCGTGGTGATCTCCTGGGGCGGTGCGGCGCCGCTGCTCACGGTGTGGGCCTTCGCGGACGTGATGTGCCTGTGCCAGACGTTTCACGGGGTGCACTCGGTCCGGGACGACGAGTGGCAGGCGGTGAACGGGCGGGAGCTGGTGCGCGGGTTCCGGGCGGCCGTGCGGGCGATCTCGCAGCTGGCGCGGACCGGGCCGGCGGCGGCGGGTCCGTGGCGGGTCGAGGCCGGCCTGCCTGGTTCGCCGATGGAGCCTTGAGGCCCGCACCGGGTGGTTTCCCGGTGCGGGCGTGGTCACCTTGCGTTGCGGGGGTGAATGGCGGCGTTCTCGCCATGGTTCGGCGTGAGTTCGGCGTCGGCGGCGCCGCTCTTGTTCGCTGGTTCATTGCTGGGCGCGGGCTTGGCTTCGTTGATCGCGGCGTCGCCGCTCTTGCTCCCCGATTCGCTGCTGGGCGCGGGCTTGGCCTCACTGATCGCGGCATCGCCACTCTTGCTCCCCGATTCACTGGCGTTGTCCGGCGCGGGCTTCGAGTCGTTCGTGGCGGAGTCGCCGTTCTTGCTGATTTCGTTGCTTTCCGGGGTGGGCTTGCTGCCATTCTCGGGTGCCGGTTGGCCGGCGGCGGCTTCGCTGCCCTTGCTCGTCTCGCCGGTGTCGGGGGTCGGCTGGGCATGGTTCGGGGCTGGGGTGAGGCTGCTGTCCTCGCTCGGTGCGTTGTTTTCGCTCAGGCCGGCGGCGGCAGCGGCTGCTCCGGCACCGACGCCCTCGCCGGTCGCGGTGTTGCCAGCGAGGGCGCCGCTTACAGCAGCGGCGCCTGCGCCGACACCGGCACCGACCGAGGCGTTGCCGGCAAGACCACCGGCGACTGTGGCAGCGGCAGCGCCGACACTCGCGCCGAGACCCGCGTTGCCGGCCAGGCCGCCGGCGACTGCGGTGGCGGTTGCGCCGACTGCCGCGCCGAGAGAGCCGCTGCTGGTCGGGGGCGGGGTGGAGGCGTTGCCGGTGAGGCCCGCGGCGGACTGGGCGGCGGCGCCGACTGCCGCGCCGATGGAGACGCTGTTCGGGGAGAGGCGGGAGGCGCTGCCGTTTGCTGCGGCGCCGGCGATGGCACCGGCTGCCACGCCGGCTGCTGACCGGCCGAGGCCGGCTCCGGCGGCGAGGTCGGCGGGCTGGATGATCGGCTGGCGGCGGGAGTCGGTGACTCGCTGCTCGACGGCGCGGCGGTTCTCGTCCATTTCGGCGCGGGCACGGCGTACCTCGGCATCGGCCTCTTGATAGGCAGCCACCTGGCGCTGGTGCGCGGCCAGGGCCACCGTCGCGGAGTTGCGGGCCGCGACCATCGCCGGGGTCGCGGCCGCGGGCAAACCGGGGACCGTGGGCGCGGCGCCCGGCTCGAGGATGAGCTGACCATCGACCGGCAGACCGGCCTCGGCGGCGATCTCGCGCGCGCGAGCCATCCGGCTCTGCGCCGAGGACAGGCCGTCGGCGTAGCGTTTCAGGGCTCCGGCCGTACGAAAGATCTCGTCGTGCAGGACGTCGGCCTTGACCCCGGCGTCGGACATCCGGGTCCGGAACGCGCGGCCGGCCACGCCGTGCCAGCGGTCCGCGGCGTCGGCGCCGACCGTGTGCAGCGCGGTCGCGCCGGCCGAGACCTCCGCGGCCAGGTTGGCGCGCAGCCACTGCGAGGTGGCGTAGATCGTTCCCGGGTCGCCGTCCAGGCGGGTGTCGATCGGCATCACGGCGCCCCGCTGATCTTCAGGGCGGCGGCGCGGTCCTCCGCCTGGTAGAGCAGGCCCGCGTCGGCGACCCGGCCCGCGGCGGTCTGCAGGCCACCGGCCAGGTTGGCGGTGCTCGCCGCGATCGTGGCGAGCAGCTCGGCGGTTGCCGCGGCGGCCTCGCCGGCGTCCAGCGGGGGCGGCTCGCCGATCCCGCCGAGCGCGGCGCCGGCGCGGCGGAGGCGGTCGGCGATGGATTCCAGCAGGGCCGGGTCGACGTGCAGCTGATCGATCATGACGCTTCTTTCTCCCCTCGGCTGATGCTCGTCGGGGTGTACACGTCGGCCGCATGGTCAGTTCGGGTGCGGGCGTGCCAGCCGGGACGGGCGTGGGTCCGCGAACAGCCGAGATCCGGGCAGCATGGGTTCGCAAACGGCCATTTGGGTGGTGGCAGCACCTGATCAAGGTGGTGTGCGGCGGGGCGGCAGCGGGTCGTGATCCCGGCAATGCGTGGCATGGACCGCCCGGCTGAGGGCTGTGGAAGCACGCGATCAGTTGGTCGAGAACCAACATTGCGGCTGGCCCGCCGACATCCCCTCACCACGGGTCGATGGCTTCCGCGACAGGCAGGTTGCTGATCGGCGGTCGCCATAGCCAGCTGCATCCGGTCAGCTGGTGCTGAGGCTGCCACAACAAGCGGGACACACCCCTCACCACCAGCCACGCACCGCCCAATGCCGCTCAGCCTATTTTGATCTCGGTGAGGCTCTGCGGTCTTGGGGTGGTTCCTGATGTGTTCGGGTGCAGGTGGGTAGGGGTGTCGTTGCGGGCCGGGTTGTCCCGTCGCTCGGTGTTG
>NZ_BOMS01000124.1 GCF_016862315.1 Actinoplanes palleronii | reverse complement strand
CGCCGGCCAGATCGTCGTGGTGGACTGCGAGGGTGACCCGTCCAACATCGAGAAGTCCAAGTTGGTCTTCCGCGGCGCCGAGAAGGCGGGCGCGGTCCCGGAGACGGTCCCGGACGATCTGGAAGCCGCTCCCACCACCGAGGAGTGACGCACTGAACCGAACGGCCCGCCCCGACCAGGGGCGGGCCGTTCGTCGTTGTGCTGTCAGCTGCAGGTGGCGCCGTTGAGTTTGAAGGTGGTGGGTGCGGCGGCGTTGCCGGTGTGGTTGGCCTGGTAGCCGATGGAGGTGGAGCCGCCGGCCGGCAGGGCGCCGTTGTAGCTGGCGTTCGTCGCGGTCACCGTGCCGCTGGCCGGGGTGTAGGTGGCGCTCCAGCCGGAGACGATCGTCTGCCCCGAGGGCAGGGTGAAGGTCAGGGTCCAGCCGTTGACGGCGGCCGTGCCGGTGTTGGTGATCGTGATGGTGTTGGTCAGGCCGGTGTTCCACGCGTTGACCGCGTTCACGACCCGGCAGGTGCCGCTGGGGCCCGCCGTCGGAGAGGAAGTCGGCGCGGAGGTCGGAACGCTGGTCGGTGCCGAGGTGGGTGTGGTGGTCGGTTGGGTGCCGCCGGCGGCGGTGACGATCGCGCTGATGATGCCCTGCTGGGTCACCGTGGCGGAGCTGCGGTTGAACAGGCCGAAGCCGTGCTGGCCGTTGTAGCCGTTGTCCCAGTAGGCGGTGGCCGCCCCGTACTTCTTGGCCGTGGACACCAGGGCTTTCGCGTAGTTCGCGCGGTACGTGTTGCTGGCCGCGTCGTAGGTCGTCTTGTCGATCGCGCCGTACTCACCGACGAAGACCGGGTAGCCGCGCGTGACGAAGGCGTCGTACATCTTCTTCAGCATGGTGTCCATGTAGTCCTCCTGGCCCCAGGTGGACTTCTTCGCCGGGTTGGTCGCGGCCGCTCCCCACTGCGTGATGGTGCCGTCCTCCTGACCCGCGAAGTCCCAGGGGTCGTAGTAGTGGACGGAGATCATCAGTCGCTGCTCGGCGCTGGGGATGGACGTGGACCGGTACTGGTCGGTGGGCAGCACGAAGCCGTAGTTGCCCGCGGTGTACTCGATGTTGGTGTTCCAGCCCGGCACCAGCAGCCAGCGCGAGGCGTTGGTGCCGCCGGTCTTCCGGACGGTGTCCACGAAGATCTGGTTGTAGGCGTTGATGTTGGAGTAGCAGGCCGAGGTCGGGTTGCCGTACTGCCCGTCGAACTCCTCGTTCATCGATTCGAAGACCAGGTGCTCGTTGTAGCTCTGGAACTTCGTCGCGATCTGCTGCCAGACCTTCTGGTACTTGTCCTTGATCGTGGTCTGGTCGGCGGAGTCGCAGATCAGCCAGGAGCCGGTGACGGTCTTGTAGCCGTCGCCGTGCATGTTGATCAGCACGTACAGGCCCTGGTTGTAGGCGTAGTTGACGACTTCCGCGACGCGGGTCAGCCAGGCGGCGCTGACCGTGTAGTTCGGGCCGGCCCCGATGTTGCCCAGGTAGGAGACCGGGATGCGGATCGTCTTGAAGCCCGACGCCTTCACCCGGTCGATGAGGGCCTGCGTGACGACCGGGTTGCCCCACGCCGTCTCGTTGGGGATGCCGTTGGCGTTGGCTTCCAGCTGGTTGCCGAGGTTCCAGCCGGCACCCATGTCGGCGACCAGCTGAGAGGCGGTCAGCTGGGCGGTGACGTCGGCCGAGGCGGGCCTTGTCGCGCCGTACACGGCTCCGGTGAGGGCCAGGGCTGCGGCGACGATCGCGAGCCCGGCCCTTCGTGCTGTCGTACTCATGGCTCTTCCTCTCGTGGGGACTCGAACGCTGGAACCGGCGGTGTCTCCGGTCCGCGCCCGGCGATGGGGGTCGCCACGGCGCGCCAGCAAGGCCATCGAAGCGCTTCGATAGCGCCGCGGTCAAGAGGAAGGGGCCGCCGGTGATTCCGGCGGCCCCGTGTCCGTCCGGCTACGCCGGGATGATGCGCCAGCGCTGGTGGGGCAGGCCCAGGTCGGGCCATTGGCCGACATCGGCGCTGTTTGTCGTGGACTGGCCCTGGACCTCCAGGACCTTGCCGCTGTGCCTGGCGACCAGGGTGAAGACGTTCGGGGTGGTCCAGACGAGGCGGAACTGCTGGTTGGTGCCGCCGACGTTGTCCCACTGGACGGCTTTGGCGCCGTCGGCGGTGGACTGGCCGGAGATGTCGACGCACTTGCCGGTCAGGGTGCTGACGATGGTGAACCAGCCGCTGCCGGCGTCCTGGAATTTCCAGACGTGGTCGGGGGAGCCGACCGGCGGGTACTGCTGCAGCTGGGCGCCGTTCGCGGTGGACATGTTGTTGATCGCGAGGACCTGGCCCGAGTGGGTGGCCTGCAGTTTCACCGAGCCGTCCGGGATCAGGTGCCAGTTGTGGTCGGCCGAGCCGTTGTCGGCGAACTGGACGACGTTCGCCGAGTCCGCGGTCGACATCCCGGCGACCGCGAGCACCTTGCCGGAGTTTTTGTTCTTTATCCGGACATAGCCAGCAGCATCCTCGACGATCTGCCACAGGTGATCAGCCGTACCGTTGTCCTCGTACTGCACGACCTGCGCCGAGTCCCCGGTCGACATGGTGGAAACGCCCAGCACCTTGCCGGAGTTCACGTTCTGGATCTTCAGCCAGCCGCCGCCGTTGTCCAGGATCCGCCACAGGTGGTCCGCCGTGCCGGTGTCGCCGAACTGGACGACCCGGGCGCTGTTCGCCGTCGACATGCCGTCGACGCCGAGGACCTTGCCGCTGTTCTGGTTCTGGATCCGGAACGCGACCCCGGGGGTCTGCCACGGCGTGCCCGCGCCGATCGTCGGGAACGAGGTGATCCGCAGCCGGGCCGCGCCCATCGGGATCAGCGTGACCTGCTCGAGCGGCTCGCTGGACGGCGTGGGGCTGTCCTGCAGCGGCGTGACGATCGTGTCGGCGTCCGCGGTCCAGCCCGGGATCTTCCGCGCCGGGGTGGTGATCCGGATCGGGGCGGTGGCCGGGGTGAACGGGTCGTTGGCGTTGCCCAGGCCGGTCGTCACGGCGAACTGGGTCGCGCCGTCCAGCCCGTAGTTCCAGGCCGAGCCGGGGCGCACCTCGCGGGTCGGCCAGGTCGCCGTCCCGCCGGTCTGCGACCAGTTCTCCGTGATGGCCAGGGAGAACGTGAGCGGGCCGAAGTCGACCGAAACCGCCTTGCGGTTCGCGGGCCAGCTGCGGGTGGTCGTCCGCATCGGCAGACGGAAGACGATTTTGTCGCCGTTGTTCCAGGTCCGGGCAATTTTTGCGTACGACGGACCGGCGGCCACTGCCACTGCCGACCCGTTCACGGTCAGCGTCGGACTCGCACACCACGCGGGCACGCGCAGGTAGACCGGGAAGGCGAGCGCCTTGGGCGTGCTCACCTCGTACGCAATCGTGTCTTGAAAGGGATAAGTGGTGGTGGCCTTGATCGAGACGGTGGTGCCGTCGCCGACCTTCGCGGTGACCGTCGCCGGGCCGTGCAGGGTCGCGGCCAGCCCGCCGTCCGGGGTGGCGACCCACATCTCCTCGACGTAGTACGGCCAGCCCATCCCGTAGTTGTGCGGGCAGCACCGGTAGTTGTCGATGCCCAGCATGTACGCCTGCATGGCGAACCCGTTCTGGAACTGCCCGGCGTGCCCGGGGGAGTCCAGCAGCGCGACACTGTTCGCGCTGGTGATGTAGTGGATGCCGCGCTGCTGCGGGTCGAGTGACGCGGGCAGCGAGTTGAACGCCAGGTCCTCGGTGCGGTCGCCCCAGACCGGGTCGCCGGTGATCCGGGTCAGCATCTCGTGGCTGGCCATGAACTCGACGATCCCGCACGTCTCGAAGCCCTGCCGCGGGTCCCCGAAGCCGGGCCGGGCGTTCTCGTCACCGGCGAAGCCCCCGCCGGCGAACTGCCCGTACGTACCCATGATGGTGTTGTAGTCGGTGTAACTCGCCTGGCGGTGCGCCGCGTCGCCGCTGAGGATCGAGTAGACGGCCGGCTCGCGGAAGCCCTGAGCCAGGTTGACGTTGTGCAGCGACGGCAGGTTGTTCAGGTAGTTCGCCGAGTTCGTGTGGATCTTGCGGGCCAGGTCGAGCAGGAACGCGTCGCCGGTCCGGTTGTACGTCCAGAACACCACCTCGAGGGTGTCCGCCCAGCGCAGGCTGCCCCAGCTCTGGTTGAACGCGCCCGGCCCCTGCGCGTTGACGAACCGGAAGAACCGGGTGAAGAACGGCACGATCCGGCTGTCACCGGTGTACTCGGCGTAGGAGCGCAGCGCGTGCAGCATCGGCATGTGCGGCCAGAAGTCCGGCCCGCCGCCCAGGCTGGTGCGCAGCCCGGCCGGGCCGAAGTAGCCGTCGCCCGCCTGAGTGGCCAGCACCCCGCCGACCCAGCGCGTGGTCTCGGTCTGCACCCGCGCGTCGCCGGTCACGTAGCCGAGGCTGGAGAAGCCCTTGAGCCAGTACGGCAGCTCCTCCCAGCCGCCCAGCTCCGGGCGCACCCAGCCGGTGTTGTCGTACTGCAGGAAGTGCGAGATCTCGGTCATCCGGCCGTTGATCCCGGTCAGCTGGTAGTTCAGTTGTGTCGCCAGCCAGCCGCCGGCGCGGGTGGCACCGGGCGGCAGCCGGAGGAAGGCGTCGGGGCGCAGCGGGGAGCGGTTGACGACGTATCCGGGCGCGGCGGCCTGCGCCGATGTCACCCCGGCGAACGGGGCGGCAGCGGCCGCGGCTGCCGCTGAGGCCAACAGGGTACGACGATCCACGACGACCTCCAGCGTGCGCTTATGCGCGATTATGTGCGACCTTTTGCGTTACAGGATCGTAAACTTTCTATTCAGATATGTAAATGGATGAGAACGCACGGATGTCGCCCTGATCACCCTCCCGGCTGTTGGCGAAACGGAACCCGGTTCCGTATGGTTCAAGCGGAACAAGGTTCCACTTGATTCGTCGCTAGGAGATGCTCCATGAACACTCCCGTCATCTCGGTTCGCCCGGTCGTCCTGCCCGCCCCGGAGCGCGGCGACGACCTGCAGGTCCGGGTCACCGCACCGGTGGCCGGCGGCGACCTGCCGGTGATCGTCTTCTCGCACGGCTTCAGCAAGTCGATGGACGACTACGCCCCGCTGGTCGATCACTGGGCCGCGCAGGGGTTCGCCGTCGTGCAGCCGACCCACCTGGACTCGACGACGCTGAACGTGGTGCCCGGGGACCCGCGGTACTCGTCCATCTGGGGTCATCGGGTCGACGACCTGGTCCGCGTGCTGGACAGCTTGGACCGCATCGAGGCGGCCGTGCCCGGCCTCGCCGGGCGCCTGGACCGGAGCCGGATCTCCGCGGCCGGGCACTCCTGGGGCGCGCAGACGGTGAGCATGCTGCTCGGCGCGCGGGTCCTGGACGCCGACGGCGTGCCGGGGGAGAACCGTCGCGATCCGCGGATCACCGCGGGGGTGCTGCTCGCCCTGACCGGCACCGGCGGCGACAACCTGACCCCGTTCGCCGCCGAGCACTTCCCGTTCATGAACCCGGACTTCGCGCAGCTCAGCACGCCGTCGCTGATGGTCGCCGGTGACAAGGACCAGTCGATGCTGAGCCCGGCCGGCCCGGAGTGGTTCACCGAGGCCTACCCGCTGAGCCCGGGCGTCACCAGCCTGCTCACGGTCTTCGGCGCGGAGCATTCGCTGGGCGGGATCACCGGGTACCTGAGCACCGAGACGACCGACGAGAGCCCGGAACGGGTCGCTCTGATCCAGCGGGTCACCACGGCGTTCCTGCGCGGCACGCCGGTGCCGGCGGACGCCGCTGGGGCGCTGGGGCGGCTCGACACCAAGTTCTCGGCGGGAGACTTGCGATAACCGCTGTCCGGACGGCCGCGGGGGCCGATCGTGGTACTCGTGACGAACGAGACGGGCACGGCCACGACCGGCCGCCGACGGTGGCTGGCCGACCGCCGGGTCGGCACGAAGATCATGGTCGCGGTCGGGGTGGTGACCCTGTTCGGGATGGGTGACGGCCTGTTCGCGATGGACGACTACCTGCTCGCCTCGAGCACGGCCGAGGGCGCCACCGAGACGTCGCAGACCGCGGCCCAACTGGCCGACACCGCGGCGGAGCTGCAGGCGACCGTCGCGGCGTACCAGGTCTGACCGGCGTGCGCAGCGAACCGCGGCGCCGGACCCCGGTCGTCCTGGCCCTGATCGGGCTGGTGACCGCCGGCCTGGTGCTCGCCGTGCTCGGCGACCGGGGACGACTGGTCGCCATCAGCCTGTCCGCGCTGGTGCTGGACCTGATCGGCGCCGCCTACAGCTGGCGGGCGGCGCAGTACAGTCCGGCCGGCCGGGCACCGTGGCTGCTGGTCGCCGGGGGCCGGGCCGCCTCGGTCGGCGTCACCGTCGGGCTGTGGGGTGCCGCGCTGGATCACACCACGGGATGGTGGGCCGGGCTGGGCGCCGGTCTGCGCGTGCTGATGTACGCGCTGCTCGCGGCAGGTGTGCTCATCCCGATGTTCCGGCTGTACACCGGCCGGTCCCGGACCGCCCTGCTGGCCGAGGTCGGGACGGTGATCGCCGCCGGTTTCATGGTGGTCTGGTACTTCGTCCTCGCCCCGGTCCTGACCCGCCAGGGTTCGGCCGAGCCGGGCGTCGGGACGATCGGCTGGCCGCTGGGCGACCTGCTGCTGCTCGGAGCGGTCGCGTCGATCGTGCTGCGCGGGGCGATCAATCGGATCGCCGCCCCGATTTCCCTGTTCGGCGTGGGTCTCGCGCTCTACCTGGCCGGGGACGTGATCTGGATGGCGAACGGCGCCGACGCGGCCAACGAGGACCTGCCCGTTCTTATCGTCATGGTCCTGGCCGGCCTGTTCATGACGGCTGCCCCGATCCTCACGGTCTCCCGCAGCGGCCACTACGTCACCACCCGGACGAACCGGCCACCGGCCTGGGCCACCCACCTGCCGATGGCCGCCATGCTGGTCGGCTGCCTGCTCATGCTGACCGTGACGCTGCTCGAGGGGCAGCTGCTGCCGTGGGGCGGGCTGGTCTGCGGGCTGATCGTGATGACCTGCACGGCGGCCCTGCGGCAGCTGATCTCGCTGCGGCAGACCCGCGACCAGCTCACCGCGGACGCGCTGACCGGGCTGGCCAACCGGGCCGGCCTGGACGAGGCCATCGACCGGGCGATCAAGCGCGGCGACCCGGCCGCCCTGCTGCTCGTCGACCTGGACGGCTTCCGGCTGGTCAACGACGCGTACGGGCACGCCGCCGGCGACACGTTCCTGATCCAGGTCGCCCATCAGCTGCGCTCCGCGGTCCGCAGCACCGACGTGTGTGCCCGGATCGGGGCCGACGAGTTCGTCGTCCTGCTCACCGGCGCCCGCGCCGGCGGCGTCGAGACGGCGGTCGAGGTGGCGGAGCGGATCCTGGCCGACGGGGCCGGCCGCCCGGTCCGGATCGACGACGACGTGGTGCCGGTCCGGGCCTCGATCGGCATCGCGTGCGCCGTGGACGACTACGACGGCAAGCTCCTGCTGCGGCAGGCGGACACCGCGATGTACCACAGCAAGCGGGCCGGCAGTCACAGCTACGCCTGCTACCAGCCGTCGATGGTCGACCACCGCGCCGACGACGCGGCCCTCGCCGAGGATCTGCAGCACGCCCTGGACCGGGGTGAACTGCACGTGCTCTACCAGCCGCAGGTGGACCTGGCGACCGGTGCGCCGATCGCCGCCGAGGCGCTGATCCGGTGGCAGCACCCGGCTCGCGGCCCGATCTCGCCGGTGCGGTTCATCCCGGTCGCGGAACGCTCCGCGACGATCATCGGTATCGGCCTCTGGGTGCTGGAACAGGCGCTGCGGCAGATGATGGTCTTCGACGACCCGTTCCACGTCAGCGTCAACGTCTCGCCACGGCAGCTGCGCGAGCCGACGATCGTCCACGACATCCTGGCCGTGCTCGGCCGGGTGGGCGCCGACCCGCGCCGGCTGGTCCTCGAGGTGACCGAATCTGCCCTGGTCGACGAGGCCGGTGAGATCGCCGCGCTGCGGGCTCTGCGCGAGCACGGCATCCGGATCGCCATCGACGACTTCGGCACCGGCTACTCGTCGCTGCAGTACCTGACCCGCCTGCCGGTCGACATCCTCAAGATCGACCGCAGCTTCGTCGCCGAGATGGACGACACCCCGGAGGGCTCGGCGGTCGCCGCGGCGGTCATCCGGCTGGCCCAGGTACTGCATCTGAGCACGGTCGCCGAGGGGATCGAGACCGAGGACCAGGCGGCGGAGCTGCGGGCGCTCGGCTGCGACATCGGGCAGGGATTTCTGTACGCGAAGCCGCTCAGCCCGTCAGACCTGGTCGCCTTCGCTCAGGTGCCGGCCCGCTAGGACGCGAGTCGCTCGTCCACGGTGATCTGGGCGCTGCCGGCGGTCTGGTTGATCTCGGACCACACGGCGTCCAGGGAGAGGCCGAGCACGTCGGCGATGGCGGCGATGGTCGGGAACGCCGGTGTGGCGACGCGACCGGTTTCGATCTTCCGAAGGGTCTCCGGTGAGACGCCGGCTTCCAGCGCGGTGTTGAGCATCGACCTCTGTCCCCGGGCGCGCCGCAGGAGCGCGCCGAGGCGCTGTCCGCGTTCGACCTCGGCGGGATTGAGCGGCAACCTGACCATGGTTCCGATACTAGTACCGGGATTATATGGCCGGGATAGTTATCGGCACGCCGATCGTGCCACCCGGCTGCGGATCCGGGACTGCTTCGCCGGCACGAACCCGCGCTGGACCCTGCCCTGACCCTCTGAAGAAGACGGCCGTTTTCGTATAGTCACCCGATGAGCACGGAACAGGTCCGGGACGCTTACGGTTCGCTCGCCGGTCTCTACATCAACCTTTTCGGTACGACGGAGCAGCACCACGCGGACGATCTCGCCCTGGTCGAGCGCCACCTGACGATCCGCCCCGGCCGGGTGCTCGACGTGGGCTGCGGTCCCGGGCACTACACCGCTCACCTGCGCTCGCGCGGCGTCGACGCGGTCGGGATCGACCCGGTCCCGGAGTTCATCGCCCACGCGAAGGCCACCCACCCGGACGGCGACTACCGGCTCGGCTCGCTGGCCGGCCTCGACGCCGGGGACGGCGCGGTCGCCGGGATCCTGGCCTGGTACTCGCTGATCCACCTGCCGCCGTCCGACCTCGACGGTGCGCTCGCCGAGCTGCGGCGGGTGACGGCGCCGGGCGGCACGCTGGTGGCCGGCTTCGTCGACGGCGACGAGGTGTCCGCTTTCGACCACAAGGTGATCACGGCCTATCGCTGGCCCGCCGAGGAGTTCTCCGCCCGGCTGGCCCACGCGGGTTTCCGGGAGATCGAGCGCCACCAGCGCCCCGGCGACGGCGCGGTCCGCCCGCACGCCGCGATCGTGGCGGTGACCCCCTCGGCCGAACGTCCGTGATCGTGCACTCACCGCCCGATCGCCGGAGCGGCGGACGGGTGTGATCGCTCAGGGCAGGGAACGGATGACCGGGAGGATCTCGGGGAACGTGTCGACGGCGGCGGTGACGTGGGCCGGGTCGAAGTCGCCGAGGGCACGGACGCCGCTCTGCAGGCAGGCGATGAACCGGATGCCGGCCCCGCCCGCGGCGACCGCGTCACCGGGGGAGTCTCCGACGTAGACGCACTCGCCGGGCCGGATGCCGGTCTCGGCGAGCAACTCGTCGAACACCCGCGGGTCCGGCTTGTGGAAGCGGGTGTTGTCCTGGTGATAGGCGGCGGTCACCCGGCCGGCGAGCAGGTGGTCCGGCGCCAGGAGGTGCCCGACCTCCGGGCCGGTGCGGGAGGTCAGCAGCAGCACGGTACGACCGTCGGCGACCAGCTCGTCGAGGGCGCCGAGGTTCTCCGGCGGGATCACGTCCAGTTTGCCCTCGGCCAGGTAGCGCTGGTGGAACACCGGGAACAGGGCGGCGAACCGGTCCAGATCCAGGCCGGGTGAGCGGTGCTGCATGGCGTCCAGCAGCTTCTCGCCCCAGGTGGACAGGTGCACCGTCCGGGACATCGGCGGCCGGCCCAGTTCGGCCAGCACCTCGTTCTCCAGGTCGAACGACGCTGCCTCGGTCAGGCACAGGGTGTCGTCGACATCGATGATGACGGCTCGGATCATGGCACCATCTTTCATGATCCAGGTGACCGGGGTGATGGTGGCACCACGAGACGTGTCCCCTTCCATCGTCGTACGCATAGTTTGTCGTTATGACGTCGACTTCCTCGCTCCGTGCCGTTCCGGTGCTCGGCGCCCTCGCCGCCGTCTTCCTGACCGCGCTCGTCGCGGCCCCGGGCGCGCTGGCCGGCGCCGGGCCGACGATCAACCTGGCCGATCCGCGCAACCTGAGCGAGACGTTCCGTGAGGCTTTCGCCGAGTACTGGTCGTCGGGCGAGCGCACCTTCGCGCCCGAGCTCCAGGAGACTGTCGACTTCTGGTTCCGGTACCACGTCACCAAGGGTGTGTTCGCCGGGCTGCTGCTGCTCGTGCTGATCCCGCTGGTCCTTCTGCTCGGCCGGGCGTTCCTGCGTGCCGGCGGGCGGGCCCTCGCGGCGGCCGGGGTGCTGGTCTCCGGGCTCGCGCTGCTCGCGGTGGCGACCGTGCTGGCCAACATCCAGGGCGCGGTGGCGCCGTTCGCCTCGCTGCTGTCCCTGCTGCCCGGCAGCGAGGGCGACCCGGTGACCCGGCGGCTGGCCGGTTCGGCGGGGGACCGGGCCTACCCGCCGCTGGCCGCGATGATCGACGACTTCGGCCGGTACCACGCGGCGATGGCCGTCCTCGCGCCGATCACCGCGCTTCTGCTCGCCGGCGTCAGCGTGCTGGCCTGGCGGGCGTTCGGGCGAGCGGCGCGCGCCGGCGCCGGGTCAGCGGATGTGCGGCGGGGCGTCGGCCGGGCGCGGCGGGTGTTCGGGGCGCTCGGCATCGTCGGCACGGGGTCGGCGCTGGCCCTGATCGTCGTCGGAGTGGCGAACATGGGTGTCGCCTCCGACCCGGCCCCGGCCCTGCTGGCCTTCTTCCAAGGCGGTTGGTGAACCTGATCAGTTCCTGACGAGTGGTCGGCAGGCTCACTCTCCGACCGGGACGGTCCCGGCGTGGGAGGAGAACTACCGATGCGGAGAACGCTTGTGCTGGTGGCGGTGGCGACGCTCGCCCTGTCCGCCTGCGGATCACCCGAGCAGACCGAGGCGGCCGGGAACACCGCGACAGGTGGCCAGGTGGCCACGCTGACCAGCCCGTCGGCCGCGGTGTCCGCCTCGCCCAAGGCGCAGCGCCCCCGGGAGCGCCTGGACACCACGCCCGAGGAGTACGAGCAGATGCTCGGGCCGTACACCACGTGCATGACGGAGCACGGCGTCAACCCGAAGGGGGTGGGCGGCACGGGAAGCGGGACAGGGGCGAAACCGGCCTCGGAGAAGGACGTCGCGGAGTTCGACGAGGCGAACCGGGTCTGCGAGCCGCAGTACCTGCCGCTGCCGCCGTGGGAGAAGGACCCGGCGAACCCGGAGGCGAAGGACTTCGCCCGCGACGTGGTCAAGTGCCTGCGGGCGAAGGGCGTGAAGTACGTCGAGGTCGACGCGGACGGCATCAGCATCGCGCTGGGCGGCGACCAGAACGACTCCCGCTCGATCTCGATGGGCCTGGACCTGATCCCCGGCTGCGAACGCAAGATCGCCGCCGCGTTGAAGGACTGACAACACAAGCGGCGGCCGGGGAGACCCGGCCGCCGCTTGTCGGTGAGTGTGGCGTTACGACGTGCTGTTGCTGTCGATGACCATCTCCGGGTGGCCCAGCAGGAACGGCTCCATCTTGTCCGCGGCCGCCGCCTCGAAGAGCTGCTTGGTCACGTCGTTGATCAGTTCGCCGTTGTTGTTCTGGCTGGAGTTGAAGTTGCCGCTGTTGCTGCGGATCGGCATCATGTCGGCGGTCGCCAGGTTCTTGAGGCCGAAGAAGAAGTCCTGCGTCGAGACCTTGTTGGTGTCCATCTTCAGCGAGGAGCCGGCCGCGGCGAGCAGCTTCGACACCTTGCTGAGGTCGGTCAGCACACCGCTGCTGGTGGCCTTCTTCGCCATCGCCTTGAGCAGCTGCTGCTGGTGCCGCTGGCGGTCGTAGTCGCCGTGCGCGGAGTGCCGGATCCGGGAGTACTCCAGCGCCTCCCAGGCCGCCATGTCCCGGCAGCCCTTCTTGAACCACAGGGCGTTCTTGGGCGCGGTCAACGGGTCGGCGCCCTTGGCGTACTCGACCTTGCCCTTGGAATTGATGATGTAGTGGCTCGACCACATGTCCATGTCGACGCACATGTGGACGCCGCCGAGCGCCTCGAGGATGTCCTTGAAGCCGGCGAAGTCGATGACGATCACGCCGTCGAAGCTGATCCCGGTGAGGTTGTGCACGGTCTTGGCGGCCAGCGTCGCGCCACCCTTCCAGCCGCCCTTGCCGGTGGAGCCGTAGTAGAACGCGCCGTTGATCTTCTCGGTGCCGGCGCCCGGGATCTCGGCGAGCGTGTCCCGGGGGATCGAGATCATCTGGGCTTTGTCGTGTGCGGCCGGGATGTGCAGCACGATGATCGTGTCGGAGCGGGAGCCCTCACCGGACTCCTCCCAGCCGGCCCGGGTGTCCAGGCCTAGCATCAGCAGGTTGATCGCGCCGGTGGGCAGCTTGCCGGTGCTCACCGCGCCCACGCCGTCGCCGCTGTCGAGCACCGATTCGGTGGTCTGCACGTTGCTGGTGACCTGGCTGAGCAGGTATTTCGCGGTGACGCCGGTGCCGAGGCTGGCCAGCAGCAACAGCGCGCCGAGCGCGGTGGTCAGCTTGGTCCACAACGGCGACCGGCGACGTTTCGGCTTGGCCTTCTTGGCCTTGCCACCTCCGGAGCCGCCGCCGTACGTGCCGCCCGGTGAGCCCTCGGCCAGGGGCTGGCGGTTTGTTGCCACTGGCATGCGATGACTCCTCGAGCTGAAGGGCGGAACGCGGCGCTCGCATCCAGCCCGCGGCGGGAAGGATAGTGAACCGATCTCACCATCGGAAGATGGGGTTCTCGGGCGAACGCAAGCTGTGAATGAACTGAAAACTGTGGCCATAAGGCCTGGCGAATGTGATGCCGCCGCATTCTGCTACACCGTCGCCAGTGCCCGGGTCGGCGTCAGACGGGCCGCGCGCACGCACGGGTACACCCCGGCCAGCACTCCGATGACGATCGCACCGCCCACACCGAACAGTGCCGACTGCGCCGGAATGACCACCGGCCAGTCCTGCCAGGCCGCGTAACCGACGGTGGCCAGCAGACCGAGGGACGTTCCGGCAACCCCGCCGGCCGTGGCCAAGATCACCGATTCGGTGAGAAATTGGCTCCGGATCTGACCCCTTGTCGCGCCGAGCGCCCGCCGCAGCCCGATCTCGGATCGCCGCTCCAGCACCGACACGACCATGGTGTTGGCCACCCCGATGCCACCGACCACCAGCGCCACCCCGGCCAGGGCCAGGAACAGCACCGAGAAGCTGCTCTCGGTGGCCCGTTTCGCGGCGAGCGCGTCGGACGGCCGGGTGACCAGGACGGCGCCCGGGCGCTCCGGCGAGACGGTCTCGGCCAGCACCCCGCGGACCGCCTCGATCTGCGACTCGTCGGACTGCACGTAGAGGACCGTGGGGTGCCCGTCGAAGGCCAGTTCGGACTTCGCGGCGGGCCAGCCGACCAGCACCGAGCGGTCGATGTCCGGGGTGAGCGGGGTGGTGGCCAGGATGCCGACCACGGTGAACCGGCGATCGGCGATCATCACCTGCGGTGCGGGCCCGCCGGCCGGCAGATCGGTGACGCCGAGCCGGGTGGCCGCGACCGAGCCGAGCACCACGGCCGGGAACCGTTCGGTCGCGGTGGTCAGCCACCGGCCGGACCGGACCCGGGCGTTGATCACGGACGGCAGGTCGAGACGGGCCGCGAGGACGGTCAGGCCGGATCCGTCGTGCGGGTCGGTGCGGTCGTTACGTCGTACAAAAGCATGGGTGTTGGCGACCGCGCTGCCCGCGGACACCGGGCCGATCCGGCGGACCATCTCGACAGCGGTCTCCGGCAGCGAAGCCGGCGGTTGGGTGTCCGGTAACGCCATCACCTGCAGCGTGTTGGTGCCGAGCGCGCTGAGCCTGGCCAGCAGGGCGGCCTGGCTGGACGCCGGGATGCCGGTCACCACGATCATCGTGGCGATGCCGATCGCGATGCCCAGCCCGGAGAGCGCGGCGCGGGCCGGCCGGGTCCGCAGACCGATAAGGCCCAGCCCGAGCAGGTCGAGGGGAGCGAGGCGGCTCATGAGGCGACCTGATCGCGGACCAAGCGGCCGTCGCGGATCTCGATCTGGCGGGGCAGCGACGCGGCGATGTCCCGGTCGTGAGTGATCAGCGCGATGGTGGTGCCCTCCTCGTTGAGCCGGCGCAGCAGCTGCAGCACGGCCTGGCCGGTGGTGCTGTCCAGCGCGCCGGTCGGCTCGTCGGCGAGCACCAGCGACGGCCGGTTGACCAGGGCGCGGGCGATCGCGACGCGTTGCCGCTCGCCGCCGGAGAGCTGCTGCGGGCGGTGTCCGGCGCGGTGGGCGAGACCGACTCTGGTCAGCGCGTGCCGGGCCCGTTCGCCGCGGTGCCGGCGGGGCACGCCGGCGTAGAGCAGGCCGGTGGCGACGTTCTCCAGCGCGGTCAGCCCGTCGGTCAGGTGGAACTGCTGGAAGACGAAGCCGATCTCGCGGGCCCGCAGCCCGGAGAGCCTCCGGTCGCTGAGCGTGGCGACGTCCTGGCCGTTGAGGTGCACGGCGCCCGAGGTGGGCCGGTCCAGGGTGCCGATGATGTTGAGCAGGGTGGACTTGCCCGAGCCGGACGGGCCGACGATGGCGACCAGCTCGCCGCGGGCGATCTCCAGGCTCACCCGGTCGAGGGCGGTCACCGGACCGGGATAGATCATGCTGGCGCTGCGGACCGAGAGCACGCTCACGACGCGACCACCACGGCCGTGCCCTCGGTCAGCCCGGCGCCGGTGATCTCCACCCAGCCGTCGGCGAACATCCCGGTCTCGACGCCTACCATGCCGGCCGGGGCCTGCACCGCGTACCCGCCCTCGCGGAGCGCGATCAACGCCTCGATCGGGACGGCCAGGACGTTGTCCGCGGTCTTGCCGGCCACGTTCACCGCGACGTCGGCCGCGTCCAGCCGGGTGATCGCCTTCGGGTCGTCGACGGTCACCGTCACTGTCAGTTTCGGATCGCCGTCCGCGACACCGCCGTCCGCCGCCGCCAGGCTGCGGCCCACCGAGAGGATCCGAGCTTTCACCGTACGGTCGTCCGGCAGCGTCACCGTCACCTTGTCGCCCCGGCGCAGTGCCGCGGCCTCGGTGAGCGCCGCCGCCACGGTGATCACCTTGCGGGTCGAGGTGACCGACATGAGCGGGGCGTTCGCCGGAGAACCGGGCTGCACGGCGATCGACTCGACCCGGACCGCGCCGGCGAGCACCTCGACGTCACCGAGCGCGATCGACCCGGTGCTCGGCAGGCCGAGGTCCTCCTGCCACTTCTTGATCGCCTTGACCAGGGCGGGGGTGAGGACGCTCTCGCCGTCCTTGACGGTTTTTTTCACGGTCGCCGGTGGTGCTCCCGGAGCCGCCGGTGAGCCGCCGGCCTTGGGGGAGTCGACGACCGACGGCTGCCGTCCGATGTCGTAACCCAGTGCGTCGAGATTGTCCGCGACGATCCGCACGTCCCGGCCGACCAGGTCCGCCCCCGTGATCGCGCGGTAGAGCGGCATCCCGCCATAGAACAGCGGCACCGGCCGGTCATCGGCCCGGAACAGCTGACGACCGCGTTTGATCGTCGCGCCGACCGCCGGCAGCCAGGTCACCGTCGCCGCGGTGTGCCCGGACAGCGGCCGTGCCGTGCCGAACCCGATGCTCCCGCTGAGCTTGCGGGTGGTGGACAGGTCCCGCCGTTCGATCCGTACCGTCTCGGCCGCGACCGGCTCCGCCGCCACCGGCGCGCCGGCCGGCCGGTGCCGGGTCACCAGGACGGCCGTTCCGGCGCCGAGCGCCGCCACCAGCACGACGCCGACCAGCCACGTCACGGCCCGGCGCCGCCGCGGTGGCGGTTCCGGGGCGAGCGTGATGATCTCGGTGGGGGAGTCAGCCGTCGGTTGCATGGCGACGAGCGTGGCCGGAGATCGTTAGGAAGCTGTCAGGTATCGCCGGAAGTTCGCCGCACCCGGGCGCGGCAGACCTATCATCGCCGCCATGTGTGCACAGGTCCTGGTCGCCGAGGATGATCCCCGCCAAGCCGAGGTGGTCCGACGCTACCTCGCCGCGGACGGCCATCGGACCCTCGTGGTGCACGACGGCCGGGCCGCGCTGGACGAGGCCCGGCGCTGGCGGCCCGACCTGCTGGTGCTCGACGTGATGATGCCCGGCCTCGACGGCCTGCACGTGTGCCGCACGCTGCGCCAGGAGTCGGACGTGCTGGTGCTGATGCTGACCGCGCGTACCGGTGAGGACGATCTGCTGCTCGGGCTGGAGCTGGGAGCGGACGACTACCTGACCAAGCCGTACAGCCCGCGGGAGCTGATGGCGCGGGTGCGGACGCTGCTGCGGCGGGTGTCCCGGGGCGCGCCGGTGGAGGCCGGGCCGCGGGTGCGCCGGATCGGCCGGCTCGGCGTGGACCCGGCCCGGCGGATCGTCACCGTGGACGACGTCGAGATCGAGTGCACCCGCGGCGAGTTCGCCATCCTGGCCGCGCTCTCCGAGCAGCCGGACCGGGTGTTCACCCGTGCTCAGCTGCTGCATCACACCCGGGGCATCGATCGGAGCTCGACCGAGCGGACCATCGACGTACACATGATGAATCTGCGTCGCAAGATCGAAGCGGACCCGCAGCGTCCCGCCTGCCTGCTCACCGTCTACGGGGTCGGCTACAAGATGGCGGCCGGTACGTGAGCCGGGCCCGGGTGCCGCTGCGGCACAGCCTGGTCACCCGGTTGCTGGCCACCTCGGTGCTGATCGTGGTCGCCGCGATCGTGGCGACCGCGTGGCTGGCCGCCAGCACCGCCACCCGGGCCATCTCGCAGGAACAGGGCCGCTCGCTCACCGAGGACAAGGGCGTGTACGACCTGCTCCTCGGCTACGCCGCCACGCACAGCGACTGGTCCGGCGCCCCCGCGCTGATTCAGGCCCGGGCCGCGAAACTGGACCGCCGGATCACGCTGATGACCCCGGACCGGGCGATCATCGCGGACTCCGGGCCGGGCCCGTCGCTGGCGGCCGCCCGCCCGTCGGCCACCGTCGACCCGCTCAACGTGGACACCGCTCTGACCGGCGCGACCGAACGGATCGACACCCGGGCGGCCGGTCCGTTCCGGGTCTCCGCGGCCCAGCGCGCCGAGCTGGGCAAGGTCGTCGCCGACGTGCTGTCCTGCGTGCGCAAGACCGGCGCCGAGGGCAAGGTGGTGGAGTTGCCGAGCGGCCGGCCCTCCGTCACGGTGTCCGGTTTCGACCCGGACCAGAGCGCGGCCGGCTGCGTGACACAGTTGACCTACTCGGTCACCAAAGGTGAGGTCAAGCCGCTGCGGGAGCTGGGCCGGCTGGCCGGCCGCTGCCTGGGACTGTCGGCGAACTACCAGCTCGGCGTGTGGCCGGACCTCACCACGTACGTCGCGAAGGCGGACGTCCCGTCCGAGCTCGGGACCGGGGTGAAAGCGGTCGCGCCGGCCAGCAACGACGGCCGGACCCGCGGCTGCCTGGAGAAGTCCCGGCGGATCATGCTGCAGCCGTTCGTCACCCCGCCGGCGCTGCTGTTCGTCACCGACCCGCGGACCGGCGCGGACCAGACCCGGTTCACCCTGTCGCGCGCGAACACCATCCGGATCGTCACCGTCACCGGCGGCGTCCTGCTCGCCGCGATCCTGGTCACCGTGCTGGTCGGCCACCGGCTGATCCGCCCGCTGCGCGCGCTCACCGACGCCGCCGACGGGCAGTCGCCGGTCCCGGTGTCGACCCAGGACGAGATCGGCCGGCTGGCCCGTGCCCTCAACGCCGCCACCGAGCGCCGGGACCGGGCCGAGGGGCAACGCCGGGCGATGGTCAGCGACGTGGCGCACGAGCTGCGTACCCCGCTGACCAACATCCGCAGCTGGCTGGAGGCAGCCCAGGACGATCTCGCGCCGACCGACGGGCAGCTGCTCGACCTGCTGCACGAGGAGGCGGTGCTGCTGCAGCACATCATCGACGACCTCAGCGACCTGGCCGCCGCGGACGCGGGCACGCTGCGTGTCCATCCCGAGCCGACCTACGTCCGGGACGTACTGGTCCAGGTGACCGATTCTCATCGGGCCCCGGCGCATGCCGCGGGTGTCACCCTGACCATGCGGATCGAGGGCGATCCGGTGCTGCCGGTCGACGCGGTCCGGTTGCGGCAGCTGGTCGGCAACCTGGTGGCCAACGGGATCCGCTACACCCCGCGAGGCGGTTCGGTCACCGTCGCTGCCAGCGAAAACACCATTTCGGTACGGGACACCGGCGTCGGCATCGCGCCGGAGAACCTACCGAAGATCTTCGACCGGTTCTGGCGTGCCGACGAGTCCCGCAGCCGGGCGACCGGCGGGAGCGGCCTGGGCCTGGCGATCGCCCGCAAACTGACCGAGGCGCACGACGGCACGCTGGCGGTGGAGAGCGTCCTCGGTCAGGGCACGGTCTTCACGATCGAGCTGCCGCCGGGCGTTTCTGTTCCGCCTGGCTGACCGATCGCGGTCATCGCCAGCTCCACGATCCCGTCGGCGTAGGCGTCGGTGAGCGGCCCGGTGCGCAGCAGCCACCGGTGGTAGAGCGGCCCGAACAGCAACTCCACCGCCTGGCCGAGGTCCACGTCGGCGCGGATCTGCCCGGCCGCCTGCCCGCTGCGCAGCCGGTCCTGGACCGCGTCGAGCTGGGGCCGCAGCAGCCGGTCCCGGACCTGGCCGGCGAGGTCGTCGTCGGCGAGCGTCTCGATGGTCAGCGCCCGCGTCGTCGCGGACAGCCGCGGGTCGGCGAACTCGGCGACCGTCGCGCGCATCACGGCCCGCAGGTCGGTGTGCAGGTCACCGGTGTCCGGCAGCGCGAGATCGGCGTTGGCCGCGGCGTCGACCAGCGCGTCCAGGATGACCGCGCCCTTGCCGCGCCACCAGCGGTAGATGGTCTGTTTGCCGACGCCGGCGCGGGCCGCGATCGCCTCGATCGTCAGGTCGGCGTACCGCGTCTCGGCCAGCAACTGCCGGGCGGCGTCCAGGATCGCCAGGCGGGAGCGGTCGTTACGGCGGGCGGGGTCGGGCATGGCGTGAAGTGTATTGACTTCCGGCCGCGCTCTGCGCAAGCTAGAGAGACGAGACGTTGCGTCTCGTTATGCGCGAGGAGGACCCCATGACACACATCGCCGTCGTCAGCATCCCGGCCCACGGGCACGTCAACCCGAGCCTCGACCTGGTCCGCACCCTGGTCAATCGCGGTCACCGGGTCACCTATGCCAACGCGCCGGGCTTCGCCGCCGCGATCGAGGGCGCCGGGGCCGAGCTCAAGCCGTACCGATCAGGTCTGCCTTCTCCGGACGACACCTGGACCGATGATCCGATCGAACAGCTCACCCTGTTCCTCGACGACGCGATCACGATGCTGCCCCAGCTCCGGGCCGCTTTCACCGACGACCGTCCGGACCTTTTCCTGTACGACATCGCCGGCGCCCCGGCCCGCCTGCTCGGTGAACAGTGGAGCATCCCGGCGGTCCAGCTCTCCTCCACCTTCGTCGCCTGGGACGGCTACGAGCAGGAGATGGCCCCGGCGATCGAGGCGATCCGCGCCGACCCGCGCGGCGCCGACTACTACGACCGGTTCACCGCCTGGCTCACCGAGAACGGGTCGTCGGCCACCGACAGCATCGCGTTCCAGGGCCGCCCGCCGCGGTGCCTCGCGCTGATCCCGGAGGCGCTGCAGCCGAACGCCGACCGGGTCGACCCGTCCATTTACACGTTCGTGGGCCCGGCGCTGGGTGACCGCTCCGCGCAGGGTTCGTGGCAGCGTCCCGCGACTGCGGAGAAGGTGCTGCTGGTGTCGCTGGGCTCGGCCTTCACCCGGCACGCCGGCTTCTACCGGCGCTGCGTCACGGCGTTCGGCTCGCTCCCCGGCTGGCACACGGTCCTGCAGATCGGCCGGCACGTCGACCCGGCCGAGCTGGGCGAGATCCCGGACAGTGTCGAGGTGCACCCCTGGGTCCCGCAGCTCGCCGTGTTGGAGCAGGCGGACGCGTTCCTGACCCACGCCGGGATGGGCGGCAGCAGCGAGGGCCTCTACTGCGGCACCCCGATGATCGCCGCACCGCAGGCCGCCGACCAGTTCACCAACGCGTCCCGCCTGGCCGAGCTGGGTGTGGCCCGGGTCGTCGACTCGGCCATCGTGACCGCCGACGAGCTGCGCGCGGCGCTGCTGGAGCTGACCGGCGACGCGACTGTGCTGGCCCGGTGCGCCGACGTGCGGCGTCAGGTGCGGGAGCAGGGGAGTGCGGAGCGGGCCGCCGACCTGGTCGAGGCGGAGCTGCCCGCTTAAAGAACGGCGCAGGGTTCGCCGTAGACCTCGGTGTAGTTGCAGATCTGCACCGAGCCGGCCGAGTCGCCGTTCCGGGTGGCGACGGCGTAGTACCGGCCGTGCAGCCCATAGACCGCGACCGGGCCGACGCTGCCCTCGTCGTTGTAGAACACCTGGACGTTGGTGTCGGCGTCCCAGACGGCGACCGACCGGACGTTCGCGGCGTAGACGCGGAGCCAGTGCCGGGTGCTGTTCGCGGTGATCGTGCCGGTCGTGCAGTACGCGCCGGTCGAACGGCTCACGCTGCACTTCCCCACGTCGTTCGCGGCGAGTGCCGGTGCCGGGAACCCGGCCAGAACCATCAGTAGGGCGACCGGGGAAACCAGCCACCGCGATCGAACCCTGCTTCGCATAACGCCCCTTCGCCCGAATCCACCGCGAACAGCGTAAATCGGTCCGGGCGCGGGCATGGCGCTATCGCGCGAAGCCGGCCCGGACCGGTTCCGATCAGCCGTCGTCAGCCGCTGACCGTGATGTCACGGGTGGTGGCGGCGGCCGCGGTGCCGTTGCGCAGGACGCCCTGCCCGGTGGAGACCAGCACGGTGGAGCAGCCTTCGTTGTCGGTGACGGTGAGCGTCACCCGGAACGTTCCGGCCCGCGCGTAGCGGTGGGTGGTCCGGGGTGCGGTGGTGGTCGCGGTCGTGCCGTCGCCGAAGTCCCAGCCGTAGCCGGCGACGCTGCCGTCCGGGTCGGCCGACGACGACGCGTCGAAGGTCACCGATCGGTGGTCGGCGACGGCCGCGAAGCCGGCGACCGGGCCCTGGTCGGGCAGGACCGAGGCGGAGCTGTAGGCGGGGCCGAAACCGCGGGTGTCGAACGGCGTGCCGTCGAGCGGCTTCAGCTTGCCGTCCGCGCCGATCGCGAACGCGCTGAGCCGGCCCGCGTCGAACCCGCCCGAGGCGTAGGCGAACCGCCCGCTCGGCACCACGACGAACCCGACCGGGAACAGGTCGGCCCGGACCGGTTTCGCCACCGCGGTCAGCGAGCCGTCCGCGCCGATGGCGAAGCCGGTCACGTAACCCGGGCCGTCAGGCGTGCTCAGACCCACGCTGGCGATGTAGACGAACCGCCCGTCCGGCGTGGTGGCGATCCCTTCGGGCCAGTCCGACACCGCGTACGGTGACCGGGGCAGCGCGGTGAGCCCGCCGCCGGCGCCGATCGCGAAACCGAACACCTGGTCGGTGTCGGTGCTGGTGAGGTAGAGGTACCGGCCGTCCGGGGTGGTGGCCATCGTCCCGTCGAACCGGCCCACCCGGACCGGTGATCCGGCCTCGGTCAGGCCACCGTCCCGGCCGATGACGAACGTGCTGATCCCGCCGACGGAGGTGGGCCGGCCATCGGTGACGTCGCCGTAGCTGAGGAAGAGGAACCGGCCGTCGGGTGACAGCGCGAGCCCGCGGGGATTGTTCACCGCGACGGGGAAGGTGCGGAACTGCCGGATGCTGCCGTCGGAGCTTATCCGGAAGGCCACCACCGTGTTGCTGAAGACATTCGTGACGTACAGGGTCCGCCCGTCGAGAGTGACGGCGACGCCCAAGGGGGTTTCTCCTCCGGAGCTGACGGTTTCCTGCGGCGTCAGCCGGCCGTGCGGGCCGACGCGGTAGACCGAGATGGTGCCGAGGAGATCCGGGCCGAGCTCGACTGCGGAGTTCGCGGCGTAGGCGGTCCGGCCGTCCGGGGTGAAGGTCATCTGCCGGACCCCGGCTCCCGCCCGGGTCGGCTTGCGGTCGGTCAGGACCGGGTGCCCGGTGGTCACGTCGGTGGCGAACGTGGAGATGTCGGCAGACTCGGCATTCGTCACGTACACCGGCCGTTCGCCGCCGGGCGCCCCGGCCGGAATGACCGTTCCTACCGTCAGCGAGAACACTCCCGCGACGATCCCCATCCGGCCCTGTCTGAGTTCGGTGAACACAATTCCTCCCTGATCCGTGCAGTCCTCATTTCCTGGTGCTCATTGACGTTCACGAATTTTCCTGGAGGCCGGCTCCGATGTCCCCGTTCAGTCGGGTATCACCGTCCGGCCCGAATCCGCGCGGGGCGGGAGCGCCGGTCCGGGAGCGCCGTGACGCCCCCGGACCGGTTCTTCGATCAGACCGACTTTCTCGTCAGGCCGACTTTCTCGTCAGGCCGGCTTTCTCGGGCCGGCTTTCTCGTCAGGCCGGCGCGAAGCCGGTCAGGTGCAGCGAGAAGGCCCGGATCGAACCCACATCCGCGTTCGCCGCGTCGGTCACCGTGAACTTCCACGTACCGTCGGCCGGCGAGACCCGCAGCGACGACAGTGCGCCGGCCGGCTTCCACGACCCGGTGAACGGCGCGTTGCTCGACGTCACCGTGGCGAACGGGGTCGCCGCCGCGTCGTCGAACACCACCTGGCACAGGTTGTTGCCGCCGCCGCCCCGCCGGGCGAACAGCGTCGCCGTCCGGCCGTCCGGTGCGGTCAGCGTTCCGGTCAGGTCACCGACGAAGGTGTGGTCGAGCCCCACCGTCGTCGACGCGGTGTCGGTGGTGCAGGTGGTGCCGTCGATCGAGAACGTCAGGCCGGAGGCGTACCCGACCCCGCTGACGTCGACGGTCGCGGTGGCGCCGGTCGGGTCGTTGTCCGGCACCGGGGTGACCGGGCCGGTGTAGGCGAAGTCGGTGACCGTCGCCGACGGCTGCCCGGTCGGTACCACGACCGTGCTGGTGGTCGGCGATAGCGAACCGGCGAACGAGATCTTCACCAGGAGCGTGACCGGCCGGCCGAGCGGATACCCGGCGGCCAGCTTCAGCTTGTAGTTCTTCGACTTGGTGGCGCCCGCGGCCAGGTTCCCGTACGACGCGGCCCTCGGGGTGACCGTCGCCAGCGGGTCGTCCGTGTCGACCACCACGTTCACGCCGGTGGCCGTGCCGTCGCCGTTGTTCACCGCGGGCAGCGCCACGGTCGCCTGCTCACCCGGCTCCAGGTACGCGTCCCCGTCACCGGTCGACGGCGTGACCGTCGGCGTGCCGGCCTGGACCAGTGGCTGCGGGGTGGCGCCGGTGTTGCGCAGCAGCAGGTCGGCGCGGACCACGCCACTGCCGGTGCGGTTGTCGTACCCGGCCGGCGCCAGGTCCAGCGCGGTGCCGGTCAGCGCGGTACGGATCTCCGCGTTGGACAGCCCCGGGTTGCCGGAGAGGGCCAGCGCGGCGATCGCGGCGGCGTGCGGAGCGGCCGCCGAGGTGCCGAAGAACGGGTCGAAGTCGGCGATCGACGTCCGCACCCCGTCCGCCGCGGTGATCTGCGGCTTGGCCCGTACGGTCCCGCCGGTCGCGCTGAAGTCGCCCGGCGTGATCGCGGTCCCGTCGGCGTTGAAGAAGATCCGGCGCGGCCCGTCCGAGGTGAACCGCTCCGGCTTGGTCTGCTTGGTGAACACCTCCGGGTACGGCCCGGCCGGGTTCGCCGGGTCGCCGGTCTCCAGGGCGAACGGCAGCGGCGCGGCGGCCGGTGCCGCGGCCACCGAGAACGCCTTCTCCGCGGCGCTGTGCCCACGGGTGACGCCGGGCGTGGAGAAGCCCTTGAGCGCGCCCACGTCCACGAACCGGCCGCGGAACACCGAGAGCTGCAGGTACCGGTCGGCGCCCGCGTACTTCACCACGGCCAGGCGCTGACCCGCGCCGGAGCCGGCGGCCAGGATCTCGAACGGATCGTCGTTGCCGTCCTGGGTGTCCTGCGAGAAGTCGGTGACGTTGCCGGCCGAGTCGGTCAGGTACAGGTCGTAGTCGTTGGCCGAGCCGGCCAGCGGGTCGGCCCACCAGAGCGTGGTCACCCGTCCGGCGCTGTTCGGCGACAGCGGGTTGAACACCTGCACGCCCGGCCCCGGGTCGAAGTCGTGCGCGACGCCGGCGAACTTGCCGATCCCCTTGCCCGAGTCGGCGAAGTCGCCCTCCCAGTTGCCGGAGGTGCCGTCGAGGGTGTTGCCCTCGTTGCCGGCCGAGCTGAAGTAGTACGCCCCGTCCGCGGTGACCGCGTTGACCGCCTGCGCCGGCAGGCCGTCCTGGAACGGGCTCTCGTGGTAGTACACGACGTCGTCGACGATGATGTCGCAGTGCGCCTGGGAGCGCAGCGCGCGGATGTTCTCGGCGAAGCTCGCCTCGCTGGTGAACGCGGTCGCGAAGCCGAGCTTCGCGGTCGGCGCCAGGTCGTGGATGATCTCCAGCATCGCGGTGCCCTCGTCGCCGGAACCCTCCTGGCCGGGCAGCACGTCGAGGTCGGCCGGCAGGTCACCGGTGGCCTGCGACTCGGCGAGCGAGTCGATGCCGTCGGAGAGCGCGCAGACCTTCACGCCCACGCCGGTCACCTTGTACTTGGTCCGCGCGGTGTCGGCGGCGTGGGTGCGGTCACCCTCCGAGACGACCGATCCCTGACTGGGCGCGGCGAGTTTCGGCGCGGCGGCCTTCGCGGCCTGCAGGGCGCCCTCGATCCGGGCCACCTTCGCGGACTTCGACTCGGTGACCGGCTTCTTGCCCGGGTCGGTCTCCCGGCTGCTGATCAGGCCGTGCTTCAGGTTGACGCCGGTGACGTCCTTCCAACCGGCGATCGTCGGCAGCGCGGTGAGCGGCGCCTTGACCAGCACGGTGCCGGTCGCCGCGGACGGGAAGCGGATCCCGGCGCCGACCCCGCGCAGCCGGGCGAGCAGGTCGTCACCGACCTTGTCGGCGTGCACCTCGACCTCGGTGGTGCCCGATTTCGATACCTCGACGCCGGTGGACACCTTGGGCAGCGCGCCGGCCGGCACCTTGCCGCCGCGTTGACGTAGCTCGATGGCGAGCCGGCTGTCGAGCTTGCGCTCGGCCGGCGTGAACGACTTCTTGAGCTGCTGGAGCGCGGCGATCTGTGCGTAGGTGCGCGCTGCCGGATCGTCCGGCGCCTTCGCGTTCGCGCCGGGCGTGGTGAGACCGACGGTGGTGACCCCGATCGCCAGGATCGTGGTCACCCTCCGGAGATGACGTCTGCTGACTTCGTTCAATGCTCAGCCCCCACTGATCAACATCAATACGATGTCTGTGGATGCTAGTGGGGGCTGATCAATATGTCACTGATGGTGGTCAATCTTTAACAGCGTGTTGATCAGCCGGTGCGAAGCTCCGGGTGCTGCGGGGTCACCGCCAGGATCAGCACCGACAGGGCCGCGCAACCCGCGGCGCCGACAAAAATCAAACCCGGATTTCCGTACGAAAGTGACCACCCGAACACGACGCCGCCCGCGACCGGAACAGCGGTCTCCGCGAGCGCGCCGATGCCGGTCAGCGCACCTTGCACCGCGCCCTGCTCCTCGTCCCCGACGGCGCGCGAGATCCACGCCTGCCCGGCCGCGGCGCCGACCGCACCCAGCACTCCGATCGTGAGCAGCACGAAGAGCATCCACGGCTCGGAGGCGACGACCATGCCGGCGAAGCTCACGACACCGACCAGGCCACCGGCGACTGCGGCCCGCTTGTCGCCGAGCCGCCGCACGATCGGATCGACCGCCCGCGCCTGGAACAGCGCACCGGCCAGCGCGCTGCCGGCGATCACGGCGCCGACCTGCGCGGTGCCCCACCCGAACCGGTAGGTCAGGAAGAACGCCCAGCTCGACTGGTGGATCATCCGGGCCACGTCGCTCCAGAGCCGGGCGTGCGCGAGCCGCCCGAGCACCGGCCGGCGCAGCACGTCGAGGACCGCGGTGATCGGGTTCGTGGTCCGGAGGGTGAGCGGGGTGCTGCGGTCGCCGGCCCGGGACTCGGGCAGGACGAACCATCCGTACGCGACGTTGGCGAACGACAGTGCCGCCGCGGCGAGGAACGGCAGCCGTACGTCCACGGCGCCGAGCAGCCCGCCGATGGTCGGCCCGGCGATGAACCCGAGCCCGAACGCCGCGCCGATCAGCCCGTACGCCTTGGCCCGCCCGTTCGGTGGGGTGACGTCCGCGATGTACGCGTTGACCACGGTGTTCGTGCCGGCGCACGCCCCGGCGATCGCGTGGAAGACCAGCAGGGTCCAGGGGCTCGGCAGCGCGGCGTGGGCGAGCCAGTCGACGCCGAGGCAGCCCAGTGAGGTGAGCAGGACGGGGCGCCGGCCGTACCGGTCGGAGAGCCGGCCAAGCAGCGGCGCGGCCACGAACTGCAGCAGCCCGAACACCGACCCGAGCAGCCCGGACCAGAGCGCGGCGGTGCCCGGATCGGCGGTCACGGAGGTGAGCAGGGCCGGCGTGATCGGCACGATCAGGCCGAGCCCGAGCATGTCGACGAAGACGGTGACGAGCAGGAAGGAGAGGGCGGGTGCCCGGTGCATCGTGGCTCCAGAGTGTCGAGAGGGCAGGGCCCCCTCGCCTCTCGCCGTCCGCTCTCACGGTCCGCCGAAGATACGGAGGATCAGATTATCGGCACTGTCAAACAATTTTCTGACCAGCCAAAATTCCAACCCCACCCCCCGCGTGTCCCGTGTTCTTGCGGGTCTCGCGGGTCTCGCGGGTCTCGCGGGTCTCGCGGTGCTCGCGGTGCTCGCGGTGCTCGCGGTGCTCGCGGTGCTCGCGGTGCTCGCGGTGCTCGCCCGTCTGACGGTGCTCGCGGTGTGCGGGGTGCTTGCGGTGCGTGCGTGGCTTGTGTGTGAAGTTTGGGTGCGCTCCGCACCTAAACTTCACACACTCGGTGGCCGTGCTGGTGGGGTCAGCAGCCGCGTCGGGCCGGGAGGCCGATGATCAGCGCCAGGCCGACGGTCAGGTGCAGGCCGAGCAGGCCGAGCTTGCTGCCGAGGTCGACGCCGCTGCCCAGCGGCCCGGCCAGCGAGATCAGCAGCACGATCGTCGCGATGATCCGGTAGGTCCGGGCCGGCCGGCGGGTGCCGCGCTCCAGCACCGCGAGCAGGCCCCACGCGGCCAGGCCGGCGACCAGGGCGGTCACCGCGACCGCGACCGGGCCGACGTGCTGGACCGTGCCGCCCTGGCGGACGGTCAGGTCGTGGCCGGCCCACGGGTCGTCGACCACCCACAGCAGGAGGGCTCCGGCGGTACCCGCGGCGACGGTGACGGCCCGGCCGATGGTCGAGTTCTTCCTGGTACGCATCTCGGTTGTCATGCCGCTGAGCGTGCCGGTCCGGCCACGGCGGCCACATCGGACCGCGGGCTGCCCGGCCACCCGCCTTCGACGGTGGCACCTACAACTTTGGATGGTGTCGCCGCTCGCCACCTGCCGGTTACCGTCGCCTGGTGAACATCTCCGCCTCCGTCGAGCCTGCCTCGGCCGGGTCTGCTCTCTCCAGGCGCGCCTCGGCCCATGTCGGTTTTGTCCCGGCCGGGCCTGCCTGCGCCTTCGCCGGACCGGCTGTCTCGACTGGGTCTGCGCTCTTCCGGGCCTGCGGCATGAGCGCGTTGTCCGGGTCGTCGGTGTGAATGCCTTTGAGCCGTCCGAGCGCGGGCGGCACGAGGTCGTCGGCGCGGTCGCCGTCGTGACGGCGGTTTCGGGAGCGTTGATCGCGGTGACGCTGGTGTCCTGGTGGAGCGACCGGCCGACTGGGTCGCTGTTCGTGCTCGACCTGGTCATCGGCGTGCTGAGCTGGGCGTTGACCCCATTGATCCTCTGGCGGCCGGTCCTCGGCACGGTCGTGCTCACCGTCCTGGCCGCGCTGTCGCCGGTTGCCACCGCGCCGGCCACCATGGGCGCGCTCCAGGTGGCGCGCCGCCGCCGTTTCCCGGTCGCGATCGCCGTCGCGGCCGGTGGTGTCGTCGCGCACGCGGTCCAGGGCGTCTGGCGAGCCAACGGCGGGATGTCCTACGGCTGGTGGCTCGCGCTGATCACTATCGGATACGGCGCGCTGCTCGGCTGGGGCGCGTGGGCCCAGGCCCGGGAGGCGCTGATCCGGTCGTTGCACGAGCGGGCCCGCCGCGCCGAGGCGGAGCAGGGCCGCCGGGTGGCCGAGGCGCGCATGCTGGAACGCCGCAAGATCGCCCACGAGATGCACGACGTGCTCGCGCATCGGCTGTCGCTGCTGGCCACGTTCGCCGGCGCGATGGAATACCGGCCGGACTCCTCACCCGAGCGCCTGTCGCAGGCCGCCGGGGTGGTCCGGGCCGGGGTGCACCAGGCCCTCGAGGAACTGCGCGAGGTGATCTCGCTGCTCCGCGACGACGAGCCGCCGGCGGGGGAGGGCACTCGTCCGCAGCCGGTGCTCGCCGACGTACCGCGCCTGGTCGACGAGTCCCGCGACGCCGGGACCGAGGTGCTGCTGCGCGACGCGGTGGACGAGCCGGCCGAGGCGCCACCGGCGGTGGCCCGCACCGCGTACCGGGTGATCCAGGAGGGACTCACCAACGCCCGCAAACACGCCACGGGCCAACCGGTCGAGGTCGAGCTGCGCGGTGGTCCCGGCGCGGGGTTGCTGATCGACGTACGAAATAAACTGCCACCCCGGCCCGCGCCACCCGGATGGCCCGGGGGAGCGGGCCTGGTCGGGCTCACCGAACGGGTCAGCCTGGCCGGCGGCACGCTCGACCATCAGGAGATCGGCGGCGAGTTCCGGCTGCACGCGTCGATACCATGGCCGGTGTGAACCCCCCGGTACGTGCGCTCGGCGACGACATTCCGGTGCGCGTGCTCGTGGTGGACGACGATGCCCTGGTCCGCGCCGGGCTGACGATGATGCTCGACGGCGCGCCGGGCATCATCGTGGTCGGCGAGGCCACCGACGGCGACGAGGTGTCGGCCGTGGTCGACGCGCACGCCCCCGACGTCGTACTGATGGATCTGCGCATGCCGCGCGTCGACGGGATCACCGCGACCCGGCGCCTGCGGGCCCGCCCGCGACCACCCGAGATCATCGTGCTGACCACCTTCGACACCGACGAGAACATTCTGCACGCGCTGCGCGCCGGAGCCAGCGGCTTCCTGCTCAAGGACACCCCACCGGCCCGGATCGCCGAGGCGGTCCGCCAGGTCGCGGCCGGCGAGCCGATCCTGTCGCCGCGGATCACCCGCCGACTGATGGACCGGGTCGCGGTCCAGGCCGGCGCCTACGCCCGGGCCCGCGCGACCCTGGCCGCGCTCAGCCCACGGGAACGCGACGTGGTGATCGCCATCGGTCAGGGCGGCAGCAACACCGAGATCGCCCGCTCCCTCGACATGACCCTGGCCACGGTCAAGACCCACGTGTCGCACATCCTGACCAAGCTCGACCTGGACAACCGCACCCAGATCGCCCTGCTGGTCCACGACGCGGACCTGGCCTGACCTCCCGGCGTGGCACCCTCCCCGAACCTGACCAGATCGGCGCGGCTGCCCACCGCTCTGCAGCTCCTCGGACTGTGTTCAGCGCGGCTGCCTTGTGCTCCGCGCTTTCCTTGTGTCCTGTCGGCCCGGCTGCCTTGTGCTCCGCGCCTTTCTCAGCGCTTGTCGGCTCGGCTTCCCGCTGCTTCGCACCTCCTCGGAGTTTGTTGGGCTCGGCGCTTGCGTGGCTCGGCTGGTTTGCGGCTCCGCGCCCTCGGAGCGCTCGTCGGCTCGGCCGTCTACTGCTCCGCTCCCTCCTCTGAACTGATCAGCTCGGCGATCGTGGCGAAGAAGGCCGTGATGCCGGGCAGGTTGGCGCCCTTGGCCCGGGACGCGGCGAAATCCGCCGGGCTGTCCCAGAACACGATGTCGAGCCACTCGTCGCCGGGCAGCTGCACCAGGTGCGCGTCGCGGAAACCGGCACGGTCGGCGCGGAAGTCGGCGAGCATCGCCGGCCGGGCCGCGACCAGGTCTGCGGCACGCTCCGGGACGACGCGGAATCGGGTCAGTTCAACGGTGGCCATGAGATCCTCCAGGTCGCTTCGGCTACTACCACAATATAGTCCAGAATTTGGACCGTCCAATCCTTGGACTAATCCAGAAGGGTGGCGTAGGTTACATGGGTCGCACCGCACGCAAGACGGAGTCGCCGGACCTCGGCATGCTGGCGGCCCGGCTGCTGTTCAGCCTCCAGTCCGAGCTGTTCCGCCGCGGCGCCGAGCTGGGGTTCGGCGACTTGCGCCCGCAGTACGGCGCTGTCCTGGCCTATCTCGACGAGGAGGGTTCCCGTCAGACCGAGCTCACCCGTCTCGCCGGTCGTAACAAGCAGACGATCGGCGCGATCCTCGACGAACTGGAGAAACTTGGCTACGTCTCCCGCGTTCCGGACCCGGCCGACCGTCGCGCCCGCCTGATCGTCCCGACTGCCCGCGGCCGGGAGTGGATGGACCTCTCCGACGGCATCGTCGCCGACATCGAACGCCGGCACTCCGCGGAACTCGGCGCGGCGACCTACGCCGCCTTCCGCGAAACCCTGCAAGCGATCACCGAGGCTTGATCCGGGCGGCTTGATCCGGATGGCTTGATCCGGGCCGGCTCACTCGGCGGGTTCGACGCCCAGCCTTTCGAAGGCGCGGGCGGCCTCCCGGTGGTTCTTCGCCTGCCAGAGTGCGCCGGGTGCCAGGCACAGGGCGGCGAACCCGGCGAAGAAACTCACCCCGAACCAGACGTCGGTGGGCGCGTCCTCCTCGACCGTCTGCCCGGCCTTGCTGAAGAAGTACCGCGCGGCCACCACGAAGATCACGATGCTGATCAGGCCCACGGCCATCCAGATGCGTCCGCGCACGGTCTCGCGCTGGGCGCGCGCCTGCGGTGGGAGGTCGGCCACGCCATTGCGCCGCAGCCGTTCGGCCTCCAGGATCGCGCGACCCTCGGCGGCCGTGAGGTTCAGTTCGGACAGCAGGCGACGCTGCGGGATGAGCAGCAGCGCACCGAGGGCGAGCCCGATCGGCGCTCCGAGCCCGACCGGGAAGTCGGTGTCGGTGGCGATCAGCACGACGAGCAGGAGCAGCACCACCGTGATCGTGACCAGCATCGAAATCTTCAACCGCCGGTTGCTCCGAACCAGCCGGTCCAATTCAAGTGGCTTGAGAACACGCATCGTCATCCATCCCCCGCACGCAGTGGCCGACCGTCTTGACCGGAATCTACCGCCCGCCGCCCAACCCGAAATCCTGCGATCGGCCATCATGGACAGTGCGTGCCGCCGGATTTCGGCCGCCTCTTCCATCGGTCAGGACGGTGATCCGCCCCCCGCCTTGCCGTGACCGCAACCTGTTGCTGCCCCGGCTGGTGCTGGTGGCTGCCTCCGGCCATCCGAGACGGCCGCCGGTGCCAGCTGACCGCGACCAATACCACTCAGCTTAAGTTGATCTTGATGGAGCGCCGGCGGCTGGAACCGTCTGGCCCGCAGGGGCATCCCGGTCCGGGCAGTGGCGCGGGTGACCGGATGTCGGCGAGTACCCGGCCGTGCGCTCGCGGCCGGGGGTGTCACCGGCCCCGGTCGGGGGGTGAACACGGTGTCTGCCCGGGAAGCGTCGAGCACGATAATCGCCGGCTGGTCACCCTCGATCACCCGGTGGGCGGCGAGGGTGCACATGCCCGCTCGGATGTACCTGTCGCCGCCGGGCGGGGCGGTGAGAGTCCGCAATGCCAGATCGCGTGCGGCTACCGCCCACCTGGGGGCGGTAGCGGCACGCACCACCGGATCGCGGACCGCCACCGCCCCCGAACCCGACCGAGCGCGGACTCCGGCCGCCCCTTCGCCGAGCGCGGACTCCGGCCGCAGCCGGATCGCGCCGACCAGCGCGAGCAGATCCCGCGGCAGTTTTTCTGTCATCTCCTCGAGTCTTCCGATACGCCGTATCAGGAACCGATACGCCGTATCGGCATTTCGTACGCCGATACGATCGCGCCGTGACAGAGACCCGCGGACCGCTCTGGACGCGTCCGGCCAACCCGAATGCCTCACCAGGAAGGCGGTTGTCTCCTGCGCCGTCGGTCTTGCTGACCGAGAAGGATCAGAAGCAGTTTCGGTACGGCGGATAGCCGCCGAACTCTTCGCCCGGCCGATGAGCCTCTACTCGTTCTTTGAGCGCAAGGAGGACCTGATCGACCTCATGGTGGATCACGTGTCCGGCGAGATGCTGCTCGACGAGATCCCGGCGGGGGACTGGCGTGCCGCCCTGCGCGCCGTGCTGCACCGGCAGATCGCGGTCGGCCGGCAGCACCCCTGGCTGATGAGCGTGCTCGGGGCGCGGGCGGCGATCGGCCCGAACGCGGCTCGCCACGCGGAACAGCCGCTCGCCGCGATCGCCGGACCGGGCGCTCGCGCTGCTGCGGGCCGTCGACACGTACCTGTTGGGGTTCGTGACCGTGGCCGGGCAGGAGGCGGCCGCCCGGCGGCGCGACCAGGACTGGCAGGCGTCGACGGACGCGTACTTCGCCGAGCTCACCGCCGGTGGCGACCTGCCGCATCTGGCCGCGGCGGGCCGGCCGGGTCTGCTGCGCGGCGCCGGTGACGACTGGATCGCGGACTTCGACGAGGGGCTGACCTGGCTGCTCGACGGCTTCGCCCGGACGTTGCCGGGCGGAGGTCAGCCGACGAGCGCGGCCGTCGCCTCCCACAGTTCCCGGGCCACCGCCGCGTCCTGCCCGGCCCGGCTGGGCTTACGGATCAGCGGATATCCGGTGAAGCTGAACAGCCCGTCCGGCCCCACATAGGCGTTCCCCGGCACGTCCTCGGTGGCCGCGTAGAGCAGCGGCAGCGCACCCTGCTCCATCCCCTGCACCAGGAACGGCATCCGATTGATCAGCCCCAATGACGAATGTGACACCAGGCCGGTCCGCGCCACACCCGGATGCGCGATCACCGACCGGACCGGGCTGCCTGCCGCCGTCAGCCGGCGCTGCAATTCCAGCGAGAACAGCACCACCGCGAGCTTCGACGCCTCATAGGCGGCCAGCGAGTTGTACTTGCGAGCCCGCCAATCAAGATCGGACAGGTTCAGCTTGGCGAACCGGTGCAGCTGGCTGCCGACCGTCACCACCCGGCCGGTGATCCGGGGCAGCAGCAGGTCGGTCAGCACGAACGGCCCGAAGTAGTTGGTCGCGGTCTGCACGTCGAAGCCCTGCGCCGTGCGTGCCGCCGGGACGTCCATCACCCCGGCGTTGTTGAGCAGTACGTCGATGTCACCGGTCCAGGAGTCGGCGAATTGTCGTACCGAATCGAAGTCAGCGACATCGAGCCGGCGGACCTCGAACTCTCCGCGCATCCCGGCCACCGCACGCCGCGCCTTGTCCACGTCACGCACGGCCAGCACCACGTGCGCGCCCACCCGGCCGAGCTCACGCGTCGTCACCAGCCCGATCCCGCCGCCCGCGCCGGTGATCACCACCGTCTTGCCGGTCATGTCCATCAGCTGCTCCGCGGTCCACTTGGCCATGGTCGAGACTCCTCAGGTAGGGGCCTCCAGTAGGCACCGCCCGGCCCACCCGGATGAAGGCCCTGCTCAACCGCTGAATGCCAGGGCGTGGCTAACCCCCGCCCGGCTGCTGGACGATGAGCGGGTGGACACAGCACTGGACCGGGCCGGCCTGGCCGCCTTCCTGCGCGGACGCCGGGAGGCCCTGCAACCCGAGGACGTCGGACTGCGCCGCGGCCCCCGCCGGCGCACCAGCGGCCTGCGCCGCGAGGAGGTGGCCGAGTTGTGCGACATGTCGGCTGACTACCTGGCCCGTCTCGAACGCGGCAGCGGCTCGCAACCATCCGCGCAGATGGCCGCCGCCATCGCCCGCGGCCTGCGCCTGACCCCGGACGAACGTGACCACCTGTTCCTGCTCTGCGGTCACCGTCGGCAACCCCAGCACCGCGGCGACACGCACATCAGCCCCGGACTGCTCCGCGTCATGGACCGCCTGCAGGACACTCCGGCCCAGATCATCGGCCCGATCGGCGAGACGCTGCTGCAGACCCCGCCCGCGGTCGCGCTGCTCGGCGACGAGACCCGGTACACCGGCCCGGCCCGCAGCGCCCTCTACCGCTGGTTCACCGATCCGCGCGCCCGCGACCGCTACCTGTCCGAGGATCATCACCTGCACAGCCGCGTCTACGTCGCCGTCCTGCGCACCATTGTCTCCGCGCAGGGCCCCGGCTCACCGGCCGCGTCATTTGTCGCTGACCTGCAGGAATACCCCGAATTCACCGACCTGTGGCACCGCCAGGAGGTCGGCCTGCGCTGGAGCAACGCGAAACGCTTCGTCCACCCCGAGGTCGGCCGCCTCGACCTGTTCTGCCAAACCCTGCTCGACCCGGACCAGAGCCAGTCCCTGCTGATCTTCACAGCCTCGCCCGGTACGGAGAGTCACGACAAACTCTCCCTGCTCACGGTCCTCGGCACGGAAACGTTCGCTTAAAACCCCATATGGTACGAATACGGAGCGCCCGTCCGCAGGCTACAAGCCACGTCCCGTGACGGTCTCGCGCGACACCGCAGCCACTCCCGACCGCGGCGCGCGTCGCGGCACGCCGGCTGGCTCCCAGGGGTGTGTCCGCCCCCTCGAGACACCCCTGACGGCCAGCCGGTTGGCACACTGACCCGCATGACAGGTCTGACCGCGGAACACGTGGTGGATGGTCGCACCCCGCAGACCCCGGCCCTCGCCCCGGACGGGCGGCGGGTCGCCTACGTCCTCGCGCCCGCCAGCCGGCGCGGTGGCCACGCGAACACCGAGGTCTGGCTGCTCGACGGCACCGCCCGCCGGATCACCGCGGACACCGCGACCGAGTCACAGCCCCGCTGGTCCGCCGACGCGCTGTTCTTCCTGTCCGATCGTGCCCACCGCGGCCGCCCGCAGCTGCACCGTTTCACCGCCGGCACGGTCACCGCCGTGACCAGTTGGGGCGCCGGAATCCTCGACCACCTGCCACTGGCCGACCCCGATCTGGTCGCGCTGCTGGCCGAGGACGAGCCCACCGAGCGCCCCGGCGACGTCATCGTCGTCGGCGAACGCGAACCCCGCGCCCGCCTGCGCCTGCTCGACCTGCGCACCAACCGGATCACCACACCTGACGTGTTCCCCGACCGGCACGTCGTGGGGCTGCGGCAACGCCCCGACGGCGGCCCCCTCGCGGTGCTCACCCAGGCGAGCGCCGACTACGACTACGGCCCGCGCACCGGCCGGCTCCACCTGTTCGACCCGGTCACCGGCGTCGCCGAGGAGCTGGGGCCGGTCGGGGCCGACGCGCACTCCCTGGCCTGGTGGCCGGCCGAGGACGGATGGCACATCGGATATGTCGCCCTCACCCCGCCGGTGCTGCACGCCGGCACGGCCGTCTTCGACTTGTCCCTGACCAGCGGGTCCCGGACCAACCGCACCGCCGGCCTCCCGATGTGCCCCACGGAGCTGTGCCAGACCGGCACCGCCCCGCTGCTCCTGTGCGCCGACGGCCTGACCACCGTGGTGAGCCGCCTCGACCCGGCTGGCCTCACCACCCTGCTCCACCATCCGGGCCGCCTCGACGCGCTCACCGCCACGCCCGACGGCGCGCGGATCGCGGTCCTGGCCACCACCCGCTACCGCCTCGCCGACGTCCACCTCGGCCCGCCGACCGGCCCACTCGACCGGGTCACCGACACCCACCCCGAACTGAACGGCATCCCGCTCGGCACCCAGCAACCCCTCACCTACCACGCCGCCGACGGCCTGGCCCTGGACGGCCTGCTCGTCCTCCCGCCCGGCCACACCGCCGCCGACGGCCCGTTCCCCCTGGTCACGATTGCGCACGGCGGCCCGTACGACCGCTACGCCGACCACCTCCAACTGTCCTGGGCTCCCAGCGCCCAGTGGCTCGCCACCGCCGGTCACGCGGTCTTCCTGCCTAACCCGCGGGGCGGCAAGGGCCACGGCCACGACTTCGCCGCACGGGTCGCCGGCCGAGTCGGGCAGGAGGAGTGGACCGACATCCTGACCGGAATCGACCTGCTCGTCACCCGGGGCATCGCCGACCCGGACCGGCTGGGCATCGCGGGCTGGAGCCACGGCGGTTTCCTGGCCGCGTGGGCCGTCGGCCAGACCGGCCGGTTCCGCGCCGCCCTGGTCGGCGCCGGCGTCACCGACTGGGGAATGCTCGCCGCGACCGGCGAGAACGGTCAGTTCGAGGCGGCTCTCGGTGGCAGCACCGGCTGGTCCGGCCCCGGCCCGCACCCGCACGACGCGGTCAGCCCGATCTCCTTCGCCGGCCGCATCCGTACCCCGGTCCTGATCCTGCACGGCGCGGACGACCCGAACGTCCCGCTGGGCCAGGCCGTCTACCTGCACCGGGCGCTACGCCACTTCGGCGCGGAGCACGAGTTCGTGATCTATCCGAGGGAGGGCCACCGCATCCAGGAACGCCACCACCAACTCGACCTCCTGCACCGCACCCGCGCCTGGTTCGACCGCTGGCTCCGTTCCTGAGCAGCCCGCGCCGGCCGTGGAATCATCCGGTGGGTGAACGAGTCCGAGAATCCTGAGCTGTGGGCCTTTCTCGAGGCGCTCCGCCCGGAACAGTTGCTGACCGGCACGGTGGCGGCCATCGAGCGCTTCGGCGTCTTCGTGGACCTGGACGAGGGACCGAAACATCCCACTTTCCCCGGCGTCGGCTTCATCACCATGCCCGAGCTGACCTGGCGCTGGTTCACCGACGCGTCAGAGATCATCTCCGTGGGGGAGCGGGTCACCTGCGAATTCCTGCAGTTCGACACCACCAACGGCGAGGCCCGCCTGTCGCTGCGCGCCACCCAGCCCAACCCGTTCCAGCAGTTCGCCGCGGCTGTTCGGCCGGGGCAGGTCCTGCGCGGCCCGGTCACCAAGCTGGTCCCGTTCGGCGTCTTCGTCCGCGTCGCGGACGGCATCGAGGGCCTGATCCACCTGAACGACCTCGCCACCGCACCCGAGACGATCCAGGTCGGCGACGAGGTCACCGTCACGATTCTCGAAATCGACCCGCCGCGGCGCCGTGTCGTCCTGTCTCAGCGCCTCTGACCTGCTGAAATGGATCTGGCGACCGCCGAGGCGTTTACTGAGAATCGACGCCCGTCACTGGGCGGACACTCACGGTGAACGCCGACGCTGGAGGAGGACACGATGGTCAGGGACGTACGCCGGGTGACGGCACCGATCGTGACGGGAGTGCTGGCCGCCGCCGGTCTGCTCCTGGCGCACCCGCTCCAAGGAACGCAAGGTTCCAGCCGCCCCGCGGTCCGCAACGTCATCTTCATCAACGGCGACGGGATGGCCGCCGCCCACCGCGAGGCCGCCCGCCTGTACTACGCCGGCCTCGACGGGCAACTCACCATGGACACGTTCCCGTCCTCGGGGCAGTTGACCACCAGCCCGGACGACCCCGAGGACGTGGTGACCGACTCGGCCGCGGGCGCCAGCGCGTGGGCCACCGGCGTACGGACGTACAACGGCGCGATCAGCGTCGACCCGGCCGGTAAGGCGCTGCCCACCCTCGGCGCGCAGGCCAAGGCGGCCGGCAAGGCGACCGGCCTGGTCACCACCGCGCAGGTGACCGACGCCAGCCCGGCGGCGTTCTTCGCCAACGCCACCGACCGGGCCGTGCAGGACGACATCGCCCGGCAATACCTGCAGGTCTCCAAGCCGGACGTGATCCTCGGTGGCGGCGAGGACTGGTGGCTGCCGGCCGGCTCACCGGGCGCCTACCCCGATCAGCCCGCCGAGGATCCCACCGAGGGCAGCCGCGGCACGAAGGGTGACCTGATCGCGCAGGCCCGCGCCGACGGCTACCGCTACGTCTCCACCCCCGCCCAGCTCGCCGCGGCCGGCCCCGGCAAGCTGCTCGGGCTCTTCGCCAACCAGGAGATGTTCCAGCAGCGACCGGAGGGTCAGGGCGACGTCTACGCGCCGGTGGTCAGCCTGGCCACCATGGCTCGCAAGGCGCTGGACACCCTCGCCACCGACCGGGACGGCTTCTTCCTGCTGATCGAGGAGGAGGGTGTCGACGAGTTCGCGCACAACAACAACGGCGCGCGCACCCTGCAGGCGATGGGCGAGCTGGAGAAGGCGGTGACGGTCGCCCGCGACTACGCCGCCCGGCACCGCGACACCCTGGTCGTGGTGACCGGTGACCACGAGACCGGTGGCCTGGCGGTCGAGGAGGTCAACGCCACCGACGAGTCGGGTGACGGCACCTCCGCCGAGGACGGCCCGTTCCCGGTCAAGGGCAGCACGTTCCGCTTCGTCATCGACTGGACGACCACCGCGCACACCGGCCAAGACGTGCCGATCACCGCTTACGGTCCGCTCGCCGACAGGTTCACCGGAAAACACCCCAACACCTTTGTGTACGACGTACTGAAGCCGGTCTTGACCCGTTGAACCACCCGCGGTCCGGTTGAATGGGGCGGTGACCGTCCACGATCTGGCTGCTGCCCTGCCCGGCATCCCGTTGCTCCGTGACCGGTGCCGGGCCCTGGCCATGGTGGAGGAGATCCTGAACCCGGATCGGGAGACCAGGTACTACGCGTTCGACGCGCACTGGGCGCCGGACCAGGAGCTGGCCTCGATGCGCAACGGTGCCGGCGACGCCTGGTCGATCGTGTTCACCCCGGCCGGCGCGTTCCTGCGCGGCTTCGACCACGAGTCGCCGATGAACACCACCGGCGACTCCTTCGATCCGTGGCCGGGCCTGCTCACCGGCCTCCCGGAGGTCTTCGCCGCGCAGGTCACCGAGCCGGCGTTCCTCATCGACGGCACGCTGGCAGCGACCCTCTGCCTGTGGCGCCGGCACGACGACGACCGCTGGCGGGCCGGCCAGATCGACTTCCCGGACGGCGACGACCCGGACGGCGCCGGCTGGTTGTTCCACGTCCTGCTCCAGGGCACCCCGGCGGCGTATCAGGACTTCGCCGAGGCCTACTACGAGACCACCGTCCACCTCGACGCGGTCACGTCCGTTTTCGCCCACCACCCCCTCTCCGACGACCTGATCCACCGTCTGAACCCCGACCTGACCCTGCGAAACCTGGCCGCGGACGCCGCCGAGATCGGTTACCCGGTGCCGGCCTAGCGGAGCACCAGCTCCAGGTTGCTGCCCGCCCGCCGCGCGCCGACGCTCTCGAACAGCGCGATGGCCGCACCGTTGGCCTGGTTCACGTCCGCCGACGCCATCTCGATCCCGCGCCGGTGCGTCGCACCGAGAACCTCGGCCAGCAGTGCCTGCGCGATCCCCCGGCGGCGCAGCCCGTCCCGCACCGCGATCAGCCCGATCCGGGGCTGCCGTGGCAGTGGCGCCACCCGGACCAGTCCCACGTACTGCCCGGCCTGCACGGCAACCGTGTACCTGGCCGGGTCGAGCAGGGGAGTGCCGTCCGGCCGGGCGAGCACTTCCGCCGGCATGTTCTGCCATCCGAGCGTGGCCTCGACCTCGTCCCGGATGACCCGGTCCAGTTCACGCAGCGGCCCCTCGTCAGGCACCGCGATGGTCACCTCCGGCGGAGGCAGGGCGGCGCCGAGCCCGGTGAGCCGCGGATCGGTGGGCATCACGTACTCCCACTCCCTGCGCCGGGGCCCGAACCCGATCCGTTCCCAGCTGATCAGCAGGTCGAGGTCGGCCTCGTCCACCACGGTGTAGAGCGGCCGCGGCAGGTCCGTCAGCATGGCCGCGGCGAGCTGCGCGAACACCGCGCCGTCCCACGCGTCGACGCTGAGAAACATCCGCCCGTCCGGCCGCCGGTTCCCCTCACCGCGCCCGATCACCTGATCGTCGCCGAGGGCGTGCCAGTGCCGCTCGGAAACCCGCGTGACCACGATGACGTGCTTGTTCATATCCATGAGCCTTCCGAGAGCTACTCGTCGAGAGGCTCCCCAGCGACCCTTACGTCAGTCGCCACCCGTGACAACGAGGGGGAGCACCCACATCGAACCAACGTTCACGGGGTCTCACCTCCTCCAGCAGTGCCACGGCCACCCGTACCCTATCGCCACCCGCCGCGGGCATGAACGACGACGGTCGCGTTGCCAGATCGCGTGCGGCTGCCGCCCACCTGGGGCGGTAGCCGCACGCACAAGCCGACCGCGGACCGCCACCGCCCCACCGCGGACCCCTGCCGAGCTGTCGATGAGTGAGCTCGTCGACGTATGGTCAGGTTCGGTGAGGGGAAACCCGGCGAGGAGTTGAGGATGCCCGGTCGTAAGAGCGCGCGTTGACGTCATGGCCGTGAGCGGCCCGTCAGACGCGTGCTGCTCCTGACACGTGCGGCACTGCGGAAACCACCTCGCCTTCCAGGGGTTCCTTCGTGCTGCGCAACGCCGATTTTCGTCGTCTCTGGTTCGGGCAGACCGCTTCTCAACTCGGTGAACACACGAGTCTGGTGATCCTGCCGCTGGTCGCGGTGCTGACGCTCGGCGTCGGCGCGGATCAGCTGGGTGTGCTGCGGGCCGTGGGCCAGGCGCCGCAACTGCTGTTCACGCTGCTCGCCGGGGTGTGGGTGGACCGCCGGCGCACCCGTACCGTGATGGTTCTGTCGGACCTCGGACGGGCCTTGACGCTGGGCGCGGTCGCTCTCGCCGCCCTCGTCGGTGGCCTCGGTCTGCCGGTCCTGCTGGTCGCCGCGTTCGCCACCGGCACCCTGTCGGTGCTCTTCGACGTGGCCTATCAGGCGTCGCTGGTCCGGCTGGTGCGCCGTGACCAGCTGCTGCGCGGCAACAGCGCGCTCGAGGGCAGCCGATCCGTGGCGCAGCTGGGCGGCCCGGCGCTCGGCGGGACGATGATGTCGCTGCTGTCCGCGCCGGTCGCGGCGGTGTCCAGCGCGCTGTTCTTCGTGCTGTCGGTCCTGGCCATCGCGCGGATCCGGCGCCCGGAGACCGTCCCGGAGCCGGCCGTCGGCGGCCGCCGGATCCGTGAAGCGCTCCGCTTCGTCGCCGGTCACCCGCTGCTGCGGCCGATCTGCCTGGCCTCGGCCGGGTTCCAGATGTCCTTCGCCGCTCTGATGACCGCCTACCTGCTCTTCCTGCCGAGACAACTGCACCTTTCCGGTACGACGATCGGTCTCGCCCTCGCCGCCACCGGCCCGGGCGCGGTCCTCGGCGCACTGCTCGCCGCGCGGCTCCCTGTCCGATTCGGATATGGCCCGGTGCTCATCGCGGCCGCGTTCCTCGGCGACGGGGTGATGCTGTGCCTGCCCGCCCTGCACGGAGCCTCCGGTGGCACCGTCGCCGCGCTGATCCTGGTCAACCTGGTTTTCGGCGCGTTCGGCCAGCTGGTCAACGTCACGGTGATGGCCGTGCGGCAGGCGGTCACCTCCGACGCGATGCAGGGCCGCGTCGCCGCGACGATCTCCTTCGCCGGGATGGGCCTGGCCCCGATCGGTGCCCTGCTCGGCGGCCTGCTCGCCGAGCACTGGGGTCTCCGCACCACGCTGCTGCTCACCGCGGCCGCCATGCTGCTGCCACCCCTGGCCATGGCGTTGTCGCCGTTGCGCAGGCTGGGCCCCACCCTGCCCACGCCGGCAGAGTGAGCCCGGCACCGGCCGGTCCCGCCCCGGGCTGGTGCTCACGGAGCGGCCGGTCCCGACCCGGGCTGGTGTTCACTGCTGTCTCGGGCCCGTTGAGGCAGCCGCCAGCACCAGCCCGGGTCGGGAGGTGAGCTGCGATCCCGGCCCCGGCTGGGCACACCCCTGGGGCCCAGCCTGCGGGCCGGAGGCGCGCGGCGGCCGGGTGGGGCGGCCGCGTCGCGCTGCGGGTCAGGCGAAGAGTTCGCTGAGGAGGTCGGGGTCCAGGAGGATGGGGGCGGGGCGGTAGGCCGGGGGATCGGTGGCCAGGAGTTCGCGGGTGAGGAAGTCCCAGGCGCGGGTGCGGACATAGGACAGGCAGTCGATGAAGGCGTGTTCGGCGCCCGGCACGATGAGCAGGTCGAAGGGCTTGTTCGCGGCGACCAGCCGGTCGGCCAGGCGCAGTGTGTGGTCCGGGTGGACGCGGTCGTCCATCTCGCCGTGCACCAGCAGGAGCTTGCCCTCCAGGCGGTCGGCGATCTCCACGTTGGAGGCGCTCAGCCACGCGTCCGGGTTGCCGGCGCCGTCATAGGCCTCGACGAAGTCCAGGCTGAAGAAGCGGGCGTCGTGATAGCCGGACATCGCCACGCCGACCTTGTACAGCGACGGGAAGTCGAGCATCGCCCGGACCGTGGCGAAGCCGCCGCCCGAGTGACCGAAAGCGCCCACCCGCTCCAGGTCCATCCACGGCCGGCTCTCGGCGAGCTGCCGCAGTGCCGCGACGTGGTCGGTCAGCGTGCCGGCGTCGGCGAGCCGGGCCTCGTGGAACGCCTTGTCACGGCCCGGGGTGCCCCGGCCGTCCACCGCGATCACCACGAAGCCGAGTGCCGCGAGAGGTTCCGCGTCGAGGCCCATGCCGCCCGGGTCGAAGCCCGGCGCGACCCGGTTGACCTGCGGACCCGGGTAGATCGTGTCGATCACCGGGTAGCTGCGGGACGGGTCGAAGCCGTGCGGGCGGTACAGGATGCCGTAGATGTCGGTGACACCGTCGGCGGCCTTCACCCGGAAGCGCTCCGGCGGGGTCCAGCCGGTGGCGGTGAGCTTGCCGATGTCGGCGCGCTCCAGCTCGACGAGCACCCGCCCGCTCCAATCGCGGACCGTGGTCACCGGGGCGGTGTCGACGGTGGAGGCGGCGTCGAGGAAGTAGCGGCCGTGCTCCGGCAGCGTGACGACGTGGTCCAGGGCGTCGTCGGTCAGCTTGCGGAAGTCGGTGCCGTCCAGACCGATTCTGCACACGGTACGGCGGTACGGGTCCTCCGCCACCAGTCCCGCCGCGACGAAGTAGACGACCCGCTCGGCCTCGTCCACGTGCAGGATCTGGCGTACCGCCCACGCGCCGGTGGTGACCTGGCCGAGCAGCTCGCCGGTGTGCAGGTCGTAGCGGTAGAGGTGGCCCCAGCCGTCACGCTGCGAATACCAGAGCACCTCACCGCCGAGCACCCGCACAATCGGCAGGTCGTACGCCCACTGGTTCGGCTCGACCCGGGTGGCGCCGGTCTCGCTGAGCACCGTGGTGACCGCGCCGGTGATCGGGTCGAGCCGGTGCAGGGTGAGCGTGCGCCGGTCGCGGGGCTGGCTGAGGTAGTAGACCGCGGAACTGTCCGGGGCCCACCACGCCGAGCCGCCCATCACCGGGGACATCATCGGCATGTTCACCGGCTCGGCCTGCGCGCGGACCAGGGTGCCGGTGGCGACGTCGAGCACCACCAGCTCACCGCGGGGCAGGTGCTCGTCGCCGGCGTACGCGTACCGCTGGGTGTGCAGTTGTGGCGGGCCGCCGTCGGTGGGTCGCGCCTCGATCAGGTGGGTCTCGCGGACCTCGCGTTCGTCGGTGCGGTGGGTGAGCACCTTTGTCGAGTCGGGTGACCAGGCCACCGCGGGCGGCAGGTGCGGCAACCCGAATTTCCGCAACAGGGTGCTGTTGCCGAGGCATTCCGGGCTGGAACCGTACCGGTAGGCGGGCGCGCCGTCGCTGGTCAGCGCCCACTCGTGGCCGTCGGTGAGCGAGCGCGCCCAAAGGTCGTGGCCGCGCTGGGACACCGCGACCTTGTGATCCGGCGACGGCACGTCGAGCGGGCTGCCCGGCATGGTGAACTCGGCGCGCTCGACCGCGTAGGTGTCCAGGTGGCAGCGCCAGTACTCGCCGAACGCGTCGAACTCGACGGTGGATCCGGCCGGGTCGATGGCCGTGATCGGCAGGGCGTCCGGGTCGACCGGGTGGCCGGCCGCGGTGGCCAGCGCGGCGGCGAGCCGGGCGTGATCGAAAGCGGGCTCGCGGGTGCCGGCTTCCGGGTCGACCAGCACAAAGCGTTTACCGGCGCCGGTGCTCACCGCGTACCAAAAATGGTCCTTGCCGTTGATCCACCGCGGGCGGACGCGGTCACCGATGACGAGTTCGCCGGGGCGGGCCGGGCGGCGCAGGAGGAGCTCGGCGGTCTGGTAGTTCTCGGTCATGCTCATGGTTTCGGGATCCTTGTCGTGAGAGTCAGAGACTGCGGGCGGTGATGTCGCCGTGAGCGGTGGTGGCCTGGATCGTCACGCCGGCACCGCCGGTGTTCGACAGGGCGTTGCGGATCCGGCCGTGGGTGGTTCCGGCGTCCAGGGAGGCGGAGACGCCGCGGGCCGCGTCGGCCGAGATGTTGCCCGATTGGGTACGAAGGACAAGCGCCCCGGCAACTGCCTCGGCCACGCGGATGTCGCCGTGCTGGGTGGTGATCTGGGCAGAACCGGTCAGGCGGCCGACGGTGATGTCGCCGTGGAGCAGGGTGAGGCTGGCCGCCGCGCTCTCGTCGAGCTCGATCGAGCCCTGCGCGCCCTCGACGGTGACGTCGCCGAGCCGGCCGACCCCGCGGACCTCGCCGGCCGCCGTCTTCGCCTCGACCCGGGAACCGGCCGGGAGCTGGACGGTGACCTCGACGACCCCGGAGCTGCCGAGCAGCTTGTGCTGGGGCGCCGGCGTCTCGATCCGCAGCACGCCGTCCCGGTAGTCGACGGTGATCTGCTCGGCGGCCTTGACGTCGCGGCTCTTCGCGGCGTCGGCCGGCCCGATCTCGACGGTGGTGTCGGCACGGTCGGCGGCGATGAACTGGATGCGCCCGGCCGGGATGTCGAGGACGGCGGTGATCGGGCTGGTGGTGGCGAACTGCTGCATGACGAACTCCTTCGATCCGTTGTTTCCGATGTGCAAAACGCTACGTTGCGTTCGCGCATCGAGCAACGGATAAGTTGCCCGTCCACCGCTTTATCGCAGCTAAATCCGATGCAATCGTTGCAACGGGTGGGATTTCAATGCAACGCATCGTTGCATTGGGTGAAAACTGAACGCTATGGGAGCACCCGAATCGCAACCGGGGGAGGAGCCCGTTCGCACCCGGGCGGGGCCAAGGTGGGCGACACCCCCGCATCAAGGAGTAACCGTGAATCTGCGTCGCACCGCTGTCGCCGTCGCCCTGTCCGTAGTGGTCACCGTTCCCGCCGTCACCGTGGGGGTTGCCGCCTTCGCGCAGCCGTCGTCCGGGGTGAGCGCGCTCGGAAAGCCGGCCAAGAGCCCGAAGACCAAACCGGCCAAGCCCGCCAAACCCGCCAAGCCGGCGAAGGCCGTCTTCGCGGTGAACGGAACGGTCACCGCCGTCGACGCCACCGCCGGGACGGTCACCGTCGCGGCGAAGGCGGGCACCAAGAACGTCAAGGGCAAGACCGTGGTGATCACGGTGCCCGAGGACACCCGCATCGTTCTCAACGGCGCCCGGCGGAGCCTGGCCGATCTCGCCGCCGGCAACCGGATCACGGTGACCGGCACGCAGGTCGGCGCGGTCTTCACGGCAGCGAGGATTCAGGCGACCGGCCGGCGCGTCACGCCGTCACCGACGGCGACGCCGACGGCCACGCCCACCGCGACGCCCACCGCCACCCCCACCGCGACGCCGACGGCCACCCCCACCGCGACGCCCACCGCCACGCCGACGGTCACCGTCGCGCCCACGGCCACGCCCACCGCCACTCCGGACCCGACGGACTCGGCCGACCCGGACGCGTCCGCCGACTCGGGTTCCTGACCCGCGGACCGGCTCGTCGTAACGGGGTCAGGTGGTCTGCGGGTGCCGTTGCGGGGCCTGCGGATGCCGGTCCCGCGGCAGCGGTTCACGCTCGTCCGGCCCGGCCGCCGGTCGATGCAGCACGCCGCGCACCCGGCAGAGCAGATCCCGGCTGGTGAAGGGCTTCTCGATGATGGTGACGCCGTCCTGCAGGGTGCCGTTCTCGGTCAGGACGGGCTCCGCGTAACCCGACATGTAGAGCACCGGCAACGACGGCCGGATCGCCTGGACGCGTGCGGCGACCTCGTTGCCCATCATCTTCGGCATGATCACATCGGTGAGCATCATGTCGATGCGGTCCGGGTGGGTCTGAGCGATGTGGATGCCCTGGGCGCCGCCGGTGGCGGCCAGGACGTGGTATCCGGCCCGGCTCAGGATCCGGACGGCCACCTGCCGGAGCGCGTCCTCGTCCTCGACCAGCAGGATCGTCTCGGTCGCCGGGCCGGCCGCCGCCGTGACGTCGACCCGGACGTCGGTGGCGGGGACGTCGGTGGGAGCGTCCACGGCGGGAAGCACGACCGTGACGGTGGTGCCGATGCCGGCCTCGGAGTAGAGATGAACGTCGCCGCCCGCGGCGGTGGCGATGCCGTACACGGTGGCCAGGCCCAGTCCGGTGCCGGATCCCTTGGGCTTGGTGGTGTAGAACGGCTCGAAGGCACGCTCGATGACGTCCGCGGGCATGCCGGTGCCGGTGTCGCTGACCCGCAGGCGTACGTAGCGGCCCGGCTGGAGATTGGTCGCGGACATGTCGTCGGCGTCGATGTCGGCGTTCGTGGTGTCGATCGACAGGGTGCCGCCGCCGGGCATCGCGTCGCGGGCGTTCACCGCCAGGTTGACCAGGATCTGCTCGATCTGACCGGGGTCGGCGTAGACCGGCCACAGCTTCTGGTCCCGGGTGGTCACCAGGTGGATGTGCTCGCCGAGGGTGCGGCGCAGCATCGGTTCCACGTCACCGATCACGTGGTTGAGCACGAGCACCTGCGCTTGGGTGATGTCCCGGCGGCCGAACGCGAGCAGCTGCTTGGTGAGCCGGGTGGCCCGCTCGGCGGCCCGCGCGATCTGGTCGAGATCGGTACGCACCGCGGCCGTGTCCTCCGGGCCGGCCGCCGGGTCCTCGAGGGTCTCAATGATCAGCTCGGTGTAGTTGGTGATCACGGCGAGGATGTTGTTGAAGTCGTGGGCGACCCCGCCGGCGAGCTGGCCGAGGCTCTCCAGCCGCCGGGTGTGCTGCAGGCGGCGTTCGCTCGCGTCCCGCTCGGCCTGGGCGATCAGCCGTTCCCGCTCGGCCTGGGCGATCATGCGGTCGGTGACGTCGCGGATGGCCGTGGAGACGATCATGCCCTGCTCGGTCTCGAGCGCGGACAGGCTGATCTCGGCCGGGAACTCGCTGCCGTCCTTGCGGACCGCGGTCAGCGCCTGCCCGGCTCCCATCGGCCGGCTCCTCGGCTCGGTGAAGTAGCCGTCGCGTTGATGGGGATGGGTGCCGCGCAGCCGCTCCGGCACCAGGACGTCGACGGACTGTCCCACCAGCTCCTGCCGCTGGTAGCCGAACAGCCGCTCGGCCTGGGCGTTGATCAGCGCGATGGTGCCGTCCCTGGTGACCCAGATGATCGCGTCCGGGGCGGCCTCCAGGAGCCCCTCGAACATGGCGTCGGCGCGCTGCCGGGCGGTGAGGTCCCGCGCGATCGACGCGATACCGGCGATCCGATCGTCCGGGCCGGTGATCGGTGACAGGGTCAGCGACACCGTCACGGTGGACCCGTCCTTGCATACCCGTTGCACCTGCTGCTGCTCGATCCGCCCGCCCCGGGCAATGCTCTCGACCAGCAGCGACGCGGCCTCCTGCTGGCTCGGGTGGACCAGCATGGACGTCCGGCGGCCGACCGCCTCGGCCCGGGGGTAGCCGTAGAGATTCTCGGCGCCGGTGTTCCAGTCGGTGATGACGCCGTCGACGGTCGTGGCGATGATCGCGTCGGACGACGATTCGACGATCACGGCGAGACGTTCCCGTTCGGCCAGCGCCCGGGCCCGCCCGGCCAGCGCGGCGGCCTGCCCGGCCAGCTCGGTGAACTGGGCCAGGTCGTCCTCGGCGAACAGGCTGCGATAGCGGCCGAGCACCAGGAGCGCGCCGAGCCCGTCGGAGGTGTCCACCGGCGCCACGGTCACGAACCGGGTGCCGGTCGCCCGGGCGAATGCCACGGCCACCGCGGGCGGCTGGGTCCAGCCGGCCAGCGCGTCGATGAGCTGGCGGCCGGCCAGTAGTTCGTCCAGGTCGGCTCGCGTGAATTCCGGCTGGCCGGCAGTCGGGCCGGCCGCGCCGGACACCCGCGCCGGGCCGTTCTCCGGCGCGGTCAGCACCACGACCGCGTCCGCGCCGAGCACCCGCGCGGCGCCCTCGCAGTAGCACTGCCAGGTTCGGGCGGCCGGCTCGTCGGCCGGAGCCGCCAGCAGGCGGCGCATGACGGTGTACGCCGCCCGCCAGGACCAGGCCCGGCGCAGCCAGCGTGGTGGCACGAACGCCAGGAGGTACAGGATCGCCGACAGCAACGCGATCATGCGGGCGTCCGCGGCCAGCTTCCGGCCACCGCCGGCGACCAGCAGCGCGACCCCGAACAGCGCGGTCCCGCCGGAGGCGGCCCACAGCCGGAGGCGGGCCGCTCCGCCCCGGCTCCGGGCTTCGATCGCCAGGAACCACGCCGCCGTGGCCTCGACGGCGAAGAACACCACGACGCAGGGCCAGATGACGTGGGGTGGCAGCGGATACGGCAGGACCAGCACGGGCACCGCGCTGAGCGCCCAGGCGCCCGTGGCGCCGATCAGCAGGGACCTCGGCACCGGCCGGAGCCGGCCGGCCAGCCGCAGGGTCAGGACCGGCTGGGCCAGCAGCAGCGCCGAGAAGAGTCCGCGTACCGACCGGGACGGCTCGCCGACCAGACGGCTGAAAATGGCCAGCACGAACAGCATGCCCACCGCGGCGAAAACGTAGATGACGTCACGGAGCAATGGGTCGCGATCGCGGAGATACCGCCATGACACCCAGAGCAGGATCAGGACAAAAATTGCGGTTACCGACAGCGTCATGGTGCCCTCTGTCCCGCCGTGGCCATCCCGGCATCAGGTTTGTGGCCGGTTCAGCGTAGGCCCGAAATGTGGCGACCAGCCGCGAAGTCGGTTACCGGGGCAAGGACTGACCTTTCACGGGGTTTCCCGAATGAAGCCCTGAGCAGGCCGGGAGTCGCATAGTGAGGTGATCACCGGTAGTGCCCGGTGTCCACGACGAGGAAGGCCTGGGTGTGAGGATGAGCTTTGCCGACATCACCACCGCAGCAGCGGACGTGCGGCCCCGCCGGGCTTCGCTGGCCGACCTCAGTGTCCGGGTCAAGGTGATCGCCGCGGTGGTGACGGCGGCCGCGGTGGCGCTTATCGTCGGCATCGTCGGATTGGTCTCGCTCAGCAGCGCGAGCAGTTCGGCCCAGCTCATTTATCGCAGCAACGTGGCGAGCATCAAAGCGGTGGGTCAACTCAAGAGTGTCGTGACGCAGGCCCGGGTGGACACCGCCAATCAAGCATTGTCGACGGACGATGCCTCGACCAAGAAATTCACCGACGCTTTCCTGGTCGACATGCAGGATTTCACGACGGCGATGCTCGCTTACCGGGACAGCGGGCCCGCCTCCGAGGCGCAGTTGATCGACGATCTGCAGGCCGACTGGGATTCCTACACTGACCTCGCGACCAAGAAATTGATCCCGGCCGGCAAGCGGAACGCGCTGGTCGAGTGGGCGTCGATCCGGGACGGTGAGGTGCTGCCGTTGCTCAAGAAGGTCTACGCCGGTCTGGCCACCCTGGACTCGATGGAGACCGCCGACGCGGCGCGGAACGCCGCGGCGGCCAGGTCGGGCTACGAGTCCAGCCGGACGATGTCGATCATCACGCTGGCCATCGGGCTGGTCCTCGCCCTGGCGCTGGGCTTCCTGGTGGCCGGCAAGATCGTGAAGTCGCTGGCCAAGGTCACCTATGTGTGCGACGGGCTGGCCGAGGGTGACCTGACCCGGCACACCGGCCTGGACAGCCGTGACGAACCCGGCCGGATGGCCCACTCGCTGGACGCCGCGATGACGCGGCTGCGCAGCACCATCGCCACGATCGAGGGCTCGGCCGCCTCGCTGGCCGGCGCGTCCGAGCAGATGACCGGCACCACCGCCCAGATCGCCGCGTCCGCCGAGCAGGCCTCGGTCCAGGCGCAGGCCGTCTCGGCGGCCGCCGAGGAGGTGTCCCGCAGCGTCGAGACGGTGTCCGCGGGCAGCGGGGAGATGGGCGCGTCGATCCGGGAGATCTCCCAGAACGCAGCCGAGGCCGCCCGGGTCGCGTCGGAGGCCGTCACGGTCACCGCGGCCACCTCGGCGACGATGAACAAACTCGGCGCCTCGTCCGCGGAGATCGGCAACGTGATCAAGGTGATCACCTCGATCGCCGAGCAGACCAACCTGCTCGCCCTGAACGCGACGATCGAGGCGGCCCGGGCCGGCGAGCTCGGCAAGGGGTTCGCGGTGGTGGCCAGCGAGGTCAAGGATCTCGCGCAGGAGACCGCCCGGGCGACCGAGGACATCTCCCGCCGGGTCGAGGCGATCCAGGCCGACACCAGCGGCGCGGTCTCCGCGATCGAGGAGATCTCGACGGTGATCGGGCGGATCAGCGAGTTCCAGACCACCATCGCGTCCGCGGTCGAGGAGCAGACCGCCACGACGGCCGAGATGAACCGCAGCGTCGCGGAGGCGTCCAGCGGCACCGGCGAGATCGCGCGGAACATCACCGGGGTGGCCGAGGCGGCCCGGATGACCAGCCAGGGCGTGGTGGAGACCCAGCAGGCGACCTCGGAACTGGCCCGGATGTCCACCGAACTGAACAGTTTGGTCTCCACGTTCCGCCTCTGAGGGCCCCGTTCGTCATTAATATCGTCGACAATCCTGTTGTCAGTTTTGCCGACGACGGCGCCCCGCTTCCCGTTCGTCTGCCTGCGTATCAGCAGGTCAGCGGCCCGGAGTAGCCGCCGGTAATTGCCGTAAATGGCGCGGAAGAATGTGAACTTCTTCCGCGCTCCGTGCTATTTAAAATAGCTCCACCGGCATTCTCGTCAATGGTGTTAAACGGCCGTCACGGCTGTCCTGAGCTGGGTAAACGGCATACGATCCGTGGTATGTAGCCGGTGGTATGCGTGGGGGCCACGGAAAATTGGAGCTTGCGCGGACGGTGAAGGCGAATATGCTCAACGCCTATTCATGCCTGTCGATCTCAGGCGTGAAATCACACAGGAAGGCCTGTCCCCGTGAGAACGAGATCCGCTCTCATCGCCACCGGCGTGACCCTCGCACTGGTGACCACCGGCGCGGCGCCCAGCGCCCACGCCGCCACCCCGGCACCCGCGCCGGCCGCGGCGGTCGCCGACACCACCCCGGCCATCGTCAGCGCGGCGAACGCGTTCCTCGCCACCCTGACCACCGCACAGAAGACCGCGGTGCAGTACGCCTGGACCAACACCACCCAGCGCAAGAAGTGGTCCAACCTGCCACAGGGCCTCTACACCCGTACCGGCCTGATGTGGGGGAACCTGACCGCGGCTCAGCAGAACGCCTGGCTGGCGGTCATGCAGGTCACCCTCAGCCCGGAGGGCTACCAGCGGGTCCGCCAGGAGTGGGCCGCCGACGACAAGCTGGTCAGCGGCGGCGGGCTGCTCTACGGCCAGAAGTACTACTGGATCGCGCTGATCGGCACCCCGTCGGCCACCACACCGTGGCAGTGGCAGTGGGGTGGTCACCACGTGACCGTCAACGCCACCGTCTCCGGTGCCTCGGTCGCCCTCTACCCGAGCTTCATCGGCGCGCAGCCGGGCACCTACACCGGCAGCACCGGCAGCACTGTCACGCCGCTCGGTGACATCTGGACGTCCGCGTACTCGCTGGTCAGCTCGTTGACCACGGCGCAGAAGGCGCAGGCGGTGCGCGGCAGCACGTACATCGACCTGCTCTACGGCCCCGGCCAGGACACCCGGGCGCCGCTCTACGAGGGTGTCGCCGGCTCGGCGCTGACCGCCGCGCAGAAGACCCAGCTGCTCACCCTGATCAGCAAGTACGGCAACTTGGTCAACGCCGAGGACGCGGCGACCCGGCTCGCCGAGATCCAGGCCACCCTCGATCAGACGTACTTCGCCTGGTACGGGCCGACCACCAGCACCGGGGCCGCGTACTTCCGGGTCACCGGTCCGCGGGTGATCATCGAGTACTCGCCGCAGGCGATGGGTGGCACCGCCGCGAACCACATCCACGGGATCTACCGCGACCCGCAGAACGACTACGGCTCAGCGATCGACTGATGACGACCTCGGCCTCCGGCCGCGCGCGGAGGGTGCCGGCCCTGCTGCTGGCGCCCTTCGTGGCGACGGTCCTCCTCCTGCTGCTCCCCGCGAGCCCCGCCTGGGCCCATCCGCTCGACGTGTCCCGGCAGACCTCCTACGTCACGGTCGCCCCCGACGCGGTCACCGTCGAGGTCGAGCTGGCGGCCGGGGTGCTGGTCGCCGCGGACTTCATCGCCGATCTCGACCGCGACCACAACAAACTCTTCAGTACGGACGAGGGCCGTGCCTACGCCCGTCGCGTGGTGGCGAAACTGTCCCTGCGCGTGGACGACACCCCGGTGCCGCTCGCGCTGACCGATGTGGAACTGCCGACCTACCTCCAGTCGCAAGCCGGGTACGGCGTCCTGCACCTCACCGCGACCGCCCCGCTGATCCCGGCGGCCGGCGACCACACGCTGTTCTACCGCGACGACTTCACCCCGGCCAAGCCGCAGTACCAGGTGGCCGTGCTCGCGCCGAAGCAGGCGCCGGTCACGATCGGTGAGCAGCGGCACGACGAGGCGCAGCAGCAGGTCAGCGCGACGTTCACGGTCCTGGGCGACACGGCCATGGTGCCGGCGGCGCCACCGGAGCCCGGCGGGTGGGGGATCGAGCGCCTGCTGTCGATGGTGCAGGATCCGTCCCGGTCGGTGTGGGTCACGGTGGCCGCGATCGCGCTGGCCATGGTGCTCGGCGCGTTCCACGCGCTCACCCCGGGACATGGCAAGACCATGATGGCGGCGTACCTGGTCGGCAGTGGCGCGCGGGTCCGGGACGCGCTGGCGCTGGGCGTGTCGGTGACCGTCACGCACACGTCGTCGGTGCTGGTGATCGGGGCGGTGGCGCTGCTGGCGAGCCGGTTCGCGGTGCCGGACGTGTTGGTGCCCGCACTGGAGCTGATCTCCGGGGTGCTGGTGCTCGGGCTGGGACTGCGGTTGTTGTGGCAGCGCCGGGGGGTGCTGCCGTGGGTGCACGGTCACCGTCACTCCCACGCGCACGACCACTCCCACGCGCACGACCACACCCATGACCACGATCACTCTCCGGCCGCTGCCCGGCCGGGGCTGGGGTCGGTGGTGGCGCTGGGGGTCTCCGGCGGGCTGGTGCCCTGTCCGGAGGCGCTCGGCGTGATGATCCTGGCGGTCGGGCTCGGGCACGTCGCCGTGGGGATGTTGCTGATCCTGTCGTTCAGCGCGGGACTCGCCGCCGTGCTGATCGGGATCGGCGTGCTGCTGGTGCGGGCCCGGAGGCTGGTCACGGTTTCTGACCGTTTCCGGCCAGGCGGGTGGGCCCGGCTGCTGCCTCTGGCCAGCGCGGTCGTGGTGGTCGCGCTCGGGACCGGTTTGATCATTCGTACGATGGAGGGAACGGTCTGATCGCACGGCGGACCTTGCCGGGCCGCATCGATCGGGTCGTGAGAGGCTTGCGGGGTGACAACCGCCGACTCGGTACCCCAGATGCGCCGGGGTCGCGGCCGGCCCGGGTATGACCAGGCGGCCGTGCTGCGGACCGCGGTGGAGTTGTTCAACCGCCGGGGGTACGACGCGACGAGCGTCGGCGACCTGGCCAAGGAGCTCGGGCTCACCAAGTCGGCGATCTACCACCACTTCGCCAGCAAGGACGACCTGCTGCGGCTGGCCCTGGCCGACGCGCTCGACGAGCTGACCGAGGTGGTGTCCGAAGCGGTCGGTGACGCCGCGGAAGGTGGCGCCTACGACCGGCTGCGCGAGGTGGTGCGCCGGTCGGTCGAGGTGCTCGTCGCGCACCAGCCGGCGGTCACGCTGCTGCTGCGGGTCCGGGGGAACACACCGGTCGAGGTGGAGGCGCTGAAGCGGCGGCGCTGGCTCGACGAGCAGCTGGCCGGGCTGGTGCGGGCGGCGGTGGCCGAGGGCGCGCTGCGCGACGACCTGCCGCCGGAGTTGGTCAGCCGCCTGTTGTTCGGCATGGTGAACTCGCTGGTGGAGTGGTATCGGCCGGACGGCGCCTTCGACGCGCCGGCGGTCGCGGCGGCGCTGGCGGCGACCGCTTTCGACGGCTTGTTGCGCCGCTGACAGCCCCGAGCGTGTGAAGTTGCGGTCCGCTCCGCACCACAACTCCCCACGCAGAGCCGTGGTGAGCCGTGCGTGGGGAGTTTGGGTGCGCTGCGGACCGTAACTTC
>NZ_BOMS01000123.1 GCF_016862315.1 Actinoplanes palleronii | reverse complement strand
GTCGCTGAGCGCGGCGCCGGTCACACCCGTTCCACCAGCAGCGCACTGCCCTGGCCCACGCCTACGCACATGGTCGCCAGCCCGCGCCGGCCGCCGGAACGGTCCAGCCGGCCGAGCAGGGTGACCAGGATCCGGGTGCCGGAGGCGCCGAGCGGGTGACCGAGGGCGATGGCGCCGCCGTCGGCGTTCACCCGTTCCGGGTCCAGGCCGAGGTCGCTGACACAGGCCAGGGACTGGGCCGCGAACGCCTCGTTGAGCTCGACCGCGTCCAGGTCGTCGACGGTCCAGCCGGCCCGGTCCAGGACCTTGCGGGTGGCCGGCACCGGGCCGATCCCCATGATCTCCGGCGGGACACCGGCGTTGGCCGCGCCGACCAGCCGGGCGCGCGGGGTGAGCCCGGAGCGTTCCAGGAAGCGGTCGCTGACGATCACGACGGCGGCCGCGCCGTCGTTGAGCGAGGAGGAGTTCCCGGCGGTGATCAGGCCACCCTCGCCGTGGATCGGCCGCAGCCCGGCGAGCCGGTCGAGGCTGGTGTCGGCGCGCGGGCCCTCGTCGGTGCCGACGCTGCCGCCGCGGACCGGGACCGGAACGATCTCGTCGGCGAAGTGACCGTTCTTGATCGCTGCGACGGCGCGCTGGTGTGAGCGCAGCGCGAACGCGTCGAGCTCCTCGCGGGTCAGCTTCCAGCGTTCGGCGACGGTCTCGGCGGTCTGCGGCATCGTGGCGGTCGTCGCCGGGTCGAACCGCGGGTTGGTGAAGCGCCAGCCGATCGAGGTGTCGAAGCTGGCGCCGGGCTTGGCGAACGCCTTCGACGGCTTCTCGGTGACCCACGGCGCGCGGGTCATCGACTCCACCCCGCCAGCCACGATCACGTCGGCGTCCCCGGCGACGATCAGCGCGCGGGCGGTCGCGACCGCGGTGAGCCCGGAGGCGCACAGCCGGTTCACGGTGAAGCCGGGCACCGTGTCGGGCAGGCCGGCCAGCAGCGCGGCCATCCGGGCCACGTTGCGGTTGTCCTCACCGGCCTGGTTGGCCGCGCCGAGGATCACCTCGTCGACGGCGGCCGGCTCGATCCCGGCCCGCGCGACCGCCTCCGCGACCACCAGGGCAGCGAGGTCGTCGGGGCGGACGTGGGCGAGCGCGCCGCCATAACGGCCGATCGGCGTCCGCACACCGGAGAGGACAAAAGCTTCAGACATCAGGGGGCTCTCCAAGAGGCTCAGGCGTCGTAGTCGACGGTTACCGCGTCGCTGACCGGGAACGTCTGGCAGGTCAGCACGAAACCCGCCTCGACCTCGGCCGGCTCCAGGGCGTAGTTGCGGCGCATGTCCACCTCACCGTCCCGGACCAGGGCCCGGCACGTGCCGCACACCCCGCCCTTGCACGCGAACGGCAGGTCGGCCCGCCCGGCCTGCGCGCCATCGAGGACCGTCACGTCACGCGGCACGCTGGTCGTGGTGCGCAGCCCGTCGAGCACCACGCTCAGCGCGGTCGTCGCACCGGTCAGTTCGGCGACCGGCCGGCGTGGCTGCGGCGGGGGCGCGTCGACGTAGAACAGTTCCACGTGGACGCGCTCGGCCGGCACACCGAGGCCGGTCAGCACCGCGCGGGCGTCCTCGATCATGGCGAGCGGGCCGCAGAGCCAGACGTGGTCGAACACCTCGGCCGGGATCAGGCCGGTGAGCAGCCGCTGCAGGCGGTCGTGGTCGAGGCGGCCGGAGAACAGCTCGGCGTCGCGGGGTTCCCGGGAGAGCACGTGGGCGACCTGCAGCCGGGCGCCGTACCGGTTCTTCAGGTCACCGAGGTCCTCGGCGAACATCACCGTGTTGCTGGTCCGGTTGCCGTAGAGCAGCGACACCTGCGCGTCCGGGTGGGCCAGCACGGTGGCCGCGATGGAGAGCAGCGGGGTGATCCCGGAGCCGGCCGCGATGCACAGGTGCCGTTCACCGCGCGACGGGTCGGCGTCCCAGGCGCCGGTCGGGGTCTGCACCTCGATGACCGTTCCGGGCTTCACGTCGTGCACGAGCCAGGACGAGAAGAGGCCGTCCGGGATCTCGCGCACCCCGATACGCGGCGGCGCGCCGACCGGGGCGCAGATCGAGTAGGAACGGCGCTCCTCCCGGCCGTCGATCACTCGGCGGAGGGTGAGCGATTGTCCGGCGCGGAACGCGTACAAAAGAAGCAGTTGATCGGGAATGTCGAAGGTCACCGCGACCGCGTCGTCGCAGAGACGTTCGACGGCGCTGACCCGCAGCGCGTGGAACGTGGGTGAGGTCCGCGGCCGGACCACGTCGCTGACGGCGGCGGTCATTCAGATCTCCTTGACGTGGTCGAACGGCTCGAAGCAGTCCACGCAGCGATAGAGCGCCTTGCATGCGGTGGCGCCGAACTCCGAGATCACCTCGGTGCGGGCCGAGCCGCAGCGCGGGCAGGTCAGGGCACGCCGGGTCGGACTGAGCGTGAGACCGACCGGGCCCTTCTTAGCCGGGCCGGGCGCGGACAGGCCGGCGGCGCGCAACTCGGCCCGGCCGTGCTCGGTGATCCAGTCGCTGGACCAGGCGGGGGAGAGCACCACCCGCACCTCCACCCGCGGGAACCCCGCGTCGGTCAGCCGGTGCACCAGGTCGTCACGCATGGTGGCCATCGCCGGGCAGCCCGAATAGGTCGGGGTGATCGACACGACGACGACTTCCCCGTCCACCTCGGTGTCGCGCAGCACGCCCAGGTCGGCCAGGGTCAGCATCGGCATCTCGGGGTCACGGACCGTGCCGGCGACGGCGGCGGCCCGCTCCCGCAGGCTCACCATCGGCCGCTGGGGTGGGCGCGCGCGACCACCTGCATCTCGGCCAGCATCCGGCTCAGCGCCTCGGTGTGCATCCCGTCGCGGCCGGTGCGCCCGCCGATCCCGGCCAGCGGCGCGCGTTGCGGGCGGTCCACCTCGGCGACCGCGAGCACCTGGTCGAGCACGGCGTCGGTCTCGTCGCGGACGCCGGCCGGGTCGACGCCGACGCCGGCCGCGGCGAGCGACAGTTCGACCGGGTGCGCGGTGACCAGCTCGTCGCGCAGCGGCCAGAGCTGTTCCAGCGCGCTGACCAGTCGTTTCCGGGATTCCTCGGTGCCCTGCGCGAGGGTGAGGAACCAGCGCCCGGCCCAATCCCGGTGGTAGGTCAGCTCCTTGACCCCTTTGGCCGCGACCGCGGCCAGGACCGCGTCACCACTGCCGCTGAGCCGCTGCAGCACCGCGAGCCTCGCGATCGAGAAAAGCAGCAGTCGTACGACTACGTGAGCGAAGTCGCCGTTCACCACCTCGGCCAGCCGGACGTTGCGGAACTGCCCGGCCTCGCGGAAGAACGCGAGCGCGTCCTCGGCCGGAACCGGGGAACCCGCGGGCAGCACCGGCACGACGGCCGGGTCGGCGGCCGCGGCCCGGGCGAGCAGCAACCGCGCCTGCCCGAGCAGGTCCAGGGCCATGTTCGCGAGGGCGATGTCCTCCTCGAGCTCCGGCGCGCGGCTGCACCACTCGGCCAGCCGCTGGGAGAGCACGAGCGTGTCGTCGCCGAGCATCAGGCAGTACGCCGCCAGCTCGCCGCCGTCGACCCCGGCCGGCACGGTGGTGTCGACACCGGCCAGGGGATCCTCGAAGTCGGTGCCGAACGCCCACTGCGACGAGTCGCCGCCGAGCAGGCCGTCGTAGACGCTGTCGTGGTTCATCAGGCTTCTCTCACATGTGGGGGACGTCGTCGGGGATCTCGTAGAACGTGGGATGCCGGTAGACCTTGTCGCCGCTCGGCGCGAACAGCGGGTCCTTCTCGTCCGGGCTGGACGCGGTGATCATGTCGGCGCGGACCACCCAGATGCTCACGCCCTCGTTGCGCCGGGTGTAGACGTCCCGGGCGCTGCGCAGCGCGAGGGTGTCGTCGGGCGCGTGCAGCGAGCCGACGTGCACGTGGTTCAGGCCCCGCTTGCCGCGGACGAACACCTCGTAGAGCGGCCAGTCCCGCCGGTCGGCGCTCATCGGGCACCGGCCTTCGCGGCGCTGCGGGCGGCGAACGCGGTGGCGGCCTCGCGGACCCACGCGCCGTCCTCGTGCGCGGCGCGGCGGTGCGCCATCCGCTCGGTGTTGCACGGGCCGTTGCCCCGGATCACGGCGGTCAGCTCGCTCCAGTCCGGTTCGCCGAAGTCGTGGTGATCACGCTCGGCGTTCCAGCGCAGTGCCGGGTCGGGCAGTGTGACGCCGAGCGCCTGCGCCTGCGGGACGGTCATGTCGACGAACTTCTGCCGCAGCTCGTCGTTGGAGTTGCGCTTGACGCCCCAGGCCATCGACTGCTCGGTGTTCGGCGACTCGGCGTCCGGCGGGCCGAACATCATCAGCGACGGCCACCAGAACCGGTCGACCGACTCCTGCACCATGGCGCGCTGCGCGTCGGTGCCGTCCATCATCGTGCGGAGCAACTCGTAGCCCTGCCGCTGGTGGAACGACTCCTCCTTGCAGATCCGGATCATGGCCCGGCCGTACGGGCCGTACGACGTGCGGCACAGCGGGACCTGGTTGCAGATCGCGGCGCCGTCGACGAGCCAGCCGATCGTGCCGACATCGGCGTACGAGAGGGTCGGGTAGTTGAAGATGGAGGAGTACTTCTGCCGGCCGGAGAGCAGCATGTCGACCAGCTCGGAGCGCGCGATGCCGAGCGTCTCGCAGGCCGAGTAGAGGTACAGCCCGTGGCCGGCCTCGTCCTGGACCTTGGCCAGCAGGATCGCCTTGCGTCGCAGTGACGGCGCCCGGCCGATCCAGTTGCCCTCCGGCTGCATGCCGATGATCTCGGAGTGCGCGTGCTGGGCGATCTGCCGGATCAGCGTCTTCCGGTAGCCGTCCGGCATCCAGTCGCGCGGCTCGATCCGGTCGTGGTGCGCGATCGTCGCGTCGAACGCGGCTTGCCGAGCAGCCTCCGCCGGCTCCACGGGTGTCGTCGACATGGCTCCTCTTCCGGGGACGTTGGCATTTACCTAACGATCGGTCTGTAATAACGTGACACGGACGTGGCACTCAGCGCAACCGTTCGCCGCGATCGGGACCTGTGAGAGGAGGCAGCATGAGCACGCTGCTGGAGAGTTACGCCGCCGGACGGTGGTTCCGCGCCGCCGATGAGGGCGACCCGCTGCTGGACGCCGCCACCGGCGAGGAGGTCGCCCGGATCTCGAGCCGTGGGCTCGACCTCGGCGCGATGGTGCGTCACGCGAAGGAAACCGGTGGTCCCGCGCTGCGGGCGCTGACGTTCCACCAGCGGGCGTCGCTGCTCAAGGCGGTCGCCAAGCACCTCGGCGCGAGCCGGGACGAGTTCGGCGCGCTGTCCACCCGCACCGGCGCGACCGTGCGGGACACCGCGGTGGACGTGGACGGCGGCATCGGCACGCTGTTCAGCTTCGCCAGCAAGGGCGTGCGGGAGCTGCCGAACGACACGATCGTGCTGGACGGGGGACTCGAACGGCTCGGCAAGGAAGGCACCTTCGTCGGGCAGCACATCTACACGTCGCGGCCCGGTGTCGCCGTCCAGATCAACGCCTTCAACTTCCCGGTCTGGGGCATGCTCGAGAAGCTCGCCCCGGCCCTGCTCGCCGGGCTGCCGACCATCGTGAAACCGGGCAGCCAGACCGCCTACCTGACCGAGCTGGTCGTCCGGCGCATCATCGAGTCCGGGATCCTGCCCGAGGGCGCCCTGCAGCTGATCTGCGGCAGCGCCGGCAGCCTGCTCGACGAGCTGACCGTGCAGGACTCGGTGGCGTTCACCGGCTCGGCGCACACCGCCGGCATCCTGCGCCGCCACCCGAACGTCATCGACGGCGGCGTGCGGCTCGGCGTCGAGGCCGACTCGCTGAACTGCTCCATCCTCGGCCCGGACGTGCGGGTCGACGACCCGGAGTTCGATCTGTTCGTCAAGGGCGTGATCGCCGAGATGACGGTCAAGGCCGGGCAGAAGTGCACCGCGATCCGCCGGGTCATCGTGCCGTCGTCGATCGCCGGCGCGGTGGTCGACGCGCTGGCCGCCAAGCTGGCCCGGATCACCGTGGGCGACCCGCGCAACCCGGACGTCCGGATGGGCGCGCTGGCCAGTCTCGGACAGCGTGACGAGGTGCGCAAGGCGATCGAGGCGCTGCGGGCCAGCTCCGAGGTGGTCGTCGGTGACCTGGACGGCGGGGCGCTGCTCGACGGGGACTCCGAGCGGGGCGCGTTCCTCACCCCGCTGGTGCTGCGGGCCACCCCGGGCGCGGTCGAGCCGCACAACGTCGAGCCGTTCGGGCCGGTCAGCACGGTGCTGACCTACGACGGGCTGGACGAGGCGGTCGCCCTGGCGGCCCGCGGCAAGGGCAGCCTGGTGGCGTCGGTCGCCACCCACGACCCGGACGTCGCGCGGACCGTCGTGCTCGGCCTGGCGCCCTGGCACGGCCGGGTGCTGCTGCTCGACCGGGACGACGCCAAGGAGTCCACCGGCCACGGCTCCCCGCTGCCGATGCTGGTGCACGGCGGCCCGGGGCGCGCCGGCGGCGGCGAGGAGCTCGGCGGCATCCGCGCGGTCCTGCACCACCTGCAGCGGACCGCGATCCAGGCGTCCCCGGACCTGATGACCGCGGTCACCGGGCAGTGGACCACCGGCGCGGCGCGGCTTGAGGAGGCCGTCCACCCGTTCCGCAAGAGCCTGGCCGAGCTGCGCGTCGGTGACACCATCCGCTCCGCGACGCGCACGGTCAGCCTGGCCGACATCGAGCACTTCGCCGAGTTCACCGGCGACACGTTCTATGCGCACACCGACCCGGAGGCGGCCGCCCGCAACCCGCTGTTCGGCGGCATCGTGGCGCACGGCTACCTGGTCGTCTCGCTCGCGGCCGGGCTGTTCGTCGACCCGGCGCCCGGCCCGGTGCTGGCCAACTACGGCGTCGACGAGCTGCGGTTCCTCACCCCGGTCAAGGCCGGCGACACGATCGGCGTGACGCTCACCGTCAAGCAGATCAAGCCCCGCAACAGCGCGGACTACGGCGAGGTGCGCTGGGACGCGCTGGTGACCAACCAGGACGGGTCGCCGGTCGCCACCTACGACGTGCTCACGCTGGTCGCGAAGACGCTGCCGGCTGCCTGATCACTGGATTCCGGCCCGGCGGGCCTGGTCGGCGGCGGCTTGCGGGCTGCCGGTGAACGGCTCGCCGTGGCCGGGCAGCAGCAGCTCGGCGGGCACCTCGGCGAGCCGGTCCAGGGCACCGAGCGCGGCCGCGCTGTCGTGGGTGAATCCGCGGCAGACCAGGGTGGGGCCGACGTGCCCGGTGAGCCCGTCGTGGGTGACCAGCGCGTCGCCGGTGAACAGCACACCCAGCTCGGGGAAGTGGTAGGCGGTGCTGCCCGGTGTGTGCCCGGCCAGCACCACCGCCGCCGGGCGGCCGGGCACCGCGTCCAGTCGCTGATCGGCGCGGAACGTCCGTACCTCAGAGATCTTGCCGGCGGTGAAACCGCCCTGCCGGGCCAGGTGCAGCGGGGTGCCGATCGCGGCCGGGCGGCGCAGCAGATACGGCAGCATCGAGCGTTCCGGCTTCGCGTGCCGCAGCGCGCTGCGCGGCCCGTCGGCCAGGATCGGCGCGTCGGCCTCGTGCACCCAGATCTCCGCGCCGGCCGCGTGCAGGGTGGCCGCGAGCCCGGTGTGGTCCGGGTGGCCGTGGGTGAGCAGCACCGCGCGGATGTCGCGCAGGCGCCGCCCGGTGCCGGCCAGGTGCTCCTCGAGCTGCCGGCGGTGGCCGGGCAGCCCGGCGTCGACCAGGATCGGCCCGTCGGGGTGCTCGACCAGGTAGAACCCGGCGACGTCGTCACCGAGACGGACGATGCCGGTGCGTACTTCAGACATGGTTCCTCCGGAAGAGCCGATCTTCGTCAACATTCGATACAGTACGCTGTAACGAAAGTTTGGGAAGGGTGTCACATGTCATCACCGGAGCAGACCCGCAGGCCGTACGACGCGAGCGGTCGCCAGGAAGCCGCCCGCCACACCCGCGCCGCGGTGCTGGACGCGTTCCGGGAGCTGCTCGTCGCCGACGGCTATCGCGCCGCCACCATCCGCGCCGTCGCGGAGCGGGCCGGTGTCTCGGCCGAGACGGTCTACAAGACGTTCGGTGGCAAACCCGGGCTGACCAAGGCGCTCTGGGACACCACCCTGGCCGGTGACGACGAGCCGGTGACGATGGCCGAGCGGGCGCAGTTGCGCGCGGTGTGGGCCGAGCCGGACCCGGTGGCGAAGGCGCGGGGGTATGCCGGGTTCGTGCGGGGGGTCAACGAGCGGCTGGCCACGCTGGCCGGGCTGCTGAGTCAGGCCGGTCCCGAGGCGGCGGCCGTGCTGGACGCCAGTGAGCGGGAGCGGCGGGCCGGGGTCGGCGCGTTCGTGGCGCATCTCGCCGAGGCCGGCCTGCTGCGGGCGGGTGCCGACGCGGAGCTGGTCGCGGACGCCTGCTGGGTGCTGACCGGGCCGCGGCCGTACACCGAGCTCACCGTGGGCCGGGGCTGGGCGGCGGCGGACTACGAGGGGTGGCTGGCGCGCGTGCTCGCGGCGGATCTGCGCTGACGCGTGGCCGGTCGTACCCCTGGCAGGGTGTGGCTGGCCCGCGGCCCGGTGCCGATACTCGTCTCATGGACAACAGGCGGCAGCTCGGAGAGTTCCTGCAGACGCGCCGATCGCAGGTGCGGCCGCAGGATCTGGGGCTCGACGAGTACGGCGACCGGCGCCGGGTGCCGGGCCTGCGCCGCGAGGAGCTGGCCCTGCTGGCCGGGGTCAGCGCGTCGTACTACGCCCGGCTGGAGCAGGGTTACGCGCTGAACGCCTCCCCGGAGGTGCTCGACGCGATCGCCCGGGCGCTGCGCCTCGACGCCGCCGAACGACGGCACCTGACCGACCTGGCCGCGGGCACCCGGGTCCGCACGCCGTCGCGCCGTTCCCCGCCGGAGCGGATGACGGCCCAGCTGGAGCAGCTGGTCGAGGCGATGGGTGAGGCCCCGGTGCTGGTGCTCGGCCGGATCGGTGACGTGCTGGCCTGGAACCGGATGGGCCACGCCCTCTACGCCGGCCACCTCGACGTGACCGGTCCCGATCAGCCCCGGCACCGGCCGAACATGTCCCGCCTGATCTTCCTGGACGCACACACCCGCGAGCTGTACGCGGACTGGCCGGCCAAGGCCCGCGCCGCGGTCGGCACCCTGCGGCTGGCGGCCGGGCAGTTCCCGAACGATCCGGCGCTCGCGGCGCTGCTCGGTGACCTGACCGTGCGCAGTCCGGAATTCGCCGAGATGTGGGCGGCGCACCGGGTCAAGGCGGCCGGGCACGCCACCTACGAGATGCGGCATCCGCTGGTCGGCGCGATGACCGTGACCCAGCAGTCGCTGCGCACCGAGCAGGGCGGCATCGTGGTGATCGCCACCACCGAGCCTGGCTCACCGTCCCGGGCGGCGATGTCGCTGCTGGCGCACGGCACCACGGTCGTCAACCCGGCCCCGGCCCTGCGCGACTGAATCTGATCACCCCCGCGGCGTGCGTGGACAGCGCGCGCCCAAAAACTGGGAGCAAAAGTCATGAACAACATCAAACTGGGCGACGTCACGGTGACCCGGGTCGAGGAGATGCACGGGCCGCTGATGCCCACCGGCGCGTTCTTCCCGACCGTGCCGGACGAGGTCTGGCAGCGCCACGAGGCCGCGCTGACCCCGGACCACCTCGCCGACGGCATCGTGCACGCGGCCATGCAGACCTGGGTGCTGCGCAGCGAGGGCCGCACCATCCTGATCGACACCGGCGTCGGCAACGACAAGCCCCGCCCGGCCGTCGAGTTCTGGGACCACCTGAGCACCGACTTCCTCGGCAGCCTGGCCCGGGCCGGCGTCCAGCCGGAGGACGTCGACCTGGTGGTCAACACGCACCTGCACGTCGACCACATCGGCTGGAACACCCGCCTGGTCGACGGCGAGTGGGTGCCGACCTTCCCGAACGCGACCTACCTGATGCCCCGGCCCGACGTGGTCTTCTGGGACCCGGCGAACAACCCGGCCATCGCCGGCGGCGTCAACGAGAACGCGTTCGCCGACAGCGTCGTCCCGGTGCTCAGCTCCGGTCAGGTCCAGCAGTGGGAGGGCAGCCACGACATCGACGCGAACCTGCGCCTGGAGGCCGCGCCCGGCCACACCCCCGGCTCGAGCGTGCTGAAACTGACGTCCGGCACCGACCGTGCCCTGTTCGCCGGCGACCTGGTCCACACCCCGCTGCAGGTGATGGAACTCGGTCACAGCAGCTGCTTCTGCGAGGACCCGCGGGCCGCCGGGAACAGCCGCCGCAAGCTGCTCGGCTGGGCCGCCGACACGGGAGCGCTGGTGCTCCCGGCCCACTTCAGCGGCCACGGCGCGCTGGAGATCGCCCGCGACGCCGGCGCCTTCACGATCAAGCAGTGGTCATCGCTCAGCCGCCTCTGAAAACCCCTTTCCGGTACGCCTACGGAGCGCACGTCCGCAGGCGACGAGCCACGTCCCGCCCGTGAGGCCGACGCCGGACCGCCCCCACTCCCGACCGCAGCGCGACTCGCGGCGTCGGCTGGTTTCCAGGGGTGTCTCGAAGGCTCGGAGGCACCTCTGAGAGCCAGCCGGGGGTCGGGACGCGCGGCCGGAGTCTGGGGTGGCGCGGTGTCGCGTCGGCCTCACGGGCGGGACGTGACTGCGGGCGGCGCTCGGTGGGCGTACCCGATAGGGGTCAGCGGTTGAGGTAGGTGGCCAGGCCGCCGAGCTCTTCGCTGGCGATGAAGACCGAGCGGACGTTGATGATGACCTCTTCGACGTGGGCCGGGCAGCCCCACGCCGCGTCGCCCCACGAGTCGGCGAGCTTGATCTCGGCGGTTTCGGGGCAGCCGGCTTTGCCGCCGAGCTGGCAGCGTTCCGGGTGCGGGGCGGTGGCCTGTGCCGCGGCGGCGGTGCGCATCTGCGCGGCGAGTTCGGCGGCCGCGGCGGCGCGCTCCTCGGCCTCGGCGCGCAGCTTCTGCTCGGCCAGGACCGCCTTGGTCAGCTCGTCGCGGGCGGACGCGGCGTGGGCCTCGGCGACCGTTTTCGCCTGCTCGATGTGGTGGCGTTCGATGGCCAGGGCCGCGGTGCCGGCGAAGATCTGGGCCAGGGCCAGGTCGGAGTCCTGCGGGACGCGCGGGGTGTGGTGGTACATCGCGAACGTGCCGAGCAGGCTGCCGTCGCGGGCCAGGATCGGCGTGGACCAGCAGGCGGCCAGGCCGGCCCGGCCGGCCAGGTCCTTGAAGTCGGCCCAGAACGGGTCGGTGGTGATGTCCGTGACTATCACCGGTTCCCGGCGGTGGGCTGCGGTGCCGCAGGAACCGACACCGTCGCCGGTGGCGATCCCGTCGATCGCCTCGTTGTAGAAGTCCGGCAGGCTGGGCGCGGCGCCGTGCCGCAGGTGCAGCCCGTCCGGGTCGGCGAGCAGCACCGAGACGAGCACCTCCTGCGGCGCCAGGTCCTCGATCTTGCGGGCCATCCCGTCGAGCACCTCGGCCAGCGGCGCCTGCCGGGCGATCTGCTCCAGCAGCACCCGGTGCTCGGCCATCAGCCGCTGGGCGTGCTTGACCTGGGTGGTCTCCACGCCGATCAGGTGGATCCCGGTCACCACGCCGTCCGGGTCGAGGCGTGGCTCGTAGGTGAAGTCGAAGAACGCCTCCCGCTCGAGCGGGCCGGCACCGAGCACGATCCGGATGTCCCGGGCGGTGCGGGCCTCGCCGGTACGGAAGGCCGCGTCCAGGTCGGCGGCGAGCGCGGCGGGCGACTGCTCCGCGCCGAACGTGGCGGCGTAGGCCGGGTTCGCCGACTCCACCACGTGGGACGGGCCGGTGAGCGAGGCGAAGACCGCGGTGGACTGCCCGAAGAGGGCCCGCTGGTCGTCCGAAACCGCTGTCATGGTGTGGTCCGGCCCCTCGTCAGCGGATGTGTACCTGTGATCGCCCAACCTACGGGACGTCGCATGTACCCAGGTAACCAGTCGGTTATGCGTGACGAGGGGCCGGACGACAACGGTCAGAAACCGGGGAACGCGGCGCGCAGTTCGTCGAGCGTCACGTTGCCGGAGACCGCGAGGCCGGCCGGGGTGTGCTGCGGGGTCAACCGGCCGTAGAGCAGCCGCACCGCGGCCTCCAGCGGCCCGTCGAACGTGGCGGTGGCCGGCGTGGCGTCCGTGGTCAGCGCGGCCTTGTCGGCGAGGACGATCCGGTACGGCGTCTTGCTGATCTCGACGACCGCCGGCGCGCTGACCGCGTCGGGCTTGCCGATGAAGCCGAGCAGCATGCTGATGCCCCCGCTGAGGTGCTCGACCAGCAGCTGCGCGGACTGCTCGCTGAGCGCGGCCGCTGGGTCGACGCCGACCAGGACGTCCCAGACGTGCGGGGCGGTCTCGCTCAGCCGTATGCCGGCGAAGGACGCCAGCGACAGCGGCTCGGGCAGGAAGCCGACGTTGAACTTGAGGTCGTCGTGCCGGTCGGCCGGGATCGTCTCGAGCGCGGTGATCAGCGCGTCGTTGGCGGCGAGCGAGCCGAGCGCCTGGTCCTGCGGGCTGAGCGCGTTCCACCGGTCCCAGATGCCCTGGTTGAAGTCCGGCCCGGGCGCTTCCGCCTCGCCCAGCGCCGCGCGCAGGCCGGCGTGGGTGATCTCGGCGCCGCTGCCCAGGTGCGAGAGGACGTCGGCGATCGTCCACTCGGTGGCGCCGGACGGGCCGGTGAGCTGGTCGGCGGAGAGGCTGGGGACCGTGCCGGCGAGGAGGTCGTACTCACTGCGCAGGGCCGCGATCGTGCGGATGGCTGAGGTCGTCATGGTTCATGAGCCTAGTCAGCGGGTTCCGATCAGCTGCTGGGTCTCGGCCCACAGCTCGGCCTGCCTGCGCGGATCGTCACCGGGCGCGGCGGGCTGGATCTCGCGGTGCCCGCGGACGGTGTAGTAGCCGCCGGAGCGACCGGCGTAGGCGGGGTCGCCGGCGAGGGCGACGATGAGCCCGGCGCCGCGGGCCGGATCGCCGATCCCGAGCCGGGTGAGTGCCTTCTCCAGGGCGCCGGCGAAGCGGAGCTCGCGGCCGAGGCCGGTGGTGTTGAAGCCCGGGTCCAGGCAGTTCGCGGTGACCGTGGTGCCGGCCAGCCGCCGGGCGAGCTCCATGGTGAACATGATGCCGAGCAGCTTCGACCGGCCGTAGTGCGCGGACGATCCGCGGGCGGTGAACGGCGTCGTCGCGGTCAGGTCCGCCGGGATCCGCAGCGTGCCGTGGCGGCGCGAGGCCTCGGAGGCGACGGTGACGACCCGTGCCGCGGGAGCGCGGAGCAGGGCGGGCAGCAACGCGTCGGTGAGCAGCCACGGTGCCAGGTAGTTGACCGCGACCATCTCCGGGAAGCCGTCCGGTGTGGTGCGCTGCTCGAAGGCGTGCAGGCCGGCGTTGTTGACCAGGACGTCGACGTGGTCGTACCGGCCGGCGATCTGCGCGCCGACGCGCCGCACGTCGTCGAGCCAGGTGAAGTCGCCCAGGAACACGTCGGCCGGGTCCGAGCCGATCTCCTGACGGGTGTGCTCGGCACGCTCGCGGCTGCGGGCGGTGATCACGACGCGGGCGCCGCGGCGCGCCAGCTCGAGGGCGGCGAGGCGGCCCAGCCCGCTGGTGGCGCCGGTGATGACGATGGTGAGAGGCATGCGGGGTCCTGTCCGGCCGTACGAAAGTAGTTTGTATTTCTCCATCAAAGTAGGCAGTATAGTGGAGATATGCAAACTACTTCGGGGCGGCACGATCTCGAGCTGGCGCTCGGCGAGCAGATCAACGCGCTGGTCAGCGCGACCCGGGCGCTGAGCGAGCGCAGTGCCGCGACCTTCCACCCGCAGCTGCAACCGGCCGCGTTCCACATCGCGCGCTGGCTCTACGCGTTCGGGCCGGCGCGGCCCAGCCAGGTCGCCGAGGCGGTCGGGATGGACCGCAGCTCGACCAGCACCCTGATCGGGAAGATGCGGGCACTCGGGCTGCTGGACGCGTCACCGGCCCCGGAGGACCGGCGCGGCACCGTCGTGCGGCTGAGCGCGGACGGCCGGGACCGGGTCGCCGCGACGCTGGAGGAGCGGGGCAAGGAGTTCTACGGGCGGGTCCGGAGCTGGTCCGACGACGATCTGGGCCGGCTCGTCGCACTGCTCGGCCGGCTCACCGCCGAGCGACCCGCACTCAGCTAGACCGGCCGGTGGCCGAACCTTCCTATGGTCGGCAACCGGCCGGCTGAGCTGAGGGGGAGCCGGGATGAGTATCGAAGAACTGCACGACCACGACCTGGGGCTGTCCCACGACTTCTCGATGCTGCGCCGGCGCCGGCTGCTCGGACTGGTCGGCAGCACCACGGTGGCCGCGCTGGCCGCCGCGACCCTGGCGACGCGGGCCGAGGCGGCGGTCAAGACGATTCCGGAGGAGACCGCCGGGCCGTACCCGGGTGACGGCTCCAACGGGCCGAACGTGCTGACCACGTCGGGGTTGGTGCGCCGGGACATCCGCAAGAGCTTCGGCAAGGCGAGCGGGGTGGCCAAGGGCATCCCGCTGACCATCAAGCTCCGGCTGATCACCGCGTCCACCGGCAAGGTCGCCAAGGGGATGGCCGTCTACCTCTGGCACTGCAACCGGGACGGCAACTACTCGCTCTACAGCAAGGGCCTGACCTCGGAGAACTACCTGCGTGGCGTGCAGGCCAGCAGCAGCACCGGCTGGGTGACCTTCACCAGCATCTTCCCCGCCTGTTACGCGGGCCGCTGGCCGCACATCCACTTCGAGGTCTACCCGAGCCTCGCCAAGGCGACGAAGGTGGCCAACAAGGTGCACACCTCGCAGGTCGCGCTGCCCGCCGACGTCTGCGGCAAGGTCTACAAGACCACCGGGTACGGCGCCAGCAAGAAGAACCTGGCTCAGGTCAGCCTGGCCACCGACAACGTCTTCTCCGACGGGTACACCCTGGAGATGGCGTCGGTCAGCGGCTCGACCGCCAAGGGTTTCACCGCCACGCTGACCGTCGGGGTGTGAGTGCTCAGGCGGGCAGGGCCGCCTCGATCGCGGCGGTGACCTCGGGGGCGTCCGGCTGGGTCTTCGGGCCGAACCGGGCGCGGACCACGCCGTCCGGGCCGACCAGGAACTTCTCGAAGTTCCACCGGATGTCGCCGGTGTAGCCCTCGGCGTCCGGCTCGGTGGTCAGGCCCTGGTAGAGCGGGTGCCGGCCGTCGCCGTTGACCTCCACCTTCTCGGTCATCGGGAACGTGACGCCGTAGGTCGCGCTGCAGAACTCGGAGATCTCCTCGGCGCTGCCCGGCTCCTGCCCGCCGAACTGGTTGCACGGCACGCCCAGCACGGTGAAGCCGCGGTCCGCGTAGCGCGCGTGGATCTGCTCCAGCACCGCGTACTGCGGGGTCAGGCCGCACCGGGAGGCGACGTTGACGACCAGGGTGGCGGTGCCGCGGAACCGGTCGAGGTCGAGCGGCTCACCCCGCAGATCGGCGATCTGGACGTCGTCGTAGATGGTCGGCTGTGACACGTGGTCCTCCGGTGGCTCGTCGGGTGGATGGTGATCCACCGGGCAAGCGTAGCCAGGCCCTGGCCGCGGGATGCTTCAGTCGGCACCCGCCGTGCCGATCAAGAGGCCGTGAACAACCGGTTAGCGGCGCGGGTGGCCGCCGTCGTGCTGGCCGGGGTCGCCCTGCAGCTGATGCTGCCGCACGTCTCCGAGCGGGCCGGCCTGATCGCCTGCTGCCTGCCGATCGGGGTCGCCGGGTGGTACGCCTGGGTGGGATTCCGGCGGCAGGCCCGCGCCCAGCGTGGCCGGCAGCGCCTCGGACTGCACTTCGGCGCGATCGCCGGCGCCCTGCTCGGCACGTCCTACCTGCTCTACACCGCCGATGCGGTGATCGGCTCCCGCTCGCTGGTCGACGGCGCGGCGGACGCCTTCGGGACCGCGGCCGCGCTGATGGCGATGCCGGCCGTCCTGGTGGCCGTGCCGTCCTTCCCGAACCGGATCGCCCGGGCCACCTACGCCATCGACGTCACCACCGTGGCCGGGGCGATCTTCGCGACCGCCTGGCAGCTCGTCCTGGCCCGGGTGTTCGTCGGCCTGCACCCCGGTGAGCGCGGGGTGTTCGTGCTGACGATCCTGCCCGAGGTGATCGCCGCGGCGCTCGCGCTGATGCTGATGTCGCGCCCGGCGGCGGGCCGCTACCACTCGATGCGGACGCTGGCCGGCGGGATGGGCGCGTTCGCCCTCGCCGCGATCATCAGCGTGCACAACCAGACAGAGGGCCTGACCTGGTACGCCAACGGCCTCGGCGCGGTGTACCTGATCGCCGGGCTGGCCATCGGACTGGTCAGCCAGAGCGCGGTGGCACCGGAGGACAACGCCGCTGACGGTGAGCCCACCGGCTCCTGGAGCATTCTCCCGTACCTCCCGGTAGCTGTTGCGCTGAGCTCCGTCGCTGTTCCGTACGCGCACACCGGCGTCCTGAACCCGGTCCTGATCTGGACCCTGCTCGGCACCTCGGTGCTGGCGATGGCCCGGCAGTTCCTCAACCTGCTCGCCGTCAAGGCGCTGGTCACCGACCTGGAGGAGCAGCGGCACCGCCTGGACCACCTGGCGCACCACGACACGCTGACCGGGCTGCCGAACCGGGCCGCCTTCTACACCGGCGCCCGCGCCGTGCTCGCCCGGGCGGCGCCGGACACCATCACCGCGGTGATGGTCCTCGACCTGGACGGGTTCAAGAAGGTCAACGACACCCAGGGCCACGCGGCCGGGGACACGCTGCTCATCCAGGCCGGCGAACGGATCGGCGCGGCGCTGCGCCAGGGTGACACCGTCGCGCGCCTGGGCGGCGACGAGTTCGTGATTCTGGTCCCGGAGGTCACCGGCCTCGACGACGCCGTCGCGGCCGGCGATCGGATCCTCGAGCAGCTCGCCGCGCCGATGGTCGTCGCCGGAGTGACCATGCGGGTCAAGGGCAGCATCGGGGTCAGCGTCGCGGTCGGGCCCCGCCACGACCTCGACCAGATCCTGGCCGACGCCGACCGCGCGCTCTACCAGGCCAAGGACGCCGGCAAGGGCGTGGTCCGGTGCTTCGAACCCGCGGGACGCGGTTAGCGCCGTCGGCCACTCGGGTATCGATGCAAGACGATCAGTCAATGGGCCGCCCACTGTCCTGATGCGACGATGCAGGTCGTGTCGACGGACCGGGGGGAAACCGTGACCGGCTTGGGGGTGGTGATCCCGACGCACCGGGGCTCCGCGTTGCTGGATCGCAGCATGGCCGCGCTGGCCCGGCAGACCCGGACGCGCGGGCTGCACGTCGTGGTCGCGGTGAACGACGGCCGCGCCGACAGCTACGACCGGGCCGTCGCGCTGGCGCCGACGCTGCGGGCCGTGGGCATGCGGTGCACGGTCATCCGTACGACGGCGGGCCGGTCCGCGGCGTTACGGGCCGCCGACCGGTTGCTGCCGCCCGGGGCCCGGCTCTACCTGGACCAGGACGCGGTGCTCTCACCCCGCGCGGTGGCCGGGCTGGTCGCGGCGCTGTCGCCCGGCACCGGGGTGCACTTCGCGGTGCCGAGCCTGCGGCTGGTGTCCGCCCGCAGCGCGGTGACCCGGGCGTACTTCCGGATCTGGCGGGACCTGCCCTACGTGCGGCGGTCGCCGGCGACGTGCGGGGCCTACGCCGTGTCGGCCGAGGGGCGGTCGCGCTGGGGGGAACTGCCCGACCTGCACTCCGACGACAAGTGGGTGCGGTGGCACTTCGCCCCGCACGAGCGCCTGGTGGTCGCCTCCGAGTCGTACGAGGTGATGGCTCCGGACGGCCTGATGGACCTGCTCCGTGCGCGGCGCCGCTATCAGCGAGGCAACCGGGAGCTGGCGGATCTCGCGGCGCGGCCGCCGTTCCCGGACGACCACATCCGGCACCGGGGGATCGTCCGCTCGCTGCTGGCGAAGCCGGCGGCCTGGCCCGCGGCAGCGATCTTCCTGGCGGTGCACGCGGCCTCGCGCCTGGCCGGCCCGCAGGGGTCCCGGTGAACGATTTCGGTCCAGGGGCTGCGGTACGTGGGCGGGTCGACGTGGTGGTGCCGGCGCACGACGAGGAAGCGCTGGTCGGGGCGTGCCTGGCCGCGGTCGTGGCGGACTCGCGCGGGCTGGACGTGCGGGTGGTCGTGGTGGCGAACGGGTGTGCGGACGCCACCGCGGAGATCGCCCGGTCCGCGGGTCCCGGCGTCGACCTGGTCGTGCTGGAACTGCCGGTCGCCGGGAAGCCCGCGGCGCTGAACGCGGCGAACGAGCACCTGCGCGGCGGCCCGGTCGTCTACCTCGACGCGGACACGGTGATCACGCCGGGCACGCTGCGGGCGCTGCTGGCCGTGCTGGAGACGGCCGGTGGACCGGTCATGGCGGGGCCGCGGCCGGTCCTGGTGCGCCCCGGCGACCGGGTGGGCCGGGGGTTCGCCGAGGTCTGGTCGCGGCTGCCGTCGGTGCACGGTGACGTGTTCGGTGGCGGGTGCTACGCGGTGAACGCCGCGGGCCGGGGTCGCTGGGGCGACTTTCCGGCCGTTGTCGCCGACGACGCTTTTGTACGGTCACGGTTCGCCCGGGACGAGCGGGTGGTCGTCGACGGGGGTGGATTCCTGCTGGTGCTCCCGGGTGGTGCGGAGTTGAGCCGGGTGCTGGCCCGGTGGCGGCGGGGCAACGCGGAGCTGGCGAGGTGGCGGCGGGGCAACGGCGAGCGGCAGGAGCGGGGGCGGAGCAACGCGAGGGCCGTGCTCGCCGCGCCGGAGCTGTGGCGGCACGTGCCGGCGTTCCTCTGGGTGCAGGTGAGCAGCCGGTGGCGCCGCCGGGAGCGCTGGGCGCGGGCGGAGAGCGTGCGGAGGGCGGCTGCCACCCGTACCGCATAGGTGGTTGTCGGGCCTTCGCCGCTGGTGGATCACGCTCCTGATCAGGGTATGAGGCCGTATTTCCGGCACTTGGCCAGGTATTTCGCGGTGCAGAGCTGGTCGGTGGTGACGGCCTTGTCGCGGATGACGGTGGTCAGGATGTTGCCGGCGGTGATCGGGGTCGGCGTCAGCAGGACGGCCGGGACGTAGGCGCCCGAACCGGGATCCTTGACCTTGCCGGTGACCGGGATCTTCCGGTTCTGGACCAGCCCGATCGCCAGTTCGGCGGCCGCCTCGGCCTCGGACCGGGCGGCCTTGTAGACGGTCATGCACTGGTCGCCGGCGAGCACGTTCTGCAGGCCCGGCACGGTGGCGTCCTGACCGGTGACCGGAACGTCGCCGTTGCGGCCCTCGGCCCGGAGCACCTCGATCACCACGTCGGCGAGGTTGTCGTTGGCGGCGAGCACACCGTTGATGTCCGGCCACTGCCGGAGCATCTGGGTGAAGACGGCCTTGCCCTCGGCCGGGTCCCACGCCGGGACGAACTGGTCGGGACCCTTCAGATAGGCGCCGGTGTCGTACTTGCGCTGCAGGACCGCGTCGTAGCCGTCCTTGAACAGGGTGGCGTTGTTGTCGGTCGGCGAGCCGTTCAGCTCGGCGATCACCGGCCGGGTGGCCTTCCTGGCCCGCAGGCAGGTGATCAGGCCGTCCGCCTGCTGGACACCGATCTTCTCGTTGTCATAGCTGACGTAGTAGTCGGCGCCGCCGTTGAGCGTGAGCCGGTCGTAGTCGATCACCGGGACGTGGTGCGCCCGGGCGTTGTCGATCACGGCTTTGCCGCTCACCGAGTCCAGATTCGCGATCATCAGGACCTTCACGCCGCTGTCGAGCATGCGGGCGGCGATCGCGGTGAAGACGTCCTTGTCGCCCTCGGCATTCTGGATCTCGTACGGGACCTGGGCCGCCTCGAACGCGGCCGCCAGGGCCTGTGGGTGATCGGTCTTCCACCGGGGTGAGCTCTCGGTGTCCGGCAGCACCACCCCGACACCGTTGCGGCCCTCGCCCGAGGAGGTCACGTGCGCGTCGTCGGTCGAGGTGGGGGTGCCGCTGTCGCACGCGGTGACCAGCAGGCCGACGGCGAGGAACGTGAGCGCGGCTGGGAGTCTCATGCGGATGCTCCGAGGAGGTCGTCTCTGGTGGGTGGGGCGGCGCCCGCGCGGGCGACCGTGAGCGCGGCGGCGAGCGCCGCGTGGGAGAGCACGTCGTGCACGTCGTCGCCGGTGATGCGCCGGAGCCGGGTGCGGGCGGCGGCGCCGAGCAGGTTCCGCTGCCACAGCGCGTCGAGCAGGCCCGACATGAACGCGTCGCCGGCACCGACCGTGTCGACGACGGTGACGGCGACCCGCGGGACCGTGACGTGCACGTCGGCGGCGACCCCGAACGCGCCGTCGGCGCCCGCGGTCACGCAGACCAGGGCCGGGCCCAGACCGAGCCAGTGCCGGGCGACGTCGGCCGGTGGTGTGCCGGGGTAGAGCCAGGCGAGGTCCTCGTCGCTCGCCTTGACCACGTCGCTGGTGGCGACCAGATCCTCCACCCGGGTGCGGCAGTCGTCCGGCGCGCCGGCCAGTGAGGGCCGGATGTTCGGGTCGTAACTGATCGTCGTCGTGGCGCGGCGATCCCGCAGGAGCCGGGCGACGTCGTCGGCGCCGGGTGCCAGGAGCGCGGCTACCGAGCCGGTGTGCAGGTGGTGCGCGGGTGCGGCGGGGGCCGGGCCGTCCGGCCAGCGTGGCCAGTCGACGGCGAACCGGTATCGGGCGGAGCCGTCCGGCTGGATCTCGGCGAGGGCGCGGGAGCTCACTCCGGCGATCGGGGCCGGCAGGGTGACGCCGGAGCCGGTGAGGTGCTCGCGCAGCAGATCACCGGCCGGGTCGGCGCCGATGTGGGTCCACAGGTCGACGTCGTGACCGAGCCGGCCCAGGCCGGCGGCCACGTTGGCGGGGCTGCCGCCGGGCATCTCGCGTGCCGGTTGTGAGATCACGTCGACGATCGACTCACCGACCACCAGGAAGCGCCTCATCGGACTGCTCCGATCGCACAGGCGGCGGCCAGACCGGGGGTGAGCGGGGCGCGGGGGATCAGGGTGGCCTGCACGGCGTGGTAGAGGTCGGGCTTGCCGGACCAGGTGGCATCGGCCGGTCGGTTGCCGGGGTCCAACTCGTGCCACCACGAGCCGTTCCGCAGGTCGAGGACGTGGGCGCGGACGTAGGCGGACCAGGTGTCGTACCACTGGGCGTAGGTCGCGTCGCCGGTCCGGGTGTGCAGGGCCGCGGCCGCGGCGATCGCCTCCGCGGCGACCCAGTGCATCCGCTGCCGGACCACCGGGGTGCCGTCCCAGTCGGTGGTGTAGACGAAACCGGGCGCGCCGTCGACCGCCCATCCGTCCGCGACGGCCCGGGCGAACAGGGCTTCGGCCGCCGGGAGCAGCCAGTCCGGCGCCGCGGTGCCGAGGGTGGCCTCGAGGTGCAGGATCAGGCGCGACCACTCCAGCGCGTGCCCGACCGTGGCGCCGTACGGCTGGAACGGGTCGTCCGGCCGGTCCCGGTGATGGTCGAGCCGAGGCGTCCACCGGGCGTCGAAGTGCTCGGGCAGCCGCCAGCCGTGCTGCCGTCCGAGGCCGGCGGTCCGTTCGGTGATCGCCAGGGCTCGTTCCAGGCAGTCCGGCCGGCCGGTGGCGTCGAACGCGGCGAGCATCGCCTCGACCGCGTGCATGTTGGCGTTGAGCCCCCGGTAGTCGTCGAGCCGCTGCCAGCCGGAGTCCCACCGGTCGGCGAACATCGCGGGTCCGGGTTCCCAGAAGCGCCGTACCAGGGTGTCGAGCGCCTCGGTCAGCAGCGCCTCCGCGCCCGGGCGCCGGGCGAGCGTGCCCGAGGCCGCGGCGAGGACGACGAACGCGTGGTCATAACCGGTCTTGTCGCCTGCGGGAACGTCGTCGGAGGTGACCGAGGAGTGCCAGCCGCCGTGCCGCCGGTCGTGCAGGACGCCGGTGAGACCGGCCAGTGCCGCGTCGGCCAGCGGGCCGGCCCCGGGCACGTCGAGCAGGGCGGCCACGCTGTAGACGTGCGCCATCCGCGCGGTGATCCAGGTGCAGCGCGGTGCGTCGAGGTCCGGGGTGCCGTCGGTGCGCAGCCAGGCCGCCCCGCCCCGCGGGTGCGGAAAGGCGCGTCCGAAATCGAGCAGGCGCGAGGTCTCCTCGCGGAGCCAGCCGGTGTCCAGGGGTGAGAGGGTCAACGGTTCCTATTCCTTCACTGTGGTGTCGCGTTCGACGACGTGCGCCCGGGGCGCTTCGTAGACGTCGGCGGGCGTATCTCCCCGGAGGGTGTCGAGAACTGCCTGGCCGGCTATCTCGCCGACCCGGCTGACGTCGTGGCTCATCGCGGAGAGGGCCGGAACGGCGAGCTGACACTGGGCCGAGTCGTCCCAGGCGACCACCGAGAGATCGTCGGGAACGCGCAGTCCATGGTCCCGGATCGCGTCCAGGCCACCCAGGGCCATCAGGTCGTTGTCGTACACCATCGCGGTCGGCCGCATCGGCCCGGAGGTGAGCAACTGCCCGGTGACCGCGCGGCCGTGCTCCTGCGAGTAGTCGCCCTCGACACTGATCACGCGCAGGCCTCGGGCGGCGGCCTCGATCGCGAAGCCGCCGGAGCGCAGCTGGGTGTGCGCGAGGCGGCGCGGCCCGCTGACGTGGCCGAGCACCACGTGCCCGCGCTCGGCCAGGAACCGGACCACCTCGCGCGCGAACCCGGCGTCGTCGGTCCACACCGTCGGCAGCCCGCCGGCGGTGGACGGATCGCCGATCACCACCGCGCGCAGGCCCAGCCGGCGCACCAGGCCGACCCGGTCGTCGCCCGGGCTGAGATCGACCATGATCACGCCGTCGACCAGTTGCCCGGCCGACCACCGGCGATAGGTGGACTTCTCGGCGTCCCGATCGGTGACGACCGTGACCAGCACCGAGATGCCGGCCGGGGTCAGCACACGCTCGAGCCCCTCGATGAACTCGTGGTAGTACGGCTCCTCGCCGAGCACCTGGGAGGCCCGGGCCAGCACCAGACCGACCCGCCGCTTGGCCATCGCGTTCCTCCGTCGTTCTCTTTCGCGGGGATGAATGCCCGGCGCCGCCTGTCGGCGGACAGGCGGCGCCGGACCGATCAGAACTTGACTTCGCCCTGGTTGTAGACCCGGGGCAGGTAGTACGCGGACTGGATCTCCGCGTTGTTGTTGTTGCCGCGCAGCTGCTCGGACCAGATCATGAAGTAGGTCCACTTGGGCTGGCTGTCGAGCAGGGCCGCGGTGGGCAGCTTGCCCATCTCGGCGATCGCGATCGGCTTGCCCGCGGCGATCGACTGGATCTGCGAGTAGTCCGACGCCGAGGGGTAGTTCTTGTACCAGGCGTCGAGCGACACCACGTCGACGTAGTTGCTGCCCGGGTAATAACCCGCCCAGCCGCCGGCCGGGTTGTCCTGGACGTTCCAGACCCAGATCAGGTTGTCCAGGCCCTGGCTGTCGAAGTAGTCCTTCATCTGCTGGTAGATCTTGGCGCCGCCGTTGGTGCCCGAGCGGCCGCCCCACCAGTTCCAGGTCTCGTTCATCTCGTGGAACGGCCGCCAGAGCACCGGGATGCCGGCGTCCTTGAGCTGCTTGAGATACGGGACGACGGCGGCCATCCGGCTGCGCCAGGTGGCGTTGAGGCTTGTGCCGCCGGTGACGATCTGCTGGAACTGGGTGTTGGTGATGCTGGTCTTGACGCCGCCGTCGAAGTTGCAGGTGGCCCCGACGGTGGGGGAGCAGGCGTGCCAGGTCAGCGCGACCAGCGAGCCGTTGGCCCACTCGGTCTTGGCCTGGTCGACGACCCGTTGCCGGTTGGCGACGTCGGTGGAGTTGAACATCATGTCGCCGCCCCACAGGCCCGGCCACTGGCCGGTGATGTCGTGCGCCTGCTGGGTGTACTGGCCGGGGGAGGTGGCCGGCTCCTTGTTGTGCTGGCCGCTGACGATGTGGTTGCCGGTGATCGATTTCAGATAGTTGATGACGGTCTGCTTGGACGTGGCGGGGAACGCCTGTGCCGGGCCGGCGACCGAGACGGCCGCGGTCGCCATCAGGGCGGAGGCGGCCAGCGTCGCGGTCAGAGCGCGAACGGGGATCTTCACGGGGGTGGACCTCCTTTCGGGGGAGCGTCGCTTGTGTGACGACAGCTTCAGGGAGCTGTTACGGACGTGTCAATAGGTGCATTAATAATTTAAGTAAGCGGGAGATCAAGCGGTGGGGCGAGGAGGGTGAGCTTGATGGGTCGCGTCCTGAGGGGGTTTCGTAAGCCGCGGCTGCGCCGCGAGGGGTTGCGTGGGCCCACGGCTGCGCCGTGAGGGTTGCGTGCGGCCGCGGGGTGGCCTCAGGCCGTCTGGCCCGGGGTGTGTCCGGGCGCGACCGAGGCCTGCACCACCAGCGCCGCGGCGCCGATGCCGGCCGCGTCCCGGGGCTGCGCCGACAGTTCCACGGTCACCCCGTGCCGCCGCCGGGAGTGCGCCGTCCGCTCCAGATGACCGCGCAACCGCCGCGCGAAGATCGACCCGGCCCGGGCCACACCCGGCCCGGTGAGCACCAGCCGGCCGAGATCCAGCAGGTTCACCATCGAGGTCGCGGCCGCGCTCAGCCGTTCGGCCGCCTGGTCCAGCACCTGGTAGGCGTCCTGGTCGCCGTTGACCGCGGCCCGGGCGACGGCGTCGTAGGCACTCGACTCGCTCCCGTCCAGCGGCAGCCGGGAGCGCAGGCCCGGGTGCTCCCGCGCGGCGAGCACGATGGCGCGCATCGACGCATACTGCTCGACGCAGCCCAGGTTGCCGCACGGGCAGGAGCGCCCGGCGTAGTCGATGGACACGTGGCCGAGCTCGCCGGCGCCGAAGCTCGCCCCGCGATAGAGCGCCCCGCCGAAGACGAACCCGGCGCCGATGCCGGTGGACAGGTAGATGCAGCCGAAGGCCTGCTCGCGGGACACCCGGCGGCTCCAGAACTCACCGAGAGCCGCGGCCGCCGCGTCGTTCTCCACCAGCACCGACACGCCGAGCCGCTTCTCCAGCTCGGTGCGCACCTCAGCCGAGTCGTCACCGAGCCCAGCGGCTGCCTGCGAAAGGCCGAGCCCAGCGGCTGCCTGCGAAAGGCCGAGCCCAGCGGCTGCCTGCGGCAGACCGAGCCCGGCGCCCTGCGACAGGCCGGGCCCGGCAGCGCCCGGCGCCTGGCCGGGTTGCGCCTGGCCGGGTTGCGTCTGGCCGCCGCCGGGCTGCGGCCGATCCGCTCCGCCCGGGCCGGGCGCCGGCATGACGATGGCCAGCCCCTCGATCCGGTCGCGGGGCAGCGCGAGCCCATCCGTGAACGCGTCGAACCGCTCCGCCAGCCGGTCGGCGCGCCAGATCTCGTCAGGCAGGCGCGGGACGACCTCGCGGCCGACCACCCCGCCGGTCAGGTCGATCGCGACGCAGGTGACGGTGTCCGGCCCGAGGTTGAAGCCGACGCCGAACCGGTTGGCCGGGCTGATCGCGATGAGTTTGCGGCGCCGGCCCAGCACCGAGTCGGCCGAGCCGACCTCGTGGATGATGCCGTCGGCGATCAGGTCGCGGACGATGTTGGAGATCGACGGCTGGGTGAGCCCGGTCAGCTCGGCGAGCTCGACCCGGCTGATGGCCACTGAGGACCGGACCACGTCGACGATCAGAGCGCGACTTCCCGGTCCGGCTGCGGGTGCTTCTCGACGAGCCATAAACGGGTGTCTCCGGTTCATGTCCTGCGCGAGCGGCCAGTCCGCTCCGTCGCTAACTTACCGCCGCGGTGGATCCCGAGTGTGACGCACGGTCCCGCCGGGAATCCAAAATAAATTAGTAATCTAATCTTGACAGCGCTGTAACGGCCGTCTCATGCTGGGCGCGCCTCACCGACCTCTTCAGCGGACGGATTCCAGCATGATCAATAGAAGGCACTTCCTCGGTCTCGGCACGGTGGCAGCGCTCGCCCTGGTGACCGGCTGCACCGGCGGCGCCGGCAGCGAGGACACCGGCACGACCGGCGACTTCTCCGGCGAGGTCAAGGGCTCGATCACGGTCCTGACCAACCGGACCGACCTGGTCGATACGACGTTCAAGGAGTACGTCGCGGCCTTCGAGGCCAAGTTCCCCGGTACGAAGGTCACCTTCGAGGGCGTCACGAACTACGACAACGACGTCACCACCCAGCTCAGCGGCGGCGACTACGGCGACGTGCTGCTGATCCCCAGCACCGTCGCGCTGGACCAGTACGGCCAGTTCTTCGAGCCGCTCGGCACCGACGCGGAGTTGAAGGCCAAGTACCGGTTCACCAGCCCGGCCACCTACCAGGGCAAGGTCTACGGGCTCTCGCTCGGCGGGATCGCCAAGGGCTTCGTGGTCAACAAGCGGATCTGGGCGCAGGCCGGGGTCACCGCGCCGCCGAAGACGCCGGAGGAGTTCCTCGCCGGGCTCGCGGCGGTCGCCAAGACCGGCGCCGTCCCGTACTACACCAACTACAAGGACGCCTGGCCGCTCGGCGAGTGGAACAGCCAGCGGGCCGTCCTGGCCGACCCGGCGATCAACGACAAGTTCCCGGCCGACGCCAGCCCCTGGCAGCCCGGCAAGATCGCGTACCTCGCCGACGGGCTGCTCTACGACGTGGTGAACCGCAAGCTCAGCGAGAAGGACCCGCTGACCACGAACTGGGAAGGGTCCAAGCCGATGCTGGCCACCGGCAAGACCGCGGCCATGCTGCTCGGCTCGTGGGCGGTCCCGCAGATCCAGGAGGCCGCGAAGGCCGCCGGCGCGAACCCGGACGACATCGGCCTCTGGCCGTTCCCGTACCAGACCGGCGGCAAGTTCCACGCCGCGATCGACGGGGACAAGATGGCCGCGGTCAGCAAGAACTCGAAGAACAAGGCGACCGCCAAGGCGTTCCTGGACTGGTTCGTCAACGACTCCGGCTTCGCCACCGACCAGCAGGCCATCCCGCCGGCGATCAGCCAGCCGCTGCCGGCCGCGCTGCAGGCGTTCACCGGCACCGGCGTCGAGCTGCTGGAGGTCCCGGCGGCGGTCACCAACTCCGGCAAGGAAGACGAGATCATCAAGGAGTCGGAGATCGACCTCAAGGGCGAGATCTACCGGCAGAAGCTGATCGACATCGCTCGCGGCGCGGCCAAGGGTGACAAGGACTCGTACTTCGCCGAGCTGAACAAGCGGTGGGGTGCCGCTCAGTCCCAGGTCATGAAGTGATCGCTCGCAGCCGGCCGTGGTGGTACCTGGCGCCCGCGCTGATCCTGCTGATCACGTTCACCTACGTGCCGGTCGGCAACATGCTCTGGTACAGCTTCCACAAGTGGGACGGCCTGGACGTCACGATGGACCCGGTCGGCTTCGCCAACTACGTCCGGGTCTTCACCGACGAGCAGTACTGGCGGGTGTTCCTGGTCAGCCTGTACTACTTCGTGGCGTCGTTCGCGCAGATCGCGATCGCGCTGTACTTCGCGGTGGTGCTCTCGTTCAACGTCCGGTTCAAGAACCTGTTCAAGGGCATCCTGTTCTTCCCGTACCTGCTCAACGGGGTCGCGGTCGGCTTCGTCTTCCTGTACCTGTTCCAGCCGGACGGCACCCTCGACACCCTGATGCGCTTCGTCGGCCTGGGCGAGCACACCCGGCTCTGGCTGGGCGACCCGGACATCGCGAACTTCTCGCTGGCCGGCACGTCGGTGTGGCGGTTCACCGGGCTCAACTTCGTGCTGTTCCTCGGTGCGATCCAGTCGATCCCCGGTGAGATCTACGAGGCCGCCGAGATCGACGGCGCGAACCGGTGGCACCAGTTCCGGCACATCATCGCGCCCGGGATCCGCCGCATCATCAGCCTGTCCTTCATCCTGGCGGTCTCCGGCAGCCTCGCGGTCTTCGAGATCCCGTTCATCATGACCGGCGGCGCGAACGGCACCCGCACGTTCGTGGTCCAGGCGTACCAGACCGCGTTCCAGTTCCGGCAGATCGGCCTGGCCTCGGCCATGGCGGTGGTGCTGCTGCTGATCGTGCTGCTGCTCACCTGGATCCAGCGCCGGATCCTGCCTGACGACGAGGTGACGCTGACATGAGCAAGCTCCTCCGCGCCGCGAAGTACGCGTCTCTCGTGCTGGCCTCGCTGGTGGTGCTCGTCCCGCTGGTGGTGGTGTTGTTCGCCGCGCTCAAGACGCACGCCGAATACAACGCCACCGGCCCGCTCACCCCGCCACGGAACTGGTTCAACTTCCACAACTTCGCGGTGGCGTGGACCGCCGGCAACATGCTGCGCGGCTTCTGGAACACCACGATCATCCTGGTGGTGTCGCTGACCGGCACGGTCGTGATCGGCACCCTGGCGGCGTACGCGGTCAGCCGGTTCACGTTCCGCTTCAAGCGCGCGGTGCTCGGGCTGTTCCTGGTCGCGGCGCTGGTGCCCGGGGTCACCACCCAGGTGGCCACGTTCCAGATCGTCAAGTCGCTGGGCCTGGTCAACACGCAGTGGTCGGCGATCGTGCTGTTCATGGGCACCGACATCGTGTCGATCTACATCTTCATCCAGTTCATGCAGTCGATCCCGCAGAGCCTGGACCAGGCCGCGATGATCGACGGCGCGAACCGGTTCACCATCTACCGCAAGATCATCCTCCCGCTGATGAAGCCGGCCATCGCCACCGTGGTGATCATCAAGGGCATCGCCGTCTACAACGAGTTCTACATCCCGTTCCTCTACCTGCGATCGCCCGATCTCAGCGTCATCTCGACCGCGCTGTTCCGGTTCAAGGGCCCCTACGGAGCGCAGTGGGAGACGATCGCCGCCTGCACGATGATCGTCCTCCTGCCGACCATGGTGATCTTCCTGCTGCTGCAGCGCTTCATCTACAACGGCATCACCGCCGGTGCCACCAAGTGACGGGGGAACCCACCATGATCTCCAAGCAGGACCTGGGCGGCGCGTGGACGCTGCGCGGCGCCGACCACGAGCTACCCGCGACGGTGCCCGGCTGTGTGCACACCGACCTGCTCGCCGCCGGCGCGATCCCGGACCCGTTCCTCGACGACAACGAGACGACGGTGGGCTGGGTCGGGCGCGCCGACTGGGCGTACCGGCGCGACATCGCCTGGGACGGGCCCGCGCACGAGCGGATCGACCTGGTCTTCGACGGTCTGGACACGGTCGCGGCCGTCGCGCTGGGCGGCACCCCGCTCGGCGCGACCCGCAACATGCACCGCGGTTACCGCTACGACGTCACCGCGCTGCTCGACGGCTCGCCGCAGCCGCTGGACGTGCTGTTCACCTCGGCGTACACCGAGGCCGACCGGGTCCGTGAGCTGCTCGGGGAGCGTGCCAACGCGTACCCTGAGCCGTTCAACTTCATCCGCAAGATGGCCTGCAGCTTCGGCTGGGACTGGGGTCCCACGCTGGTCACCGCCGGCATCTGGCGGCCGGTCCGCCTCGAGGGCTGGAGCGTCGCCCGCCTCGCCACGGTCCGTCCGCTGGCCACCTGGTCCGACGGCGCGGGCCGGCTGGACCTGACGATCGAGGCCGAGCGCCTGCACGACGTGCCGCTGTCCGTGCGGGTCCTGCTGGACGGCCGCGAGGTGGCACGCGGCGAGATGCCGCCCGGCGCCTCCCGGTTGCCTCTCTCCGCAAACCCCGATTTTGTACGACAATGGGCCCCGATCGGCTACGGCTCCCAGCCCCTGTACGACCTCACCGTCGAACTGTCCGCGGGTGACGTGCTGCTGGACCGCTGGCAGCGGCGCACCGGGTTCCGCACGGTCACCATCGACCGGGGCCCGGACGCGGCCGGCTCCCGCTTCGTCATCGAGATCAACGGCGAGCCGGTGCTGGTCAAGGGCGTGAACTGGATCCCGGACGACATCTTCCCGGCCCGGATGACCCGGGCGCGCTACGAACTCCGGCTGCGGGAGGCGGCCGCCGCCGGTGTCAACCTGATCCGGGTGTGGGGCGGCGGCATCTACGAGGACCGTGCCTTCTACGAGGTCTGCGACGAACTCGGCCTGCTGGTCTGGCAGGACTTCCTGTTCGCCTGCGCCGACTATCCCGAGGAGGAGCCACTGTTCTCCGAGGTGGTCGCCGAGGCCCGGGAGAACGTGACCCGCCTCGCCCCGCACCCCAGCCTGATCACGTGGAGCGGCAACAACGAGAACCTGTGGCTGCACGGCGCGATGGGCTGGAGCGACGAGGCGAGCTGGGGTGAGCGGTACTACCTGGAGACGCTCCCGGCGATCGTCGCCGACCTCGACCCGTCGCGCCCCTACCAGGCCGGCAGCCCCTGGTCGGGCTCCTGGGACCACCTGCCCAACGACACCGATCACGGCACGTTCCACTCGTGGGAGGTGTGGAACCGCGAGGACTACCTCAACTACCGCGACTCGGCGCCCCGGTTCGTCGCCGAGTTCGGCTGGCAGGCGCCGCCGGCGTGGACCACGCTGCGCGACGCGGTCTCCGACGACCCGATGCTGCCGGACTCGCCGGGCGTGCTGCACCACCAGAAGGCCGAGGACGGCAACGGCAAGCTGGCCCGCGGGCTGGCCCCGCACTTCGGCACGCCGTCGAGCACCGAGGCCTGGCACTACCTGACCCAGCTGAACCAGGTACGCGCGATCCGGGCCGGGGTCGAGCACTGGCGCTCGTACTGGCCGCACACCGGTGGCAGCATCCTCTGGCAGCTCAACGACCTGTGGCCGGTCACCTCGTGGGCGGCGATCGATGGGGCCGGGCGGTACAAGCCGCTCTACTTCGAGCTCGCCACCCTGCACGCGGCGCGCGGCCTGACCGTGCAACCGCGCGACGGTGGCCTGGTGGTGGCGGTGCTCAACGACAGCCCCGCGGGGTGGGCCGGCCGGCTCGCCGTGCACCGGCGGACCACCGGCGGGGAGCTGCGGGCCGCGTGGGCGGTGCCGGTCGAGGTCGAGGCCCGGCAGGTCACGCTGGTGGAGATCCCGCGCGACGTGACCACGATCGGCGACGGCGAGTTCCTGGTGGCCGAGTTGGATCAGGCCAGGGCGCTCTGGTTCGCCGTACCGGACAAGGATTTTCCCCATCCTGACGCGGCCCTGACGGTGACCGCGAACCCGGTGCCCGGCGGTCTCGATGTGCTGATCCGGGCCGACGGCCTGGCGCGGGACGTGCTGCTGCAGGCCGACCGGATCCACCCGGAGGCGGTCGCCGACCGCGGCTTCCTCACCCTGCTGCCCGGTGAGTCGGCGACGGTCCGGGTGCGTGGCCCGGTCGAGCTGGACCCGGCGCTGGTCAAGGCGCCATGGGTGGTCACCGACCTGGCCACGGTCCTCGCCGGGGACGAGTAGAGCTCAAGGGTGCCGTCTGCGGGCGGCACCCTTTTCTCATTCCGCAGCCATGTCTGCCGATGGGCACCTCGACGCGACGAGGAGGCACCTGCGGATGCTGCGAACGCACGGGCGGGCCGGTCACCTCCTGCCCACCGCGATCTCCGGCGTCCTGGCGCTGCTCAGCATCGTGTGGTTCGCCGCCAACGCGCCCGGTGAGGCCGGCCCGGGCTGGCTGGGGTGGATCTTCGCGCCGCTGGTCATCGTGGTCAACCAGCTCCAGCTGCGGCGGTTGACCCGCAACCCGGAGCTGTCCGCCGAGGGACGTCGATTCTGGCGGCTGCTGGCCGTCGCCCAGTTCGTGATCGTGGCCGCCGTCCTGGTCACCGGGTGGGACACCCTCGTCGAGCCGCAGACGGTGACGCTCGCCGGGCCGGCGAACGGACTGTTCGGCTGCGCGATCCTGGTCGTGCTCTGGGCGCTGCTCCGGCTGCCGGCCCGCATCCCGATCCGGGGCACCGCCGTGGTGCGGTTCGGCCTGGACGCCGCCGTGGTGATGCTGACCGTCGGGCTGTTCGGCTGGTACCTGTACTTCCGCAACTTCAACGAGCTGGTCTCGGCGGTCGGCTCGGCCGGGCCGGTGATGGGGCTGATGCTCTTCGCGTGCGCGGCCGCCCTGGCGTTCAGCAAGCTCGCCATCGCCGGCGCGCGCGGCGTCGACCGGCGCACCATGTACTTTCTCGGCTGCTGCGTGGTCGTCTCGTCGCTGGTCGGCGGTCTGCTGCCGCGGCTGGCCGCCCGGCCCGACCTCAACGCGATCGCGGTCAGTGTGCCGCTGACGTTCTTCCTGTTCAGCCTGACGATCGAACGGGAACGTACGCTGCTCGGGCAGACCGCGCCGGACCGCACGCCACGCCGCCCGTTCAGCCTGGCCCCGTACCTCGCCGTCGCCGCCACGGACGGGCTGCTGTTGCACACCGGCGGCCGGTCCACGGTGGTCACGATCGTCGGGGTCACACTTACCGCGATCGTCGTCGGCCGGCAGATCCTGGCGTTCTACGACAACGCCCGGCTGCTGCGCGAGCTCGACGCCAGCCTCGGCGACCTGCGCGCGGCGCAACACCAGCTTGCCCACCAGGCCAGCCACGACGCACTCACCGGCCTGGCCAACCGGCGGCTGTTCGAGGAACGCCTGAACGCCGCGTTGGCCTCCGGCGAGCCGGCCGCCGTCGCGCTGATCGACCTGGACGACTTCAAGGGCGTCAACGACACGCTCGGCCACCACGTCGGCGACGAACTGCTGATCACCGTCGGTCAGCGGCTGCGTTCCGCGGTCGGTGCCGGAGATCTGGTCGCCCGGCTCGGTGGCGACGAGTTCGCCCTGCTGCTCGGGCCGGAATCGGCCGCCGACGCCGGCGGGGTGCTGACCCGGGTGTCCGCGGCGGTGTCGGCGCCGGTCGCTGTCGGGCGCCATGAGCTGCCGGTCGGGTGCAGCGTGGGGCTGGCCGTGAGCTGGCCGGACGCCGGCCCGGGCGAGTTGCTGCGCCGGGCCGACGTCGCCATGTACGCGTCCAAGGGGGCGGGGAAGGGCCGCAGCTCGCTGTACCAGCCGGCCATGGATCACACCGCGCAGGCCGCGTGACTTCTTCTCTTACCTGATCAGACCGGCAGGGTGAAGTCCTGGTTGACCTTGCCGTTGCACGTCCACAGCTGCAGCCGCGTCCCGTTCGCGCTCGCCTCGCCCACCACGTCCAGGCACTTGCCCGAACCGACGTTCACCAGGTCCTTGGTGGTCGCGTTGTACGTGAAGCGCTGGGCGTTGCCGGCGTCGCAGGCGTACATCTGGATCTTCGTGCCGTCAGCGGTACCGGACGCCGTGACGTCCAGGCACTTGCCGAGCGCCCGGAGGGTGCCGTCGGCACCGACGGTCCACTGCTGAGCCGTGCCGTTGGTGTCACACGTGTAGATCTGCACCACGGTCGCGGCGTCGAGGCACTTGTTCGCGGCCACCGCCCGAATCTTCCCGCTCGTGGCGCCCGGCGCTGCCGTGGCTGTCCCGCCAGCCAGGTTGATCTCACCCTGGTTGAGGACGCGGGGCAGGTAGTACGCGGTCTGGATCTCCGTGTTCGTGTTGAGACTGCGCAGCTGCTCCGACCAGATCATGAAGTACGCCCACTGCGGCTGACTGCTCAGCAGCGCCGCGGTCGGCAGCTTGCCCATCTCGGCGATCGCGATCGGCTTGCTGCCGTCGATCGCCCGCAGCTGCTGATAGTCGGCCGCCGAGGGGTAGTTCTTGTACCAGGCGTCGAGCGACACCACGTCGGCGTAGGTGCTGCCCGGGTAGTACTGCGCCCAGTTCGCGGTGGGGTTGTCCTGGACGTTCCAGACCCAGATCAGGTTGTCCAGGCCCTGGCTGTCGAAGTAGTCCTTCATCTGCTGGTAGATCTTGGCGCCGCCGTTGGTGCCGGGCCGGCCACCCCACCAGTTCCAGGTCTCGTTCATCTCGTGGAACGGCCGCCAGAGCACCGGGATCCCGGCGTCCTTGAGCTGCTTGAGATACGGGACGACGGCGGCCATCCGGTTACGCCAGGTGGTGTTGAGCGCGGTGCCGCCGGTGACGATCTCCTGGAACTGCGCGTCGGAGATCTTCGTGCTCACACCGCCGGTGAACGCGCAGCTCTCGCCGACGGTCGGCGAGCAGGCGTGCCAGGTCAGCGCGACCAGCGAACCCTTGGCCCACTGCGCCTTGGCCTGGTCGACGACCCGCTGGCGGTTGGCCACGTCCGCCGGGTTGAACATCATGTCGCCGCCCCACAGGCCCGGCCACTGGCCGGTCACGTCGAAGGCCTGCTGGCTGTACTGCAGCGGCGCGCTGGCGGGCTCCTTGTTGTGCTGGCCGCTGACGATCGCGGTGCCGCTGATCGACTTCAGGTAGCTGAGCACCGTCGCCTTGCTGGTCACCGCGAACGCGTCGGCGTTCTCGGCGGTGCGGATCATGGCGGCGCCCAGCAGCAGCGCCGCGACGACGGTGGTCACAACGGAAACGGTGCGGGTGCGTCGGGTGACTTTCATCGGTTCCTCGGGGGAGAGGGGGAAGAGATCTCCCGCCAGCATCACCGCGTGATCACCGCGAATCAATCGATAGATTACTAATTTAAGGATATTTAAGATCGGGCTGGCCGGCGCGGCCGGGCCTGTCGCGGTCTTGACGGTGCGATCGGTCTTGTCGGTGCGGCCGGGCCTGTCGCGGTCTTGTCGGTGCGGCCGGGCCTGTCGCGGTCGCGGTACCGTATCGCCGGGCGAGCAGAACCGGAGGCAGTGGTGGCACAGGCACAACGGCGGGTCGGCCTGGTGCTGGCACGTGCGTCGCGGGTGTTCGGCGAGGAGCCGTATTACCACGAGTTCCTCGAGGGCCTGGAGCGTGTGCTCACCCCGGCCGGCGTCTCGGTGCTGGTCAAGGTCGTCACCGACCGGGACGCCGAGTGCGAGACCTACGAACGGTGGGCGGCCGGCGCGCAGGTCGACGGTGTCGTGCTGGTCGACCTGTCACCCGAGGACGACCGGGTCGCCCTGGTGCACCGGCTGGGCCTGCCGGCCGTAGTGCTCGGTGCCCCGTCCACGGCGTCCGGCCTGCCGACGGTGTGGACCGATGACGCCGGGTTCGCCCGGGAGGCGGTCCGGCTGCTGGCCGAGGGTGGGCACGAGGTGATCGGGCACATCAGCGGGCCGATGTCGTTCGCGCACACCCAACTGCGTCGCGAGGGCGCCGAGGCCGAGGCCGCCGCGCGCGGCCTGCGGTTGCTGCAGGCCGAGGGCGATTATTCGTACGAGTCGGGGCGCGCACAGACCGGCGGCCTGCTCACCGGCGGCGCGACCGCGTTCGTCTGCGACAACGACCTGATGGCCCTGGCGGTGCTCGACGAGCTGCGCGAGCGCGGTGTCAAGGTGCCGCAGGACGTCTCGGTGGTCGCCTGGGACGACTCGACGCTGTGCCAGCTGGCGGTCCCGGCGCTGTCCGCGATGAGCCACGACGTGGGCCGGATCGGCGAGCTGGCAGCCCGAGCGCTCCTCGACGCGCTGGCCGGCGCCGAGCCCACGGTCTACCAGGCCCCCACCGCCCACTTCGTAGCCCGCGAAAGCACCCGCTAGCACCCCCGCGCGTCGCATGTGAAGTCGAGGCGCGCCCGCACCGTAAGTCCCCACGCCCGGGCTGACCCCGCGTTGTGTGTGGAGTTGTGGCGCGCTGCGCGCCGTAAGTCCCCACGTTCGGGCTGACCCCGTGTTGTGTGTGGAGTTGTGGTGCGCTACGCGCCGTAAGTCCCCACGTTCGGGTGGCGCCGTGTTGTGTGTGGAGTTGTGGTGCGCTGCGCACCGTAAGTCCCCACGTTCGGGCTGGCGCCGCGTTGTGTGTGAAGTTGTGGCGCGCTCCGCACCGAAAGTCCCCACGCTCGAAGTGGCCCCGCGTTGTGTGTGAAGTTGTGGTGCGCTGCGCGCCGAAAGTCCCCACGCTCGGGCTGGCGCCGCGCTGTGTGTGGAGTTGCGGTCGGGTCAGGGGCGGGTTGGGTCGAGCATTGTCATGCCGGCCACCGTGGCCTGATCGAAATCGGGCAGCACGGCAGCCGCCTCGGCCAGGCCGATGATGCGCTCGATCAGGCGTTGCGGCTGCAACGAGCCGTCCGCGATCAGTGCCATCATGGCCGGGTAGTCGGCCGCCGCCATACCGTGGCTGCCGAGCAGGTCGAGTTCCCAGGCGATCACCCGGGCCATCGGTACCCGCGGGTGGCCGTCGACCGGGGGCAGCAGGCCGACCTGGACGTGCCGGCCCCGGCGGCGCAGGCTGAGGATCGCGTCGGCGCAGGTCTGCTCGCTGCCGACCGCGTCGACCGCGACGTGGCTACCACCACCGGTGATGCCGGCCACCGCGGCCGGGATGTCGACGACGCCGCTGTCGACCGCCGGGATGTCGAGGGCGCCGCCACTGTCGGTGCCGGCGGCGCGGCTGCTGGTGAGCAGGGTGTGTTCGGCGCCCAGGGCGGCGGCGAGCGCGAGGGCTTCCGGGTTCCGGTCGACCGCGATCACCCGGCCGCCGAGCGCGCGGGCGATCATCACGGCGCTGAGTCCCACCCCGCCCGCCCCCAGCACGGTCACCCACTCGCCTTCCGTCACCCGGGCGCGGCCGGCCAGGGCGCGATACGCCGTGGCGAACCGGCAGCCGAGTGCGGCCGCAGTGACGAAGTCCACCCGTTCGGGGAGCGCGATCAGGTTGGTGTCGGCCGCGTGCAGGGCGACGTATTCGGCGAACGAACCCCAGTGGGTGAATCCGGGCTGCTGCTGGGCGGGGCAGATCTGGGCCTGACCGGTCCGGCACCACTCGCAGCGCCCGCAGCCGCAGACGAACGGGACGGTGACCCGGTCGCCGGCCCGCCAGCGTTCGACCCCGGCGCCGACCGAGGCGACCACGCCAGCGAGTTCGTGGCCGGGCACGTGCGGGAAGGTGATCTCGTCGTGGCCGGCCCAGCCGTGCCAGTCACTGCGGCACATGCCGGTCGCCAGCACCCGGACGACCACACCGCCGTCCGGGGCGATGGGTTCGGGGACGTCACGAACCTCCGGCCGGGCCCGGACGGTGTCGATCACTACGGCGCGCACCAGGACATCCTGTCAAGGCCCGGGAAACGCCAAACGGCGACCCGCTCGAAAGCGGGCCGCCGTTCAGAGAGCTAAAGCTCAGAGCGGGCGGATGTTCTCCGCCTGCAGGCCCTTCTGGCCCTGGGTGACGTCGAACTCGACCTTCTGGTTCTCGTCGAGGCTGCGGAAGCCGCTCGACGCGATCGCAGAGAAGTGGGCGAAGACGTCAGCGCCGCCGTCGTCCGGGGTGATGAAGCCGAAGCCCTTGTCGGCGTTGAACCACTTCACGGTGCCTGTAACCATTGTCTGCTCCTTCGCAGGTGTTCAAGACCACACTATGCGGTCCCTTGCGCCGCTGCGTTGATGACCCGCGTCGGAACCGACACGAAAAACGAAAAAAGCGCCCGATGGTTTAGATAACCCATCAGGCGCCCAAAAACGTCTACGGAAATCAAAACTGCAACGAGGTCACGCTAGCACAGGATCCCGGCCCTGTCTGATCTTGCCCCGATCGAGTGTCGGGTCACACCGCACCGAAGAAAGTTGTCGCTACAACAAGCCTGCCGTACGGTGTTAGTTGTAGCAACAACCAATGCTTCCGAGGAGTCGTCATGACCAGCACGACTGCGGCCGCGGACCGGCGCATCCCCGCTCAGCACCCGTTCGCCGCCCACCTGCGCCGCGCCGCCGCCGCTCCCGCCCACCGGGCCTGGACGCCGGACGACGGGCCGCTGCCGAGCCTCTACATCAGCCACGGCGCGCCGATGCTGTTCGAGATGACCGACTGGATGACCCAGCTGCACAGCTGGGCGCGGGCGCTGCCCAAGCCCAAGGCGGTCCTGATCGTCAGCGCGCATTGGGAGTCCGCGCCGCTGAGCCTCAGCAGCACCCGGCCCAGCGACCTGGTCTACGACTTCGGCGGCTTCGACCCGATGTACCACCGGATGCGCTACGACACGCCGGCCGCCACCGAGCTGGCCGCCCAGGTCGCGAAGCTGATGCCGGACGCCGAGCCGGTCCACGAGCACCGCAGCCGCGGGCTCGACCACGGCGCGTGGGTCCCGCTGAAGATCATGTACCCGGACGCCGACATCCCGGTCCTGCAGCTGAGCATGCCCACCCACGACCCCGACCGGCTGATGAATCTCGGACGGCGGCTGCGGGCGCTGCGCGAGTCCGGCGTTCTGGTGATCGGCTCCGGCTACATGACGCACGGCCTGCCGTTCATCGACTGGAACAACCTCGACAAGGTGCCCGGTTGGTCCTCGGACTTCGACAACTGGGCCGCCGACGCGCTGACCCGCTGTGCGGTCGACGAGCTCGCCGACTTCCGGTCGCGGGCGCCCGGTATGCCGTACGCGCACCCGACCGTGGAGCACTTCACGCCGCTGTTCGTCACGCTCGGCGCGGCCACCGACCCGGCCGCGCCGCCGGTCACCACGATCGACGGTTACGCCCTCGGGCTGGCCAAGCGTTCGCTGCAGGCGGCATGAGCCCCGGGTTCGCGGCGCCGGTCGTCGCCACGGCCGGCTCGGCCGATCCGTCGGCACCGTTGATCGTGCTGCTGCACGGCCGCGGGTCGCACGAGAAGGAGATCCTCTCGCTGGCCGATCATCTGCCGGCCCATTTCGCGTACGCGGCGGTCCGCGCCCCGATCGCGGCCGGCGGCGGGTATGCCTGGTTCGCCAACCGGGGCATCGGCAGGCCGATCGCCGAGTCGCTGCGCGCGACCATGGACTGGTTCACCGGCTGGCTCGCCACGGTCGCGCCGGCCGGGCGACCGGTGGTGCTGGTCGGCTTCAGCGGTGGCGCCGCGTTCGCCGGTGGGCTGATCCTGGACGAGCCGTCGCGCTACGCGGGCGCCGCGATCCTCTACGGCACGCTGCCGTTCGACGCGGGAGTGCCGACCACGCCGGCCCGGCTCACCGGGCTTCCGGTGCTGGTCGCGCAGGGCGAGCACGACACGGTGATCCCGCGGGAGCTGCTCGACCGCACGTGGGATTACCTGCTCGGCGAGTCCGGTGCGCCGGCGGTCGCCCGTCGTGATCCGGTCGGCCACGGCCTGGCCGCTCCCGCCGTGCAGACGCTCGCCGAGTGGCTCCAGGACCACCTGGACCGGCCTGCCGGACGGCGACCTGCCGGCGCGCAGCGGACCGCGGCCCCGGGTCAGCGGCGCGATCCCGCGGTAGCGGGAGAGTGACAACGCCCCGGCCGGGCTGCAGGAACAGCTCTTCGCCCGGATCATGGCACTGGCCGGGGTGACCAGCGGCCCGTCGGCGATCTCGGTGCCCGGCACTCGCGGGTTCCGCCTCGAGGCGTCGCATCCGGCCGGTGACGACGTTGTCATCGTGCCCCGGGCCGGCGAGTTCGCTCACCTGCACCCGGAGTTCGACGGCTCACCGCACGTGGCGCTGCCGCCCGCGCTGGTCGCCGATCTGGTGGCCGAACGGTGGAGTGCGGCTGACCCCGGGGATGGTGATGGTCTTCGGCCCGCGCGACGACGCCGAGCTGTCCATCGTGGCCGGCGTCGTCGCCACCAGCCACGCCTGGGCTCTGGAGGGTGGGTCTCTCCAGCGGGTGGTATAACTATACCGCTAGGGAGGCTTATCATGATCGAACTGAAGACTTCGGGCGAGATCGCCCGGATGGCCGTCACCGGGGAATTCGTCGGCGAACTGCTCGCGGAGCTGGCCGGGATGACCGCCGTCGGGGTCAACCTGATGGACCTCGAGCACCACGCCCGCGGCCGGATCAAGGAGCGGGGCGCGGTGTCGTCCTACTGGGACTACTCGCCGTCGTTCGGCCGTGGCCCGTTCCGCAACGTGCTGTGCCTGTCGGTGAACGACGCGGTGCTGCACGGGCTGCCCCGCGACTACCGGCTGCGCGACGGCGACCTGCTGAGCATCGACATGGCCGTGTCGATCGACGGCTGGGTCGCCGACTCCGCGCTCTCGGTGATCGCCGGTACGCCCGTGCCCGCCGACCTGAAGCTGATCGAGGCCACCGAGGTCGCCCTCGAGGCCGGGATCGCCGCCGCCCAGCCGGGCAACAAGATCGGTGACATCTCGGCGGCGATCGGCGGGGTCGCCCGCGAGTACGGGTACGGCGTGAGCATGGAGTTCGGCGGGCACGGCGTCGGGCGCACCATGCACGAGGCGCCGCACATCGCCAACGACGGCCGGCGCGCCCGTGGTGCCCGGCTGGAGCCCGGCCTGACGATCGCGATCGAGCCGTGGCTGTGCGCGACCACCGACAAGGTCAAGTTCGATGAGGACGGCTGGACGATCCGGTCGGCGGACGGGTCGCGGACGGCGCACTCGGAGCACACCATCGCGATCACGGAGAGCGGCCCGCAGGTGCTGACCCGGCGGTGATCTAGTTCGGCGGGTCGTAGCGCTGGTAGAGCGACTTCTTGGCCCCGTCCGGGTCGAGGCGGTGCAGGATCGCGTCGGTGATCTCGCCGAGCTGGGTGACCTGCTCGGCGGTCAGCGCGTCGATGACCGTGGCGCGCACGGTCGTCACGTGACCCGGTGCGCTTTCGAGGACCTTCTGCCAGCCCGCCTCGGTGAGCCGGGCGTTCGTGGCGCGCCGGTCCTCCGGGCACGGGAACCGTTCCAGCAGGCCACGGCCCTCCAGCCGTTGCACGACGTGTGAGAGCCGGGCCAGGGTGGCGGTGACCTGCTCGGCGAGCGCGGTCATCCGCAGGGTGTGCTCGGGCGCCTCGGAGAGCATCGCGAGCACGTAGTAGTCGAAGTGGGTGAGCCCGGCATCCCGGCGAAGCTGACTGTCCAGCGCGGCCGGCAGCAGCTCCAGAACGGCGGCGAGGCGCACCCACGCCGCCAGTTGCGCCGGGTTGAGCCCTTGGGTGTCCACCCACGCATTCTAGTTGTTTCTACAATCTTCCGGTCAATGGCGTGCGCGGTGGATCGATGCGCCGGCATCCCGCGGATCAGGGGTTGCGGACTCTCACCGCCCCGCTCCACCGCAGCACCCCTCAGGGCCGCGGCCGGGGCGTATCAGCTGCCGTCGGGTGCCAGCCAGATCGGCCCGTCCTCGGTGACCGGGCGGCCGGACAAACGGCACAGCTCCCGCACCGCGGCCGCGAAACCTTCGGCGTCCTCGTGGACGGTCACATACTCGCCCCACACCACGTCGATCTCCAGGCTCGTCGATCGCGGGTAACCCGGCGGGACGTCGAACGTCGTGAGCGTGATGCGGGTGATCTCGGCCCAGGGCAGGTTGACGACGTCGGTGACTCCGGGGCGTATCTCCGTACCGAAAAGGGACATCAGCGGGTCGGAGCGGCTGGTGACCGAGACGCCCTCGTGAGTGATCTCGATCTGTTGCATCAGCGGATGGTAGGGCGCGCCCGCCGGCGGGTGCCGGCGGGCGCGGCGGTCAGTTGATCCGGCGGCGGTCGCCGAGCATGTCGTCGAGCGGCAGGTCCAGCGGCGCGGTGGCGGTGAGGCCGGCCGGCACGTTCGCCCAGCGGCGCAGCGTCGCGGTGGCCGTGGCGGCGTTCGACGGGCTCAGCTTGGCGATGTTCGCGCCGTGGTTGGCGCCCGGGGCCACATACAGGGCGGAGTCACGCTTGCTGGGCGTGAAACGTTCCGCGCCCCACGGGTCGTTCTCGCCGTAGATGAACAGCATCCGCTCCGCGGCGGTGCGCACCCACAGGTCGACGTCGATCATCGGCAGCGGGTGGTGCGCGCGGCGCAGCTCCGGGGGCAGTGACGAGTTCGCGGTGTAGAGCCCCGGATAGTTCCGCAGCCCGCGCAGGTGCTCGAAGCGCAGGCTCGGCCAGCCCAGCTGACTGGCGGCCTGGTAGTAGTACGGCCAGTAGTACTCGAGCGCCTGGTCGGTGTAGAAGCTCCAGCCGGCGACCGTGTCGATCCAGCCGTAGATGTCGTCGTCGGTCGCGGTGGCCGCGGTCGGCACTGTCGCGCAGTCGGCGGCGGAGCTGTACTGCCAGAACGCCCACACCGCGTCCAGCACGGTCATCTCGAACGAGCGGTCGGCGGTGCCGATGGTCCGGCTGAACGTCCAGCCACCCTCGGCGGCGTCCGCCTGCAGCCGGGGCACCAGGCGGTCGCGGCGGCGCAGGGCCTCCGCCTGTACGGCGTCGAGCGCGGCCCGGCAGGCCGGTGTGCCGACCGTGTCGAAGAACTTGTCGTACGCCGTGTCAGCCGGGTTGATCACGTCGTCCGGCGCCACGTAGGCGACCACCCCGTCGACGTCACCGGGGTAGAACCGCCGGTGGTAGACCGAGGTCATCCCGCCCTTGCTGCCGCCGGTCTGGATCCAGCGTCCGGAGTAGACACTCTTGAGCGCGGTGACGATCCGGTGCTCGTCGGACGCCTCCTGCCAGATGTTCAGGTCCGACCAGTCGGCCGCCGCGGGGCGGGACGGGGTGAAGAAGCGGTGCTCGACCGACACCTGGTTCGCGTTCAGCAGCGCGGTCGGCTCGGTCTGGGTGGCGCGCGGGGTGGCGGCCAGGCCGTACCCGTTGGTGTAGAGCACGGTGGGTGACGTGTCCGAGCGGTGCAGCAGGGTCAGGCGCTGCTCGTAGGTGCCCTGCTTGGGGTGACGGTGGTCGGCGGGCTGGCGGTAGGTCAGCACGAAGAACCGGTAACCGGTGCCCGCGGTGTCGGAGACGACCGAGAGCCCGGGAATGGCGGTCAGCTGATCCAGCAGCGGGTCGTCGGCGGCGCGCGCCGGGATGGCCGGCGTCAGAACCACCAGAACGGAGGCGAGGATGGCCACGATGCGATGTCTCACGCCGGTCACCATATCGACAAGCGTCATCATCCGGTGCCCACGATCTTACGATCAAGAACAACGATCAAAAGCCTGATGTCCCCTGTGGGCGTTGCGTACAGATCGCCGCTCCCGCGGGGGCCGGGCGTGGGGATCTGGCCGCTGGCGCGTCCAGGACGATCCCCACACCCTTCATTGTCCGCCGTTGGTCCCGCTCACCCCATCAACCCCGAGCCCCGCTGGGCGCGCTTTCCGGCGTACAAGAATGGGTCC